>UQUQ01000011.1 GCA_900544265.1 uncultured Alistipes sp.
GGGTGTAGATGTCCGTGATGGTGGAGTATACCTGCCAGCATTGGGTCTTTTCCGAGGGGAACGGCAGCGGCTTGAAGACGATGCGGATGGCAAACAGGTCGTATATCTCCTCGAAGGGTATCTGCTTGCGCTGCATCTTGCTCCAGATCGAGTAGACGCTCTTCACGCGGCCCGAAATCTCGTAGTTGAAGTTGTCGCGGTTGAGCGCCGCGATGATCGGGGCGTTGAACTTGTCGATGAACTCCCGGCGCGAGGCTTCGCTCTCCTGGAGTTTTTTGGTGATCTCCTCGTACTGCTGCGGGAAGCGGTACTTCATGCAGAGGTCCTCCAGCTCGCTCTTGATCGAGTAGAGCCCCAGCCGGTAGGCCAGCGGTGCGAAGAGGTAGATCGTCTCGCCCGTGATCTTGATCTGCTTGTTCATGGGCATGGAGCCCAGCGTGCGCATGTTGTGCAGGCGGTCGGCGATCTTGATGAGGATGACGCGCACGTCGTCCGAAAGCGTGAGGAGCACCTTGCGGAAATATTCGGCCTGCTCGGAGGTGTCGGCGTTGAAGACGCCCGACATCTTCGTCAGTCCGTCGACCATCGAGGCGATCTTCGGTCCGAAGATGCGCTCCATGTCCTCGACCGTATACTCCGTGTCCTCGACGACGTCGTGCAGCAGAGCCGCGACAACCGATTTCACGCCGAGGCCGATCTCCTCGATGACGATCTTGGCTACTGCAATGGGATGCAGGAGGTAAGGCTCGCCGGAGCGGCGCCTTACCCCTTCGTGTGCCTCCTTGGCAAGGAAAAATGCCCGTTTGATGAAATTCCAGTCTTCGTCGTTCTTGCAGATCTTCGTGCAAGAGAGCAGCAGATCATCCCATTTTTCCTTGATGAGGGCCTCATCCTCGGCAGTATATCCCATACACGTTGTTGCGTTATGCTTCTTTCGGTTGTTTCATCGCTTCGCGCACCTTCGCTTCGATCTCGGCGGCGAGCGCCTCGTCCTTCTTGAGCAGCTCCTTGACCGCGTCGCGTCCCTGACCGATCTTGCGGTCGCCGTAGGAGAACCACGATCCGGCCTTCTTGAGAATGCCGTAGTCGACGCCCAGGTCGATGATCTCGCCGATCTTCGAGATGCCCTCGCCGAACATGATGTCGAATTCGGCCCGCTTGAACGGAGGTGCCACCTTGTTCTTCACGACCTTGACGCGCGTGCGGGTTCCGAGCTGCTCCTCGCCGTCCTTGATGACCGACACGCGGCGGATGTCGATGCGCACCGAGGCGTAGAACTTCAGGGCGTTGCCGCCGGTCGTCGTCTCGGGGTTGCCGTAGACCACGCCGATCTTGTCGCGCAGCTGGTTGATGAAGATGCAGACGGTCTTGGTCTTCGAGATGCTCGACGTGAGCTTGCGCAGGGCCTGCGACATGAGGCGCGCCTGAAGACCCATCTTCGAGTCGCCCATCTCGCCTTCGATCTCGGCCTTGGGCGTGAGGGCCGCCACCGAGTCGATGACGATGATGTCGATGGCGCTCGAGCGGATCAGCGAGTCGGCGATTTCGAGTGCCTGTTCGCCGTTGTCGGGCTGCGAGATGAGCAGGTTGTCGACGTCGACACCCAGTTTCTGGGCGTAGAAGCTGTCGAAGGCGTGCTCGGCGTCGATGAAGGCCGCAATGCCGCCGGCCTTCTGCGCCTCGGCGATGGCGTGGATCGCCAGTGTCGTCTTACCCGACGACTCGGGGCCGAAGATCTCGATGACGCGGCCCTTGGGATAGCCGCCGACGCCGAGCGCCATGTCGAGGGTGATCGAGCCGGTCGGGATGACCGGAATGTCGTTGACCTCCGTGCTGTTCATCCGCATGATCGACCCCTTGCCGAAGTCCTTTTCTATCTTTTCCATCACCGCGTTCAAGACCTTGAGCTTGTCCGGGTTTACCTGTGCTTTTTCTGCCATTTCGTTGTGTTGCTTTTTATTGCGTTTCGCGTTTGTCTGTTTCGTTTTGTGCTCGGGCGGCCGAAGCAGCCCTTCTGTTTTTCGGCGGCCGGGCCCGCTGCCCGGTTTCCCGGTTGTCGAACTACCCTTCCGCTTTTCCGTGGCCGGAGCAGCCCTTCTGTTTTCGGCGGCCGGGCCCGCTGCCCGGTTTCCCGGTTGTCGAACTACCCTTCCGCTTTTCGGCGGGCGGAGCCGTCTCTCCCACTTTGGCGGCCGGGTTGTCCGGAGCCTGCGTCTACCCCCTTCCTCTCTCCGAAGGGTATTTGCGGCTACTCCCTTCCTTTCTCCGAAGGCTATTTGCGGCCCCGGATCTGGTCTAACGCCTTTTGCTGGGGCGTGCGCTTGTCGGCCCGGGCATCGCGCGGCAGCGGAAAACTGAGCGCCCGGGCGTCGAGCGCCCGGTCTGGATAGGGGCTCCACGAACGGTCCGTGTTGTTTCCCAGCGTGACGCGCAGCCGCTCGGTGACGATCTGCGGATCGCGCGGACGGGCCGTTTCCTCGGCCGCGAGTGTCGCCTTCTCCGCCTCCTGCTGCATGCGTTCGCGCAGCGCGCGGCGAGCCCGTGCGATCGGGTCGACCTCGACCTGCAGCCACCGCGTATCGGTCCATGCGGGCAGGGCCGTTTCAAAGTAGAGCCGCAGCGCCTCGTGGGCCTTGGCCGAGATCCGCCCCGGCTCGATGCGCCGGATGCCGTCCGTCTCCTGCCCCCGGAGCTGCAGGACCGGGAGAAGCGACAGGCATCCTGTCAGGAGGAGTATGGCGGCGCGGCGGTTCATCGTCTCATTCGCAGGCGTCGAGGATCTGTTGGTAGTGGTTCTTCGTGTCGACCTTGTCGAAGATCCTTTCGATGCGGCCTTCGGCGTCGATCAGGAAGGTCGTGCGCACAACCCCCATGTACTTGCGTCCGTACATCGACTTCTCGGCCCACACGCCGTAGGCTTCGCACACCGAGTGGTCGGTGTCGGCCAGCAGCGTGAAGTTCAGCTCGTGACGTGCGCAGAAGTTGCGGTGCGACTTCTCGCTGTCGGGGCTCACGCCGATGATGCGGAATCCGCGGCGGGCGAGCTCCTCCTTGCCGTCGCGCAGGCTCTTTGCCTCGAGCGTGCATCCCGAGGTGTTGTCCTTCGGGTAGAAGTAGAGAACGATGCGCTGTCCGCGCAGGTCGGCAAGCGACAGTGGCTCGCCGTCCTGGGTCGTCGATCGGAAATCGGGAGCCATGTCTCCCGGCTGCAATTTGGCCATATCTCGATAAAGTCGGTTTACCTCTCAAAGATAGTGAAAAAATCCGGTATTTTTTGCCTTCAGGAGGGAATTTTTGGCCGCTAATCCCACTGATAGACTACTTCCACCTGTTCGTTGAATTCCTCCTGTGTGGCGTTGAGCCGCTTGTGGCAGGCCGGGCAGCGGATTGCCGTTTCGGTCTCGACGTATCCGCCGCATCCGACGCACGGCGGCAGGATGCCGTATCCCGGCTGCATGTAGTGGTCGAACTGCGCTCCGCAGTGCTTGCATCTGATCTTGTAGGCTGTTCCCATGGTCGTTGTTGTTTTAAGTTCACGATGCAAAGAAACCACCCCGGAGCGACAACTTATGACACAGATGCGGTGATTGTGTAATTTTTTTCGGCCAACCCGTGTCCGGCGTGCCGGATGTGGCCCCTTTTGGGCCGCCGCCGGCCGTGACGGCTTCGCGGGGGCGTTATTGCGCCGAGTCGCCGGATGGTGTAATGGGCTCCAGCGCGCCGGTCGTGGAGTCCATGATGTAGCCGCGGACGACGATGTCGTCGGGGACGAGCGGGTGGTTGCGCACCAGATCGACGGTCTCCAATACGGCCGACCGTGTGTCGTCGAAGCCGTGCAGCCACCGGTCGAGGTCGATGCCGCAGTGCTTCATCAGCGTGATGTGCTGCTCGGGAATGCCGCGCTGCTTCATCAGGTGCAGCATCTCGGCGCTGTCCATGCCCTGCACGCCGCAGTTGGTGTGGCCGACGATCATCACCTCGTTGACGCCCAGCTCGTAGATCGCCACGAGCAGGCTGCGCACCGTGCTGTCGAAGGGGTTGGTGATCGTGCCGCCGGCATTCTTGATGATCTTCACGTCGCCGTTGCGCAGGCCGAGGGCCGCGGGCAGCAGCTCCACGAGCCGCGTGTCCATGCAGGTGACGATGGCGATGCGTTTGTTGGGATATTTGTCGGTGATGAAGCGCTCGTAGCCCTTCTCGGCCACGAAGCGGCGGTTGTATTCGAGGATTTCGTCGATCATGGTGGTATGTTTATTTCAGATTTTCAGCGATGTATGTGCGGATGTGCTCGGTCAGCTCCGGAGTGTCGACCACGCGGATGTCGTCCAGCAGCCCCACGACGAAGCGGCCGACGCCTGTGAAGTTGGCCACTTCGGTGTCGAGCAGCCAGCGTCCGCGACCCAGCGGGCGGACGTCCCGCTCGGCGAGCGGATACTCCTCGCACAGCAGGTTGTAGGCCAGCAGCCCCAGTTCGAGCCGCACGCGGTGGCGCTGCGTGCCGTGCATGCGGAAGGCGTCGATGAACCCCTCGGTGTGGGCGTCGGCGTGCTCCCACGGCGTGTCGGTCGGTTCGACCTCGCCGATGCGCGCGGTCTTGAAGAGCTTGCAGACGCCGTCCTCGGTGTCGTAGCACCACACCTGCACGTAGTTGGTCGTGAAGGCGAAGGGCTCGACGCGGCGGTCGCGCACCTCGCCGCCGTGGGCCGACCGGTAGCCGTGCAGGACGACCTGCCGCTGCTGCTCGATCGCCTCGATCAGGTGGTGGATGTTCGGGGCGTTCCGGCCCCGGACGACCGTGTCGGCCAGCGTGCGGTTGTCGTAGACCGAGTAGAGCTTGCGCTTGAGGTTCTGTTTCAGCAGGTTCGTGTCGTCGATGTTCTCGATGGCGCGCTTGAGGATCACGGCCTCCTCCTCGGTGAAGTGGACGAGTTGCGAGATGTCGCGGAAATGGGGCGACTCCTTGTCGAGGCGGATGCAGTCGCCTGTCTTCTTGATGACGAAACCCGCCTCGCGGAAGGTGTCGATATAGCGGTAGACGGTGCGGCGCGACATGTGGAGCCGCTCGGCCAGCTGGTCGACGTTGTAGGTGGTGTTGGCCGTGAGCAGCTTCATGAGCCGCAGCAGGCGTTCGAGCTTCGGTTGATCCATGCAGTCGGTTGTTCGGGGAGGGCAAAGATACAAAAAAGTCGTGACACGAACTGTCACGACCTTTGTTTTTCAGCTTGGGGTGTCGGAAGCGGCATTGTCGGAAATTCCGGAGTCGGCGGCTCGCTTGCGCCTTACCTTTCACCTTTCACTTTCCCCCCCCCTCACTGTGCCAGAACCTTCTTTTCGATCTCCTCGACCTGGCGGCGGAAGGCCTTGTCGGTCTCAAGGAGGTTCGTGACGGCCTTGCACGAGTGGAGCACCGTGGCGTGGTTGCGCCCTCCGATGGCGGCGCCGATGGCCGTGAGCGGGGCCTTGGTGTGCTGCTTGGCCAGGTACATGGCGATCTGCCGGGCCTGGGCGATCTCGCGCGTGCGCTCCGTGGAGTTGAAGCGTGCGAAGTCGAGATTCAGGTAGTTGCACACCACCTCGATGATGTGGTCGATGGTGATCTCCTTCTGGTAGAGCTTGACGTAGACCTTCAGAATCTCCTTCGCCAGCGACGTGGTGATCTTGCGCCCGAGGAACGAAGCGTTGGCCACAAGCGACGAGATGGCACCCTCGATCTCACGCACGTTGGCCGAGATGTTGTCGGCCAGGTAGGCGACGACCTCGTCGGAGATCTCGGCTCCGAGTTTGCGGGCCTTGGCGCGGATGATCTTGACCTTCGTCTCGTAGTCCGGCGTGTTGAGCTGCGCCGAGAGTCCCCACTTGAAGCGGGTGAGCAGGCGCTGCTCGATGTCCTTCAGCTCCACGGGCGGCTTGTCCGAGGTGAGGATCAGCTGCTTGCCCGCCAGCTGGAGGTGGTTGAAGATGTTGAAGAAGGCATTTTGCGTGCCGGTCTTTCCCGTCAGCTCCTGGATGTCGTCGATAATCAGCACGTCGATCATCTGGTAGAAGTGGATGAAGTCGGGAATCTCGCCGTTCTTGTATGCCGTCTGGAACTGTGCCTGGAACTTGTTCATCGAGACGTAGAGCACCTGCAGCTCGGGGTGGCGCTGGCGCACCTCGTGGCCGATCGACTGCACGATGTGGGTCTTGCCGAGTCCCGAGTCCCCGTATATATATAAGGGGTTGAAGGGGGTGTTGCCCGGATTCACCGCTACGGACATGCCGGCCGAGCGGGCCAGGCGGTTGCATTCGCCCTCGATGAAGGTGGCAAACGTCAGGTTCGGGTTGAGCTGCGGGTCGACGACGATCTTCCGCACGCCCGGAATGACGAAAGGATTTTTTATATTTGCCGTGTCGGTCTGTGCGATGATGCGCGAGATGGGGGTCGTGTCGGCGTCGGCGGCCACGGAGGGCTGCTGCGCCGCGGCCCGCGGCACGGCATAGTGCAACCGGGTCTGCTGCCCGTAGAGCTGCGAGATGATCGGCCGCAGGAACGGGATGTAGTTCTTCTCGATCTGGCGGACGTAGCTCTCGTTGGGAACGCGCAGGCGCAACGTCGTGCCGTCGAACTCGAGCGGCACGATGGGCTGGAACCACTTCTCGAACTCTTCGGCGGAGGTTTTTGTCCGAATGCGGTCGAGACAGTGCTGCCACGTGTCGTTGTATGTCTGCGTATTGTTCTGCATGATGGGGTTTGCACCGTTTTGACGTGACAAAGTTGTGAATAAATTCGTAAAAAGATTCCCGAAAATATGTTGCATTTATCCTTTTTTTATATATAGAAAAACAACGGTTTCCGAGGGGGTATTTTTAACTCGCTGATATTGAATAATCGAATTTTATTTCTTATATTTGCATATAAATTTTTTGGGACGAATTGAACGCAACCTATAAACAAAACCAATAATTCTTATGGCAAACGAATTGGAACAGATGGTCCTCAAGAAGGCGCAGGCCTGGCTCGACGGCCATTATGACGAAGAGACGAAAAAGCAGGTCAAATACCTGATGGACAACGACATGAAGGAACTTGTGGAGAGCTTCTACAAGGACCTCGAGTTCGGTACGGGCGGCCTGCGCGGCATCATGGGCGTGGGTACGAACCGCATGAACGTCTATACGGTGGGCGCCGCGACGCAGGGCCTGGCGAACTACCTGAAGAAGAACTTCGCGGGCGAGCAGATCCGCGTGGCGATCGGCCACGACAGCCGCAACAACTCGCGCATGTTCGCCGAGCGCGTGGCGGATATTTTCGCCTCGAACGGCTTTACGGTTTTCCTCTTCGACTCGCTGCGTCCGACCCCCGAGCTGAGCTTCGCGATCCGCGAGCTGAAGTGCCACTCGGGCGTGGTCGTTACGGCCTCGCACAACCCCAAGGAGTACAACGGCTACAAGGCCTACTGGACCGACGGTGCGCAGGTCACGCCGCCGCATGACAGGAACATCATCGAGGAGGTGGAGAAGATCACCGACATCGACATGATCCAGATGGGCCGCAATGCGGAGAACATCACGATCCTCGACGAGAAGTTCGACGAGATCTACCTCAACCGCGTGCACGAGTTGTCGCTCTCGCCCGAAAGCGTGAAGAAGTTCCACGACATGAAGATCGTCTACACGCCGCTGCACGGCTCGGGCGTGCGTCTGGTGCCGGCGTCGCTGGCCAAGTACGGCTTCACGAACGTGAAGCTCGTGCCCGAGCAGGCCGTTGTCGACGGCAACTTCCCGACGGTCGAGTCGCCGAACCCCGAGGAGCGCAAGACCATGTCGATGGCTATCGACCTGGCGGCGAAGGAGGGGGCCGAACTCGTGCTGGCCACCGACCCCGACTCGGACCGCATCGGCGTGGCGCTGCGCAACAAGCAGGGTGAATACGTGCTGCTGAACGGCAACCAGACGCTCGTGCTGCTGATGAGCTACCAGCTGACGCGCTGGGCCGAGCGCGGCGAGCTCGACGGCAAGCAGTATGTCGTCAAGACGATCGTGACGTCGCAGATGGCCAACGCCGTGGCCGACTTCTTCAAGGTGAAGTGCTACGACTGCCTCACGGGCTTCAAGTACATCGCCAAGATCATCCGCGAGAACGAGGGCAAGATGAAGTACATCGGCGGCGGCGAGGAGTCGTTCGGCTACCTGGCCGGCGACTACGTGCGCGACAAGGATGCCGTGTCGGCCTGCTCGCTGGCGGCCGAGGCGGCTGCTTGGGCCAAGGATACGATGGGCCTGACGCTCTTCGAGTGGCTGCAGGAGCTCTACGTGAAGTACGGCTTCTACCGCGAGGGGCTCGTTTCGGTGGTCCGCAAGGGCAAGGAGGGCGCCGAGCAGATCCAGCAGATGATGGTCGACTTCCGGGCCAACCCGCCCAAGACGATCGTCGGCTCGCCCGTGGTGAAGATCAACGACTTCCAGACGCTCGAGACGCTCGACGTGAAGACGGGAGTCAAGACCCCCATCGAGCAGGACCGCAGCAACGTGCTGCAGTGGTTCACCGAGGACGGCACGAAGGTTTCGGTGCGTCCGTCGGGCACGGAGCCCAAGATCAAGTTCTACTTCGGCGTGAAGGCGCCGCTGGCTTCGGTGGCCGACTACGACCGCGTGCTGGCCGAGCTTGACGGCAAGATCGAGGCCATCAAGAAGGACCTCAAGCTGGAGTAGCCGTTTGCGCTGCCCCGCTTTCGATGGCCCCGGAACTTCCGCACGGAGGTTCCGGGGCTTTTTTGTGCTCCTTTCTGCCTTCTCTGCCTTCTCTGCCTTCTCTGCTCCCTCTTGTATTGCAGCCTATCCTCTTTTGTGCTCCTCGCTCTCCCCGGCGCTGTCTGCCTACTCTCTTAAGCTCCTCCTCGCTCTCCCCGGGTGTGCCCCGCCCCCCCCCTGTATGTCCCGTCATGCGTGCACTCCTCCTGATTTTCCCCACTTCCGACTCCCATCCGTGATACCCCCCGTGACACCCGCCGTAACACCCGCCCGTGATACCCGGCCGCGGCACCCGGCTGCGGCGCTATCCCACCGTGCCCGCGTCCCTATCCTCGCCCCTCCGTGCCCGTGCCCCTGTGTCCTCTTTTTTTCGCGGTTCAGTGCGCGAAATGTTGTATATCTAACTTTTTAGTATTAATTTTACGAAAAAATTAGAACATCATGCAGAAATCCACCTCGAACCGGATTGTCGTCATGCTGGTTGCCCTTGTGATGGGCGTATGGCAGGCCTCGGCGCAGGAGCCCGAACGCCTCGAAGCGGTGCTGCGCTTCGACCGGGCGCAACGCGATACGGTGGCCGAAGCCACAGCGGCTGCCCTGCCGGCCGTGGCCGATACCTCCAGCCGCATTGCCTGCAAGCTCAACCGTCGCCGCACGGGCTTCGTGGAGGCCTACGACGCCGTGACGCTCTGGAACGTGCGGCGCGTGAAGGTCAAGCCGCGGCGCATGCGGCTCTCCGACACGACGGGACGCGAACAGGTCCGGTTGCTGAAGTTCTTTACCGAGCGCAACCGCCGCAAGGGCGTGCGGCCGCATCTGGTGGGCAATGCGGCCGGGTATACCTGGACGGGCGGCGGTGAGAGCCCCGATCCGCGGACGGGCGAGTGGCGGACCGAACCGTCGCGGATCAATACCTATTCGCTGCGAGCCGATTACGACTCGCTGCGGCGTGTGGAGGGGTATGTGCAGGTGTCGTGGAAACCGGAGGGCATCTGGCGCGGTCTGCCGGAGGATGCGCTCTACCTGCTTGACGGCAGGCCGGTTCCCGGCAGCGTGCTCCGCTTTATCGAGGGGCTGACCCTGCGGCGGCTCGATATCTGGAACCCGGCCGATGGCGCGGAGGCCGCGGCGCGGGCCGCCTGCGTGCTGGATTCGCTGGGCGATGCCGTACCGCGGGCCGTTGGGGCAGTGCCACGGGCGGTCGTGGTCGGCGAAACCTACCCCGACCGGGTGCCGCTGGTCGTTCTGGGCGGTCGTTTCTCGACGATCGACGCGTGGCTGGCGATGTGTCGGTCCAATGCCTTTTCTACGAATGCGAGCGCCCCGATGCACTACTACTATATTTTGCCGGCCGAGGCCGTGCAGTTCTTCGGGCCGCAGGGCCGCTACGGAGCCGTCTGCATCGACCTGGTGGAGTGAGCGACGGTTGGGAGCTGTAGCCCTCCGGCGCAATCTCCCGTTCCGGACGTTCGCACGCCGACGCTCCCCTGCTCTCGACGTTCCGTCTCTGTTTTGAGTTTGTTCCGACGGCGGACCCGACCCGGGTCCGCTTTTTTGCGCGACGAGTGTATCCGTGCATCTCTGTCCTGCTGCCCCTGTCGGGCTGCCTTACCTTTCCCGGCGGCCTCCGTTTCCCATGCCTTTTTCCGGTCGTCTCCGCTTCCCACTCCGCCTTCCCTTCTTAACGGTCCCGGTTCTTCCTATGCTCCTGTGCTCGCCGCCCGGGCTCTCCTGTTGGTCCTTTCTCGGTGCTGTCGCTTTCCTGCTTCCTCTCCGATGCGGCGTATTGCCCCCTCTCCTTTCGTGTCTATTTCCACTTGCATGTAAATTAACTAATAATTTAGTTGTATAATTAAAAAAATAGTTGTATGTTTGTCGTACAGTAATCAACTAAATGTATAGTTATGGTGGAAATCGTCAAAAACAGACCGCAGGAGCTGACACGGGCCGAGCTGGAGATCATGCAGGTGCTCTGGGCCAAGGGGGCGACGGTGGTGCGCGGCATTCTCGACGAGATGCCCGACCCCAAGCCGGCCTACAACACCGTCTCGACCATCGTGCGCATCCTCGAACGCAAGGGTTTCGTGGGCCACAAGGCCTACGGCAAGACCTACGAGTACTTCCCGCTCGTCGACAAGGACGACTACGCGGGCCGCTACATGGATACCGTGCTCGAGAACTTCTTCGGCGGGTCGGTGAGCCGGCTCATGTCGTTCTTCTCGCGCCACAGGAGCATTTCGGTCGAGGAGACCGATGCCATCCTGAAGATGCTGCGCGACGGGGCCTCGGACAATCCGAACGCCGAACGCGAACAGGCAGACAGCCCCGACCGCAACACGCACGCCGAATAAAACAGCGAAAACCGTTCACTGACACTCATTTCACCCTGTCGCCATGAAATCCCCCCTGCTCTACCTCCTGGAAGTGCTCTTTTGCAGCGGCCTGCTGCTGGGCCTCTACCGCCTGCTGCTCGTGCGCCGCATCCCCTATCGGGCCTGCCGCCGTTATCTGGTGGCGGCGATGGTGGCTGCCGCGGTGATTCCGGCGCTCAACATCCCGCTCTACCCTGCCGATACGGTCTTCTATCCGCTGCCGCTGATCGAGGCGCCCGCCGAAGCCGTTCTGCCCGCCCGGGATGCCGCAACGGCCGGGCCTGCGGCCGATGCCGATGTCGGGACGCTTGCCGCCGAGGCCTCCGCTGTGCCGGGGCCCGCGTCTGTGGACCGTGCCGCCGCGTGGCGCGGGGGTGTCGCGGCGCTCTATGGCGCGGTGGTGCTGCTGTCGTTGGGACTGCTCGGGGTGCGGATGCTGCGTATCCGGCGCCTGCGCCGCCGGGCGCACCTCACGCCCGGTGACGGCTATACGCTGGCCGAGCATCCCGCCATTGCGTCGCCCTTCTCCTTCCTGCGGACCGTCTTCATGAGTCCCGCGTGCACGGGTCTGCGCCGCGAGATGATCCTCTGCCACGAGCGGAGCCACGTGCGCCACGCCCACACGGCGGAGCGGATCGTCCTTGAGGTCGTGCGCTGCCTCTACTGGATCAATCCCTTTGTCTGGATTGCCGGGCGCTGGCTCGAGGAGGTGCAGGAGTGGGAGGCCGATGCCGACGTGCTGAAGACCGGGTATGACCTGACGGCCTATCGAATCGTGATCTTTCGTCAACTCTTCGGTTATAATCCGGATATGACCTGCGGGTTGAACCATTCATTCACCAAAAACCGATTTCTTATGATGACACGATTTGAAATGCACCGCCACGCCCTGTGGCGTCTCGGTGCTGCCATCCCCGTGGTGGCCGGAATGATGATGCTTTGCAGTTTTACGGTGCGGACGGCCGAGCCCCCGGTCGCCGAGCCGGCGGAGGCGCCGACCGCTGGGGCGCCGGTTGCGGAAGAGGCTCCGGGCGGCGATGCCTATACCGTCGTGGTGCGCATGAGCGGCGGGGAGCTGTGGGTCGACGGCGTACCCTGCACGAAGGAGGAGATGATGCGGCGCATTGCCGACAAGCGCGACCGGCTTCCGGCCGAAGAGCGGTCGCGCCTGACCGTCGAGATCCGTGCGGACGGGGCCGTGCGCATGGGTTCGGTCTCCGATGCGAAGGCGGAGCTGCGCGAGGCCGGGATGCTGCGCGTGCGTTACAGCCTGCACGGGGAGAGCGTGGAGCGGCTGCTGCCGCCGTCACCCGGCATGGCGGGCCAGGGCAGGGTCGAGGTGCTTCCCGTTATCGAGGCTTCCTTTGGAACCGGGGAAGAGCCGGTAAAAGAGGCCGGAGTGGCGATTGCGCAGCGCAACTGCTTTCGGGTGCTTGTGAATGACCGGATCGAGATGCAGGCCGGGCTTGCCGCTCGAAAAACGTCGGTCTCGATGGATGAGTTGGCGGCCCGTGTCGCGGAGTTCCTGCGCAATCCGTCGGATGATGCCGCCCTCTCCGAACGGCGCGAACAGGAGTTCGAGCTGCCCGACGGCCGCCGGGAGCGGTATGCCGTCAGCCGGGGCATCGTGCTGCTCGATACGGCACCCGGGGCGCCCTATGACGCTTATGTCGGCGTGCAGCAGGCATTGACGAAGGCCTACGCCGGGCTGCGCGACGATCTTGCCCGCCGGTGGTTCGACCGCTCCTTCGACGAGCTGGACGAGGGGCAGCGCACGGTCGTGCAGCGGGCCGTGCCGGTTGCCGTCTCCGAGGTCGCCCCGCAGCGGAGCCGCTGATGCCTCTGCGGATCGGACTTCCGGCAATGCTTCGGCTCGCCGGTAACACCCCGGCCCGCCGGTAACGCCCCGACCTGCCGGCAATGCTTCGGCCCGCCGGTAACACCCCGACCTGCCGGCAACGCTCCGGCCCGCCGGCGGACGCCGCATCCGCGCCAAACCATACGCTTTCCACCATAAGCGGACCCCGTGTCGGAGGCCCTTCGGGGTCCCGGCACGGGGATTTTTCCGTGCGGGGGTGCGGGGGTACGAGGACGCGGGAGTACGGAGGTGCGGGGGTGCGCAGGCGGTCAGTCGCGCAGCTTCTCGTTGTGCAGGTGGCGTTCCCGGTCGCGGGAGGTCTTCTTGGCGAAGTTGGCCTTCATGGCGGCCGTGAGGTCCACGCCCGTCTGGTTGGCCAGGCAGACGAGCACCCACAGCACGTCGGCCATCTCGTCGGCGAGGTTCGTGTTCTCGCCCGCCTTGAACGACTGGTCGCCGTAGCGGCGGGCCATTACGCGGGCCAGCTCCCCCACCTCTTCCGTGAGGCAGGCCATGTTCGTCAGTTCCGAAAAGTAGCGCACGCCGTATTCGTGAATCCAGGCGTCGACGCGCCGTTGCAGTTCCTCGAGTTCCATGATGCGGAAAATTTGCGGCAAGTTACGAAAAAATCGCTCGTCTTCTCTCTACCCCCTCCCCTTCTTTGCGCGGTTACTGCCGTTTTACCACGATGCTGGCTCCGTAGGCCTTCCTGATGGTGTTGCCGAGCTTCTTGTAGGCCTCAAACTCCTCGCGCGGAAAGGTACCGGAGTACTTGCTGATGCGGCACTCCGCCGTGATGGCGTTCTCCGCGGTGTCGAACGTGAGCGCACAGCGCCCGAAGAGGTTGTCGAGGCTCTCCGTGCGGGGCAGCGCCTCGATGCGCAGGTTCTCGGGCAGGCGGATCGTGATGCGCTCCGTGTCGCAGTAGCCGGTCTCGCGGAAGAGGTCGTTGGTGCGGTTGCGGGCCGTCGTGACGCCCGGCTCACGGAAGGGAAAGAGCGGCACGAAGCCCCGCTCGCCCGAGAAATTGACGAAGTGCGCCGCCGTGAAGTCGTAGGTGATCTCGATCACGGGGATCGGCGCCTTGTGCTCCGTGCAGGCGATCCCCGTGATGGCGGCCGTCGGGAGTTTCAGCTCCCCGCGCAGGTAGTCGGTCCGATCGCGTGCGTCGAGTTTCGGAAATCCCATCTTCCATTCGTACTGCACGGCCTCGTAGCGTTCGGTGACGTGTCCCGCGACCGAACCGTCGGGTGCGACGTCCAGCTCCACGTGGCGGACCATGCGGTTCAGCGTGTCGGCATACCGGGGCAGCGTCGTGAAGACCCCGCCCTCGCGCGTGATGAGGATGGCGTCGTGTCCTGCGATATCTTCGTGGATGTAACCGAACGGAATCTCCGTATTCGTGCATTCGAGCCACAGCGTGTCGGCCGCGAGCGGGACGCGCAGGATGGCGTGGTTGGCCTGGTTTGCCGAGGCGAAGTCGCGGAACATGCGCGGCCGGTCGAGGTGGATGATCGCATAGTCCGAGTCGATGCCGCATTCGGCGAGCAGGGCCCGCAGGTAGTTCGCCAGCGCCTTGCAGTCGCCGAACTTCGTGCGGAAGACCTCGGCGGCCGGCATCGGCTGAAGGCCTCCGATACCCAGCTGGATGCTCACGTAGCGGGTCGTGGCACCCAGATAGTCGTAGAGTGCGCGGACCTTTTCGCGGGGTGTCGCCAGCGTGTCCGTGAGGGCGTGCACCTCCCGGCGGAGGGCGTCGGGCAGGGCGTCGCGCCCTTCGAGCAGTTCCTGCTGCCAGGTGCCGAACGACTGCCAGTCGCGCATGCTGCCCTGTGTCTGCCCGTAGCGGAAATCATACGGCACGGCGAAGACCATCGGCAGCAGGTCGATCAGCCGGGGCATCATCTCCTCGGCCTCCACGGCGGGCAGCTGTTCGAGCTGCCAGCGGTAGATGTCGCGCTCCTTCTCCGTGCGCTTTTCGGGCTCGCCGATGCGGCAGCACTTGTAGCCGAGCGGCGTGCCGGCCGGCACGGAGAGCGTGTAGGCAGCCTTCTCGAGCGAGGTTGCGGTCGAGGCGACGGGCAGAAACGGCGCAAAGGCGAGTATGCCGTCGTTGCAGGCGATTTCGTACTCCACGTCGACGGTATAGGGCACCGTCGGGGCGAGGATTTCGAGCGTGTAGTAACCCGCATCGTCGGCCAGTCCCGATGAATACTCGCTGTATTTCAGCTCCGAGCGCTTGAGTTTGCGGATCACCTTGCCATGGGCGTCGCGCACCGACCCCGAAAAGCTCTTCAGCGCGCTGTTGCGGTCCACGACACAGGTGAAGAACCCCTTGCGGGCGGCCGACTGCCGGAGAATCGTGATCTGCCGGTGGTGGCGCTCCACGACGTTGGTCGGCGAGGTGTAGGTCGTTTCGGTTTCGTCGAGCCGCACGACGGCATCGCTCTCCGCAAGCAGGGCCTCGGGGATTGCCTCCGCGGACTGTGCTGCGGCAAGAAGCGGCAGCAGCAGGCCGCCCAGCAGTATGACAAGGAGTCGCAGCATGGCCTACTGTTGTTTGCGGAGGACGATCTTGCCGTTGCACATGTTCACGACGGCGCCGTAGAAGGCCTGCAGGTCGGCGTACTCTCCGGGCTGGAAGATGAGCCGTTTCTGTTTGAATTGCATGCGGAACTGGATGGCTCCGTTGGCGGCCTGCACGATGTAGGAGCAGGTGATGTCACCGTTGAACGCATTGAGTCGGACTGCCCGGGGCAGCTCTTCGACCACGTAGCCTTCGGGCAGACGGATGGTGCCCTGGATGAGGTAGGAGTCCGCGTTGTCGAACTCCACGGGATAGCTGCGCTCGGCACTCCGGAAGGGGTTCTCCGACAGGAAGGGAATGACGGTCGCGTCGAGATAGATGAAATCGCCGGCCTTTTCCGTTTCGCGCGTCATCGCATACTGCTGTGTGAGCAGGGCGCTGCCCCGGCCGTTGATCGTCAGGCTGTCGATCCGGATGTGGTGACTCTCTTCCAGACCTTCGGCATACTTCTCCTCCGAACCGGCCTTCGTGCAGGCGGAGCTGTACTGCATGGCGGACTGATTGGTGAATCGTTCGGTGATCCATCCGCGCAGCGACAGATCGCTGTCGAAGTGCAGGTTCATGTTGATGACCGTACTGCTCGGGGAGAGCTGCGAGATGTCGCACCATCCGACGTTGCCGTCGACCCCGTAGATGCGCGCACGGTCGACGAGCAGCTCGGTCGGCAGCAGATCCACGTCCGAGTCGGGGTCCGTGCCGTCGAGATAGGCGAACTTTCCGTCGTCGAGCGTCACCCGCAGAATGAAGGTGTTGATGCCGTCCAGCGTGGCGTACATCTGGGGCAGACGCCCCATCGAACGCGGATTGAGCAGAATGGGTACGACGTCGAAGCCTGCATCCTTTACTGCGGCCATCAGCACGGAGTTGATCTCGGCGCTGTTGCCCGAACCCCGTTTCACGGCGTCGTTCGGCGACGGGCTCATGAGCCGGTATTTCCCGTCCCATTTCATGTGCGACTGGACCATGCGCAGAATCTCGTGCAGCATCTGCCGGGGTGCCGGCTTTTGCGCCACGATGGCGTCGACCTCCTTCTTGAAGGGGTTGCCCATGTGGATGTTGTCGTTGAAGTCGATTTTCGAGAGGAGCTCGTTGACATCCTTCCACGACGAGGAGAAGTTTTCCACCTGCGTGAACGGCAGGGCGAGCTGCGAGAGCTCGAAGTCGATCATCGAGCGGTATTCGTTGCGGTTCCATACGAAGGGCTCGCGTTTGAGCGCCGGAATGTCCCGCCCTTCGAGCCGGATCTCGCGCACGTTGTAGGGGACGTTCGTGCCGGCGATCCGTCCGGCGATGACATTCTCCTGCATGTCGAGGGAGAGATACCCTTTCGTGTCGATGTTGAAACGGAGGTATTCGGGAATTTCGACCGCCGCCCTGATGTACTCGGTGGGAATGTCGTGCTGCACGACGATCGTCGGGATGTAGGTGATGAAGTCGGAGTTCATGCGGTAGCGGTACTCGATGACCGTGCCCTCGCGGACCTCCGGGACCGAGAACTTCAGCAGCCACTGCTCCTCGCCGACCTGCTCGCGGAACAGGTACTGCTTCTTGAGCGGGGTCTTCACGACCTTGCCGTCCACGAGGTTGTAGGCCACGGCATCGAGACTGGCGTAATTCTCGCGCTGGAAGACATACGGCAGTTCGACGTCGGCATACTCCTTGCCTTCCGCCTTGAGTACCTTGATGCGGATGAAGTAGTCGGTCATGCGGGTGAACTGGTTGCCGATCAGGTAGTAGGTCCGAACCTCCTCGCAGAGTACCACGGCCTCGGCATCGGGGTCCCTGTCGTACCGCTCCATCCGGAGTTCCTCTTCGGAGACCTTTCCGAACCGATAGTCGGGTTTCTGGGCTTGCAGCAGGGATACAGCGGCCAGCGTCGCGGCGAGCGACAGAATGAGCTTTTTCATGGCGGGCAATTTTGATTGGTTTTGTGAAGATAGGAAAAAATCGCGAGAATGCTTCATTCTGACCGCAAAATCTTGCATCCGAGCCGTTGTCGGGCTGCTGCGGACCGTTGTCGGGCTGCTCTTTGCCCGCTTCCGGAGCGCTCGTCCGGCGGTTTTGCGGCGGCAGCCCCGCAGGCGGGCGCGGATTGGTCCATCGCGGGCCCGCCGTCTCCCCTGCCGCCGTCTTTCCTGCCGCCGTCTTTCCTGCCGCCGTCTTTCCTGCCGTCTTCTCTTCCGCCGCTTCCCCTACCGCACCCGGATCAGGTTCAGCCCGTCGCGCAGCGGGACGATGACGTTCTCGACGCGCGGGTCGTCGACGACCATGCGGTTGAACTCCACGAGCGCCTGCGTGTGGCGGTCGTTGTGGGCTACGGGGCCGACGACCTTGCCCGACCAGAGGATGTTGTCGGCGATAAGCACCGAGCCGCTGCCGACGAGCGGCTCGGTGCCGCGGTCGCCCATTAGCATGCGGTAGTAGTCGGGGTATTCGCGCTTGTCGCCGTCGATGAAGACCAGGTCGAAGCGCCCGCCGAGCGCCGGGGCGATGTCGAGTGCCGACCCGATGTGCAGGCGGATGCGGCCTCCGTAGGGGCTGCGGTCGAAATAGGACTGCGCCACCTCCTCGAGTTCGTCGTCGACCTCGACGGTGTGCAGTTCGGCCTCGTCGTCGAGCCCCGCGGCCATCGAGAGGGCCGAGTAGCCCGTGAAGGTGCCGATCTCGAGCACGCGCCGCGGGCGCACCATCCTGACGAACATCTCGAGCAGCCGCCCCTGAATGTGTCCCGAGAGCATGCGCGGCGCAACGGTCCTGAGGTTCGTCTCGCGGTCCAGTTCGTGCAGCAGCGCCTCCTCGGGCTCCGTGTGGTCGTGTATGTACTGTTCCAGCGCGTCCATGATTCCTTCCGTTATTTGTAGATGAGCCGCGACATGCCGTTGAAGACCTCCCCCGCCGCGGCCATGAGCTGTTCGGACGTCAGCGCCCGCACCCGGGCGTAGACCTCCTCCATCGTGTCGACGCTGTCGTGCACCAGCAGGCTCTTGCCGGCGCCGAGCATGTAGCTTTCGTTGCTCTCGCTCGAGATGGCCAGCTGCGCGATGAACTGCTTTTTGGCCATCGAGAGCTGCCGGGCCGTGAGCGGCGTGGTGCGCAGGCGGTGCAGCTGCTCCTCGATGAGCTCGATGCACTGCGCGGCGTTCGCGTGCTCGGAGCTGAAGTAGATCGCCGCGATGCCCGTGTCGCCGTAGGGCGTGTAGGTTGCCTCGATGTTGTAGGAGAGGCCGTGGCGTTCGCGCACGACGACGTTCAGCAGCGAATTGGCGCACGGGCCGCCCAGGATGTTCGTCAGCAGCGAGAGCTCCAGCCGCCGCTCGTCGCCGATGCCGCAGGCGCGGTTGCCGATGATGCAGTGCGTCTGGTGCGTGTGCTTCGTGACGCTCTTCTCGAAGGGACGGTATGCCGCGGGGGCCTTGCGCTCGAAACTCCGCACGGAGGCGGGCTCGGCGGCCAGGTAGCGGGCCGCAACGGCCTCGGCCGTGCGGGCCGGGAAGCTGCCGATCGACGAGAAGACCATGCGGTCGGTCGTGTGCGTGCGGGCCGTGAAGGCGCGGATCGCGTCGCCGTCGTAACGCATCAGCGCGGCTTTGCGTCCAAGGATGTTGTGGCCCAGCTCCGACCCCTCGAAGAGCATGTCCTCGAACGTGTCGTAGATCATGTCGACGGGCGAATCCTTGTAGGTGTTGATCTCGTCGACGATCACCTCCTTCTCGCGTTCCAGCTCCCGTTCGGGGAAGGTCGAGTGGAAGGCGACGTCGGCGATCAGCTCCACGGCCTTCGCGAAGTCGCCGCGCAGCGTCGTGGCGTGGATCGTCGTCTCCTCCTTCGTCGTGAAGGCGTTCAGCTCGCCGCCGAGGTTCTCCAGGCGACAGTTGACCTGCCAGGCGCGGCGCCGCTGCGTCCCCTTGAAGAAGGCGTGCTCGGTGAAGTGCGCCAGCCCGTATTCGTCGGGCCGTTCGTCGCGGCTCCCCGCGCCGATCACCAGCGCGCAGTGCGCCACCGACCCCTTCACCTGGCGGTGGATGCCCCGGATGCCGTTGGGCAGCGTGTATGTTGTGAATTCCCTATTCATCGTTGAGTTTTCCGCGTTTGGCCAAAAAGGCCCCCGTATGGCTTGCCGCGCAGTGCTCCAGCTCGCGCGGCGTCCCCTCGAAGACGACATTGCCGCCGCCACTGCCCGCCTCGGGTCCGAGGTCCACGACCCAGTCGGCGCACTTGATGATGTCCATGTTGTGCTCGACGATGACGATCGTGTGGCCCCGTTCGATCAGGGCGTCGAAGGCCGCGAGCAGCTTCGAGATGTCGTGGAAGTGCAGTCCCGTGGTCGGCTCGTCGAAGATGAACATCACGCTCCCCTCCGTGCTTTCGCGCGTGAGGAACGAGGCGAGCTTCACGCGCTGGCTCTCGCCGCCCGAGAGCGTCGAGGAGGACTGCCCGAGCTTGATGTAGCCCAGCCCGACGTCCTGCAGCGGGCGGAGCCGTTCGACGATGCGGCGGCACGTGGCGTTCCGCTCGTCCTCGCCGAAGAAGGCCACGGCGTCGTCGACGGTCATCTCCAGCACGTCGTAGATCGACCGCCCGCGGTATTTGACCTCGAGCACCTCGTCGCGGAAGCGCTTGCCCCCGCATGCCTCGCAGACCAGCTCCACGTCGGCCATGAACTGCATCGAGACCTTGATGACCCCTTCGCCCTGGCACTCCTCGCAGCGGCCGCCCGCGACGTTGAACGAGAAGTGCGCCGGCGTGAGGGCGTTGTGCTGGGCATAGGGCTGGTCGGCGAAGAGCTTGCGGATTTCGTCGTAGGCCTTGATGTAGGTCACGGGATTCGAGCGCGACGACTTGCCGATGGGGTTCTGGTCGACCATCTCGACCGAGCGCAGCAGCCGCACGTCGCCCTCGATTGCGTCGAAGTCGCCGGGCTTGACGCCCGTGTCGAAGAGCATGCGCCGCAGTGCCGGGTAGAGAATGCCCTTCACGAGCGACGACTTGCCCGAGCCGCTGACCCCCGTGATGCAGGTCATCACGCCGAGCGGGATGCGCACGTCGATGTTGCGCAGGTTGTTTTCGCGCGCTCCGCGGATCGTGATCGAGCGGCTCCAGCCGCGCGGTGCCGGGGGCGGCGTGATCGACCGCCGTCCGGCGAGGTAGTCGGCCGTGAGGCTCCGCGGCGCTTCGAGCAGCTGCGGCAGCGGTCCGCTGAAGATCACCTCGCCGCCCTGATAGCCCGCTCCGGGGCCGATGTCCACGATCCAGTCGGCGGCGCGGATCACCTCCTCCTCGTGCTCGACGACGATCACCGTGTTGCCCAGGTCGCGCAGCTGCCGCAGCACCTTGACCAGGCGGTTCGTGTCGCGCGGGTGCAGGCCGATCGAGGGCTCGTCGAGGATGTAGAGCGAGCCGGTGAGGTTGCTGCCCAGCGAGGTCGAGAGGTTGATGCGCTGGCTCTCGCCGCCCGAGAGGGTCGACGACAGGCGGTCGAGCGTCAGGTAGCCGAGCCCCACGTCGGCAAGGTACTGCAGGCGGTTGCGTATCTCGGTCAGGATGCGCGCCGCGGTCTTCGTGTCGTGCTCGTCGAGCGTGAGATGGTTGAAGAAGTCGATCAGCTCGTCGACCGGCATGGCCACCAGGTCGGCGATCGTCCGCCCGCCCACACGCACGTAGAGCGCCTCGCGGCGCAGGCGCGAGCCGCCGCACTCCGGGCAGACGGTCTTGCCCGTGTAGCGGGCCTTCATCACGCGGAACTGGATCTTGCGCCGCTCCGAGTCGATGTAGGCGAAGAAGTCGTCCAGTCCGTGGAAATATTCGTTGCCGCGCCACAGCAGCCGTTTCTGCTCGGCCGTCAGCGCGTGGAAGGGCGTATGGATCGGGAAGTCGAACTTGTCGGCGTTCTCGATGAGCTTCTCCTTCCAGCGGCGCATGGTCTCGCCGCGCCAGCAGGCGATGGCGTCGTCGTAGACGGAGCGGCTCTTGTCGGGGATCACCAGGTCCTCGTCGATGCCGATCACCTTGCCGTAGCCTTCGCAGCGCGGGCAGGCGCCCAGCGGGTTGTTGAAGCTGAACAGATGCTCCGTCGGGGGCTCGAACTCGATGCCGTCGGCCTCGAAGCGCGACGAGAAGGTCTGCTCGCCCGCCTCGGTGATGAGGCGGCAGACGCCGTCGCCGTAGGAGAAGGCCCGGGCCACGGAGTCGCGGATGCGGGTCTGCGTGTCGGCGTCGGCGGCCACGCGCAGACGGTCGATCACGACGCTGAACTGCGACGGGTCGCTCTGCGATCCGATTTCGGGCAGCACCTCCTCGATCAGGCGGGTTGCCCCCTGCGTGTGGAGGCGCAGCAGACCGTCGGCGAGCAGCAGCGTCAGCTTCTCGATGATCCCCTGCCCCGGGGCCAGCACGAGCGGTGCGGCGATGACGGCGCGGCTCCCCTCGGGCTGTGCGAGCAGCTGTGCCGCCACGTCGTCCTCGCTGTAGCAGCGCACCTCCTGCCCCGAGACGGGCGAGAAGGTGTGGCCCGCGCGGGCGAAGAGCAGCTTGAGGTAGTCGTAGATTTCGGTCGTCGTGCCGACGGTCGAGCGCGGGTTGCGCGTGTTGACCTTCTGCTCGATGGCGATGGCCGGGGCGATGCCCGTGATGATGTCGACGTCGGGTTTGTTGATGCGGCCCAGGAACTGCCGGGCGTAGGCCGAGAGGCTCTCGACGTAGCGGCGCTGCCCCTCGGCGAAGATCGTGTCGAAGGCCAGCGTCGACTTGCCCGAACCCGAGAGCCCCGTGATGACGACGAGCTTGTCGTGCGGAATCTCGACCTCGATGTTGCGCAGGTTGTGTACCCGCGCCCCCTTGATGTATATGCTGTTGCGGTGTTCTTCCATGGTGTGTCGCGTTTGTGCCGCGCGGTGGCGGCGTGTGGCTATTCGGAGCTGCCGCCCGGCAGCCCCTCCTCGCGGATGCTTCCGCCCGCCTTGCGGAGCTTTTCGACCAGCTGCCCGGCGAGCGTTTGGCGGATCGTGAGCTCCATCGTGCAGAGGTTGTCGAAGCGCTGGGCGCGGACGGTCGGCTGCAGCTCCTTGATGACGCGCATGATGTCGTTCATGGCCACGTAGGGAAAGTCGACGCAGACGTCGCGGTCGACCGTGCGCTCGACGATCTGCGCAGCGGCGAGAACCTCGGCGGCCGATTCGCGGTAGGCGGCGATGAGCCCCGGCACGCCGAGCTTCGTGCCGCCGAAATAGCGGACCACGACCACCAGGCAGTCGGTCACCGACGTCGAGAGCAGCTGCCCGAGGATCGGCTTGCCGGCCGTGCCCGAGGGTTCGCCGTCGTCGTTCGAGCGGAACTGCTCGCCGCGCGGGCCGAGCCGCCAGGCATAGCAGTGGTGCGTGGCGTCGTAGTAGCGTTTGCGCAGTGCGTCGAGCCGCTCGCGGATCTCCTCCTCCGTGCGCACGGGGTAGGCATAGGCGAGGAACTTGCTGCTGCGCTCCCGGGAGGCCGCCTCGGCGGGGGCGGCGATGGTCAGATAGCTGTCCTCGGCCACGTCAACGTACCTTGCTGAAGAGTCGCTCCCACCGGATGTTCGACGGGAAGGATTTGTCGGCATCGAGCGACAGCCACACGAACGAGGCCTTGCCCACGATGTGGTCCTCGGGTACGAAGCCCCAGAAGCGCGAGTCGGCCGAGTTGTGGCGGTTGTCGCCCATCATCCAGTAGTAGTCCATGCCGAAGGTGTAGCTGTCGGCCGGTGCGCCGTCGATGAGGATCACACCGTCACGCTGCTCGAGCGTGTGGCCCTCGTAGGCGGTGATGATGCGCTCGTAGAGGGGCAGGTTCTCCGGCGTGAGCGCGACGGTGGCGCCGCGCTTCGGGATCCAGATCGGGCCGTAGTTGTCCTGGCTCCAGCGCGGCTCGTCCCACTGCGGGAAGACGTCCGTGTTGGGAGCGTAGTAGTAGCGGCGGACCATCGTGACGTTCTTCATGCCGCGGAGCCGTTCGGCCACCTCGTCCGTGATCCACATGTAGTAGACCGAGCCGTTGCCGCTGTATTCGCGGATGCCGAGCTTTTCGAGGGCGTACTGCGTGAAGGGGGCCGCCGTCTGCACGACATACTGGTACTGGAGCCCCGGCTCGGGCTCCTGCGGTTTGCCGTTGATCCAGGCCTCGCCGTTGCGGATTTCGAGCGAGTCGCCCGGCAGCGCGATGCAGCGCTTGATGTAGTTCTCGCGCTTGTCCACCGGCCGCGAGATGACCGTGTATTCCGCGTTGAGGCGCCGGCGACCCTCCTCTTTACCGAACGAGGCCTCGTAGCTGCGCAGCACGTCGTAGTAGGTCACCGACTGGTTCTCGAGCAGCACGGTGTCGCCCGCCGGGAAGTTGAAGACCACGACGTCGTTGCGGCGGATGGGCCGCAGCCCCTTCAGACGGTGGTAGGGCCACTTGATCGCCTCGGAGAAGGACTTCTTCGTCTGTGAGAAGGGCATCGTGTGGTGCACGAACGGGAACGAGAGCGGCGTGTTGGGCATCTGGGGCCCGTAGGTCACCTTGCTCACGTAGAGGTAGTCGCCGATGAGCAGCGACTTCTCCATCGACGAGGTCGGGATGACGTACATCTGGAAGACGAAGATGTGGACGAGCGTCGCCACGACCGTGGCGAAGATGACGGCGTTGACCCACTCGTAGACGGTCTTGTAGGTCTTGCTGCGCTCACACAGCCGGGCGTTGTGGCTCCAGACGTAGCGGTAGAAGAGCCGCGAGATGTAGAGGTCGTAGATCACCGGGATGCCGAGCAGCAGCCAGAGGTTGCCGGTCCAGACGACGAACCACAGCGTGTAGAGCACCGTGGCGAGCGTGAAGCCGACCCATTTGTTGCGGAAGAAAGCCTTGATTTTTCCCATGTTGCGTCTCTTTGCCTGAATTATTGCAGCAGGTCGTCCATGCCGAAGACGCCCCGCTTGCCGCAGAGGAACTCCGCGGCGATGACGGCGCCGAGGGCCAGCGTGCGGCGGTTCTTGATCGTGTGGCTAAGTTCGAGGATGTCGTCCTCCGATTCGTAGGTCACGGTGTGGATGCCCGGAACCGTGCCCTCGCGGCGGGAGTCGATCTCGATCTGGTCGGGTGCCACCTCGGCGGGGCTCGCCACGCGGTGGGCGGCCTGCTCGACGCCCGGGGCGTAGTTGACCCACGAGCGCTTGGCGGAGAGGTTGTCGATGATCCCCTCGGCCAGCGTGATGGCCGTGCCGCTCGGCGCATCCTTCTTCTGCGTGTGGTGCGTCTCGCCGATGCGGACCTCGTAGCCGCCCACGCGGTCGATCATGGCGGCCAGCTGGCGGTTGAGGCGGAAGAGCAGGTTGACCCCCAAGCAGTAGTTCGAAGCGTAGAAGAAGGCCCCGCCCCGCTGCCGGCAGAGCGCCTGCATCTCGGGCAGGCGTTCGGTCCAGCCCGTCGTGCCGCTCACCACGGCCGTGCCGTGTTCGAGGCAGGTGCGGATGTTCGCGCACGCCGTGGCGGGCGTGGTGAATTCGATGGCCACGTCGGCCCGGGCCAGATTCGCGGCGTTGAGCTCCGCGCTGTTGTCGGCATCGACGACGAGAACCACCTCGTGGCCCCGCTCGGCGAGGATCTTCTCGATCTCGCGGCCCATCTTGCCGTAACCTATGATGATCGCTTTCATTTTGTTTTGGTCGGAAATATGTCCTGCAAAGATAATACTTCTTGACGGAATTTGCGGTCGATGCCGAAATTGTTTTTGAAATCAGAAATAATTGTTATCTTTACGGGTGCTTGTGGTTATGATCCTAAACGAAAACGAGACGATACTCACAAATATTGTTATTCTTGATATGGAAAAACAGACAAAAATGACACGTACCGAGAGCGATCTGCTCGGCAGCGTGGAGGTTCCCGAAGAGGTGCTGTACGGCGTGCAGACCATGCGCGGTCTGGAGAATTTCTCCATCAGCAAGTTCCGCCTGTGCGACTATCCCCGTTTCATCGAGGGGCTGGCCATCGTCAAGCTGGGTGCCGCCATCGCCAACCATGAGCTGGGGCTGCTCTCCGACGAGCTCTACGAGGCCATCGCCCAGGCGTGCCGCGAGATCCGCGACGGCAAGTTTCACGAGTTCTTCCCCGTGGACATGATCCAGGGCGGCGCCGGCACCACGACGAACATGAACGCCAACGAGGTGATCGCCAACCGCGCGCTCGAGATCATGGGCCACCGCCGCGGCGAGTACCAGTACTGCTCGCCCAACGACCACGTCAACTGCTCGCAGTCGACCAACGACGCCTACCCGTCGGCCATCCACCTGGGGCTCTATGCCACGCACCTCGAGCTGCGGCAGCACCTCATGGAGCTGATCGCCGCCTTCGACCGCAAGGGCGAGGAGTTCGCCGACGTGCTGAAGATGGGCCGCACGCAGCTGCAGGATGCCGTGCCGATGACCCTCGGCCAGACCTTCCACGGCTTTGCCAGCGTGCTCGAGGGCGAGGTCGACAACCTCGACCACGCGGCACTCGAGTTCCTCTCGATCAACATGGGCGCCACGGCCATCGGCACGGGCATCTGCGCCGAGCCGGGCTATGCCGAGCGCTGCACGGCGGCCATCCGCGAGATCACGGGCTGGGACGTCAAGCTGGCCGACGACCTGGTGGGCGCCACCTCCGACACGGTCTGCATGGTGGGCTACTCCTCGGCCATGAAGCGCATCGCCTCGAAGATGAACAAGATCTGCAACGACCTGCGCCTGCTCTCGTCGGGCCCGCGCTGCGGCCTGGGCGAGTTCAACCTTCCGGCGCGCCAGCCCGGCTCGTCGATCATGCCCGGCAAGGTCAACCCGGTGATTCCGGAGGTGATGAACCAGATCGCCTTCAAGGTCATCGGCAACGAGCTCTGCGTGACGATGGCCGACGAGGCCGCGCAGATGGAGCTCAACGCCATGGAGCCCGTCATGGCACAGTGCTGCTTCGAGTCGGCCGAGCTGCTCATGCACGGTTTCGACACGCTGCGCATCCGCTGCGTCGAGGGGATCACGGCCAACCGTGAACGCTGCCAGCAGTATGTCCGCAACAGCATCGGCGTGGTGACGGCGCTCAACCCGATCATCGGCTACAAGAACTCGACGAAGATCGCCAAGGAGGCCCTCGAGACGGGCCGCGGCGTTTACGAACTGGTGCTCGAGCACGGCATCCTGACGCGCGAGGAGCTCGACGAGGTGCTCAAACCCGAGAACATGATCCGGCCCGTGAAGCTGGGCATCAAGCCGCGGCGCTGATTCCGCTTCCGCTCCGTCCGCCGTCCGGGTTGCGTCCCGCCGGCGGACGGATTGTTTCAAGACGCAACCCCTTCAAAACCGTAGAACAAGAAAAAACATGCGCTATTTTCTCGAACTCCGCTACAACGGCGCCGCCTACTGCGGATGGCAGCGGCAACCCGACATGCCCACCGTGCAGCAGACCCTCGAACGCTCCCTGACGGTGCTGCTGCGCCAGCCAGTTGAGGTGACGGGCGCCGGACGCACCGACACCGGGGTGAATGCCGTCTACTACGTGGCCCACTTCGACTGTGCGGCTCCGGTCGCGGAGCCCGAACGGACCGTCTACAAGCTGAACTTCCTGCTGCCGGACGATATCTCCGTGGCGCGGATGACCCCCGTGGCCGACGGGGCGCACGCCCGGTTCGATGCGCGCGAGCGCGAGTATCGCTACTACATCGAGACGCGCAAAAACCCCTTCACGCGCCATGCGACGTGGCAGTACTACGTGCCGCTGGACGTGGCGCGGATGAACGAGGCGGCCGAAGCGCTCCTCGGCGAGCAGGACTTCACGTCGTTTGCCAAGCTCAACTCGAACAACAAGACCAACATCTGCCGCGTCGTGACGGCCCGCTGGAGCGAGGGGCACGGACGCCTGTGTTTCACGATCCGCGCCGACCGCTTCCTGCGCAACATGGTGCGGGCGATCGTCGGCACGCTCGTCGACGTCGGGCGCGGCCGCTACACGCCCGAGGATTTCCGGGCGATCATCGCAAGCCGCGACCTGTCGCGCTCGAGTGCCGGCGTCCCGGCGCAGGGACTCTTCCTGAGCGACGTGCGCTACCCCGCGGAGATTTTCACCCGCACGGCCTACCTCGACGAGACGCTGCTCTGACCGCCGTTGCTCTGACCGCCGCTGCCCGGCCGCACGCCGCTGCCCGGCCGCACGCCGCTCCGACCGCGCTGTCCCGACCGCCGTTGCCCGGCCCCGCACGCAGCTCCGATCGCTGTTGCTTTGGCTGCGCTGCTCTGACCGTCCCTCCCCGACTGCTGCCTTTCCGGCCCGGAAGCCCCCTGCCCTGCCATTGGACGAGAGAGCCCCGAATAAAAAACCGCCTCCTGCGAAAGGAGGCGGTTTTTCTTGTGTCCGGAGTGTCCGAAACGGTCGGGTCAGAGGTGGATTGCGGCGCCGAGGGCCGCTTCGGCGGCCTCCATCACCCCTTCGTTCATCGTCGGGTGTGCATGGATCGTGCGGGCGATCTCGTGGGCCGTGGCGCCCAGCCTGCGGGCCAGCGTCGGCTCGGCGAGCATTTCCGTAACGGAGGCACCGACCAGATGGGCGCCCAGCAGACGCTCCTCCGCATCGAAAATCAGCTTGACGAAGCCGTCGCGGTCCCCGGCGGCCGTGGCCTTGCCCGAAGCCGTGAAGGGGAAGCGGCCGATCCGGCAGTCGATGCCCCGCTCGCGGGCCTCCTGCTCGGTTATGCCCACCGACGCCACCTCGGGCGAGGTGAAGATGCACGACGGGATGGTCGTGTAGTCCACCGGTGCGGGATTGAGCCCGCAGATGGCCTCCACGCAGCAGATACCCTCGGCCGAGGCGACATGCGCCAGCGCCGGGCCCGGGACGATGTCGCCGATGGCGTAGATGCCCGGGACGTTCGTGCGGTAGAAGGCGTCGACCTGCACCTTGTCGCGCTCGACGGCGATGCCCAGCTCCTCGAGGCCGATCCCCTCGATGTTCGACTTGATGCCCACGGCCGAGAGTACGACGTCGGCCGTCAGCGTCTCGGCGCCCTTCTTGCCCTCGATCGCCACCTCGCACTGCCCGTCGCCATTTACCGTAACGCCCTTGACGGTCGTCGAGGTGAGCACCGTGGCGCGCAGCTTGCGGAAGGCTCGCTCCATGGTTTTCGAGACCTCCTCGTCCTCGAGCGGCATCATCCGCGGCAGGTACTCCACGACGGTGACCTTGACGCCCAGCGCGGCGTAGAACCATGCGAATTCGCTGCCGATGGCCCCCGATCCGACGACGATCATCGAGCCGGGCAGGCGGTCGAGCGTCAGGGCGTGGCGCGACGAGAGGACCTTCACCCCGTCGACGGGCATGAAGGGCATCTCGCGCGGGCGCGCTCCCGTGGCGAGGATGATGTGGTCGGCCTCGTAGGGGGTGCCGTCGACGTCGAGGTACCCCGGCGCCGTGAGGCGTCCGAAGCCCGGGATGAGGTCGATGGCATTCTTTCGGAGCAGGAACTGCACCCCCTTCGACATGGTCTCGGCGACGTCGCGCGAGCGTGCCACGATCTTCGCCAGGTCGGGGCGCACTTCGCCCGTGAGCTCCAGCCCGTAGTGCTCGGCCGAGCGGCAGTAGGTGTAGACCTGGGCGCTCTTGAGCAGCGCCTTGGTCGGGATGCAACCCCAGTTGAGGCAGACGCCGCCCGCTTCGGCCCGCTCGACGAGCGCGACCTTGCGGCCCAGCTGTGCGGCGCGGATGGCGGCGACGTAGCCGCCCGGTCCGCTGCCCACGACGATGATGTCGTATTTCATACTATGCGATGGTTTATTTGATGACCTTCAGGATTTCGCCGTTGTCCTGCACCACGGCGCGCTTCCACTTCTCGTTGTAGCCCGGGAACTGGATCTTGTCGGGAATCTGCCTGCCGTTGCCGTTGTCGACGAAGTGTGCGGCCCCGCCCTCGCCGTCGAGGAAGGTCAGCACGTCGGCGTGCTCGCTCTTGACGTTGCCGTCCATGTACTTGACCAGCAGGTAGCGGTCGAGCTTCGACCAGCGGTCGAAGAGCTCCCGGGCCGTCGTGACGCTCACCTCCGTAAGGTATGCGCGGCGTGCGGTGTCGGACATGCGGCCCACCTTGGCGTTGAAGCCCGGGATGGCGGCCAGGTGGTCGTTCTCCCACTTGTCCGTGACCTTGCGGATGTCGGCCGAGATCATGTCGTAGCGCATGTAGGCGAAGTTCGTCACGCGGTTGAAGAGCCAGAAGGCCGACGTGGGCGAATATTCGAGCATCGAGCCGTTCTGCTCGCTGAAGCACTCGGGCACCTCCTGCGTGCAGCAGAAGATCGGAGTCAGGCACGACGTCGCGGCGTCGTCCACGCCGAACCAGAGGATGCCCATGTCGCGCGGTGCGTCGTTGCGGGCCTGGGCCACGAACCAGAAGCCGGTCTGCTGCGTGGCCGTGGCGCGCTCGTTGAGGTACTCCGTGCCGTCGACCTCGAAGGTCATCGGACGCCAGCGGTAGGGGCAGTTGTGGCCTCCGGCCCCGATGTCCTGCGTCATGTCCATCGGCGTGCCCTCGTAGTGGTCGCGCATGCAGTCGAAGACGGTTTTGGGCGAGACCTTCGTGCGGGGCTTCACCCACAGTGGCAGGCGGTTCTTGAGGTTGTAGCCCATGGCGTAGTCCTCGTAGGCGTCCATGCCGTCGGCCACGGTGCGGAAGAAGGCCCAGACGCGGGCGTCGCAGCCGCGCACGGTGCCGAAGTCGGCCGGAGCGTAGGCGTCGGCGAAACTGAAGTCGGCATCCTCGCCCTCGAAGTAGCCCATCTCGCGGGCGAACGACACGACGTCGGGGGCGTAGAGGCAGTTCTCGGGATCGTCCGTCGGGAAGGTCGTGATGCGCGACTGGTTGGCGTGGGCGCAGACGTAGCCGTCCGGAATGCGGCGGGCCACCCAGACGATGCCCTTGCGGGCGTTGCCGCCCTTGCCGTCGTCCTTGTAGCCCTTGCCGATGAGCTCCATGATCCACGCCTCGTCGGGGTCGGCGATGGAGAACGACTCGCCGCTCGAGGCGTAGCCGTAGGTGTTGGCCAGCTCGACAATCGTGCGGATCGCCTCGCGGGCCGTCGTGGCGCGCTGCAGCGTGATGTAGATCAGCGAGCCGTAGTCGATGCGTCCCGTCGTGTCGACGAGCTCCTCACGGCCGCCGTAGGTTGTCTCGCCGATGATGAGCGAGTGTTCGTTCATGTTGCCGATCGTGGACCACGTGCGGGCGATCTGCGGAATGTCGGTCAGGTAGCGGCCCGTGTCCCATTCGTAGACGGGCAGCATCGCCCCGTCCTTGTGGTGTCCGGCCGGCGTGTGGTAGAGCGCCCCGTAGAGGGCGTGCGAGTCGGCCGCATAGGAGACCATCACCGAGGAGTCGGTCGAGGCGCCCTTCGTGATGATGAAGTTCGTGCAGGCCGCGGCCGGGATGAAGGCTCCGGCGGCGGCTGCCGCGAAGATCAGAAAGAGTTTTTTCATATCCGTGTGTTGAGTTAGGAAACAAATGTACAAAACAAATCGCAAATGGCAAAAAAATCGTATCTTTGTAACGTATGCCCGCACGGGGTGCGCCGCATACGGTGTGAGATGTGTGTAATGTGCTGATAAAGAATTGATTGTTATGAAAAGGCTGCTCTGTTGCTGGGTCTTGCTGGCGATGCTGTTCGCCTCGTGCGTCTCGGACGAGGAGCAGATGCCGGTCTTCGTGACCGACGTCGCCCTCGAATCGGAGGGGCTTCGTGCGCCGGGTGACGAGCTTTCGGTCACGGCGCAGGGACTCCGTCCGGACGACGAGGTGCTGTTCGATATCTGCTGGTCTTCGCAGACGGGCGCCTCCGCCGCGGGTTCGGCGCGCGGCGTCTATGCCGTTGTCACCGCCCGCTCGGCCACCGGCCTTTCGTTCCTCGCACCGGGCGGCTATCCCGCCTCGGAGGTCGAGGTGCTGCTTCAGCGGCAGGGACGCACGCAGTCGCTCGGCCGCTTTGCGTGCAGCGACGGGCAGGCTCCCCGGACGGCATCGCTCTACGGCATCGTTCGGGCCGGGGCGGAAGATACGCTGATCGAGCGGCTCGATCCGCTGACGGGGGAACGCACTCCGGTGGCGCTGCTCTCGGGCTACGGCATGCGCTGTGCCGTCAATGATCCCGGCAGCAACCGCATCTACGGACTTTGCCCCGGCGAGGCGGACGGGCGGGGCCTCTTCTATGACCTGACGATGCGCTGCGTGCGCGACTCCGACCCCGAGCACTATGCGGCCGTGGGACGTCTTTCGATACATGTCGCTTACCTGCGCGGCAAGGAGGACCGGCTGCACCTGGCAGCGATGGCCGAGAGCCGCACGCTGCCTGCGCCGACACCCTGCTGGACCCTGCCCGAGGGGCTGACGGCCGAAATGCTCAGCGGCGCCCCCTTCGTGACGACGCAGGCGGAAGGCGCGCTGCTGCTCGCGGCCGACCTCGGTGACGGACGCTTTGCCCCCGTCGTGCTCTTCTCTGTGGCGGACGGATGCCGCGTGGCCGTCGGCGAACCGGTGCGGGCCGCAGCGCTCGTGCCCTTCAACCGCCTGGAGACGGCCGGTGCGGAGGAGGCGACGCCGCTGCTTGCCGGCGGATACGTGCTTTCGGCCGTGGACGGCCGGACGAGCGAGCTGCGGCCGTTCGACGTGCGCACCATGGAGTTCGGCGAGCCGTTTGCAACGATCGATGCACCCGTACTGTCCGTCGCGGTGGATTACGACAGCCGCGACCTCGACCTCTATTGTCTGGTCGCCACGGCGGCGGATGCAGGCGAAGTGCGGGTCTACGAGAGCGCGCAGCGGACTTGGAGTCCGCTGCCGGGCGAACGGCTCCCCTACTCGGAGATCGTGCTGGCCCGTTAGGGCGGCGCTGAACGGGTCCGGAGTGCTCCGGGCCTTTTTTTCGGTGCGGACGTGAATTTGTGAACCATAAAGATAGGATGACATGTCGATAGAGAGTCAATTGTCGGCCGTGCGGCGCTCGCTGCCCGAGGGCGTCACGCTGGTGGCGGTGTCGAAGACCCACCCGGCCGAGGCGATCCGCGAGGCTTACGACGCCGGGCAGCGCATCTTCGGCGAGAGCCGCCCGCAGGAGCTGCGCGAGAAGTACGAGGCGCTGCCCCGCGACATCGAGTGGCACATGATCGGCCACCTGCAAACCAACAAGGTCAAGTACATCGCGCCGTTCGTGGCGCTGATCCATTCGGTCGACAGCGCGCGTCTTGCCGAGGCGATCCAGAAGGAGGCGGCCAAGTGCGGCCGGGTGATCGACATCCTGCTCGAAATCCACGTGGCGCGCGAGGAGACCAAGAGCGGCTGGGCCTTCGACGAACTGGAGGCGTGGATCGCCACGTCGCCCTTTGCGGCGCTGCCCGACGTGCGGGTGCGCGGCGTGATGGGCATCGCCACCAATACGGACGACGAGACGGTCGTGCGGCGCGACTTCGAGGAGCTGCGGCGCTGCTTCGAGCGGTTGAAACCCCACTTCGGGCCGGCATTCGACACCCTTTCGATGGGCATGTCGCACGACTATCCGCTGGCCGTGGCGTGCGGTGCGACGATGGTGCGCGTCGGTACGCTCATCTTCGGCGAACGCGACTACTCTGCCGCACAACACTGATACGGATATGAAGATCGGATTCCTCGGATTCGGAAACATGGCGCAGGCCCTCACCGACGGTCTGCTGCGCAGCGGCAAGGTCGCGCCCGACGAGGTGGCGTCCTGTGCGCGCAACTGGGAGAAACTGTGCCGGAATGCCGGCCTGCGCGGCATCCGCCCGCTGGAGAGTGCCGCACAGGTTGCGGACTTTGCCGACGTGGTGGTCGTCGCCGTGAAGCCCCGCCAGGTCGAAGAGGTGCTGACGCCCCTGCGCGGACGGCTCGCCGGCAAGATCGTCCTCTCGGTGGCTGCGGGCTTTACGTTCGACCGCTACGAGACCATTCTTGCGCCGGGGACGCACCACATAAGCACGATCCCCAACACGCCCGTGTCGGTCTGCGAAGGGATTGTCGTCTGCGAACGGCGCCACAGCCTCACGGCCGACGAGTGGCAGGCCGTGCGTGCACTGCTCGGCGGCGTGGGCATGGTCGTCGAAATCGACACCCCGCTGCTGGCCGTCGCCGGGACGGTCTGCGGTTGCGCCCCGGCCTTTGTCGCGATGTTCATCGAGGCGCTGGGCGATGCGGCCGTCAAGCACGGCATCCCGCGGGATGAGGCCTACCGCATGGTGAGCCAGATGGTCGTCGGCACGGGCCGCCTGCAACTCGAGAGCGGCACCCACCCCGCGGCGATGAAGGATGCCGTCTGCTCGCCGGGCGGCACGACGATCGTCGGGGTGGCCGAACTGGAGCGTCACGCCTTCCGCGCCGCGGTGATCGACGCCGTGGATGCCATCGAGGGGAAATGATCCCGCGCGGCCGGAGCACGTTGCTTATGTCCGGCTCCGGTCCCGTCGTTTGGTTCGGTCCGATCCGGCGTTGACCCGCTGTCTGTCCCAATTCGCTTCGACCCGGCTCCGCCCCGCCGCTTGAGCCGGCACGGTCCTACCCCGCCGCTTGATCTGGTTCTCGGCCGCTCCGCATGGCCGCTTGTCTCGATTCCGTTCCCCCTCCCTGTTCCCCTCTGTTCGTCGCCTGTTCCGCCCTGCCCGACATACGAAAGGGGCCGCAGATTGTCTGCGGCCCCTCTCTTTTTATGCTCGGGAGATGTTGTTCTCCCCTATTATCTTACGCGCAGCGTGCGGCCGATGCGCAGGATCGTCGTCGACTTGATGCCGTTCAGGCGGCAGATGTTCGAGACCGTGGTGCCGTAGCGGCGGGCAAGAGCACCCAGCGTATCGCCCGAGCGGATGCGGTGGTAGCGCATGGCTGCCTTTTCGGCTGCCTCCTTCTTGTCCTGCTCCTCGTTGGCGATCTCGTCCTCGAAATCCTGCCCGGCATTGGAGTAGATGCTGAAGAAGGACTTTTTCAGCAGGAAGGTCTCGCGGCAGAGCATGCCGTTCTTGAAGTCGATCAGCCGCTCGGGATCGAACGCCTGTCCGTAGTAGCGGGTCTCGAAGTGCAGGTGGGGCCCCGTCGAACGGCCCGTCGAACCGCCCAGCCCGATCACCTCGCCCGCCTCGACCCACTGTCCCGGCTCGGCCAGCCGCTCGGAGAGGTGGCCGTAGTAGGTCTCCAGCCCGTTGTCGTGGCGGATGATGACCAGATTGCCGTAGCCGCGCACATACTTCGAGATGCGCACGCGCCCGCAGAAGGTCGCATAGACCGGGTCGCCCATCTTGAGCGGCAAGTCCACGCCCTGGTGGCGGCGTCCGCGGCGCGGTCCGTACTTGCCGCGCGGGTTGACCGCACCCTGATACGGGCAGTGGTAGCTGCGCGTCGAGTCGATCAGGTCGATGACCACCGACTGCGGCATGGCGGCGATGTTGACCGACTGGTACGGGAAGAGCGACTCGGTGTCCCAGTACTTCTCGAAGATCGTGCTGTCCTTCGCCACGGCGCGGTTGCGGACATATTTCCACGTGTTGTTGCCGTAGAGAATGACGTAGAGGGCGTCGTTGCCCGAGTTGAGCGTGTCGATGACCGTCAGGCCGTTCGTATCGAACGTCGACTCGATCTGCTTGCGCTCGAGGCGCAGGCGCAGCGTGGCGACGGAGTCTTCGGCCCGCTGCTCGGGCGTGAGCTCCGCCTCGGGGGTCCGGTTTGCCGCATTGCGCGCCGCAAGGAGCGTCTCGCTGCGGTCGAGCAGCTGCTGCAGCGAGTCGATCAGCACGCTCTGCGTGTCGGAGAGCCGGCGCAGCGAATCAGCCTCGGCCATCGCCTCGACGGCCTGTTGTTGTAGTTCGGCGCGCGAGGGACGTGCCGTGCGTGCCCCGGCGGTGAGTGCCGTCGCGAGGACGGCCAGTGTCAGCAGGTATCTTTTCATTCCATGTTCTCTTTTGCGGTTCGGGAGGGCGTCCCTGCCCTCCTACTGTTGTTTGAGCAGCTCCTCGGCAGCCTCCAGCGCACGGTAGAACTCCTCGCCGAAGCGGCGGATGATCGGCTCGCGCAGCGACTTGTAGACCGGGATGCCCAGTTTGCGGCCGCGGACCCGGGCCGCCTCGCAGACCGACCAGCGGTGGTTGTTCAGTCCGATCGTGCCGTTCGAGAAGCGCATCAGGCGGATCGGATAGAGGTGGCACGAGATCGGCTTGCGGAAGGTCGTGCGACCCTCCTGCCACGCCTTCTCGATGGCGCAGAACGTCACGCCGTCCTCGCCGCGGCAGGCGTAGGCGCACTCGGCGTCGTTGACCAGCGGCGTGGTGTAGTCGCCCTCCTCGTCCACGACCATGAAGCCCTGCCGCTCGACGGCCTCGATCCCCTCCGCTGTCATGCAGGGACGGTAGTTCGGATATTCGCGCTCGAGCGTGTCGACCTCGTCGATCTCGAGCGGTGCGCCCGCATTGCCCTCGACACAGCAGATGCCCTTGCAGGCCGCCAGGTCGCAGGCGAAGCACTCGCGCAGCAGGTCCGCGCTGACGATTTTGTCGTCGATCTCGATCATTTGCGGCAGGTGTCGGCGATGATGAGGTCGTAGAGCTCCCCGAGCGTCATGCCCATCTGGCGCACCTGCTTCGGGACGATGCTTCCGGCGCTCATGCCCGGGATGGAGTTCAGCTCGATGAAGTAGGGACGGCCCTCGGGCGTGACGATGAAGTCCACGCGCACGACGCCCGAGCAGCGGCAGGCGCGGTAGGCTTCGCGCGTCATGCGGTTGAGCTCGCGGCGGACCGATTCGTCGATCGGCGCCGGGGTGATCTCGTCGGAGAGCCCCGCCGTGTACTTGGCCTCGTAGTCGAAGAAGTCCTTTTTGGGGACGATCTCCGTGATCGGGAAGAGGTACTCGCGGCCCCCTGCCACGAGGATGCCGCAACCCATCTCGCGGCCCGTGATGCACTCCTCGATGAGGATCTCGTCGCCCTGTGCGAAGGCGGCGTCGACGGCTGCGGGCAGCTCTTCGGCCGTGAGGACCTTCGTCACGCCGAACGACGAGCCGTTGGCATTGGGCTTCACGAAGAGCGGAAGGCCCAGCCCGGCGACGATGCGCGCCGGATCGTAGGCCTCGCCGCGGCGCAGGAAGATCTCCCGCGCGAGCGGAATGCCGCGGCCGGCGAGCGTGCGCTTGGTCGTGATCTTGTCGAAGGTGATGACCGACGAGGTCATCGAGCACGACGAATAGGGAATGCCCATCATGTCGAGGTAGCCCTGCAGGCGTCCGTCCTCGCCCGGCGTGCCGTGGATGATGATGAGCGCATAGTCGAAGACCTTTCGCACCCCGTCGACCGTGAGCGAAAAGTCGTTCTTGTCGAGCTGCCACTGCCGGCCGTCGGGGGCCGTGTAGTGCCAGTCGCGGTGGTGCAGGTCGATGACCGTGATGTCGTATTTCGTGTGATCGAGCGCCGCCTCGATCTGTGCGGCGCTCTGCAGGGCGATCTCCCGCTCGGGGGAGTCGCCGCCTGCCAGAAGGGCAATCTTGAGTCTTTCCATCAGGGGTTGTAGATGTCTTTGTATCGGAATTCCAGAATCTCGCGGATCATGCCGGCATACTGCGCGGCCTCGGTGGCCGCGGGGTCGAGCGCCAGCACGCGGTTGAAGTCGTTGAGGGCCCGGCCCCACTCGTTGAGCCGGTAGTGGAGCTTGCCGCGCGTCAGGAGCAGCTGCCGATCGTCGGGGGTTTTCTCTATCTGTACGGTGAGCGCCGCAACGAGGTCGGCGGGGCTCCAGAGCCCCTTCTCCCGGATGTACTCCGCGACGGAGGGGGCGACCATCCCGGTGATCGGCTCGCCCTGCGCGACGCGCAGGCGGATGTCGGTGGCCGAGATGTCGAGCAGCGGCGCGTCGTCAAGCAGCGTGATGCGGTCGGTGAAGCGGTCGATGCGCTCCCCGCGCCGCGGATAGACGTAGATCGGATAGTCGAAGAGCCGTTCGTACTCCTTCCAGCCGTCGAGTGCGGCGATCTGGTCTCCGCCCATGAGGATCGCAAAGCGCATCCGCCCGCCGCACTCCTTTTCGAGGAAGTGCAGCGTGTCGACCGTATAGGAGGGGTGCGGCAGCAGGAACTCCACGGCCGAAGCCTTGATCCGGTCGGGGTATTTCGAGGCGGCGCAGGCCCGCTCGGCCATCTCGAAGCGGTCCATCTCGGGAGCCAGCTCCGCGGCCTCCTTGTAGGGGCTCTGCGGCGAGACGATCAGCACGACCTCGTCGCACAGGTTGCGTTCGACGGCGTATTCGGCCAGGGCGATGTGCCCGTTGTGCACCGGGTTGAACGACCCGAAGTAGAGCAGTTCGCGTGTCATGACTGGCGGGCGATGAAGCGGTCGAGAATGGTGCAGACCTCCTCCACGGCGTCGTCGAGGCGGTCGTTGATGACCGTGTGGTCGAACTCCGGGGCCTTCGTCAGCTCGAACTCGGCCTTCGCCACGCGGCGTTCGATCACCTCCGGCGTGTCCGTGCCGCGCCCCTCGAGGCGGCGGCGCAGCTCCTCGATCGAGGGCGGCATGATGAAGATCGAGCAGGCGTCGGCGCCGAAGATGCGCTTGAGGTTGATGCCGCCCATGACGTCGACGTCGAAGAGGATGATGTGTCCCTTGTCCCAGATACGCTCGACCTCGCTGCGCAGCGTGCCGTAGCAGGTGCCCTGGTAGACCTCCTCCCACTCGACGAAGCGTCCCTCGGCGACGGCCTTGCGGAAGGCCTCCTGCGTGAGGAAGTAGTAGTCCACGCCGTCGCGTTCGGTGCCGCGCGGCGCCCGGCTCGTGGCCGAGACGGAGAATTCAAACTGCGGATAGCGTGCCAGCAGGCGGTGCACGATCGTGGTCTTGCCCGATCCGCTCGGGGCGGAGAATATGACGACCTGGCCCATCAGAGAATGTTCAATACCTGTTCCTTGATCTTCTCCAGCTCGTCCTTCATCTTGACGACGAGGATCTGGACGTTCGTTTCGTTGGCTTTCGAGCCCATGGTGTTGATCTCGCGGCCCATCTCCTGGGCGATGAAGCCCAGCTTGCGGCCGACGCCCTCCTCGCCCGCGGCCACCTCGCGGAAGTAGCGGCAGTGGTTCGTCAGCCGCACCTTCTCCTCGGTGATGTCGAGTTTCTCGAGGTAGAAGATCATCTCCTGCTCGAGACGGTTGCTGTCGACGTCGACCTTCAGCTGTGCGAGGTTGTCCAGGATGCGTGCGCGGATGGTCTGCGTGCGGGCCTGCTCGAAGGGGACGACCTCCTCTTTGTACTGCTCGATCAGGTCGACGCGGCGCAGCAGGTCGGCAATCAGAATGGCCCCCTCCTGCGCGCGGAAGGCGTCGAGGTGTGCGGCGGCGGCCTCCGCGGCGGAGAGGAGCGCGGCGTGTTCCTCGTCGGAGACCGTTTCCGATTCGGCCGAGACGACCTCGGGCATGCGCAGGATGGCCGGCACGAGCGTGTCGTAGTCGGCGTCGATGCCCGCATAGGCGAGCGTATCGTTCATCTGGCGGAGGTATTCGCGGAAGAGTTCACGGTTGATGCGCGCCGGGGTTTCGACGCGCTGCGACTCGACGTTGACGAAGACGTCGACCTTGCCGCGCTGCACGGTGCGGGCGATCAGCGTGCGCAGTTCGTATTCCGACTGCCGGTAGACGGACGGCAGGCGCAGGTTGAGGTCCAACTGCTTGGAATTCAGCGAGCGGATCTCGACCGTGATCTTTTTGTTCTGAAACGTGGCTTCGCCCTTGCCGAAGCCCGTCATGGATTTTATCATGGCGCGGAAGCATTAAATTTCGGCAAATTTACAAAAAACTATTCAAAAATACGGAGCTTGCGTGCCCGGCGTAAAATTTATTTGCGCAAGGCTTGGGTTTTCGGAAATATATTTTATATATTTGTGTTAGTAAAATAACAAACAAGAACCTGAATACCCAAAATTCATTTCAAATCATTATGAAAAAGCACAATTTCAATGCGGGACCTTCCATCCTGGCGGACGAGGTCATCGAAAATGCGGCCAAAGCGGTTCTGGATTTCAACGGTACGGGGCTTTCCGTGCTGTCGATTTCGCACCGATCGAAGGACTTCGACCAGGTGATGGCCGATGCCGATGCGCTTTTCCGTGAGCTGCTCCACATCCCCGACAACTACAAGATCATCTATCTGGGCGGCGGTGCGAGCACCTATTTCTATCAGATTCCCGCCAACTTCCTGGGTAAGAAGGCCGGATACGTCAATACGGGCGTATGGTCGAAGAAGGCCATCAAGGAGGCCAAGCGCTACGGCGAAGTGGAGGTGCTGGCTTCGTCCGAGGACCGCAACTTCACCTATATCCCCAAGGGCTTTGCCATCCCGACGGATCTGGATTATCTGCACATCACGTCGAACAACACGATCTACGGTACGGAGTACCACGAGGATATCGACTCGCCGGTGCCCCTGATCGCCGACATGTCGTCCGACATCCTCTCGCGCCCGGTCGACGTCACGAAGTACGCCATGATCTACGGCGGCGCGCAGAAGAACCTCGCACCCGCGGGCGTGGCCTTCGGCATCATCCGCGAGGATATGCTCGACCGCATCGTGCGTGACCTGCCGACGATGGTCAACTACCGCACGCACGTCGAGAACAACTCGATGTTCAACACGCCGCCCGTCTTCCCGATCTACGTGCTGAAGGAGACGCTGCGCTGGCTCAAGTCGATCGGCGGCGTAGCCGAAATCCACCGCCGCAACGTCGCCAAGGCACAGCTGCTCTACGACGAGATCGACCGCAACCCGCTCTTCCGCGGCACGGTCGAGAAGGAGGACCGCTCGCTGATGAACATCTGCTTTGTCATGGCCGACGGCTACGAGGAGCTGGCTCCCCTGTTCATGGAGGAGGCCAAGGCGCGCGGCATCGTCGGAATCAAGGGCCACCGTCTGGTGGGCGGCTTCCGCGCCTCGTGCTACAACGCCCTGCCGATCGAGAGCGTGCAGGTGCTCGTGGAGTGCATGCGCGAGTTCGCCGAAAAGCATGCCAAATAACGCGCCATGTCCATCATCACGCGTGTCCCGACCGGCTACGATACCCTTACCGGGGAGGTGAAGGCCTGGGATTATCATGAAGAGTTGAACATTGAAATCAAGAAAACGATGAAAGTACTGGTTGCAACCGAAAAGCCCTTTGCCAAGAAGGCCGTCGACGGAATCCGCTCGATCGTCGAGGAGGCGGGTTACGAACTCGCCCTGCTGGAGAAGTATACCGACAAGACGCAGCTGCTGGAGGCGGTGGCCGATGTCGACGCCCTGATCGTGCGCAGCGACAAGGTGACGCGCGAGGTCATCGACGCGGCGCGGAACCTCCGCATCGTGGTGCGTGCCGGCGCGGGCTACGACAACGTGGACCTTGCCGCCGCCACCGAACGCGGCATCGTCGTGATGAATACCCCGGGTCAGAACTCCAACGCCGTGGCGGAGCTGGCCATCGCGCTGATGATCTTCATGGCGCGCAACCGCTTCACCCCCGGCACGGGCTCCGAGATCCAGGGCAAGACGCTGGGTATCCACGCCTACGGCCACGTGGGCCGGCTGGTGGGCCGCAAGGGCAAGGCCCTCGGCATGGAGGTGATCGCCTACGATCCCTTCGTCGGGGAGGAGGTCTTCGCCGCCGACGGCGTGAAGCGTGTGGGCTCGATCGCCGAGTTGTACGCCTCGTCGGACTACCTGTCGCTGCACATCCCGGCCACGGCCGAGACGAAGGGCTCGATCGGCTACGACCTGCTCATGTCGATGCCCAAGGGGGCGACGCTCGTCAACACGGCCCGCAAGGAGGTGATCGACGAAGAGGGCGTGCTGCGGGCGCTGACCGAGCGCGAGGATCTGAAGTACGTGACGGACATCGCCGCCGGCAATCAGGCGGAGCTGGACGAGAAGTTCGGCAAGCGGGTCTTCGCCACGCCCAAGAAGATGGGCGCCGAGACGGCCGAGGCCAACATCAACGCCGGTCTGGCCGCCGCACGGCAGATTGTCGACTTCTTCCGCACGGGCAACACCCGTTTCCAGGTCAACAAGTAACGAAACGGCAACGCGGAGAGAGGCGGGTGGCGATTCCGACCCGCCTCTTTCCGGTTTTGCAGAACCCGAACCAACCAACCCAGAACCCTGAACAACCGAAAAACTTATGGTACGCATCAAACCTTTCCGCGGAATACGTCCTCCGAAGGAGCTTGCCTCCGAAGTGGCGTCGCGTCCCTACGACGTGCTGAACTCCGCCGAGGCGAAAGCCGAGGCCACGGAGCGCTCGCTCCTGCACATCATCAAGCCCGAGATCGATTTCGATCCGATCGCCGACGAACACTCGCAGCAGGTCTACGACCGGGCCGTCGAGAATTTTCGCCTGTGGCGCGAGCGGGGCTGGCTGCAGCAGGACCCCGAGGAGTACTACTATATCTATGCGCAGACGATGGACGGCCGCACGCAGTACGGCCTGGCCATGTGCTGCCACTTCGAGGACTACCTCTCGGGTGCCATCAAGAAGCATGAGCTCACGCGCACCGACAAGGAGGAGGACCGCATGATCCACGTGCGCAACCAGCAGGCCAACATCGAGCCGGTCTTCTTCGCCTACCCCGACAACGCCGAGATCGACGCCATCGTCGACGAGGTGGTCCGGAACGAGGCGCCGGAGTACGACTTCACGGCCCCCGACGGCTTCGGCCACAAGCTGTGGGTGATCCGCGACCGGAAGAAGATCGACCGCATCACGGAGCTCTTCAAGGGGATTCCGGCCCTCTACGTGGCTGACGGACACCACCGCACGGCCGCCGCGGCCCGCGTGGGCGCCGAGTGCAAGGCGAAGAATCCGCACCATACGGGCGAGGAGGAGTACTGCTACTTCCTGGCGGTGACCTTCCCGGCCGGACAGCTGCGCATCATCGACTACAACCGCGTGGTGAAGGACCTGAACGGCCTGACGCCCGCCGAGCTTTTGGACAAGCTCCGCGAGTCGTTCGTGGTCGAGGACAAGGGCACGGAGGAGTACCGTCCGACGGGGCTGCACAACTTCTCGATGTACCTCGAGGGGCACTGGTACAGCCTGACGGCCAAGCCCGGCACGTATGACGACAGCGACCCGATCGGGGTGCTCGACGTCACGGTGCTCTCGAATCTGGTGCTGGACCGCATCCTCGGCATCAAGGACCTGCGCACGTCGAAGCGCATCGACTTCGTGGGCGGCATCCGCGGCCTGGGCGAGCTGAAGCGCCGCGTCGACAGCGGCGAGATGAAGGTGGCCTTTGCGCTCTACCCCGTTTCGATGCAGCAGCTCATTAACATCGCCGATACGGGCAACATCATGCCACCGAAGACCACGTGGTTCGAGCCCAAGTTGCGCTCGGGCGTCGTGATCCACTCCTTTGCGGAGTAGCTCCGCGGCGGAGCATGCAACGAATGCGGGAGCGGCCGGTTGTGCGGCGCTCCCGCGTTTTTTTCTTTTGCCGAACGGCGTTTGACCGCCGAAAAATTTGTCCGCAGGCATTATTTTCGTATCTTTGACCGGACGGAAAACAAGGGTTTCAGCTATGGAGTGGATCGCAGGATGTTTCCGGAATTACGCCAACTTCCGGGGTCGGGCCCGGCGCCGGGAGTTCTGGTACTTCACGCTCTTCGTGTTTGCTCTGCTGGTGGCGGCGCGCATCCTCGACGTGCTGGTGTTCGGCTACGGCGGCGGTCCGCGGCTCTTTTCGACCGTTGTGCTGCTGCTCCTCTTCCTGCCCCAGCTGGCCGTCTCGGTGCGCCGCCTGCACGATACGGGACGCAGCGGCTGGTGGATGGCCCCCTACGTCGTGCTGCTCGTCGCCGGACGCTTCTACGGCGAGTGCCACGCCTTCTCGACTTTCGAGGTCGTCGTCGTGCTGACGGCCGGCATCTACCTCGTTTTTCTGCTCTTTTCGTTCCTCTCGTCAGGCGACCGCGGCGACAACGACTACGGTCCCAGTCCGCGGCATGCGAATCCTGCCGGGGAACGGTGATTTCGATCCGGACTCAATCAAAATTACCCGCATATGAAATGGTTTGTCAAATGTTTGCGTAACTACGTCTCCTTCGAGGGTCGTGCCCGGCGTTCGGAATTCTGGTACTTCGTGCTCTTCTCGTTCCTCTTCCTGCTGGTGGCGCGGATCATCGATGCGCTGCTCTTCAAGGGGACCGCTCTCCTCTCCTCGCTGCTGTGGCTCGGCCTGCTGCTGCCCTACATCTCCGTTTCGGTGCGCCGCCTGCACGATACGGGGCGCAGCGGCAAGCTGCTGCTGGCCTATTATGTCTTCGGATTCATCCTGTCGGTTCTGGTGGCATATTTCGGCTTGCAGTCGCTTTCCGATCTGCTGAACGGCGCGGAGGTGCGCCTCTCCACCGCGCAGCTCGTCGTGCTGGGCACGGGCGGCGTCATCAACTTCGTCTGGAGCATCTTCTTTCTGGTGTGGTACTGCCTGCCGGGCACGCGCGGTGAGAATGTCTATGGCGAGGACCCCAAACAGACCGTTGAGGAGTAATATCGGAACGTCTTTCCGACAATGCAAAAATCCCGGAAATTCCGGGATTTTTGCATTGAAAAAGACGGTGACGGAGCGGGCCGTCGGGGGCATGCCTCGCATTCGTCTCCGCAGGCGGCCCGAGCGGGGTTGCGGACCGGTTGCTGCCGATGGGTTGCTCGGGGCGGTTATTTCCGGGTGTTGTTGGCGATGGCAGCCAGTGCGCGGTAGAGTTCCGCCAGCACGCGGGCTGCCACGACGATCAGGAATCCGTAGATCGGGAAGAGAATGCACGACAACAGCCCTCCGCCGATGAGGCTCCCCGTGCCGAGCATGTGTCCCAGCATCCGGCCCTCCTCTCCGAGGAAGATCAGCGCCACGAGCGACAGGGCGCAGCCGCCGATTCCGACGAACATGCCCAGCCATTCGCCGCTGGTCTGAAGGAAGTGCGAGAAGACGGGAATGGCGACGAATTCGTCGTCGGGGCGCGACGAGGCGTTCACCTTGTCGCGGCGGTCCCACCAGATCAGGAATCCGAACCAGGAGAGGATGCAGAGAATCACGGAGATGAGGATGAAGGCCACGATGATCTTGCCGCCGCCGCTGAAGAGCCGGTTGTTGATGGCCGACACGAGGACGGCGATGGGGATCAGCAGGTTGAGGACGGCCAGCAGGGTGTAGAGCCAGCGGAATGGCTTGCGGAAAAACGAGCCTTCGTCGATGAGCGCCAGCGTGCGCTTCATAAAGGAGGAGAACAGATCGTTCATAGCGGTGGTTTTTAGCGTTGGCCGGAATAGCCCGGATGGATAAATATAATCATTTTTTTTCGATTTGCGGCCGCATCGGGCCGATCCGCCCGAAAAAGAGTTGTCCGGATCTCTTTCCGGAAAAACTGCTGCCTTCCCTGTCTGCACAATTTTATTACGAGAGGGCGTTTTTTTATAACGAAAATAAATTTGAACCCGGAAATTTTACTATATTTGTAAGGAACTAACAATACTACGGCGTTATGGCTAAAATCAAAGGAACAATCGTTGTCGACCGGGAGCGCTGCAAGGGCTGCGGAGTCTGCGTGGCTTCGTGTCCGTGCAATGTGCTCGCACTGTCGATGGAGGTGAACAGCAAGGGCTACCCCGTGGCCCGCATGGCGAATCCCGATGCCTGTACGGGTTGTGCTTCCTGTGCGGTGATCTGTCCGGACAGCGTCATTACGGTTTATCGTCAAAAATTCGAGTAAGCTATGGCAGAGAAAGAGGTAAAACTGATGAAAGGCAACGAGGTGATCGCCCATGCTGCGATCCGCTACGGTTGCGACGGATATTTCGGCTACCCGATCACTCCGCAGTCGGAGGTGATGGAGACCCTCATGGAGCTCAAACCGTGGGAGACCACGGGCATGGTGGTCCTGCAGGCCGAATCGGAGGTCTCCTCCATCAACATGGTCTACGGCGGCGCATCGGCCGGCAAACGGGTGATGACCTCGTCGTCGAGCCCCGGCATCTCGCTCATGGCCGAGGGGCTGAGCTACCTGGCCGGCGCCGAGCTGCCCTGCCTGGTGGTCAACTGCCAGCGCGGCGGCCCGGGTCTGGGTACGATCCAGCCTTCGCAGGGCGACTACTTCCAGGCCTGCAAGGGCGGCGGTCACGGTGACTACCACCTGATCGTCTTCGCTCCGAACTCCGTGCAGGAGATGCACGACCACGTGGCCGAGGCGTTCGATCTGGCGTTCAAGTACCGCAATCCGGCGATGATCCTCGCCGACGGTGCCATCGGTCAGATGATGGAGAAGGTGGTGCTCGCACCGCAGCGTCCGCGCAAGACCGAGGAGGAGCTGCGCGCCGAGTGCGGTTCGTGGGCCGCACAAGGCAAGCCCGCGGGACGTGCGCGCAACGTCGTCACGTCGCTCGAGCTCCAGTCCGAGAAGATGGAGGTCATCAACCAGCGGCTGCAGGCCAAGTACCAGGCGCTCGAGGAGAACGAGGTGCGCTACGAGGCTGTCGAGTGCGACGATGCCGACTACGTCATCGTGGCATTCGGATCGTCGGCCCGCATCTGCTCGGCGACGGTCGAACTGGCACGCGCCGAAGGGCTGAAGGTCGGCCTGCTGCGCCCCATCACGCTCTATCCCTTCCCGAAGAAACAGATCGCCGAACTGGCCGCGCGCGGCGTCAAGGGCTTCCTTTCGGCCGAGCTCAACGCCGGTCAGATGGTCGAGGACGTGCGGCTGGCCGTCAACGGCAAGGCTCCCGTGGAGCACTACGGACGTCAGGGCGGCATGCTCTTCAATCCCGACGAGGTGCTCGCGGCACTCAAAGAAAAACTGATTAAAAAGTAGAAGACGATGGCAGAGGTTGAAATCAAACAGGAGAATCTGGTTTACGCAAAACCGAAACTCATTACCGACAATGTCATGCACTACTGCCCGGGCTGCAGCCACGGCACGGTGCACAAGCTCGTCGCCGAAGTCATCGCCGAGCTGGGACTGGAGGAGAAGGCCGTGGGTATTTCGCCCGTCGGCTGCTCCGTATTCGCATACAACTACATCGACATCGACTGGATCGAGGCGGCACACGGCCGTGCGCTGGCCGTGGCAACGGCCGTCAAGCGGCTTACGCCCGAGAATCTGGTCTTCACGTACCAGGGTGACGGCGACCTGTCGGCCATCGGTACGGCGGAGTCGATCCATGCGGCGGCCCGCGGCGAGAATGTCGTGGCGATCTACATCAACAATGCCATCTACGGCATGACGGGCGGACAGATGGCCCCGACGACGCTGCTGGGCATGAAGACCGCGACGACGCCCTACGGACGTGACGCGCACCTGAACGGCTATCCCTACAAGATCGCCGAGATGATGGCTCATCTGGACGGTGCGACCTACATCACGCGCCAGAGCGTGCACAAGCCGGCCAACGTGCGCAAGTGCAAGGCCGCGATCAAAAAGGCGTTCCAGCGCTCGATGGAGGGCAAGGGCTTCTCGCTCGTGGAGGTCGTCTCGACCTGCAACAGCGGCTGGAAACTCTCGCCCGTGGCCTCGAACGAGTGGCTCGAGCAGAACATGCTGCCCTTCTATCCGCTGGGCGATATCAAGGAAGTAAAATAAGAGGACGACTATGAAAGAGACGTTGATTATAGCAGGTTTCGGAGGACAGGGCGTCCTCTCGATGGGCAAGATTCTGGCCTACTCCGGCGTGATGCAGGACTACGAGGTCACGTGGATGCCCTCCTACGGTCCCGAGATGCGCGGCGGTACGGCCAATGTGACCGTCATCCTTTCGGACCGCAAGATTTCGTCGCCCATCGCCCATGAGTTCGACACGGCCATCATTCTGAACCAGCAGTCGATGGAGAAGTTCGAGCCGATGATCAGGCCCGGCGGCGTACTGATCTACGACACGAACGGTATCTCGCGCCACCCCGTGCGCACGGACATCTCGGTCTACTCGATCGACGCCACGGCCGAGTGTGCGAAGATGGGCCAGGCCAAGCTCTTCAATACGATGATCCTGGGCGGTTACCTGAAGGTCTGCCCCGTCGTGAAGATGGAGAACGTGATGGTCGGGCTGAAGAAGTCGCTGCCCGAGCGTGCCTGGAAGATGCTCCCGCAGAACGAGGAGGCGATCCGCCACGGCGGCGAGATCATCAAGAAGATCCGCTGATGGCCGTCCGCATCGATCCCGGGCTCTGCCCGCAGAACCACCGTTGTCCGATGATCGACGTGTGCCCCGTGGAGGCGATTTCGCAGGAGGGCTTTGCCCTGCCGACGGTCGATCCCGAGCGCTGCATCTCGTGCGGACAGTGTGTGGCGGGTTGCGGCAAGGGTGCCATGTCGCTTGCCGACGACGATGCGCCGGCGCGGAGCTGATCCGCAGGCGCCGCAAGAGCCGTCTTGTACGGTTCACAGGCTGTCACGAAACACTATCGAATGAAACAGCGCCCGACCTTCGAGGTCGGGCGCTGTTCGTTGTGAGATGAACTCCCCTATTCTTTTTCCTGATCTTGATTCTCGGATTCGGCTGTCGGTTGAAAATCTATTTGATAGAATTTGAATTCCGGCTTGGTAATGGCTCCGGTAGCAGCATCGATGCCCCAACCGAGGATATCGAACAAGTTGATGACAGAGACGGCATTGAAACTCTTGTTGACAATGACCGGCTCGGCTGTGTGGCCTTTCATTTCTGCCTTTACGACTGTTTCGTCGAAGCCACGCGTGATTTTTGTCGTATACGGGAAGGTGATGTTTGTGTGTTTTCTTCCGTCGATGGTCAATGTGGCTGGTTCTCGGATATCGCTGTCGAAAGTTACTTTTGCTTTAGATCCACAGAAATATGGTTGCGCAGGAACTCATCAGGAAAGATGTGCATAGAATGAAAATAATCCGTTTCATTTGCTGAATGAAAATATATGCCGTGTCCCTTCGGCTGGTGATTTTGAACAGGCATATAAAAAACGTGGGACAAAACTTTATTGTCGCATATCGAGGTTCTGGAATACCTTGTGGCAGCAATGAAAGTAAAGCCCACGCCATAGACGTGAGCATCAACTTCACTTCTTTTGCCACAATTTGAAATTTTCCAGATTTCGATATGCAAAGACGCAAAGCTAACGCTTTTTATATGTTTGTACCGGCGCTTTTTGTGCGGGGACGGTACGCTTTTTCATGTGTTTATACAATAATGCAGTCTATATCATAGGCAATCAGGTTTAGTGAGACAAAAATAATACATATTTGAGTTTATAATTTGATTTATTCACATATTTTTACTTCCGTGTGCGAATCAGGATTACGCCGTTGCCGCCGCGAAGCCCGTACATGTTGCTCCCCTTCTGCACCTCGACCGAGACGACGTCGCGGATGTTGATGCTGTTCAGGCTGTGCACCTCGACCCCGTCGCAGAGAATCAGCGCCGCATTGTTGGAGTTGACCGAGCCGATGCCGCGGATGATGATTTGCCCGCCGTGGAGCTGCACGCTCGGAATCAGCCCGAGGATGGCCGATTGCAGGTCGGTATACCCCCGGCGCACCATCTCCTCGCCCGAGAGCCGCGACGAGTTGCCCGTATATTCGCGTCGCTTGATGTAACCGAAGCCGCTGTTGACCAGTCCTTCGTCCTCTTCATACTCCGGAGCTTCGGCGATCCAGCGGATGCGCAGGCTCCGGCGTCCGGCGACGGGAATCTCCTGCGATACGCGTTTGTAGGTGACGACGAGTGTATCCGTGGGTGCCACGTCCGTCAGACCGAACTCGCCGCGCTTGTTGGCAATCGTGTAGCGCTCGTCCGACTTGACCGTGATGCGGGCCTTGATGCCCTTGCCGGTCTGGTCGACAATCAGTCCGTTGAAGGGAACGGGTTCGGCGCTCTGAACCGACGGCAGGCTGAATCCGCCGACGAGCAGCAGGAACAGAAACAGCAGTTTTTTCATGGGTTTGTGGTTTGAAAGGTGGTTTCTTTCTGCAAGATACGAAAAAATCAGGCAATCGCGGCGCGCCGGTCCTCTTTTTTCAAGGGGCACGACCGGACTTTGCTCTCATTTTACCGCCGGAGGATGGTTGGTGAGGGACTGCCCTGTGGCGCAATGTCGGGGTGGGGAAACGAAAAATCCCGGTCTTGCGGACCAGGATTTTGTGGTAGCAGCGGTCTGAGGCCCTGCACTGTCGGCCTCTCCTATCGGTGGAAGCGGCAGAGGTTGATGTCGCGCCACCCCAGCAGCAGGTCATGCACCGTAAGGCGTTTCTTACCCGCAAGTTGCAGTTCGCCGAGCGTGATCCAGCCGTCAGCGCATGCCACGCGGATCAGCGTACGGCCGTCGCTCTCGATCGTGCCGCACGGCTCGTCGTGCGGCGCCGGCTCGAACGAGGCCGAGAAGATCTTGACCGTCGAAGGCGCTGCGTTGCCCTCGCGGTACATCTCGGTCCAGGCGGCCGGATAGGGCGACAGCCCGCGGATGAAGTCGACGATGCGCTTGCCTGGCTGCGTCCAGTCGATGCGGCAATCCTCCTTGAAGATTTTGGGTGCCGGGTGCAGCGTCCGTTCGTCGACCGACTGCTGCTCGACGGGCGTGATGTCGCCCGCGGCGATGCGGTCCACGGTTTGCGTGACGAGCGACGTGCCAATGTTCATCAGCCGTTCGTACATCGTCCCGACCGTATCCTCGGAGCCGATCGGCACGCGCACCTGATCGAGGATCGCCCCCTTGTCGATCTCGTGGTTGAGCAGGAAGGTCGTGACGCCCGTTTCGGTCTCGCCGTTGATGATCGCCCAGTTGATCGGCGCTGCGCCGCGGTACTGCGGCAGCAGCGAGGCGTGCAGGTTGAAGGTTCCCAGGCGCGGCATGGCCCACACGATCTCGGGCAGCATGCGGAACGCGATGACGATGCCCAGGTCGGGTCGCAGCGCCCGCAGTGCCTCGACGAACTCCGGATCGCGCAGCTTGACGGGCTGCAGGACGGGAAGCCCCAGCTCGCGGGCCGCCACCTTGACGTCGCTCTCGTGGAGCTTCTGTCCGCGGCCGGCCGGTTTGTCGGGCGTCGTGACGACGGCCACGACGTGGTAGCCTCCGGCGACGAGCGCCCGGAGCGATGGCACGGCGAATTCGGGCGTGCCCATGAAGACGATGCGCAGCTGCCTGGCGTTTTCCATCTGCCTATGCCTTTTTCAGACCCAGCGTGTGGTGCATGCGCTCCTGCTTGGTCTCCAGATAGTGTTCGTTGTACTTGTTCGGGGCGATGACGATCGGCACGATCTCGTCGATCTGCAATCCGTAGCCCTCCAGTCCGGCCCGCTTGAGCGGGTTGTTGGTCATCAGCCGCATGTGGCGGATGCCCAGCTCGCGGATGATGCTCGCCCCCACGCCGTAGTCGCGCTCGTCGGCCTTGAAGCCCAGCTTGAGGTTCGCGTCGACCGTGTCGAGCCCCTCGTCCTGGAGCTTGTAGGCGTGGATCTTGTTGCAGAGACCGATGCCGCGTCCCTCCTGATTGAGGTAGACGATGGCACCCTTGCCCTCCTTCTCGATCATCTGCATGGCGCGGTGCAGCTGCTCGCCGCAGTCGCAGCGGTACGACCCGAAGATGTCGCCCGTGGCGCACGACGAGTGCACGCGGATGAGCACCGGTTCGTCCTCGGTCCATTCGCCCTTCGTCAGGGCTACGTGCTCCACGCCGTTCGACTTCTGGCGGAAGGGCGTGATGCGGAAGTCACCCCACTCGGTGGGCAGCGGCACGGTGACGCCCCGCTCGACGATCGACTCCTGGCGCAGGCGGTAGGCGATGAGCGAGGCGATGGAGATGATCTTCAGGCCGAACTTGCGGGCCTTCTCGACGAGCTGCGGCAGGCGGGCCATCGTGCCGTCCTCGTTCATGATCTCGATCAGTGCACCGGCCGGCTGCAGGCCGGCGAGGCGGGCCAGGTCGACGGCCGCCTCGGTGTGGCCCGGACGGCGCAGCACCCCCTTCTCGCGGGCGCGCAGCGGGTTGATGTGGCCCGGACGCCCCAGGTCGCTCGGGCGCGTCGCCGGATCGGCCAGCGCGCGGATCGTCGCGGCGCGGTCGTGGATCGAGACACCCGTGGTGCAGTCGTGGCCCAGCAGGTCGACCGTCACGGTGAAGGGCGTGCCGAGCAGCGAGGTGTTGTTCTCCTCCATCATGTTGAGCTCCAGAGCGGCGCACCGCGCCTCGGAGAGCGGTGCGCAGAGCACGCCGCGCCCCTCTTTGAGCATGAAGTTCACGATCTCGGGCGTGATCTTCTCCGCGGCGACGATGAAGTCTCCCTCGTTTTCGCGGTCCTCGTCGTCCACGACGATCACGATCTTGCCGTTGCGGAAATCCTCGATGACCTCCTCCACACTATTCAGAATCGTCTCTTTTGCCATTGCGTTTGAATTTTATTGCGTTTTTGATCTTGCGGAACATCGGCGCGAGCCTCTCCTCCACGGCCTTGATCTTGCCGGCATACCAGTCCGTGTCGAGCAGCGACGAGTCGTTGGTCGCCTTGTAGGTCAGGTAGACGGCGATCGGCGTGAGGATGAAGGTCGAGAGCCACATGCCGTAGACGGCATCCCAGCTTCCCTCCTTGGCGAGCTTCTCGCCCGAGAGGCTGATGATGTAGTAGATTACGAAAAAGATGATCGACACGACGACCGGGAGTCCCAGTCCGCCGCGGCGGATGATCGCCCCGAGCGGTGCGCCGATCAGGAAGAAGATGATGATCGACACGGGCAGCGAAATCTTCTTGTGCCACTCGACCTTGCTGCGGTAGAGCTGGTTGAGTGCATCCTTGGCCGTCGTCTCGTCGAAGGCGAACATGTTGCGCGAGTTCTTGGCCAGCGTGCGGGCATTGTCCCACACCTCCTCCTTCTCGCGCACCGGAAGCCGTGCGATCGAGTCCATGGCCATCAGGTTGCCGTAGTCCCGCTTGTCGACGCGCAGACTGTCGGGCTGCGGCAGCACCGAGTTGTCGCGCACGAAGATCTGCTCCTTGAGCAGCGGCTCGTAGGAGCTCGTCGTCGCGGCGTTGACCTTCAGCTCGAGCGAGTCGATGTCGTGCTGCAGCTCGCTGATGTCCTTCGTCTGGCTGTTCGAGAACTGGTTGGCGTCGCTGCGGCCCATGGCAAAGCCGTCCATGCGGATGATCTGCTTCTGGAGGTCGAACGTATGGTGGCGCAGCGTGCTCTTGGTGTACCACTGGCTGTTGCGGGCCTGTTCGTAGGTCTGGCCGTGGAAGAGCGTCACGAGCAGGTAGCGCTTGTCGTCCGAGAGGCGGATATAGCCTGAGTCGGCGACGATGGTGTTCATGTTGCCGTTGGCCTGGCGGTTGTCGTAGATCAGCACGTCGCGCAGCAGGTGCGTTTCGGGGTCCTGGTGCCCCACGCGGATCGACATGTTGTCGATGCCGTTGAAGAAGAGGCCGTCCTGGAACTCGAGCGTCTGTTTCTGCTGGCGGATGTCGTAGATGATGCTGTACATCTTGCGATTGGCATACGGCACGAGGTCGTTGCCGATGAAGAAGCTGCCCACGGCGATGAATCCCACGAGGATGATGAGCGGCTTGGTGATGCGCACGAGCGACATGCCCGCGGACTTCATGGCCAGCAGCTCGTAGTTTTCGCCCAGGCTGCCCATGGTCATGATCGCCGCCAGCAGCATCGAGAGCGGCAGCCCCATCGGGATCATGTTGGCCATGGCGTAGGACATCAGCTCGATGATGATGCCGGCGCTCAACCCCTTGCCCACCAGCTCGTCGATGTAGCGCCAGACGAAGTTCATCATCAGCACGAACATGACGATGAAGAACGTCAGGATCATCGGTCCCAGATAGGACTTCAGGACGAGTTTATGAATGCTTTTCATGCGGCAGGCGCGGTTTTTTCCGACACAAAGTTAACAGTTTTGCGACAATAAGCGCAAAGGTGAGGGTAAATATTATGGCCGCGCCGGGCGGAACGTCCAGTTCATAGCTTGCCGCGAGGCCCGCGACGTTGCCCGCAACGGCCACGAGTGGCGCACAGCGGGCGATGGTGCGGTACGAGCGCGAGAAGGCGTTGACGATCACTACGGGCATCGTAATGAGCGAGATGAGCAGCACGATGCCCATGATGCGGATCGAGAGGACGATCGTCACGGCGACGAGCGCCGCCATCACGTAGGAGATCACGCGCGTGGGGATGCCGCGGCTGCGGGCGAAGTCGCGGTCGAAGGCGACGTACATGACCGGGCGCAGCCACAGGGCGGCGCCCGCAAGGACGACGGCCGTGAGTGCGGCGAGGGCCGCGACGTCGCCGTGCGTGACGGTGACGATGCTGCCGAAGAGGAAGGCCGAGAGGTCTCCGGAGGTGTAGCCCGGGCGCAGGCTCATGAAGAGCGCCCCGACGGCCATGCCCACGGACCAGATGATGCCGATGGCCGAATCCTCGCGGATGCGGCCGCGGCTGCCGGCCCACTCGATGCCCAGGGCCGAGAGCACGGCGAAGAGCATCGCCCCGGCAATGGGGTTGGCTCCGAGGTAGAAGGCGATGCCCAGCCCGCCGAACGAGGCGTGCGTGATGCCCCCCGCGAGGAAGACCATGCGGCGGCAGACGACGTAGGTGCCGATCACGCCGCACGTGATGCCCGAGAGGATGCAGGCCGCGAGCGCGTTGTAGAGATAGCCGTAGCGGATCAGGTCGCTGAAAAATTCCATGAGCGTTCGTCGATAGCGCGCAAATTTACGCTTTTTTATCGGAAAGCCTCCAAATTTCGCGCGGTTTTCGTAATTTCGTGCCCGAAAAAGCGAAGGAATCATGCAACCCCGAAGAGTCAGTTTTCATACGCTCGGCTGCAAGCTCAACTTCTCGGAGACCTCGACGCTGGCCCGGGAGTTCGAGCGCGGCGGCTTCGTGCGCGTCTCCCCCACGGCCGAGGCCGACATCTGCGTCATCAACAGCTGTTCGGTGACCGAGCACGCCGACAAGAAGTGCCGCAACCTCATCCGGCGGCTGCACCGCCGCAACCCGCAGGCGATCATCGCCGTGACGGGCTGTTACGCGCAGCTCAAGCCCGAGGAGATCGCTGCGATCGGCGGTGTGGACATCGTGTTGAGCAACAACGATAAGGGCGCGCTATATAAACGGGTGGTTGAACTTTCCGGAAAGGGCCGGGCGCAGGTTTACAGCTGCGACACCGACTCGCTGACCTCGTTCTTCGCGGCCTTCTCGAGCGGCGACCGCACGCGGGCCTTCCTCAAGGTGCAGGACGGCTGCGACTACTGCTGCTCCTACTGCACGATCCACTACGCCCGCGGAGCAAGCCGCAACATGCCCGTCGCCGACCTGGTGGCCGAGGCGCGCGAGATCGCCGCGGCGGGTCAGAAGGAGATCGTCATCACGGGGGTCAACACCGGGGATTTCGGCCGCACGACGGGCGAGCGCTTCATCGACCTGCTGCGGGCGCTGAACGAGGTCGAGGGGATCGAGCGCTACCGCATCTCGTCGATCGAACCGAATCTGCTAACGGACGAAATCATAGCCTTCTGCGCCGCCTCACCTAAATTCCAGCATCACTTCCACGTGCCGCTGCAGAGCGGCTCGGACCGCATCCTCGGACTGATGCGCCGCCGCTATACGTCGGCGCGCTTCGCCGAGCGCATCGCCGCCGTGCGGCGCCTGATGCCCGACGCCTTCATCGGCATCGACGTCATCGTGGGATTTCCCGGCGAGACGGAGGAGGATTTCCGCCGCACCTGCGACTTTCTGGAGGGCCTGGCCCCCTCTTTCCTGCACATCTTCCCCTTCTCGGAGCGGCCCGGCACGCCGGCCGTCGACCTGCCGGGCAAGGTGCAGTCGAGTGTGGCCACGCACCGCGTCGAAGTGCTCGAGGCGCTCTGCGACCGGCTGCACGGCGACTTCTGCCGCCGGGCCTGCGGCACGGAGGATACCGTGCTGTTCGAGAGCACGATGCGCGGCGGCATGATGTTCGGCTATACGGGCAATTACCGGCGCGTGAAGGCCCCCTACGACCGCTCGCGCATCAACACGATCTGCCGCGTGGCGCTCGGCGAGATGGACTCCTCGCACGATTTGATCGGCGAAATTCGGGATTAATCGCGGATTATTCGTATATTTGCACGTATATTTTTTCCAAGACAACCGGATTAATCTATCGGAAACATGACGGGCTTGCGCAAAAGGGTGACGGTCGGATTTCTGAGCATCGTCTGCCTGCTCTTCTTCTCGGGGATGGTCTCCTTCCTGGAGTTGAGCCACTTGAGCCGTGATACGGGCGAGATCCTCAAGGCCAACAAGCGAAACATCGAACTGGCCAAGGAGATGCTCGACGCCGCACACGAACAGAACATCGCGCTGATCCACCTGGCGGTCTTCGGCGACCGCTCCTACGACAGTCTCTGCCGCGCCGAACTCGAGCGGCTCGAAAACACGCTGCTCATCGCCCAGAACGAGGCGCTCGAAAAGTCGTTCCTCGACTCGCTGGCCTTCGCGACGACCGAGCTGCGCCTGCTGACGGACAACTACCTCGCCTTCGGGCTTGCGGGTAGCGATTCGCTGAATGTGGCGCAGGTCGATTCCGTGGGCGGCCGCTGGTACAACGACGAGTACGAGGCGCTCTACGGCCGGCTGACCTCGGCCATCAAGAACTACATGACCTCGACGCAGAGCTCGCTCGCCCCGCGTGCCGAGCAGATGAAGAAGAATGCCTACCGGGCCGTGACCCCCGTGCTGATCTCGCTGGCCGTCATGATCGCCATCGTGCTGATGCTCTACTACTTCATGACGATCTACTGCGTGAATCCCATCCTCGGGATGAACAAGGGACTGGGCGATTACCTCTCCTTCCGCATCCCCTTCACCGTCAAGGGCGAGTGCAAGGACGAGATGCTCGAGCTCAAGGAGAAGATCGACACGCTGATCAACCAGTCGAAACAGTCCAAATCGTGATGCCGCAATGAGAGTGGATGTGGTTTTGCGCTATGTCGGCGTCGTGATGCTCTTCATCGCGGCGTTCATGCTGCTGTCGGCGGGTATCTCCTACGTCAACGGCGTGGACTCGGCGTTCTATCCCCTGCTGCTCTCGTCGCTGCTGACGGCGCTGCTGGGGGCCTTTCCGCTGATCTTCGTCGAACGCAAGGTGCAGATCACCAACAAGGAGGGGTTCTGCATCGTCGTCGGCTCGTGGCTCGTGGCCTGCGTCGTGGGGATGTTCCCCTATCTGATCTGGGGCGGCGAATTCAACCTGGAAAATGCCTGGTTCGAGAGTGTCTCGGGCTTCACGACCACGGGCGCCACGATTCTCAACGACGTCGAGATCCTGCCGCGCGGCATGCACTTCTGGCGCATGTCCACGACCTGGATCGGCGGTATGGGTGTCGTGATGTTCGCCCTGGTGGTCCTGCCGTCGATGGGCCGCAGCAAGATGACCCTGTCGAACGTCGAACTCTCGACGCTGGCCAAGGACAACTACCGCTACCATACGCAGCTTATCGTGCAGATCCTGCTGGTGGTCTACGTCGGGCTGACGGCCCTGACAACCCTGCTGCTCAAGGCGGCGGGCATGAACTGGTTCGACTCGCTCTGCCATGCCATGTCGGCCTGCGCGACGAGCGGCTTCTCGACCAAGAACGCCAGCCTGGCCTACTACAACAGCCCGGCCATGGAGACGATCCTCATCTTCGCCATGGCCTTTGCCGGCGTGCACTTCGGTCTGATCTACGCCACCGTGACGGGCAAGCGCAACAACATCTTCCGGTCGGAGGTGGCGCGCTACTACTTCGGCATATTGCTGCTGGGCAGCGTACTGATCGCCGTCAGCCTCTATGCCGCGGACATCTACCCCACGTTCTGGCGGGCCTTCCGCTATGCGGCCTTCCAGTTCGTGACGCTGGTGACGACGACCGGATTCGCCACGGCCGACACGAACGTGTGGACCTCGTTCGCGATCATTCTGCTGATCTTCGGTTCGATCATCTGCGCCTGTGCCGGTTCGACGGCCGGCGGCATCAAGGTCAACCGGCTGGTGCTGGCCGGCAAGATGATGCGTGCACGCCTCAAGCAGCAGCAGCATCCCAATGCCGTGATCCGCATCCGGCTCGACGGCATCATCCAGGACAACGAGACCCTCTACGGGGTGCTGATCTTCATCGTCACCTACCTGATGTTCATCCTGTTCGGGACGGTCGTCGGCACGCTCTTCGGCTGCGATCTGATGACGAGCTTCTCGGGCTCGGTGGCCTCGATCGGCAACGTCGGTCCGGGCTTCGGCGAGGTCTACTCGATGGGCAACTACGGCGCCCTGCCCTCCGCGGTGAAGCTGGTCTTTTCGCTGCTGATGCTGCTGGGCCGTCTGGAGATTTTCGGTCTCATTCAACTCTTTTTCATTAAATGGTGGAGATAACTGCGATGTTTCGTCGATTTTGCATATCGCTTCTGTCGCTTGCCGCGCTGCTTCTCTGCGGGGAGGCCGTTGCGCAGCAGCCGGCCGTGCAGGCCCGCATTGCGGGGCTGGAGAGCAACGAGGAGTACATGTCGCTGCTGCGCCGTGATGCGCAGCTGCAGGTGCGTGAGGATTCGATCGTGCGCGTTGTGAGCGGCATGCGGCATCGCCTGCACGACGAACCGGACAACCGCCAGCGCTACACGCAGGAGATTCTGCGGCTCGAAAGCCTGATCTTCGACCTGCGCACCGCCAAGGGGCGGCTGATCGACCGCATCAACGCCATCGAGCAGGAGTGGGTCCTTGCCAACCTGAACTCCGCGTCGGCTTCGGAGCCGTCATCCGCGGCGGAGGTCTCCATCCCCGACTCGCTCAAGGTGCGCAACCTGGTATACAACAGCTATTTCCGTGACTGTCTCGCTCCGGAGGACTACGCCGCGCTGCGCCGTGCCCAGCGCATGGAGCCGCAGGCCGTGGACTATGTCAACCGCTTCCTGGTCAACCACGGGACCGCCACCGATCTGGCCGAGGCCTATGCGGCCGCCCGCACCGAGGGCGAGGCGCTGGAGATTCACGACCGCTTCGAGGCGCTCGAGCGGCAGAACGCGGGGCTGGCCGATTCGCTGTCGACCCTCTGGAACTACATCTACGACAACAAGAGCTACGCCTACTCCTACGTGCTCGACCGGCTGGGCGAGGAGGAGATTCTCTCCCGCGAGGAGGAGCTTGCGGCGCGGGCGTCGCGTCAGATGACCACGCTGCGCGGCGAGACCGCCTCGGATGCCGTGGCGGACTACTTCCTGCGCAAGCGCGTGATTGTCGACTACGAGGAGCAGGTGGCCCGCGTACTGGGTCTGACGGCTGCGGCCGACTCGTTGCGGGGGGTTGCCGGGCAGCTGGAGACGGTGGACTTCCGCCTGCCGAAGGTGCGCATCGCCGAGCGCAGCTTCCTCGACTACGATACGGTCGCCTTCTCGTCGCATCCGAAATACACCTACCAGAACCCCATTCCCGAGTGCAAGGTCTACGCCAACGGCACGATCTACCGCATCCTGCTCGGAACCTTCAATACGAAGCGTGCGGCAGCGACCTTCCGCGGCGCCTACCCGCTCTTCTACCTGATAAACGATGCCGGCAAGTGGTGCTACTATACGGGCGGCTTCGCCACCTTCGACGAGGCCGAGGCGGCGCGCAAGCTCCTGAAGGAGCATGGCTTCATCCGGCCCGAGATCGTGGTCTGGACCGACGGTGTCTACCGCAACCTCGCGCAGGAGCCCGATACCGCCGCCACCTTCTTCCGGATCGAGATCGCCGGAACGGAGGCGCTCTCCGAGGCGGTCAAGCAGGCGATCGCCGAACAGGCCGGCTCGGCCGAACTCTCGCGGGCCGGACACTACTTCGTCGTCGGGACGTTCGACGACCGCGCCGTTGCCGACCGCGTGGCGGAGGCGATCCGCCGGGCGGACGACACGCTGGAAATAAAAGTCGTCGAAATCGCGGAATAATCGGAAAAAATCCGTATATTGCCGTATAACCATTGCAATCGCTCTCCATGGACCTGTTGTATGTCGTGCTGCTGATTCTTTTCGGCGTGCTGTTCCTCGTCGCCGAGATCGTGCTGCTGCCGGGCGTATCGGTCGGTGCCCTGCTGGCGCTGGTCAGCTACGGCGGCGCCGTCTACCTCGCGTTCCGCGCGTTCGGAACCGTCGGCGGCATCATCGCCATCGCCGTCGTGCTGCTGCTGTCGCTCGTGGCGACGATCATCTCGCTGCGCGCCAAAACGTGGCAGCGCTTCTCGCTCAGGCAGCAGATCGACTCCTCGAGCATGCCCCGCCCCGAGGAGGAGCTGCATGTCGGCGAGCGCGGAAAAACCCTCTCGCGCCTCTCGCCCATGGGCCGCATCGAGATCGACGGCCGCATCTACGAGGCCAAGTCGCTCGACGCCTATGTCGATCCGCAGCGCGAAGTCGAGGTTGTGGGATTCGAGAACTTCAGCGTGATCGTGAAAGTAGTCAAATAACCTAACTAAAAGCCCTTTTCGCTATGGATTTCCAGTCTGGAATGATCGTACTGATCGTCTTTGTGTGCCTGTTTGCCGTCTGGCTCGTCTTCTATTTCATCCCCGTGGGACTGTGGTTCTCGGCCCTGGTGTCGGGCGTGCGGATCAGCCTGCTGCAGCTCATCCTGATGCGCTGGCGCAAGGTGCCGCCCTCGACGATCGTCTCGTCGATGATCGAGAGCACGAAGGCCGGACTGAAGCTCAACCCCAACGAGCTGGAGGCGCACTACCTCGCCGGCGGCAACGTCACGAACGTCGTGCATGCGCTCGTTTCGGCACAGAAGGCCAACATCATGCTCGACTTCAAGATGGCAACGGCCATCGACCTGGCGGGCCGCGACGTCTTCGAGGCCGTGCAGATGTCGGTGAACCCGAAGGTCATCAACACGCCGCCCGTGGCCGCCGTGGCGAAGGACGGCATCCAGCTCATCGCCAAGGCGCGCGTGACGGTGCGTGCCAACATCAAGCAGTTGGTCGGCGGCGCCGGTGAGGAGACCGTGCTGGCGCGTGTCGGCGAGGGCATCGTCTCGTCGATCGGTTCGGCCGACTCGCACAAGATCGTGCTCGAAAATCCCGACTCCATCTCGCGCGTCGTGCTCGAAAAGGGCCTCGATGCCGGGACGGCCTTCGAGATCCTCTCGATCGACATCGCCGACATCGACGTGGGCAAGAACATCGGCGCCCAGTTGCAGATGGACCAGGCGCAGGCCGACAAGAACATCGC
>UQUQ01000012.1 GCA_900544265.1 uncultured Alistipes sp.
CGTAGGGGACTCGAACCCCTGACCCCGTGCGTGACAGGCACGTATTCTAACCAGCTGAACTAACGCACCGTTTTTCGGTATTGCGAGTGCAAAGATAGTATAAATTTTTGAAACAGCAAGGCTTTTCACCCTTTTTTGAAGAAAGAAAATTGCACGCTGCCGTAACTTCTTAATTGCCAAAACTCCGCGCAGGAGGAAAAATCCATCTTCTTCGAGTGCTCGAAGATAAGCATGCCGCCCGGGCGCAGCAGATCGCCCTTCAGCACCAGGTCGACGACCGCCTCGCTGCCCTCCAGATCGTAGGGCGCATCCGAAAAGACGATGTCGAACTGCTTGGTGCAGTTCTTCAGGTAGAGAAAGACATTCGCCTTGACCGCATGGAGCTGTTCGATGCCGAGCTGCGCCGCGGTCTGCCGGATGAAATTGTAGTGCACCGGGTTGATCTCCACCGACGTGACGCTCCGGGCCCCCCGCGAGGCGAACTCGTAGCTGATCGAACCCGTCCCGGCAAAGAGGTCCAGCACGTCGCACTCCTCGAAATCGACCAGGTTGCCCAACACGTTGAAGAGGTTCTCCTTGGCGAAGTCCGTCGTCGGACGGGCCCGCAGGTTGCGGGGCGGATTGATCACCCGGCCCTTGTATCTGCCGCTGACTATTCGCATGTCGCCTCACTGAAAAGGGACCCCAGCAGCTTCATGAGGGCCCGGGGATCGTCCCCTGCGGCCCGCAGCGCGTAGTGCTTGAGCTCAAAGCTGCCGGAGAGCCGTTCGATAAAATAGAGGACGTCGGCCTCGTCGGGCGCGGGAATCACCTCGGCGAGCTGCAACGCCGGATCGCAGACCCGGACATAGAGAAGTCCGGAACGAAGGCAGAGCCACACGACGGGCGTTGTCGTCGCCACGGCATGCAGCAGCGGCGACGTATAGAAGAGCCGCTCGCCGAAGCGCTCCGTCACGGGCTGCAGCGCCGCTGCCGGAACGGCCATCAGGGCGACGGTCTCCTGTGCCGGATCGCTGCATACGACGCACTCGTCACCCGAGGGAGCCATGCCGTTTGCCGCAAGCAGTTCGGCTCCGCGCTCCTCGTCGAAGAGCTCCGCCGGCACCAGCATCGTTTTGGGAGTCAGCAGCTCGACCTCCACGGGCTCCTCCCCCGCCGCCGCAGGGAGCGGGGTGGAAAAAGAGTGTCCATCCAACGCGAGCTGAATGGACACCTTATGGATCGGATTCGGAGTCTTACTCCCAGTTGCCTGCTTCATTGTTGGCTGCATCCATCGAACCGAACTTCACGCCGGGGTAGCGGTTAAAGTTGTTCACCTCGTCGTCGATCAGGTTGACGATGTCCTGACGGAAAGCAACCGTGTCGAGGAAGAGCTTGTAGGGAGCGCGGCACTCGACGATGGGCACCGTCACACCCGAAGCCGTCGTGAAGCCGGCCTCCAGGATGAACTGCGCCTTGTCATCGGTTCCGGGGATGAAGCGGAACTGCTCGACATCGGCTGCCGTGAGCTTCTTGGGCGAGAAGATCGTATCGATGACCGCCACGGTGAACTGCTCGACATTCTTTCTACCCGACTTCTTCAGCATGGCCATGGCCACCGAATCGTCCTCGTCGACAATCTTGCGCTCGAGTACCAGCGAATCATTCAGCACGAACGAAACCAGGGTATCGAAGCTGCCGGTAAAGCGCTGATACTTGGTTCTGAAGGCGCGCTCGGCGGTACGGATGTCCTTGATCCGATCGATAACCAGCGCCTTTTTGTCCTTCAGCTCCTGTTCAAAACGGATAGGAGTCGAGATCTGATCGTAGATGATGTAGACCAATCCTACGATGACTACAGCAAGAATGATTTGGATGAGTTTTTTCATTTTATTAATTAATATTTGTTGTTATTTTTGTGCTGACTAAATCCGACACGATGTTTAGTACACGTATTGCGACCCAAATTTACGCCAAAATTTGTTTTGAAACAACCCCTGGGCAAAAAAAAATCATAGAAAAATTGTCCGAATACATCGCCGACGACGATTTTTCCCGGATTTTCGTCCTGAACGGATACGCCGGAACGGGCAAAACGACCCTGATCGCGGCGCTGGTCGGAGCGCTCAAGGAGCTGGGGATCAAACCCGTGCTGCTGGCCCCGACGGGTCGTGCGGCCAAGGTGCTGGCGCAATACGCCCACGAGAAGGCCCTCACGATCCACAAGCGCATTTACCGCCAGCGCACGAATGCCGACTACGAGTCGAAGTTCTCGCTCAATATCAACCCCGAGCGCGATGCGGTCTTCATCGTCGACGAGGCCTCGATGCTCTCCGACGGAGCCTCCGACGGCGCGCTCTTCGGCAGCGGATCGCTGCTGCAGGACCTCGTGCAGTATGTCCGCAGCGGCCGTGCCTGTCGCCTCATCCTGGTCGGCGACAGCGCCCAGCTGCCGCCCGTGGGGGCGGATTTCAGCCCGGCGCTCGACGAAGCGACCATGCGCACGTATGGCGACGTGGTCTACGGCACGATGGACGAGGTCGTGCGGCAGGAGGCGCAGTCGGGCATTCTGTTCAACGCCACGCTCGTGCGCTGCATGCTCGAACGGGGCATCCACGAGATTCCGCACTTCGAGATGGGGTTCGCGGACTTCGAGGCGGTCGAGGGCGGCGACTTTCTCGAGAAGCTCCAGGAGTGCTACGACCGCTACGGACGCGACGAGACGATCGTCATCACGCGCTCGAACAAGCGCGCCAACCGCTACAACGAGGGCATCCGCCGCAACGTGCTCTGCGCCGAGGAGGAGATCGAGAGCGGCGACATGCTCATGGTCGTAAAGAACAACTACTACTACCCGGAGCACACCGAAGGGTGCCCGATGAACTTCATCGCCAACGGCGACATCGCCCGCCTGAAGCGGCTGCGGCGCTTCGAGGAGTTCTACGGCTTCCGCTTCGCCAATGCCGTGCTGGAGTTTCCGGACTACGACGATGCGGAGCTCGAATGCAGGATCCTGCTCGACACGATCGCATCGGAATCGCCGTCGCTCACGCGCGAGGAGTCCTCGCGGCTCTTCTACGAGGTCGAGAAGGACTACCTCGACATCCGGAGCCGCATCAAGCGCTACAAGGAGATCCGCGAGAACCCCCATTTCAACGCAGTGCAGGTGAAGTTCTCCTACGCCGTCACGTGCCACAAGGCGCAGGGCGGACAGTGGAAGGCGGTCTTCGTGGACCGCTGCCTGTTCGGCGACGAGCCGATGACGCGCGACATGCTCCGCTGGCTCTATACGGCGCTGACGCGCGCCACCGAGCGGCTCTATCTGGTCAATTTCGACAAGGCCTTTTACGAATAGTATTAAAATATGGAGAGCGAACGACACCCGCTCCGGCCCTTTCTGCCGGAGAACGCCCGGCTGCTGATGCTGGGCAGCTTCCCGCCGCAGCGCAAGCGCTGGTCGATGGAGTTCTTCTACCCCAACCTCCAGAACGACATGTGGCGCATCGTGGGGCTGCTGGCCACGGGCGACAAGACCCATTTCCTCACGGCGGACGGCCGCCGCTTCGACCGGCCGCGCATCGAGGCCTTCTGCCGCGAACGGGGCATCGCGCTCTACGACACGGCCGAGGAGGTCATCCGGCTGAAGGACAACGCCTCGGACAATTTTCTTCAGGTCGTGCGCGAGGTGGACCTCGGGGCTCTGCTCGGCGCCATTCCGGCGTGCCGGACGATCGTCACCACGGGACAGAAGGCCACCGATACGCTGTGCCGCACGACGGGCTGCGACGAGCTGCCCGTCGGGGGCCGCGTGACGTTCCGCCTTGCCGGACGCGAGCTGACCCTGTGGCGCATGCCCTCCTCCTCGCGCGCCTATCCGCGTTCGGTGGAGTGGAAGGCCGCATACTACCGGCAGGTCTTCACCGAAGCGGGAATCATCTGACAGATCAGCCAACACCACACGCGCGAATCCACTTGTCTGAACATTTTTCAGAAAAAAGCACATGGCTGTTGCTATTTTGGAACACATTTATCAACTTTGCGATGGGTTAGTTTGTTAGGAATGAGACAGGTGAAGGAGCCGTATGCCTGCCGGCAGGCTGGCATGGCGTCCGTGGCCATGTTCTCCGATATTACCACCATCAAAAAACAACAGCTATGAAGTACACGGACAAATTACGTGCGATGTGCCGGCCCGCAGCGGCGGTCATCGCGGCATCGCTCCTATTCGCGGCGTGCGACAACGACGAGGAGACGGAGAAGCGCGGCCCGGGACCCGATCCGGAGCCCGAAACCGAACTTTCGTTCGCCTGCGACGTGACGGACATCACGGCGTCGTCGGCCAGGGTCATCGTTTCACCGACCGACGGTTACACCGGCTACTACTACTTCGACGTCATGGAAAAGACGGAATTCGAGACGCAGTACGCCGACAACCTGCAGGTGCTCGCCGACCGCTTCGAGGCCATGGTTCAGGAGACGGCCGACCGCTACATCGAGGCGGGACAGGTCTCCTCGATCGAAGAGCTGATGGAGAGCGCCATTGCCAGCCAGGGCATCGCCGACTACGAGTACCAGACGCTCAATCCGCTGACGGATTACTGCGTATGGGCCTGCGGCGTCGACCTGCAGGGCAAGGTCACGTCCGACATCTCGGTCATCAAGGAGTTCACGACACTCGACGTGGAGCACTCGGGCATGACGTTCGACATCGCCTACGATCCCGACACCTACCAGCTCACGCTCACGCCGTCGGGTGACGAAAACTACGTCTGGGGGCTTCTTTCGGCCGAGGACTACCAGCAGTACTACAACAACTCGGCCGAGGAGTGCATCAAGGACCTCGTGGACACCTATGTCGAAGGCGGCGTGCTGGAGGCGAATCTCCACACGGGAACCGTTTCGGCAAGCATGATCCTCCAGGCTACGGTCGGCGAGAATGTCGTCGTGGCTGCCGGATACGAGGACGGCATCACGACCAGCGTGGCGGAATACCGTTTCGAGTTCGCAGGCAATCCTTCGGCCACGATCACCGAGGATGTCGAGACGACGCTGGGCGCCATGACCTCGGCCTTCTACTCCAACTGGGGCGAAACGCCCGAGGGATCGGGTCTCGATCAGGCCACGGTGATGCTCAGCGACTACGAATCGATGAAGCAGCTCTACATCGACGTCTGGTATCCCCACGGGGAGGCCATCTCCGGAACCTACGAGATCAACAACACGAACGAGGCCCGCACGGCCATCGCCGGACGCATCACCTCGACGCTCAACCCCTCGTTCTATGCCGTGCTGAACGCGGAGACGCTGGAGTTCGAGCAGCACGCCCTGCTCGAATCGGGCACGATCACGATCATGGGCGACGACATGTCGATGTTCTACAGCGTGACGGTCGATGGCAAATCGGGCGACTACTCGGTCAAGGTCGACTACACGGGCATGATGTTCTCCGCCTCGTCGGCCGGAGCCTCCCTGTCGCCTGTAGCCCCCGCAGCGAAGGTCGGGGCACTGAAGCTGTCGCAGCGCACCGCCGCGGCCTTCGGTCCAGGTCCCGAGCGGGTGAATCCCCGCGTGAAAGCGCTCTGCGCGCTGGCAAAGTAGCCTGACACGACACCGGCATCACAGGCGGGCCATGTTTGCACATGGCCCGCCTTGCTTTTCGGAGGAGGGGAAGCCCCGGCCTCCGATTTTTTTGATTCGGGGACGGCACGACTTGCGAAATATTCCGCTATCTTTGTAGGGATGAAACAACACGATCAGACGGTGACTCCGGAAAAGAAGACCGACACCAAAAAATATGTCGAGACGCCGCTCATGAAGCAGTATTACGCCATCAAGGCGGTGCATCCCGACGCCATCCTGCTCTTCCGCGTGGGCGACTTCTACGAGACGTTCGGCGACGACGCGATCAAGGCCAGCGGCATCCTGGGCATCACGCTCACGCGCCGCGCCAACGGCGCCGCCTCCTTCGTCGAGCTGGCGGGATTCCCCTACCATGCCATCGACACCTACCTGCCCAAGCTGGTGCGTGCGGGTGAGCGCGTGGCCATCTGCGAGCAGCTCGAGGACCCGAAGCTCGTCAAGGGGCTCGTCAAGCGCGGCGTCATCGAGCTGGTGACCCCGGGCATCGTCCTGGGTGACAACATCCTCGCCAACAAGGAGAACACCTACCTCGGCTCGGTCTACTTCGGCCGCAGGTCGACGGGCGTGGCCTTTCTGGACATCTCCACGGGCGAGTTCTACGTGGCCGAAGGGTCGGACGCCTACGTCGACAAGCTCATCTCGAACCTCGCGCCCAAGGAGATCATCTACCAGCGCGGCTGCGAGGAGCGCTTCACCGAAGCCTTCGGATCGAAGCACTACACCTACCGGCTCGACGAATGGGTCTTCTCGGAGGAGGTCAACCGCGAGAAGCTCTGCAAGCAGTTCGGCACCTCGTCGCTCAAGGGATTCGGCGTCGACCACATGACGAGCGGCATCTCGGCTGCCGGCGCCATTCTCCACTACCTCGAATTTACCGAGCACCGCAACACGGGCCACATCCGCTCGATCGCACGCCTCGACCAAAATGACTACGTCTGGGTTGACAAATTCACGATCCGCAACCTGGAGCTCTTCGCCTCGAACGGCGCGCAGGAGAAGAGCAGCTTCGCCGAGGTGATCGACCGCACGCTCACGCCGATGGGCGGGCGGCTGCTCAAGCGCTGGATCGCCATGCCGATCATGGATACGGCGCGAATCAACCGGCGGCTGGATGTCGTCGAGCGGCTCGTCGGCGATGCGGAGCTGGCCGACACGCTGCGCGAGCAGGTGGCGATGATCGGCGACCTGGAGCGCATCTCCTCGCGCATCGCGGCCTCGCGCGTGACGCCCCGCGAGCTGGTGCAGCTCAAGAACTCGCTCGCGGCGCTCGAACTGCTCAAGGCGGCGATGGAATCCACCGACTGCGAGCGGCTGCACGAGCTGGCCGACGGGATCGACCCCCTGGAGGAGGTGCGCGAGCGCATCGCCCGCGAGATCTACCCCGATCCGCAGAACAACCAGATACAGAAGGGCGGCGTCATCGCCGACGGCGTCGATCCCGAGCTGGACGACCTGCGCCGCATCGCCCTGCACGGCAAGGACTACCTCGCGCGCATCCAGCAGCGCGAGAGCGAGGCGACGGGCATCCCGTCGCTGAAAATCAGCTACAACAACGTCTTCGGCTACTACATCGAGGTGCGCAACGCCCACAAGGAGAAGGTGCCCGCCACGTGGATCCGCAAGCAGACACTCACCAACGCCGAACGCTACATCACCGAGGAGCTCAAGGAGTACGAGGAGAAGATTCTGGGCGCCGAAGAGAAGATGCTCGTCATCGAGCAGCGCATCTACGCCGAGTTGATGGCCCACATCTGCGGGTCGCTCACCGTGCTGCTGCGCGACGCCGCAGCCGTGGCGCGCATCGACTGCCTGCAATCCTTCGCGCGCATCGCCTGCGAGCGGCGCTACGTGCGCCCGGTGCTCGACGAGGGCAGCCTCATCGACATCCGCGCCGGGCGGCACCCGGTCATCGAGACGCTGATGCCCGTCGGCGAGGAGTACATCCCCAACGACGTGATGCTCGACGACAAGCAGCAGCAGATCATGATGATCACGGGTCCCAACATGTCGGGTAAATCGGCCCTGCTGCGGCAGACGGCCCTCATCGTCCTCATGGCGCAGATGGGCTCGTTCGTCCCGGCCAAATCGGCGCACATCGGCGTCGTGGACAAGATTTTCACGCGCGTCGGGGCCTCGGACAACATCTCGCAGGGCGAGTCGACCTTCATGGTCGAGATGCTCGAGTCGGCCAGCATCCTGAACAACATCTCGGACCGCAGCATCGTGCTGCTCGACGAGATCGGGCGCGGCACGTCGACCTACGACGGCATCTCGATCGCCTGGGCCATGGTCGAATACCTGCACAACCACCCCACGGCCCATGCCAAGACGCTCTTCGCCACGCACTACCACGAGCTCAACGAGATGGAGCAGATGTGTCCGCGCGTGAAGAACTACCACGTCACGGTCCGCGAGGTGGGCAACCAGATCGTCTTCCTGCGCAAGCTCGAGCGCGGCGGCACGGAGCACTCGTTCGGCATCCACGTCGCGCGCATGGCGGGCATGCCGGCCTCGGTCGTGGCGCGGGCCGAGGAGATCCTGCGCAACCTCGAGCAGGTCTACGGCAACAACGAGATCGTCCCGAGCCGCAGCCCCCGCGAGCGCGGGAAGCGCCACACGGCGCATGCCGTGCGCGAGGCGGCCGAGAGCGCCGCGCCGCAGAACATGCAGCTGTCGATGTTCCAGCTGGACGACCCCGTGCTGGTGCAGATCCGCGACCAAATCAAGGGCATCGACATCAACACGCTGACGCCGATCGAGGCGCTCAACAAGCTCAACGAAATCAAGAAGATCACCGGCATCTGACCCGCAGCCGGCCCCGGCGCCCCGTTTTAGCGGGAACGGAGCGCCGGGGCCCGCATTTTGCAGCGTCACCGCCACAACCCCATACGAACCAAAGCCATGCAGGAGGAAGACATGCAGCAGGAGGAACTCCGTCTCGAAATCATCACGCCCGACACCTCGACGCAGGCGGACGTGCCGCTCGCCGCGAGCGGTGTCTCGGCGGGCTTTCCCTCGCCGGCCGAGGATTTTCTCGAGCCGTCGATCGACCTGAACCGCACGCTCATCCGCAATGCGGCGTCGACCTTTTTCGTGCGCGTGAGCGGCGACTCGATGAAGGACGACCGCATCGACGACGGCGACCTGCTGGTCGTCGACAAGTCGCTCGAACCCAGCGACGGCTGCGTGGCCGTCTGCTTCCTCGACGGGGAGTTCACGCTCAAGCGCGTGCGCATGGGCCGCGACCGCCTGACGCTCATGCCGGCCAACCCCCGCTACCGCCCCATCGAGGTGAGCCGCGACAACCACTTCGCCATCTGGGGCGTGGTGACCTACGCCATCAAGAAAATCTGAACGCCCGATGCGGGCCACGGCCATGTACGGACTCTGCGACTGCAACAACTTCTTCGCCTCGTGCGAAAGGGTCTTCCGTCCCGAACTGAACGGACGCCCCGTAATCGTGCTCTCGAACAACGACGGCTGCGTCATCGCCCGCTCGAACGAGGCCAAGGCGCTCGGTATCCGCATGGGCCAGCCCTTCTACCAGCTGCGGGAGCTTGTCCGGCGGTACGACGTTGCGACCTTCTCGACGAACTTCGTGCTCTACGGCGACATGTCGCGCCGCGTGATCTGGACGCTGCGGCAGCTGGTGCCCGCCGCCGAGGTCTACTCCATCGACGAGGCGTTCCTCGACCTGAGGGGCATCGCCACGGAGGAGCTCGACGCACTCGGTCACCGCATCAGCCGCACCGTCCAGCGCAACACGGGCATTCCCGTGAGCATCGGCATCGCCCCGACCAAAACGCTGGCCAAGATCGCCTCGAAGCTCTGCAAGCGCTACCCGCGGCTCGAGGGCAGCTGCCTGATGTACCGACCGGCGGACATCGAGAAGGTGCTGCGCCGCTTTCCGATCGGCGACATCTGGGGCGTCGGGCGGCGGCACCTGCGCATGCTCGAGCAGGCGGGCATCGCCACGGCCTACGACTTCGTGCAGCGGCCCGAGGGGTGGGTGCGCGCACGGATGAACCTCCCGGGCGTGCGCACGTGGCGCGAGCTGCAGGGCGAGGCGTGCATCGACTTCGAGAACGCCCCGCGGCAGCGGCAGCAGATCTCCGTCTCGCGCAGCTTCGCCCACGAGCTGACCGAATACGACGACCTGCACAGCTCGGTGGCGACCTTCGCGGCGATGTGCGCCGAGAAGCTGCGGCGGCAGGGCAGCCTCTGCGGCGAAGTCACCGTCTACATCTACACGAACCGCCACCGGGAGGAGCTGCCTCAGTATTTCGAGAGCCGCACCGTGCGCCCGGCCGTCGCCACGGACGACACGCTGGAGCTCGTGCCGCTGGCCACCGGGGCCCTGCGGCAGATCTTCCGCCGCGGCTACGGCTACAAGAAGGCCGGCGTGATCTTTTCGGAGTTGAGCGACCGCGTCGGCACGCAGACCGACCTGTTCGACCCGGTGGACCGGGCGCGCCACAGCCGGCTGATGGCGGCCGTCGACGCCGCCAACCGGCAGTTCGGCCGCGGACGCATCGTCGTGGCGTCGCAGGGCCTTGCGCCGCTGAAGATGAACCGCGGGCACCTCTCGAAAAACTACACCACCGACCTCGACGACATCCTCACGGTGAAGGTCTGACCTCCCGCGCCGACACCGCTTTGCCGCCCGCGGCCCGCCCGGCTCCGTGCCAAGGCCCCCTCCGGCAACAGCCGGGCCCGCACCACCCTGCCGCCCGGCGGTTTTTCCCTTTTCCAGCCCAACGTCCCCTCCGCCAACGACCGGACCCGCACCACCCTGCCGCCCGGCGGTTTTTCCCTTTTCCGGCCCGACGTTCCCTCCGCCAACAGCCGGGGTCGCACGGCCCCGCCCGGCTCCGTGCCAAGGCCCCTTCCGGCGACAACCGGGGCTGCACGACCCCGCACCGTCTCTACCCTGCCGCCACGCCCGGAGCTTCTTCCGCCGCCCGCCCCACCGACACCCTGCGCACAAAAAAAGCGGGTCCCCGGCAACCGGAGACCCGCACGGAAAGCAGACGGCCGCACAGAGCCGCACGCTGATGCGTCACGCCACAAACTCCTCGCCGCGCAGGAAGGTCCGTGCGATGAGCGGCGTCTGGTAGGCGTAGGTGAAGAACTCGAACGACGGCATCGGCTCCGTGAGGAAGAAATTGGCGACCTTGCCCACGGTGATCGACCCGAAGTCGCGGCTCAAATCCAGGGCGCAGGCGCCGTTGAGCGTCGCGGCATGGAGCGCCTCGGTCGGGGTCATGCGCATGCGGATCGAGGCGAGCGCCATCACCATGCGCATGTTGCCCGAGGGCGACGAGCCGGGGTTGTAGTCCGAAGCGAGGGCCACGCCCAGCCCCGCGCGGATCATCTCGCGGGCCGGCGGGTAGCTCATGCCGAGGAAGAAGGCCGCACCGGGCAGCATCGTCGGCACGGTGTCGCTGCCGCGCAGCGCCTCGATCTCGGCGGCTCCGATGCGTTCGAGGTGGTCGACCGAGAGGGCGCCGCAGCGCACGCCGAGCTGTACGCCGCCCGAGACGGCCAGCTCGTTGGCATGGATCTTCGGGCACAGCCCGTAGCGGGCAGCCTCCCCGAGGATGCGGGCCGTTTCCTCCACCGTGAAGAAGCCCTCGTCGCAGAAGACGTCGACGAAGTCGGCCAGCCCCTCGCGTGCCACGGCGGGCAGCATCTCGCGGCAGACCAGGTCGACATACTCCGCCTGCCGCCCCGCATAGGCGCGGGCCACGGCATGCGCCCCGAGGAACGTCGCGCGCACCTCGAGCGGCACCGTCTCGCGGATGCGGCGGATGACGCGCAGCATCTTCAGCTCGTCCTCCGTCGAGAGGCCGTAGCCGCTCTTGATCTCGACGCAGCCCGTGCCCATCGCGGCGATCTCGCGCACGCGCCGCATCGCCGCGTCGTAGAGCTCCTCCTCGGAGGCGGCGTGCAGGCGGTCGGCCGAATTGAGGATGCCGCCGCCGCGCCGCGCGATCTCTTCGTAGCTCAAGCCGTGAATCTTGTCCAGAAACTCCTGCTCGCGGCTCCCGGCATAGACCAGGTGCGTATGCGAGTCGCAGAACGACGGGAAGAGCATCCCGCCCGCGGCGTCCACCACGCGGTCGGCCGCAGGCCGCTCCTCCGTCATGCGTCCGAAGGCGGCGATGCGACCGTCGACAGCCAGCAGCCAGGCGTCGTCGAGCGACTCCATGCGGTCCATCTCCTCACCGCAGAGCCGCAGCCGGCCCCGGCTCTCCATCCCGACGATGCGGGCGATGTTGTCAACGCGCAGTCTCATCTTGCAGGAAGCGGATCGAGGCGGCAATATACGGATACATCACCGTATCGTTGTCGATGAACGGGACGTGGCGGCGGTAGTCGGCAACCAGCCCCTCGAGCAGCGGCGAGGTGCGGGCTGGGCGGCGGAACTCGATCGCCTGCGCGGCGTTGAAGAGCTCGATGGCCAGCACGCGCTCCGTGTTGCAGACCACGCGGTAGAGCTTCGTCGCGGCGTTCGAGCCCATGCTCACGTGGTCCTCCTGCCCCTGCGACGAGGGGATCGAGTCGACCGACGCGGGCATGCAGAGCCCCTTGGTCTGGCTGACGATCGACGCCGCGGTGTACTGCGGAATCATGAAACCGCTGTTCAGGCCCGGCTTCGCCACCAGGAACGACGGCAGGCCGCGCGTCCCGGAGATCAGCTTGTAGATGCGCCGCTCGGAGATGTTGCCCAGCTCGGCCAGCGCGATGGCCAGGAAATCCATCGCCAGCGCAATGGGCTGCCCGTGGAAGTTGCCGGCCGAGACGACCATGTCCTCGTCGGGGAAGACCGTCGGGTTGTCCGTAGCGCTGTTGATTTCGGTCTTCAGCACGCTCTCGACGTAGTCGATCGTATCCTTCGAGGCGCCGTGCACCTGCGGGATGCAGCGGAACGAATAGGGGTCCTGCACGTGGGTCTTCTCGCGCGTGATAAGCTCGCTGCCCTCGAGCAGGCGGCGGAAGTTGCGCGCCGTCGTGAGCTGGCCCTTGTGGGGACGGATCAGGTGCACCTCGTCGCAGAAGGGTTCGATGCGCCCGTCGAAGGCGTCGAGCGACAGTGCACCGATGCAGTCGGCCCACTCGCTCAACTGCCGCGCCCGGATCACGGACCACACGCCGAAGGCGCTCATCACCTGCGTGCCGTTCAACAGCGCCAGGCCCTCCTTCGACTTGAGCTCGATGGGCTCCCAGCCCATCTCGCGCAACACGTCGGCCGCCGGGCGCACCTCGCCGCGGAACTCGACCTCGCCCAGCCCCAGCAGCGGCAGGCTCATGTGGGCCAGCGGCGCCAGATCACCCGATGCGCCGAGCGATCCCTGCTGGTAGACGACGGGCAGGATGTCGTGGTTGTAGAACTCCACGAGCCGCTCGACCGTCACCAGCTGCACGCCCGAATGGCCGTAGGCGAGCGACTGGATCTTCAGCAGCAGGATCAGCCGCACGACCTCCGAGGGGACACGCTCGCCCGTGCCGCAGGCGTGCGACATGACCAGGTTGCGCTGCAGCTGCGCCAGCGAGTCGTGGTCGATCGAGATGTTGCAGAGCGAGCCGAAGCCCGTGGTGATGCCGTAGATCGGCCGGTCGGAGTGCTCCATCTTGCGGTCGAGGTACTCGCGGCAGCGGACGATGCGCTGTCGGGCATCGTCGCTCAATGCGAGCGGGAGGCGGCGTTCGATGATTTCGCGGACACGCTCCATGGAGAGGTGCTCCGAACTGATATGGTGGTATTCCATGGGAAACAGTTTGTTTTATAAGGTTATTCGTTGAGTGCCTTGCGGATCAGCTCCTCGTCGGCCAGGTTGGGCATCGTGACCTGCAGGCCGGGCGTGCGCTCCATCTCGCGGCGGATGGCCGACATGGCCCCTTCGTTGCGGGCCCAGCTGCGGCGTGCGATGCCGTTGTTCACGTCCCAGAAGAGCATCTCGCGGATGTGCCGCTCGGAGTCCTCCGAACCGTCGATCAGCATGCCGAAGCCGCCGTTGATGACTTCGCCCCAGCCCACGCCGCCGCCGTTGTGGATCGAGACCCACGTTGCGCCGCGGAACGAGTCGCCGATGACGTTCTGCACGGCCATGTCCGCCGTGCGGTTCGAGCCGTCGTAGATGTTCGACGTCTCGCGGTAGGGCGAGTCGGTGCCCGAGACGTCGTGGTGGTCGCGTCCCAGCACCACGGGAGCCGAGAGGCGTCCGTCGGCAATCGCCCGGTTGAAGGCCAGCGCAATCTTCGTGCGACCCTCGCAGTCGGCATAGAGGATGCGGGCCTGCGAACCCACGACCAGGTGGTTGCGCCCCGCCTCGCGGATCCAGTGGATGTTGTCGTCGAGCTGTCCGCAGATCTCCGCGGGTGCCGTGCTGCGGATCTCCTCCAGCACCTCGGCGGCCAGACGGTCGGTCATCTCGAGGTCCTCGGGCTTGCCCGACGTGCAGACCCAGCGGAAGGGACCGAAGCCGTAGTCGAAGAACATCGGGCCCATGATGTCCTGCACGTAGGAGGGATAGCGGAAGCGTCCGCCCTCGCCCATCACCGCGGCCCCGGCGCGCGAGGCCTCCAGGAGGAAGGCGTTGCCGTAGTCGAAGAAGTACATGCCGCGGGCCGTCAGCCTGTTGATGGCGTCGACCTGGCGGCGCAGCGACTCCTGCACGCACTCGCGGAAGCGGGCCGGCTCCTCGGCCATCATCTTGTTCGACGCCTCGTAGCTCAACCCCACGGGGTAGTAGCCGCCCGCCCACGGATTGTGCAGCGAGGTCTGGTCCGAGCCGAGGTCCACGGGAATCTGCTCGTCGGCAAGCCGCTCCCAGAGGTCGACAATGTTGCCCACGTAGGCCAGCGAGACGATCTCCCGGTCGGCCACCGCGCGGCGGATGCGCGGAATCAGCTCGTCGAGCGAGTCGTGCAGCTCGTCGACCCAGCCCTGGTCGTAGCGCTTCTGCGCCGCCTTGGGGTTGATCTCGGCGATGACGCTCACCACGCCCGAAATGTTGCCTGCCTTGGGCTGGGCACCCGACATGCCGCCCAGACCCGACGAGACGAAGAGCATGCCGCGCGTATCGGTGCGCCCCGCGGTGAAGCGCTTGCGCGCGGCGTTGAGCACCGTGATGGTCGTGCCGTGGACGATGCCCTGCGGGCCGATGTACATGTACGACCCGGCGGTCATCTGCCCGTACTGCGAGACGCCGAGGGCGTTGAAGCGCTCCCAGTCGTCGGGCTTCGAGTAGTTGGGGATCACCATGCCGTTGGTCACCACAACACGCGGCGCGTCGGGATGCGACGGGAAGAGTCCCAGCGGATGACCCGAGTACATGACCAGCGTCTGGCGGTCGGTCATCTCCGAGAGATACTTCATCGTCAGGCGGTACTGCGCCCAGTTCTGGAAAACGGCGCCGTTGCCGCCGTAGGTGATCAGCTCGTGCGGATGCTGCGCCACGGACTTGTCCAGGTTGTTCTGGATCATCAGCATGATGGCCGCGGCCTGCCGGCAGCGGGCCGGATATTCGTCGATCGGCCGCGCATACATCTCGTAGTCGGGACGCAGGCGGTACATGTAGATGCGGCCGTAGCGGTGCAGCTCCTCGGCAAACTCCTTCGCCAGCATGGCGTGGTGCTTGGCCGGGAAGTAGCGCAGGGCGTTCTTCAGCGCCAGCACCTGCTCCTCGGCCGAAAGGATCTCCTTGCGCTTGGGCGCATGGTTGATCTGTCTGTCATAGGGTTTCGCGGCGGGCAGCCGGTCGGGAATGCCCGCGCGGATATCGTTCTGGAATTCTTCGCGTGTCATGGTTTATCCGATTTTCTGTTCTACGATCGTGAGGACCTCCTTCTCGAGACGCTCGGCCTCGGCTGCCAGCTGCTCGGCCTCGGCAACGAGGGCATCGGCCACGGCCCGGTCCTTGAGGCCCGCGGCGTTGATCTTCACGTTGAGCCGCGCGCCGAGCACCGCACTGCGGGCCGCCAGGGCGCCGACTCCGGCATCCGAGACCGAATTGGGATTGCCCTCGGCCGCCATGGCGCGCACAACGTCGAAGATGCGCACGGCCGTGCGCATCGTCCGCAACGGCACCTGCGTGGCGTAGAGCGTCGCCTCCTGCAGGGCCGCGCTGCGCACCGCCTTCTCCTCGTCGGTCGACTTGGGCATGGCAAAGACGTTCATGATGCGGTTGAAGGCGTCGGTATCCTCGTCGACCAGGTGCAGCAGCTCGGTCAGAAGCGCCTGTCCCCGCTCGGCCCAGTCGGAGAACTCCTCCCAGCGGTCGTCCCAGCCGGCCTTGTGCGACGAGAGGTTCGCCACCATCGTGCCGAGCGCCGCGCCCAGTGCACCCATGTAGGCCGAGATCGAACCGCCGCCCGGAGCCGGCGACTCGCTGGCCGTCTCCTCGGCAAAGCCCGTGCAGGTCATGTCGACAAGGCGCTTTCTGCGCTCGTCGGCCTCGAGCAGGTACTCGATCACCTTCTCCTCGGGATGGAACGGCTTCAGATCGTCCAGCCCCATCGACTTGATGGCGATGCGCACGATCTCCTGCTCCGAGATGCCCACCGAGCGGTGCTGCTTGCGCAGGAAATACTTGCCCGCCTCGACCAGCGCCCGCTTCGGCACGAGACCCACGATCTCGGTGCCCGTCACGCGCACGCCGCGCGCATCGGCCTTGCGGCACACCTCGTCGAAGGCGACATGCAGGGGCGTCGTGGAGATATTCGTGATGTTCATCGAGACCTGCGCGATGCCGTACTCCTCGATGAACCACCCGATGGCCTTCGTGGCCTTGAGCGTACCGGGCTGCATGACGGGATTGCCCTCGGCATCCTTCACGATCTTGCCCGTGATGGGATTGCCCTCGCGCACGGGGCGTCCCTTCTCGCGCACGTCGAATGCGATGGCGTTGGCACGACGCGTGGAGGTCGTATTGAGGTTGAAGTTCACGGCGATCAGGAAATCACGCGCGCCGACGGTCGTGGCACCCGTGCGTGCGACCCCCTCGTCGTAGGGACGCGCCCCGAAGTCGGGCGCCGACTCCTTGTGCGCCAGCTTCTCGGGCAGCGCCTCGTACTCGCCGGCACGGCAGACGGCCAGGTTGCGCCGCTCGGGCGTGAAGGCGGCCGCCTCGTAGCAATAGGTCGGGATGTGCAGTTCGTCGGCGATGCGCTCGGCCAGCTTGCGCGACAGCGCGGCGCACTCCTCGAGCGTGATGCCCGCGATGGGGATCAGCGGCAGCACGTCGGTGGCGCCCATGCGGGGGTGCGCCCCCTTGTGCTTGCGCATGTCGATCAGCTCGGCGGCCCGCTTCACGCCCTGGAACGCCGCCTCGACGACCGCCTCGGGCGACCCGACGAAGGTCACGACCGTGCGGTTGGTCGCCTCGCCCGGATCGACGTCGAGCAGCTTGACCCCTCCGGCAGCCTCGATCGCCTCGGTAATCTGCGCAATGACATGCTTGTCGCGGCCCTCACTGAAGTTGGGGACACACTCTACGATTCGTTTTTCCATAGGATTGGTCGGTTATTGGATTTCACTGCTTCAAATATAGCGAAAATCCGCAACAAAACATAAAAAACCGTAACGAAAAAAGCGTCTGGCGCACAAAACAGAAAGCCCGCCGCACGAAGCGGCGGGCCGGGATGCAGCCGGAGGCGGGACGGGTCACCTGCCGATGGTCAGGACCATGCCGCCCGTCACCCAGAGACCCGGCAGGCGGATGCCTCCCAGGTCGAAGTGGCGCGAGTCGGTGATGTTCGTGGCATCGACATAGAGTCGGCAGATGCCCTTCTCCCATTGCAGACGTCCGTCGAGCAGGAAGCAGGGCTCGAAGTCGCGTGTCTGCGTAACCGACGAGTCGTTCACGACGGGATAGTACGTGTAGCTGCCGTTGCGGTCGGCGAGCGTGCCCGTGAGCGAGAGCGTCACGCGCCGCAAGAAGCGCACCTCGACGAGTGCCGACGCCTTGTGGCGCAGGTAGTCCATGGCGCTCTTGGCGATGATGTCCGTGTTGCGGTCGGTCGTCACCCAGGCATACGAGAGCGTGACGCGGCGCAGGAAGCCCTCCGCGGCCGCATAGCCGCCCGTCACTTCGATGCCGTAGGTATCGAGCTTGCTCGTCTGCTCCGAATGCCACTTGTTGCCCAACTCCTCGCGCCAGACCCAGTCGATGATGTCGCGCCCGGCACGGTAGTAGCCGTTGAGCGAGGCGCTCCAGCGGCCGCGGGAGTATTCGGCCCCGACGCGGCACGTGACGGCCCGCTCGGGCGTCAGGTCGAGGTTGTTGATCTGTGCGGGCGACGAGTAGTAGAGGTCCGTGAAGGTCGGCAGACGCATCGACTGCCACGCCCCGGCGCTTATGCGCCACGCATCGCCGGGCCGGTAACCCGCCGAGAGGCTCCACAGCGCCGACCGCCCGTAGGGCGTCAGGCTCACGCCGCCCGAAAGCGCCGCATCGAAACACGCCCACTGCTTCGCGTGCCGCACGTAGAGGTTGCCCGTGTGGCGCGCCGTGGCGTGGGTGTACTCGCCGTGGGGATGCCGCAGCTCCTCGCCGAGGTTCGTGCTGTAGATGTGGTTGTAGGCATAGTCGCCGCCAAGTGTCGTCACGCCGCCCGCCCACGCGCAGTCGGCCGAAAACCGGGCGCCCGCGTTGTCCGTGTTGTGACGGTTCAGCGCCGTACCCCGCGTCCAGTCGTAGCGGTCGAAATTCTTGCGGTAGCTCACCGCGGCCGTGAGCGAGAAGCGCCCGATACGCTTCAGCCAGCGCAGCGATGCCAGCGCCGTGGAGGTTGCCTCCCACTGGTCGGGATTGTAGGCGGCATAAAAGCCGTTCGACCCGAAGGCACGATTCTGATAGCCGGCCTGAAAGTCGAAGAAGCCCGCATGCTCGGCCTCGCAGGTGGCCCGCACGTAGGCGTTGTAGGTATCGAAATCGGTATTGTGGCGATAGCCGTCGCTGCGGCGGTACGACGCGGCGCCGAGCACCGCGAAACGGCCCGACGTCACGGCACCCGAGAGGTTGGCGTAGGCGTAGCCGTACTGCCCGCCCGCCCCCTCAAAACGCAGGTAGGTCGGGCGCAGCGGCGCCGTGCGGATGTTCACCGCCCCGGCGTAGGCGCCGACGCCCGGCACGCCGTCGAGCAGCTCGATACCCGCCACGCAGTCGAGGTCGACGGGCAGCGAGTGGGACTGGTGGCCCGTGCGGGCGTCCGTAAAGTCAATACCGTTCAGGAGGACCATGGTCTGGTCGAAAGAGCCTCCCCGGATGGAGATGTCGGCCTGCATGCCCTTGCTTCCGCGCTCGCGCAGATCGACCGACGGTGCAAGGCGCAGGGCGGCCTCCAGTGTCTGGAGGGGCGCCGCGGCCTGGGTCTTCCGGTCGAAAAGCGGAGTTTGCATCTGCACGGTCCGCGTCGGGGCGGATTGTCGCCCCGAGATGCCGACCTCACGTATGCGCAGCGTCTTCATGACGGCGGACGTGTCGGCCGGTTGCGCGGATGCACCGCACGGTGCAAGCAGCAGGATCGACATCCCGACGCAGAGCACCCCGATGGTCACGCAGCGGTGCATGCTCGCAAAGGCCGACCAGCCCTTGCGGTCCCAGCGCCGCCAGCGCCCGCCTGCGGGGAGCCGTTTTGTCTGGATGTGTTCCATAGTGTTTGAAAGTTGGGTTAGGTAAAAAATTCAGCGGTTCGGAACACGTCCGGCTGCACACCGCGTTCCAAACCGCTGCAAAGATAGCACTTTCAACGAAGAGACCAAGCGTCTCCCCGGAAATCGGGCCCCCGCTATGCGAACAGGGCGCTCACGCGGGCCGCCACATCGTCCGGATCGGGCTCCAGCGGGAAGACATGGCTCGGCTGGAGGTACCACAGCTCCTTCTCGGCCTTGAAGTGCTCCTCGCCGCCGCCCGTGATGTTGAGCATCACCGTGGCATCCTTCTCGACCTTGCCGTCGGCCACGGCCTTGATGAGCGAAGCCAGCGCCACACCCGCCGCCGAGTAGATGTCGACCCCCTCCAGCTCCTTGAAGAGCTTGCGGGCCTTGCGGGCCTGGGCGTTCGTCGCCACGAACATCTCGCCGTTCGTGGCCTTCAGCGCGTCGTAGAGGCCCCCGGCCAGTCCGTAGGGAGGCCGGCGGTTCGAGAGCACCTTGGCGTCGATGATCTCCGCGTCGCGGCGCGCCTTGTCGTCGTCATAGGGCAGCATCTTGCGCGAATCGGCGCGCCAGGCGTCGTACATCGGCACGAACGGGGCATTCTGCGACACCATCAGCTTCATCGTGTTGCTGCCGAAACGGCCGTCCTCAATGAGGCGCATGTTGGCCTCCCAGGCGGCAATGGCGCCCGTGCCGCTGCCCACGGCCTGGAAATAGTAGTCCGGAATGCGGCCGATCGTCGTCACGGCCGAGAGCACCGTGCAGGCCATGCCGTCACGGCGCGCGATGTTCTTCGCTCCGCCCTCGGCATAGAAGCCCGGCGTCTTGAGGGCGATGTCGCTCAGGTGGATGGCATCGAAGTAGTCGCCGCCCTTCTCGCACGAGATGAGCTTCACGCAGGGATTCAGTGGCTCCTCGAACCACAGAGCGCCGATATTGTCGTAGGGCACCGACAGCAGCAGCTTGATGTGGTTGTCGGAGCAGACCTTGGCGAAGGCTCGTGCCGTATTGCCGGCCGACGCAACCACCAGCACGCGCTGCTCGTCCTCGGCCGTGCGACCGCAGACCGTGTAGGCCTCGGTCTCCTTGAACGAGCAGGTCGTCATCGTCGCCCCGATGGCCGGATAGTAGCCGTTGAAGGTGATCCACAGATTCTCCAGTCCGAGGTGTGCGGCCAGCCCCTTGCTGCGGTAGGTCACGGGGGCCGACGACCCCTTCAGGATGCGACGCACGGGCATCCAGTCGCAGAAGCGGTAGAGGCCCCACTCGGCGGGTTTCACTTCGAGCTGCCTGCGAGCATAGCGTGCGCGCACGAGCGACGGCGTCTTGCACTGCGGATCGGCGAGCGTCCAGCCCTCGTCGGGAAATTCACGTCCCGTGGCCACGCACTCGAGCGTATAGGAGGTAGGTTCAAATTTTTCCATCTATTCTGTTTGTGTTGCGATTTGTTTGCGGTTATGACATGCGGTTTTTGAAGTCTTCGTATCCGAATGCGCGGATGAGGTCGATGCGGCCGTCGCGGCGCGCGATGACGATCGAGGGGTGGGCCACACCGTTGAACATCGTCGTCTTGACCATCGTGTAGTGGATCATGTCCTCGAAGACGATGCGCTCGCCCACCTTCAGGTCGTGGTCGAAGGCCCAGTCGCCGCAGTAGTCGCCGGCCAGGCAGCTCGTGCCGCCCATGCGCCAGCGCTTCTCGCCCGCGGCGGGCTCGTGCGCCCCGACGATCGCGGGCTTGTAGGGCATTTCGAGGCAGTCCGGCATGTGGCAGGCGAACGAGACGTCGAGCATGGCCGTCGTCACGCCGCCGTTCTCGACGATGTCCTCGACGGTCGAGACGAGGTATCCCGTGCGCCAGGTGAAGGCGCTGCCCGGTTCGAGAATGAGCCGCAGGTGGGGATGGCGCGCCTTGAACTCGCGCAGCAGGGCGATCAGCGCGTCGCAGTCGTACCACGAGGCGGTCATCAGGTGGCCGCCGCCCATGTTGAGCCACTGCACGTGGTCGAGGTACTCGCCGAAGTGGCGCTCGACGGCCTCGAGTGCCAGGCGCAGGTGCTCGGGGCGCGACTCGCACAGCACGTGGAAGTGCAGCCCTTCGATGCCGCGGGGCAGACCGCCGTGCGCCGCCAGCTGCGCGGCCGTGACGCCGAGGCGCGAACCGGCCACACACGGGTTATAGAGGTCCGTCTCGACGGGCGAGTACCCGGGATTGATGCGCAGGCCGCACGAAATGCCGCGCAGAATGGCCATCGGCGCGAAACGCTCGTACTGCGCCAGGGAGTTGAAGGTGATATGGTTGCTGCAGCGCAGAATCTCCTCGATGTTGCGGTCCGTGTAGACGGGGGCGTAGGTGTGCGCCATGCATCCGAACTCCTCGAGCACGAGGCGTGCCTCGGCGGCCGAGGAGGCGGTGGCACCGTCGGAATGGCGGGCCAGTTCGGGGAAGATGCTCCACATGGCGCAGGCCTTCAGGGCGACGATGATCTCGGCACCCGACTCGCGGCGCACGCGGTCGATCAGGGCGAGATTCGCGTCGAGCAGCCTCTCGTCAAGCACGTAACTGGGCGAAGGCACGGTCTGGAAATCGATCATCGGGATGCTTTCATTCAAAACGGATACAAAATTAACAATTTCGTCGCGAATCGCGTTCCGCGTGCGTCGGAAATTCGGATAAATACGCATTTATACTTACCCGGTCCGCCCTACCCTCCACCGGCAGCCACGGCAGAGAGTTCCCGGCCGTTCCAAGAGGCACCGCGGAAGGTTCCGGCCGCCGGACAAGGCGCCGTGCAGGGCTCCCGGCCGCCCAAAAAGCCGCGGCAGAGAGTTCCCGGCCGCCGGACAAGGCGCCGTGCAGGGCTCCCGACCGCCCAAAAAGCCGCGGCAGAGGGCTCCCGGCCGCCTCAAGAGACGCCGTGCAGGGCTCCCGGCCGTTCAAAGAGGCGCCGCGGAGAGTTCCCGGCCACGCGCCGGGCCCTGCGGCGGGGCGACGGTCCCTACTCCGCCTCGGTGAAGGTGACACCCCGCAGCGCATCGTCCGAATAGACATGCAGGCTGTGGCCGGTCTCGCTCAGACAGGTGATCCGATGCAGGTGGTTGTCGAAACGCCCCGGCGCCCCGACGGCAAAGAGGCACTCGCGTCGGTCGATGATCCGCTCGCCGACGCGGCGGGCCGTCCGGTCGGTCACCGGCTCGAAGATCTCGACGCGGAACACCCCGTCGGCAAAGTGGTAGCCCGCAAAGGCCGGATGTCCGTGAATGGTCGTCGCATTGCCGCGCTTCCAGCTCATCACGAGCGCCTCCCAGTGCGTGCGGGGGCAGCGCCCGAGGTAGCTCCGCACATAGCTGCGGTCGGAGTAGCGGTCGAACGACCCGAGCGGGTGGGTCTCGAGCCACGGCATCACATAGTCGCGGATCCGCTCGCCCGTCGCGGGGCCCAGCGGGGCGGCGGTGGCGAGGGTCAGCAGTTCATCGAAAAAGGTCCCGTAGTCGGCGCGCGTGTCGCACGGTTCATCGTAACGGGCAGCCAGCGTGACAGTCTCTTCTGATCGCATGTTCGGACAGTATTTCTCTTTTGAGGATAAAGGTAGCGGATTTCCCCGTTCCGGCGGTCAGTAGAAATACCTAAATTCGGGTGCGACCCGCCTTCACGGGGACTTCCTCCGCCCCGCACGGCACATAAAAAACGGACGGCCCCATGTGGGACCGTCCGCATATCGGACAACGATCTGCCGGAAGTTTCCTGCTCCGCTGTCCTCTCCGAATCCGGAGGCGGGAGACCGGGAGGTGAAGGAAATCCGACGGCAACGACGTCACATCTCGATGTCAACGTCGAACAGCTCGTGCCACGGGAGCCCCTGCTCGCCCAGCTCCGCGAGGAACGGATCGGGATCGAACTCCTCGACGTTGAAGACGCCGGCTCCGCGCCACAGCCCCTTGGCCCACATGGCGGCACCCAGCGCCGCGGGCACGCCCGTCGTGAACGAGACGGCCTGCGTGCCGGTCTCCTTGTAGGCCTGTTCGTGGTCGCAGTTGTTGTAGATATAATAGGTGTGCTCCTTGCCGTCCTTCACACCGCGGATGCGGCAGCCGATCGAGGTCTGACCGTGGTAGTTGGCCCCCAGCGACTTGGGATCGGGCAGCACGGCCTTCAGGAACTGGATCGGCACGATCTCGACGCCGTTGTAGAGGATCGGGTCGATGCGGGCCATGCCGATGTCCTGAATGACGCGCAGGTGCGTGAGGTACTCCTTGCCGAAGGTCATCCAGAAGCGGGCGCGCTTGATCGTCGGATAGTTCTTCACGAGCGATTCGAGCTCCTCGTGGTAGATGACGTAGGACTCGCGCTCGCCGATGCCGGGATAGTGCAGCGGGCGGTGAATCTCGTGGGGTTCGGTCACGATCCACTGACCGTTTTCGTAGTAGCGGCCCTTCTGCGTCACCTCGCGGATGTTGATCTCGGGGTTGAAGTTCGTGGCGAAGGCCATGCCGTGGTTGCCGGCGTTGCAGTCCACGATGTCGAGGTAATGGATCTCGTCGAAGTGGTGCTTGGCGGCATAGGCCGTGAAGATGGCCGTCACGCCCGGATCGAATCCGCAGCCGAGGATCGCCGTGAGGCCCGCCGCCTTGAAGCGGTCCTGATAGGCCCACTGCCACGAATATTCAAAGTGCGCCTCGTCTCGGGGCTCGTAGTTGGCCGTGTCGAGGTAGTTGCAGCCGCACTCGAGGCAGGCGTCCATGATCGTGAGGTCCTGATACGGCAGGGCGACGTTGACGACGATGTCGGGCTTGAAGGCGCGGAACAGCTCGCACAGCGCCGGCACGTTGTCGGCATCAACCTCGGCGGTCTTCACGCGGTTGCCGCCAATGGCGGCCGCCACGGCGTCGCATTTGGATTTGGTACGGCTGGCCAACATCACGTCCGTGAAGACGGGATTGGCGGCAATCTTCTGGGTCACGACCGTTCCGACGCCACCCGCACCGATGATAAGGGCTCTACACATAGGTATGAGAATTAATGGTTCAGTTTACGCATTTGCGCATTGCGCATACAAAAATATCGTTTTATTTCGGCAATCCAAAATCCCGGGGAAAAATTTGCCGTGCGGCGAGATGCGGGAAGGATGCAGCGGCGTGCGGCGGAAGACGGGAGACAGCAGGCATACGGCGGGTTGCGGCGGTGTACGGCGGAAAACGGCATTCGGGTCCCGGCACAAAAAAGAGAGGAAAGCCGCGACTTTCCTCTCTTTTGGTGAACCCGCTGGGGCTCGAACCCAGGACCCCAACATTAAAAGTGTTGTGCTCTACCTGCTGAGCTACGGATTCTCCGGTACCATCACGGCACAAACCGTTTTGGTGGTGCAAATGTACGGAATATATTTGAAAATGCAATATCCGAAGGCTTTTTTTTCGTGCGAAGCGCCGTATGGATTCTTTTTTCGATCCTGCCCGTCCTGCCATCGCTCCTGCAGCACGCTCTTTGGTCACTGCGGCCCTGTCAAACTCCACCCATTACAACCTCCGCACGGGATTGCATCAATAATCGGGACGAAAGCCCAACTCCGGAATCCCTGAAATGCAACCGGATGGCTGCGGCTGCGGGCAACGAGGCTGCGAACAGACACAAAAAAGGCGGAACCCGCTTGTGGCAGGTCCCGAAAGTTCATAATGTTGCAAGACTGACAGCACCTCCTTTCTCACGTATCGGGAACGAGTTTCTCTCTTTTTTATACAGATGACAGGAGGCCTGCGTGAACAGGCCTCCTGTCGTAAATTTCAATAACGGCATTTGCGCTGAAAGTGTACGCGGAAAATCGAATCCTAATTCACAGGTGTATCCGGATGGGGGACCACAGCGTTCGGTCCGGATACATTACATAATGGGCCTGGGATACATATATTTCCATTTATTACGGATTTTCACCTTCACGAAACCATCGGCAACAAGGTCATCAGAAGCGGGCCCCAGGCCCGGAGGGCCTATGTAGATCAACTTATCCTCGGTTTGCAAATAAACCAGTTCATCCAAATCATCAAATCCCCCCTTCTCATTCAAGGCTGCATATAAACGGGAAATATTACTTCTCACAAACACAGAATCTTCCCGGCCCTTATAGAATCGGGGATAGCAATACAGCGTATCCTGACTCGTTCGACAAAGCCCGAATTCAACACAATACCTGTCATCGACATGCATATAGATCCCGTTTCGCCGATCAACATAAAAATAGTAACAATCCATATAATTGCCACCGGAACTCCAGGACCTTAGGGTATACAAATCCATCTTGGGCTGTTCGAGGTTGCAGAACTCCTCCCGGGACAACCTGGAACGTCGTCTGGGATCGGGGTGGTGAGGGACATAGGATGCACACGAAACCATACATAATGTCACCAAACAGATACAGACAAAATTTTTCATGATGCGGTTTATTTGTTATCGGTTATACCTTTCAGCCTGAATATGTTTTTCAGAACCTGCAACCTCGGCACTGCTTATTGAGGATTCTCCCCGTCCGGGGCTTTTCAGTATAATGGAGCAGATCGACAGTCCCCGGCTACACTTTCTGTCAGCAAATCCGCGGCGGAATCCTGCTGTCGATGATCACTTTTGGCAAGTTACGATAATTCAGGCGGAAAAACAAATCCTCCCCCCTGAAATGCAACCGGATGGCTGCGGCTGCGGGCAACGAGGCTGCGAACAGCCACAAAAAAAACGGGACCCGCTTGAGGCAGGTCCCGTCCGATCCATTGGCTGCGGAACGTCTACGAACGCATGAAGAGCTGGTTCCGCGGCCGAAGCTGCCGCCAGGCAGCCGGAGTCAAAGTTTCGGCTCCGGCTGCATGTCGAACTCGATCACGGCGCCCTTCTGAAGCTCCGAATAGTTCAGCACCGTCCGGTCGTAGGGCTTGCCGTTGTAGAGCATGCGGCCCACATAGCGGTTGTCGGGGCTGTTGTTCGGGGCGTCAATCTCGACCGTCTCGCCGTTCTCGAGATGAATCGTCACCCGGCGGAAGAGCGGCGAGCCGAGCTGGTACTCGTCCGAGGCCGGGCAGACGGGATAGAAGCCCATCGCCGAGAAGACATACCACGCCGAGGTCTGGCCGTTATCCTCGTCGCCGCAGTAGCCGTCGGGCTTGGCCGAATAGAGGCGGTCCATCACCTCGCGCGTCCACCACTGCGCCTTGTGCGGCATGCCGGCGTAGTTGTAGAGGTAGATCATGTGCTGTGCGGGCTGGTTGCCGTGGGCGTAGTTACCCATGTTGGCCACCTGCATCTCGGTAATCTCGTGGATGCGGAAACCGTAGTAGCTGTCATCGTAGATCGGCGGCACGACGAAGACCGAGTCGAGCATCCGCCCGAACTCCTCGCGTCCGCCCATCAGCTCGGCCAGTCCCTCGACGTCGTGGAACACCGACCACGTGTAGTGCCACGCATTGCCCTCGGTGAAGGCGTCGCCCCACTTGTAGGGGCTGAACGGCGTCTGGAACGTGCCGTCGGCATTGCGGCCGCGCATGAGTTTCGTCTCCGGATCGAAGAGGTTGCGGTAGTTCTTCGCGGCCTTGTCGAGCAGGGCGGCATCGTCGCTGCGGCCGAGGTGCTCGGCCACGCGGGCGATGCACCAGTCGTCGTAGGCGTATTCGAGCGTGCGTGCGGCATTCTCGGGGATGTTCACGTCATAGGGAACGTATCCCAGCGTATTGTAGTACTCGTGTCCCAGGCGGCCCGTCGAGCTGACCGTCGGATGCACCTGCATGCGGCCGCTCATCATCGCCTCGTAGAGCGTTTCGACATCCTCGGCAGGCGTCACGCCCTTGAGGATGGCATCCGAGACGACCGACGCCGAGTTGTTGCCCACCATGCAGCCGCGGTGGCCCGGCGAGGCCCACTCGGGAAGGAAGCCGCTCTCGCGGTAGGTGTTTGCCAGGCCGGCCTGAATCTCGGCGTTGACCGACGGATAAACGAGATTCAGCAGCGGGAAGAGGCAGCGGAACGTATCCCAGAAGCCCGTGTCGGTGTACATGTATCCGGGCAGCACCTTGCCATTATAGGGGCTGTAGTGCACGGGCTGGCCCTTTTCGTCGATCTCGTAGAACTTGCGCGGGAAGAGCGTCGAGCGGTAGAGGCACGAGTAGAAGGTGCGCAGCTGGTCGGTCGTGCCGCCCGAGACCTCGATGCGGCCCAGCACCTCGTCCCAGCGAGCCTGTGCCTTCTCCCTGAGCTGCTCGAACGTCTCCTCGCCCAGCTCGCCGAGGTTGCGCAGCGCCTGCTGCTCGGAGATGAACGACGACGCCACGCGGGCCTCGATCCGTTCGCCGCGGCGCGTCGTGAAGTGCACCTTCGCCAGGGCGTGGTCGCCCGTCGCCTCGTGCGCCCCGTCGAGCACCTTGCCGTCGAGCATCACGTCGAAGCCCTCGAACGAGCGGTCGAAGCGGATGACGAACCAGTTGCGGAAGTTCTCGGGCACGCCGCCGCTGTTGCGCGTCGTGTAGCCCACAACCGTGCGGTTGTCGGGCATCACGCGCACATAGGAGCCGCGGTCGAAGGCGTCGACGACCACGCCCGACTCGTCCGATGCGGGGAAGGTGAAGCGCAGCACGGCGGCGCGCTCCGTCGGCACAATCTCCGTGCGGATGTCGTGGTCGGCCAGATAGACCGAATAGTAGTAGGGACGCGCCTCCTCGCTCTGGTGCGAGAACCAGCTCTGGCGCGACTCCTCGTCGAACTTGTCGGCGCCGCGCACGGGCATGAGCGAGAACTGTCCGTAGTCGTTGATCCACGGCGAGGGCTGGTGCGTCTGCTTGAAGCCCCGGATCGTATGGGCGCCGTAGGTGTAGGCCCAGCCGTCGCCCATCTTGCCCGTCTGGGGCGTCCAGAAGTTCATGCCCCAGGGCAGGGCGATGGCCGGATAGGTGTTGCCCGTCGAGAGCGAGAAGTCCGAGAGCGTACCCACGAGCGTCGAGACATATTCCGAGGGGCGCAGTTGCGGCTCGGCATTTCCGCCGGCATCGCAGCGCGAGCAGGAGTTGCCGCAGCAGCACACGGCGGCGGCCAGCAGCAGGGTGAAAAGAGGTCGTATCATGATTTTTCGGTTTTTTCGGATTTTGCGGGTCAGTCAATCGAGTTGAGCAGGTCGACCTTGCCGTCGTTCACCAGTTTGAGGATTAGCTCTCCGAAGAGGGTGTTCTGCCAGGCGAACCAGGCGCGCGTGAAGTCGGCGGCGTCGTGACGCGAGAAGGACTCGTGCATGAAGCCCGTGCCGGCGTCGGTGGTCATCAGGGCGATGATGCAGTCGCGGATCTCGGCGTCGTCGGTCGAGGTGAAGGCGCGCATCATGATGCTCATCGGCCAGATCATCTCCACGCCGATGTGCGGGCCGCCGATGCCCTCGCCTGCCGGGCCGCGCCAGAAGTAGGGGTTGTCGGTGCTCCAGACGAAGCGGCGCGTATTCTCGTAGACGGGGTCCGTGCGCTCGACATCGCCCAGGTAGGGCATGGCCAGCAGCGACGGCACGTTGGCGTCGTCCATGAGCTGCACGCTGCCGAATCCGTCGACCTCGAAGGCGTAGATCTTCCCGTAGACGGGATGCTCGACGACGGCATACTGCTGCAGGGCGGCAGCCACCTCGTCGGCCAGGGCCGTGCAGCCGGCGGCAAGTTCCTGCTCGCCGTTGACCGTCGAGAGAATCTCGGCAGCCTTGCGCAGCGACGAGACGGCCATGAAGTTCGACGGCACGAGGAACCCGAAGGTCGTGGCGTCATCCGACGGACGGAAGGCCGACGAAATGAGCCCCACGGGCTTCACCGGATTGCCGCGCCCCACGTGGCAGCGCGTGTCGAGCTGACGGTCCGTGACGCGCAGGAAGGTGTAGTCGCCCGGGCCCTCCTTCATCTGCTGGTCGCGCAGCGTCGCGAGGATGTTGCGTATGGCCTCCACCCACTCCGCATCGAAGACCGACTCATCGCCCGTGGTCTTCCAGTAGTGGTGCGCCAGGCGGATCGGATAGCAGTGCGAGTCGATCTCCCACTTGCGCTCGAAGACCCACGGGTCCTGCACGTGGCCCGGGTAGCCGACATCCTCACCGGCACCCGTCGGGCCGTCGTTGAAGGCGTTGGCATAGGGGTCGATGTTGATCAGGCGGAACTGCCGGCGGATCACCCCGGCAATCATCTTCTGCAGCGCGGGATCATTGCCGCACAGCTGCACGTAGGGCCACACCTGGGCACCCGAGTCGCGCAGCCACATGGCCGGGATGTCGCCCGTGTAGACATAGGTGTCGGGATTGCCCTCCTCGTCCTCGCGGTAGTGCACCGTCGTGTCGAGCGTATTGGGGAAGCAGTTGGCGAACATCCAGCGCAGGCGCTCGTTGGTCAGCAGGCCGCACACGCGGGCGATCTCCTGCTCGACGGCTTCCGAGCAGAAGAGCCGCTCTTCCGCCGCAGGCCGCTGGTCGGCATACTGCTCCGGCTCCTCGGGGCAGTACCACACGTGGGGCTCGTCGTCCATCTCGAAGCGCAGCTCGCCGCCCGCCATCACCTCCGCATGCCCGATCCAGGGCTTCGTGTAAGGACGTCCGTTGAGCCATACGCGGCGGATGTACTTGTTCTCCGACGAGTTGTTCTCGGCCACGATCGTGAAGGTGCCGCCCGGCACCGCGATCTCCGCGCGGTCGAAGAGCGGCGACCCGAACCAGTAGCGGCCGCCCGCCGGCTCGACCTCGTACATGCCAAGCGACGAGAGAATGTACCAGGCCGACATCTGGCCCACATCCTCGTTGCCCGACAGACCGTCGGGCTGGTCATGATAGAGCGTCGTGAGCACCTCGCGAACCTTCTCGGCCGTCTTCCACGGCTGGCCCAGCATCGTGTAGAGGTAGAGGATGTGGTGGCTCGGCTCGTTGCCGTGGGCATACTGCCCGATCAGGCCCGAAATGTCGGGCGAGGTCTCGGCCCCCTCGATCACGGAGCTCACCGTGAAGAGCGAGTCGAGCTTACAGAGCATGCGGGCCCGGCTGCCGAAGCAGGCCTCGAGCCCTGCGACATCGTGCGGCGCGAGCCACGTGTACTGCCAGGCGTTGCCCTCGCAGTAGTCGTCGGCGCGGTGCGTCGAGGCAAAGGGGTTGAAGGGCGTGCGCCATCCGCGGCGGCTGTCGCGTCCGCGCATGAAGCCCGTCGAGGGGTCGAAGTAGTTGCGGTAGGAGTGGCTCCGCTCCGTGAAGTAGCGGGCATCCTCCCCGCGGCCGAGCGCCTCGGCAGCCCGGGCGGCAGCGCCGTCAGCCAGCGCATACTCCATGTCGTAGGCCACCGCCTCGTTGAACAGGTCGCACGGAATGTAGCCGTACTTCATCCGCAGGCCGTTGCCGCGGTCGGGATTCATCGCCGTGCGGCGGATTGCCTCGAAGGCCCGCTCGCGGTCAAAGCCCCCGATACCCTTAACAATGGCGTCCGCGACAACCGGAATGCCCGGATTACCCACCATGCAGTCGGTTTCGTTGCCCCAGAGGTGCCATACCGGCAGGCGGCCCTGCTCGTCGGCGATCGCGAGCATCGTGTTGACGATGTCGGGCATGCGGTCCGGATGCAGGATCGTCATCAGCGGCATGGCCGCGCGGTAGGTATCCCACAGCGAGAAGGTCGTGTAGGTCGTATGGCCGGGATTGTGGTGCACGGCACCGTCGGCCCCGCGGTAGTCGCCGTTCTCGTCGCAGAACTCCGACGGAGCGACCATCGTGTGGTAAAGGCCCGTATAGAAGATGCGCCTGGCCACCTCGTCCTGCGTCGTGACCTTCACCTTCGCGAGCTGCGCGTTCCACGCCGCATCGGCGGCAGCGGCCGTCGCGTCGAAGTCCCAGCCGGGAAGCTCCGCTGCAAGGTTCGCCTCGGCGCCCTCGATGCTTACGGGCGAGAGGGCGACCTTCAGCATCAGCTGCTCGCCCTCCGCCGTAGCGAAGTTCACGCGGGCATAGTGCTCGCCGACCTGCTCAAACGAGGTGAAGGGGCGCGAGAACTCGGCGACAAACCACACGCGCTGGTCCTTGGCCCAGCCCGTGGAGTAGCGCCAGCCCACGAGGCGGCTGTCGCCCGACGGCTCGATGTGGGTCTCGGTAGCCTTGTCCCAGCAGCCGCCGTTCTCCAGGTCGAAGATCACCGCCGCGTCGTCCGCAGCGGGGAAGGTGTAGCGGTGGAAGCCCACGCGCGAGGTGGCCGTCATCTCGGCCGTGATGCCGTAGCGCACGAGCGGCACCGAGTAGTAGCCCGGACGCACGACCTCCTTCGTGCGGTCGGCATAGGACCACAGGCCCGAAGCGGGGTCCTCCTCCGTGCCGCGGGCGCAGGTCACCTCGCCCACGACGGGCATGACCGTCACGTCGAACAGGTCGCCGATGCCCGTACCGCTCAAATGCGTGTGCGAGAATCCGATGACCGTGGAGTCCGACTCGTGGTAGCCCGAGGTCCAGTCCCACTCCTGCGGGATGCTCGTGGGCCCGAGCTGCACCAGTCCGAACGGCACGTTCGCGCCTACGAAGACGTGGCCGTGGCCGCCCGTGCCGATCCGCGGATCGACATACCGGGTCAGGTTGTCGTCGGCCGCGGGCTGCGCACAGGAGGCCAGCCCGAGAGCCGCAATGAGGAAAATTCTTGACAGGTTCATCTGTTATTTGTTCGTTTCGTTGTTGAGTTCAAAGGTCAGTGTGCCGCCACGCAGCAGTTCGTCGTGCGTGAGGCGGTATTTCGACAGCGGACGGCCGCCGAGCGTCATCCGCCGGATGTAGCCCTCGCCGTGCTTCTCGATCGTGAGCGTACCCTGCGGCGTGTCGATCTCCGCCCGGTCGAATGTCGGGGCCGTCAGCGTATAGACCGCCTCGCCCGGACAATCGGGATAGAAGCCCAGCATCGTGAAGACCGCCCAGGCCGACATCGTGCCCGTGTCGTCGTTGCCCGGGATGCCGTCGGGCTCGACCGTGAAGTAGCGCTCCAGCAGACGCCGCGTCTCGCGCTGCGTGCGCCACGCCTCACCGGGGAAGCGGCTGAAGAGGTACGCATAGGCGATGTCGGGTTCGTTCGCCGGATCGTAGAGGCCCTCGTCGAAGACCATTTGCAGCTTCTCGACGAAGCGTTTGCGTCCGCCCATGAGCCGGACCAGCCCCTCGACGTCGTGCGGCACGTAGAACGTGTAGTTCCAGGACGACCCTTCGTGGAAGCCGGGCGCCGCCGAGAAGTTCTCGCCGGCCTTCGGATCGAAGGGTGTGAGGAACGACCCGTCGGGCAGGATCGGTCGCAGCGTGCCGTACTCCCTGTCGTAGTAGTGGCGGTATCCGAGCGAGCGTTCGCGGAACAGGCGTGCATCCTCGCGGTGGCCGAGCGAGTCGGCCAGCCGGGCCAGCGCCGCATCGGCGACGTAGTACTCCAGCGCGTGCGAGACGGAAACGTCGCCGGCCAGGTCCTGCGCATAGAAGCCCAGCGGGATGTAGCCCCGCTCGATGTAGGGGTCGATATCGGGTCGCAGGAGGTTCTGCGCGCCGGGCGTCGTCGCCGACTTGCGGAAGGCCTCGTAGGCGGTCTCGATGTCGAAGTCGCGCAGCCCCTTCATCCACGTGTCCGTGATGACCGGGATGGCCGGGTCGCCCTCCATCGTGAAGGTCTCGCGCCCGTAGAGTTCCCAGCGGGGCATCCAGCCCCACTCGCGGTAGATGTCGATCATCGAACGCACCATCTCCACCTGCCGCTCGGGGTAGACCAGCGTCAGCAGCTGGTGCACGTTGCGGTAGGTATCCCACAGCGAGAAGACCGTGTAGCGCTCGCCCTCGGTGACACCCACCTCGCCCGAACGCTCCATGAGCGGATACTCGCCGTTGACGTCGCTGAGCAGATTCGGGTGGATCAGCGTGTGGTAGAGCGCCGTGTAGAAGACGCGGCGCTGCGCCTCCGTGCCGCCCTCGACACGGATGCGGCCCAGATCGGCATTCCACCGTCCGAGGGCCGCCTCGCGCAGGGCGTCGAACGACTCTCCGTCGGCCTGCTCCGCCTCGAGGTTGCGGCGGGCATTCTCTGCCGAGACATACGAGATGCCCATGCGCACCTCGATCTGCTCGCCCGCCTGCAGGTCGTCGAACGTGAACCAGTAGCCGATGTCGTCACCCGCCAGCTCGCGTCCGTACTGCGTGTAGAGCTTGTACCTGCCGTTGTCGGGCGTCCATTCGGCCTCGACGCCCGTCATCTCCCGCTGCTTCTTCCAGTAGCCCGCAGCCGACGGAGTCTTCGAGACGCGCAGCACGAAGTAGACCGGAAAGACCTTCTGCGGGTTGTAGCAGAAGGTTCCCAGCAGCTTCATGCCCTCGATTTCGGTGGCGCTCACGCGGCGCACCATCGCCCCGGACTCGTTCGTCAGCCCCTCGCCCAGGTTCAGCAGCAGGTGCCCCTCGCCGCCCGGGAAGGTGTAGCGCTCGACCGACGTGCGCGGCGTAGACGTCGCCTCGGCGCGGATGCCGTACTTTGAGAGCGTCACGGCGTAGTAGCCCGGCGAGGCCTCCTCGTCGCGGTACTCCGAGCCGTAGTTGCGGTAGTCGACCTCCAGCTCGCCGGTCGTGGCCATCGTCAGCAGCGAGCCCATGTCGGGGCACCCCACCCCGCTCAGGGCGCCGTGGGCGAATCCCGTGAAGAACCGGTTGTGGTATTCATAGGGGGTCGACCACCAGCGTGCGTCCTTGTCGTAGCGGTTCAAATCCGACCCCATCACATTGAAGGGCACGACGGCCATCATGCCGTTCGGCACAACGGCCCCGGGATTCGTCGTCCCGAAGTTTGTCGTCCCGATGAAGGGGTCCACATACTCGGCTGGAGTCTGCGCCAGGGCGGGCGCCGCACCCAGCAGGAGTGCGAGCGCCGCCGTCCGCAGCATTCGTCGCGCGCCCATCAGAGGATCGAGTTTTTCTTCGTGAACTCGATGATCTCGGGGATGTAGCCGAAGGCCAGCCCCGTCACCGTATCGGCGCAACCGTAGTAGATCGCCACGCGACCCGTGGCGGGATCGTGCAGCGAGGCGCACGGGAAGGTCACGTTGGGCACGTCGCCCATGCACTCGTAGCTTTCGCGCGGCGAGATCAGATACGGACCACTGCGGGCCAGCACCTTCCACGGCTCGTCGCGGTCGAGCAGCGCCGAACCGAAGGCATAGACATAGCCGTTGCACGAGCGCAGCACGCCGTGGTAGAACAGCAGCCACCCCTCCGAGGTCTCGATGGGCACCGGACCGGCACCGATCTTCATGCACTGCCAGGCCGAGAGTTCGAACGCGGCGGGCGCCATCACGTGGCGGTGACGGCCCCAGTAGGTCAGATCGGGGCTCTCCGAATAGAAGATGTCGCCGAAGGGCGTATGACCCGTGTCGCTCGGGCGCGACAACATCGCGTAGTTGCCGTTGATCTTGCGGGGGAAGAGCACGCCGTTGCGGTTATAGGGCAGGAAAGCGTTCTCCAGCTGGTGGAACGTGACGAAGTCGTCGGTCCACGCCACGCCGATCGTCGGGCCGTGGTAGCCGTTGCACCACGTCACGTAGTAGCGGTCGCCGATCTTCGCCACGCGGGGGTCGTAGCCGTAGACCCACTCCCCCACCTCGGGATCGGCACCCGTCAGGCGGATGTCCTCCTCGTCGATGTCCCACTTCAGGCCGTCGACCGAGAAGCCCACGTGCAGCCGCATGCGGCGGTTCGTGTCGTCGCAGCGGAAGACGCCGGCGTAGTTGTACGCTCCCTTGCGGAAGGGCACGACGGCCGAGTTGAAGATCGAGTTCGAGGTCGACAGCGCGTCGCGTCCGATGATCGGGTTCTTCGAGTAGCGCCACACGACGCTCCGGCAGCCGGCGGGACGCTCCTCCCACGGCATGCCGGGCTGGGCTTCGCCCATGATTTCAAGTTTCGATTGCATTGTGATAGATTATTTGGAATTTGTCTGTTCGTTTCAGCGGATAATGATCTCGTCCGTAAAGAGCCAGCCGCCCACACGGCCGTTCGATACGGCATGGTAACGCACGTAGCGGGCCTCGTCGGAGCCCTTCCAGGCGAAGGTGCGGTATTCGGGACGTTCCTCCTCCTGCGGGTAGTCGTTCCCGATGACCCCGAGGCTGCGGAAGGTCTCGCCGTCCGCCGAGACCTCGATCTCGACCCGCGCCGGGAGCCATACCCACGCCGAATACCACTGCATGAAGTCGGCTGCCACCTCGCGGATCGGCTTTACGGCGCCGAGGTCCACCGTGACGTCGACGTCGCTGTTGAGGAAGCCCTGCCAGCGCTCGCCGTAGCTCCACGGCCCGCGCTGTCCGTCGGTCAGTGTCGCGACCCCGTCGGCCGGATAGGAACGGTGCCACGGCGTGGCGTAGCTTACCGGACAGCCGACGGCCAGGTGCTCGACAGGCTCCAGCGACTCGGGCCGCTCGCCCTCCTCGGATTCGAGGTCGAAGGCGTTGTAGCCCGCCTCGCGCGCCCGCTCGGTATAGATCAGCGCCCGGGTGCGGAACTCGTCGTAGTCGCGGCTCTTTTGGGGGCTCCACGCCACCTCGGCCAGGGCGAAGGCCCGCGGATAGAGCATGTATTCGGCCTGCTCCGGGGTCGGGATGTACTCCGTCCAGAGATTGGCCTGCACGCCCAGCACGCGGTCGCGGCCCGCCATCTGCTCGGGAGCCGGATCATACGAGTAGACCTTCGAGAGGGGCAGGTAGCCCGTGAAGGCCTGCGGCTGGGTCATCGGGTTGTCCTGATAGCCGTCGAAATAGCAGTAGCTGCCGGGCGTCATGACGACGTCGTGCCCCGCGGCGGCGGCCCGGCGTCCGCCCTCCTCGCCGCGCCACGACATCACAACGGCATCGGCCGGGATGCTGCCGTCGAGGATCTCGTCCCAGCCGACCAGCCGGCGGCCGTGCGCCTCGAGGAAGCGGCCGATGCGGTGCACGGCGTAGGCCTGCAGCTCGGCCGGCGTCTTCAGCCCCTCGCGCTCCATCAGGGCGCGGCACTTCGGGCAGGCCATCCACGCGCGCGACGAGGCTTCATCCCCGCCGATGTGGATGAACTCCGAAGGGAAGAGCTCCAGCACCTCGGAGAAGACCCGCTCCAGAAAGACGTAGGTCTGCTCGTTGCCGAGGCAGAACTCCCCGCTCGTGCCGGGCTCGCCCGAGCACGAGAGCTCGGGATAGACGGTCAGCACCTCCTCCGAATGGCCCGGCATCTCGATTTCGGGCACGACGGTGATATGCAGCGAGTCGGCCAGCGCCAGCACGTCGCGCACCTGCTCCTTCGTGTAGTAGCCGCCCGAAGCCTCGGGATCACCGCGGCGGGCATAGCGGCTGCCGCCGCGGCGCCACTCCTGCCAGGTTTTTCCGACGCGCCAGGCTGCCTCCTCCGTCAGCCGCGGATAGGCATCAATGGCCAGGCGCCAGCCGGCGCCGTCGGTCAGGTGCCAGTGCAGGCGGTTGAGCTTGAGCGACGCCATCATGCGCAGCTGCTTCTTGACGAACTCCGCATCGAAGAAGTTGCGCGAGACGTCCAGATGCAGGCCGCGCCAGGCAAAGCGCGGATAGTCGGTGATCTTCTGCGCCGGGATGCGGTCGCCGTACTGCGCATGCAGCTGCAGCAGCGTCTGCAATCCGTAGAAGAGCCCCGCCTCACCGCGTGAACGGACCGTGATGCCCGCAGGCCGGATGGCCAGCACGTACCCTTCGGGAGATTCGGGCAGCGAATCGCCCTTCGAGAGGACGAGGTGCAGGTAGTTTTTGGCCGCATGGCGTTTGCGCTCCTCGCGCACGCACTCGATCGGCGTCGTGCGCAGGTAACCGGCCAGCGGCCGGGCTATGGAGTCCGGGGCGTCGATCCACAGCGACAGGGGCTCATGAATCTTGAAACTGCCCGGATATTCGCGCACGGCGACGGGTTCGGGAAGCAGCGCATTCTCCTGCGCGCTGCGTTCGCAGGCGCCGCACAGCAGCAGCGTCGCGACAAGAAACAGAAAGCGATTCGGGAACATGTGGAAAAACCGATTGCGAGGCCGACTGCCCGGCCCGGGGATTGCGGACGGTCCGGGATCGGAGGCCACTCCGCCACGGCTCCGTGCGGCAGGCGTCCGCACGCCGCGCAGCCGGCGGGAAGCATCAGATCGGGGTCCGTTCATTTTGTTCATGCAGTTTTGTCCAAAATTACGAATAAATACGCAAAAACGAGGCTTCGGGAAGTCAAAAAAACGGAGACTTTCCATTTCTGACAGAAAGTCTCCGTTCGCTGTTCCGTCTGACGACTCCTTTACGGTTGTCGCTCAACGGGTTGCGTCATTCGTCGTGTCAGTTCTTGCCGTACACCTCGAACTCGGCAAAGTACCAGTAGTACGCCTCGACTACCTCGAACTTGAGGTAGCGGACATCGGCCGGCAGCACCAGTGCGATGTAAAGCGGCGTGTAGGAGCCCGTCGGAGCATCGTAGCGGTCCATCTCGCCCCACGACGACCAATCCACACCGTCCACCGAGCCCGAGACGCGATAGATGCGCGGCACGTAGCCGACATAGTCCGAGGCACCCCGGAAGCTCAGGCCGTAGACGGTCTTCACCTCCTGCATGTCGATGACGAACGACTCGTCGTCGATGTAGGTCATGGTGTTGTTGTCGAAGAGCTTGTTGCCGATGGAGGCGGGGTCCACCGTCCACGTCGAGTAGTCGAACTCAACCCACGAAGGATCGAGCGCCGAGAGGAAGGTCATGCGGTCGAAGACCTTGAGAACCGAGATTGCGCAGGAGCCCTGCTCCTCCGACATCACGGCTGCGGTCTCGTCGCCGGCCGGAGCGGCGGTCAGCTGGACCATGCACTCGAACGGCTGGTCGTCCATCTCCAGGAAGTCGTCCGTCAGCGACCAGACGGTCGAGGTCGACTCGAGTTTGCCGGCCGTAACGGTCAGCTGCGAGGCCGAGAAGCGTTCGCCGCTGTTCTCGGGAGCACCCGTCGAGGAGACCGTAAAGGTCAGGTCATGCAGCGCGGGTTTGTCCAGTACGACCCGGTACTCGTAGCTGATCGGGTCCGTATTGATGATGCCGCCCTCGATGTAGGCGCGACGGAACTCGGCCGACGTGCTGCCGTCGACACCCTGAACCGACGCCACGCTCACGTAGGCCTCCTTCTCGATCTTGAGACGGGCCTCGGACTGCGTCAGATCCAGTCGGGAACCATCGGCTGCGATAAGCCGCACGCCCAGTTCGTAGGTCTTCGCCGCGTACTCGCCGTCCATGAACGACAGGTCCTCGTCGAGCAGGCTCACGGTCACCGAGGCCGAGATGCTGCCGGCCGGGATGTGCAGCTCCGTTTCGCTGATCGACACGCGATCCGTCGGAATGTCCACGATGATCGGCTCGACCTGGAAGGTTGCATCCTCCGGGCTCGGCGTGGCCAAAGTAAAGACATAGGTGCGGCTCATCGGTGCATCGGCCTGCAGCGCGCCCGTCACGGGAGCGTAGGTCACGTTGACCGTCGCCTCGTTCGCACTTTCCGTGCCCTCGATCGTGATTCCGACCGGAACCTCGGGATAACCGGCCAGATTCAGCTCCTCCTCCTCGCGGCAGCCCGCAAGCATGCCGCTGCTGAGAACCAGTGCGGAGAGGAGCGTCAGTTTCCAAATATTTTTCATGGTTGTAGTCGTTTTATGTGGTTATTACAGATCGTCGGGGAAGACATACGGCTTCGGATCGTCCTTCTTGTAGAAGGTCGTCGGATAGGCCAGCGGCGAGCCGTAGAGGGTCTCCACACCCGACAGCATGGAATACGAACGGGCGAAGTTCTCCGGTGCAAGCGCGAAGCCCATGATCCAGCCGTAATTGCGGTCAAGGATGTTCTGCGCCGTGCTGGAACTCATGGAGGGCCATCCCTGATTGAACTCGATGGAGATGCCCGAGCACTTCGAGATGCTCATGTTGCCGATCGGAGAGGACGAACCGCCGTAGTTGGCTACCACCACGTCGATCCATTCGTCGGCATCCACGCCGTCCACGCTCTCGGCTCCGTACATGGCGCCGTAATCGAAGACCGTCACCAGTTTGTCGGGCATCAGCTGCTTGGTCTCGTAGCACAGGCGTGCGGCGGCGTCCTGCGAACGCTGTGCGAAGTAGGGATTCGACAGATCGGGCGAGGTCGAGTACTCGTCGTCGTAGTTCACGCCGTCAAGGTTGTAGGCGTAGACGTACTCGGCCACTTCGGCGGCGAAGTCACGCGCACCGATATCGGAGAGCTGCGCCAGACCCGACTGGTCGTGGTTGCCCAGCAGACCCAGCAGCACCTTGATACCGCGCTTGCGCAGCGGCTGGAGGTAGGTCTCGTTATTGTCGAGCAGGAACTGCACGTTCGGGTTGCAGTTGACGTAGGCACGTCCGGCTGCGGCATCCCAGTTGATGTTGGCGGCAAAGAGCACCACGGCATCCCAAAGCAGCTTGCCGTTCTCGAGCTTGAAGGTCAGGGCGTTGAGCGGGTTGGTACCGTTCACCTCGAAGAAGAGGAATCCCTTGGGGTGACCTTCGCCCTTGTCGCAGTCGGCGAAGTTCCCGGCCTGCTCCGTATCGCCGTTGATGAGGTAGAGGCAGTGCGAAGCCTCCTCCTTGAGCGTGATGCCGTCGGCCTTGACGACCACCGGAATGGCGTAGACGACACCGGCCGCGAGTTCCGTGCTCGGCGAAACGGTCATCGTGGCCGTAGCCCGGGTGGCATCGGTCTCGCTCACGGTGAAGGCGCCGTCGTTGGCGAACGAAACCAGCGTCTCGGGATAGAGTTCGTAGGCGGTGCCGTTGGCCGCGTTGTAGCTTTCAAGGTAGGCGGCGTCGACCGAAGCCCGGGCCGAGAGCGTACCCTCGTAGGCGCGGGTGAGGCCGAACGACAGCGTGGCGGTGTACTCCTGACCGGTCGGGGCGATCGTCACGACCGACTGATTGCTGGCCTGATCCAGCAGGTAGCCGTTCGTCTCGTAGATGGTCTCGTAGGGAGTTTCGTCGATCGGCTTTCCGGCCTCGATCTCCTCGGAGCACGCGACTCCCAGCAGCGCACCGGCCACAAGGGCGGCAGCTGCAAACGTGCGGATTCTGAAATATCTGAAGTTCATGACAGATTCAATCTATTGGTTCGACTTGAGATTATTCGGGGAGCTCGACATTCACCCACGTCGGCGTACCCTCGCCGGTCAGATTCGTGCCGTTGCCGGTTGCGTCGTTGATGACATTACCGCTACCCTCGTTGAATTTCCAGTAGGCCAGCAGACCCGGCGTCGTCGGATCGACCGTGTACATGCTCGAAGCGATCTGCTCCTGCGTGCGCTGGATGTTCCAGATGCGAAGCTCGGAGATCTCGCCCGGCAGCCAGCGGCTGTCGTCGTAGGACTTGCCGACATAGCAGCCGCTGTTGAGCGATACGCTGCCGCTTGCGGCGTTGTCGGAGGCCACGACCTCACCGTTCTGGTAGTAGATGCGCTCGCCGGTCGTGGCATCCCATACCACGGCGATGTGAATCCACTCGTTGACCGGAAGACCCGGAGCCGCATTGGGCGACGGCCAGTTGCCGTTGGGGTTCACCAGCTGGAGCTGGTTGCGCGGACGGTCGGCATCGCCGATACGCACGAGGAACGTGCCCTCGATACCGAAGACGGAGCTCAGGGCATTGCCGCGACCGGCTTCCCAGTCGGACGAACGGACGAGCGCCTCGACGGTGACCGTCTTCAGGCCGCTCACGTTGACCGAGCTCGACCAGTTCACCGGGAAATACATCTCCGAGATGTCGGCCACGACGTTGATGAGCGCGGCGCCCTTGAATACGAAGTAGACCGTGCGCGTGCTCTCGAGCAGCGAGATGCCCTGGATGTCGGCCACGGTGACGGGAAGCACGTAGCGCAGGTCACCGTTGAGCTCGTTCGTGTTGGTGAAGTTCACGACGATGTCGTTGCCCGTCACGTTGCCCTTGCCGATCGAGATGACCTTCTCGGGAATCGAGAAGTACTCGGCGGGCAGACCCACGGCGTTGTCGCCGTAGACCATGTTGTAGCGGGCGGCCAGGTCGGGACGCGCCTCGAACGTAACGGTCACATCCTCCTTTGCAGGCAGCGCCAGACGGGCCGAGATCGTGCGCGAGTCGCTGACGATGTCGTCGCGGATGAGCAGGTCATCGGTCAGCTGGGCGGACGAAATATAGAGCTTGTTGTCGAAATGATGCTCGGCGGGATCCTCGTTCTTGCACCCCGTGAAGGCCACGGCGGCAAGCAGGAAGAGCGTCAGCGATATTTTATCGAATTTCATGGCGTAAGTTAGTTTTTAGGTGAAGGATTCATGATGTCGATGGCCTCACGCAGATGGAAGTAGATCGGCGTGTTGTCGTAGTAGTCGTACTGCGCATTGAGGATCAGCATGCCCGCACGCGTGAAGTCGGAGGGCTGCCCTACCCAGAGTGCGCCGCCGCGGATCGACCGCTCGGCATTGCCTTCGGCATCCGTCGTGCCGAGGTATCCGTAGATCTTGTCCTCGTCGTTGTAGCGCGTCGTCTCGGTCGTGACGATGAAACGGTCCGCAGGCACGTCCCCGCTGTCGACGGCAGCGCTCGCGGCGATGGTCATCTCCGAGAGGTTGCTGGCCGACGTGGTCTCCAGAATGATGTAGTTGCAGTCGGCAAGCAGCGGCTTGTTCGCGGCAAGCACATACTGGGCGAGACCGCGGTAGGCGAAGAAGGCCGACTTGTGGCTCTCGCGCCACGTGGCCACCGTATTGAAGAAGGCGGCCTGACGGGCACTGTACTGTGCCAGCGTCTCCTCGGTCATGCTCGCCGTCGAACGGCCCACATAGGTGAAGACGACACCGTCATAGCCATACTTGTCGCACAGGCCGAGCTGCTCGTTCGTGCGGTCGGCGATGTAGGTCAGGGCCTGCTCCTCGGTCAGCGTGGCATCGGCCTTGACCATCTCGCTCCACTCGGACTCGATGGTCGCATAATCGATCGCATAGCCGACGCGCGTACCCTTCTCGCGCACCTTCTTCATCTCGTTCACATAGCCGGCATGCAGGTTGTCGGGGTTGTTCAGCAGAATGACGTCCAGGCTGTCGGGCAGTACGGTGAGCCGCTCCGCCTGACGCGTCGGGCCGTTCGCCACGTTCTCGAACGAGGCCATCGCCACCTTGTGGCTGCCGGCCTTGTAGGCCTTCAGGTTCTTGACATAGTCCGCGTAGAGACCCTGATCCATCGAAGGGGTCTTGATGTCGAGACTCTCATATTCCGTCCACTCGCTGCATGCGGCCAGCAGCAGGGCCGATGCGGCAAACAGAGAGGAAAAGCGCAAGCCTTTTTTCACGGTATTTTTCATGGTTTTCGTTTTTCAGTTGGTTAGTTCTTTTTCGCCCACCACAGGTCGGTCGACATCAGGTCGGGACCGCCCAGCAGCGTGGATACGGCATTCTGTACGTTCTGCGCGTTGCTGACATACTCGTCAAGCGGATAACGCATACGGCGTGCACCGCGGTTGGAATCCACCTCGCCGTTGCTCATGTTGCCGGCGGCGGTAGCGGGAATCAGGTGCGGATAGCCCGTGCGGCGGTAGTCGGCCCAGGCCTCGTTGCCCAGCGGATAGTTGGCAATCCACTTCTGGATCAGGATGCGCTCCTGCATCTCAGCCACCGAACCGTCAACCCATTTTACCGAAAGCGTCGAGAGCTGCACGTTGTAGTCGTTCGAACCCGACGGATCGTCGTAGATCTCGGGCACGGCGGTCTCCTGAGCCAGGTAGGTATCGGCTCCCGTCACACCCCACTGCTCGAACGACAGGCGGACACCCTGCTCGTAGAAGTCCTTGGCCGTGCCGCCCATGTTGAAGCCGTAGACGGCGACACCCTCGGCGCGCAGGAAGGCCACCTCGGCGGCGTTCATCCACTGCAGGGCATCGTTGGCCTTGATGTTCGGGCCCGAGAACTTGTGACCGATGGCACCGTGCTCGGGAATCTCGATACCGTGGCGAAGACCCACGTAGTCGTAACCCTCCCACTCGCTCTTGGTGAAGTACATCTCGCGGCGCGGATCATCATATCCGTTCATGTAGCAGATGATGTCGGCTGCGGCGTGCGTATCGCCCGTCGAGGTGCAGGCCGTACCGTCGTCGTGCGTGGAGACGCGGTTGTAGTTCACGGCCACGTAGAGCGGGTTCTGCACGCTGCCGAAGTAGTGCCATGCGGCGTTGTCGGCGTTCGACGTGATCAGACCGCCCGGATCGTTGACCGCCTCCTCGGCCTTCTCGCGGGCCACATCGGGCTTCACGTTGGCGATGCGGATGGCCAGACGCAACTTGAGCGAATTGGCGTAGCGGATCCACTTCTTGATGTCACCGCTGTAGACATAGTCGGCCGTCGCAACGAGCTTGTACTCCGAATTCTCGTTCAGCGTGGCGATCGACGCGTCGAGCTCGTCGAAGAAGGCCATGTAGATCTCCTCGACCGAGTCGTAGGGGGTGTTGATGCTGCCGTCGGCACCGATCTTCGAGTAGGGAATCGGACCGTAGGTATCCGTGATGCGGTGCATGGCGGCCACCTTGATGATATTGGCGATGGCCATGGGCACGGGCGAACCGGTCTGCTCCGACACGGTCTCGATGATGCCGAGGTTGGTGTAGATCACCGGAATCACCTTTTCCGACTTGAGCAGCACGTTGGTCCAGTCGTCCGTCGGGTTGTAGTTGGAGATGGTGTTCTCCCAGCCGGCATTTGCCGGGGCGAAGTAACCGGCCAGCGGACCGCCCATCAGGGCCTCGGTGAACTGTGCCGTGTTGACATCCGACGAGATCACGCCGCTGGCCAGCGAGTTCATGGCCGAGCCGAGCGCATAGTCGTCGGCGGTCAGGTCACCCGGCTGATAGGGGTTCGAGTTGATGTCCAAATAATTCGCCGTACACGACACCGTGCCCAACAGCAGCGCTCCGGCAAATATCTTGCTGATTGTATGTTTCATGGTCGTAAGTCTTTAGAATTTGAGTCGCACGTTGAAGCCGATGTTGCGCATCGAAGGCATCATGAAGTAGTCGATACCCTGATAGAAGTTGCCGGTCGTGGCGATGCTTTCGGGATCGAACGGAGCCTTGTTGTAGATCATCCACAGGTTGCGGCCCACGAGCGAAACGGTGATCTCGCAGACGCCACGCAGGGCCTTGCGGGGAATCGTATAGCCGATCGAAGCCTCCTGCAGACGGACGTTCGTGGCCGAGTAGGTGTAGTACTGCGGGATCGAGTTGCCGCTGCCGACGGTCGTGTACCATACCTGCGGATCGATGCGGTCGCCGCCGTTGATCGACACGTAACCCAGGTCGCGGGCTGCGGCCGTAGCCTCCGACACGCCGTAGTTGTCGAGCATGGCCTGCGTGCGCGAGAAGACCACGCCGCCCAGACGGGCCGATACCATGAATCCGAAGTTGAAGTTGCGCCAGCGGAAGTCGTTGCGCCATGCCATGTTGGCATCGGGCAGCACGGAGCCGAGCTTGATGTAGCGGTCCGACGAGAGTTTCTCGGTGGCCAGCTTGCCGTCCGGATCGATGTAGATGTTGTTGTTGCTGTCACGCTTCAGGTCGACGAGCGAGTAGAGGTCGCCCATCGTGCCGCCCTCCTTAAGCAGGAAGCGCGTGTCGCCCAGACCGCCCATGTTCAGCAGCGAGAGGTTCAGCGTCTCGCCCGTCACGGGGTTCACGGCGTTGTCCGACAGCGAGAGGATCTTGTTCTCGTTGGCCGAGAAGGTGTAGCTCGTATTCCACGAGAACTTGCCCCACGTGTTGCGGTAGTTGAGCGCGAGCTCGACACCCTGGTTGCGCACCGAACCGGTCTGCAGGTAGATCTTCGACCAGCCCGAAACAGGCAGCTGCGGGTCGAACGTCTGGTTGGCGGTCTTGGCGTTGTAGTAGGTCACGTCGAGTTCAAAGTGCTTGAGGAAGCGCATGTTCAGACCGACCTCGAACGACTTGGTGCGCTCGGGCTTCAGGTTCTCGATCGGGTACTGCGTCGTGTTGGCCCACTGCTGCAGGTTGCCCGTCCACTCGTAGCGCGGGTTGGCCAGGAAACGCTCGAAGGCCACACCGACCGATGCGTAGGAACCGCGGATCTTGATGTAGGAGAGGTTCTCGGGCATGTTCGGGATGATCTGCGAGAGAACGACCGAAGCACCGACCGAAGGATAGAAGTACGACGAGGTGTTCGACCGGGGGCCTGCCAGCTGCGAAGGCCAGTCGTTACGGCCCGTCAGCGTCAGGAAGTAGGTGTTCTTGTAACCGACCTCGGCCGAGAGGAAGATCGACTGCGTCTGCTCGCGCCAGCCGTCCTGCATGCGCTCCGTGCGGCTGGGCGAGAGGTTCTGGATGGCAAAGAAGTTTGCCAGACCCACCTTCTCGTCACCGAAGGTATCGCCGCCGTCGGCAATCGGACCGCGCACCTTCATGGCGTCGGACTTCATGTCCGAGATCGAGGCACCGAGGTTGGCCTGCAGCGACCAGTCCTCACCGAAGGTCTTGTTGATGTTCACCAGCACGTCGCCGTAGGTCTGGCGGTCCTTCGTGCGGGTGATGCCGTAGAGACCGTTGTTCGAGTTCTCGGTCAGCTGCGTGTTGGTCGAAGCGTAGAACTTCTCGGTATAGTCGTTCACCGAGTTGTCGATGCGCAGACGGCCCGAAATGTTCAGCCAGTCGAGGATGTCATACGAGAGCTGTGCGCTGAGCATGTAGCGGTCCTTGTCGTTCTCGCGCAGGTTGCGGTAGTTGATCCAGTAGGGGTTCTGCATCGTCATGCCGGCATCGCCCACGGGCCAGTACTGCGTGTAGAGCTTGCGGGCGGCGTCGTAGCGCTCGTACATCTGGATGTCGCTCCAGTCGTTGCCGCGCGGGAAGAGGTAGGCGCCGACCAGCGGGTTGTTGTAGATACCCTGGTTGGTCATGTTGCGGTCCTCCTGCTTGATGTAGCTGGCGCTCACGTCGAGCGTCATCTTGTCCTTGAGGAACGAGGTCGTGTTGCGGAACGTGAAGTTGTAGCGGTCGTAGCTGTTGTTGGGCACGATACCGCGCGAGTTGACCGAAGCGGCCGAGAAGTAGGTCTGGTTCTTCTCCGTACCGGTCGAGAGCGACACGCTCTCCGTGCCGGTCACACCGACTTGGAAGTAGTCGTCATAGGGGTCGTAACCCTGGTAGTTGAACTTGTTCAGACGGGCGCCCCAGCTGCGCGTCAGGGAACCCTCGCTCGACGAGAGGTCGCCCGTGCCGTAGCGGGTCTGGAACTGCGGCATGACGAAGGGAACCGAAACCTCCGTGTTGCTCGATACGGTCACGCTCAACGTGCCGGCCTTACCCTTCTTCGTGGTGATGATGATGGCACCGTTGGCGGCATCCGAACCGTAAAGGGCGGCTGCGGCGGCACCGTTCAGCACCGACATCGACTCGATGTCCTCGGGGTTGATGTCGGCAATGGGCTCCGACGTACCCTGCGAGTTGAACTCCGTACCGGCGCTCGACGTGGCGGAGTACATCGGCACACCGTCGATCACGTAGAGGGCGTTCGACGACTGGAGGATGGACTTCTCGCCACGCATAACCACCTTCGAGGCACCGCCGATACCCGACGACGAGGCGTTGATCGTCACACCGGCGACCTTGCCGCTGAGCGAGTTGATGAAGTTGACGTCCTTGTTGGCGAGGATGCTCTCCGAGTCGACCTGCTGGACGTTGTACGACAGGGCCTTCTCCGAACGCTTGATACCGAGGGCGGTCACCACGACGGCGTCGACATCGACGGCCGACTCCTTCAGCGTGACGTCGATGCGCGTGCGGCTGCCGACCGGAATCTCAAGCTCCTCGTAGCCCAGGTAGTTGACTACCAGCACGGCCGAGCCGGCGGGAGCGGGCACCTGCAGGGTGTAGCGACCGTCGATATCGGTGCTCACGCCGATCGTCGTACCCTTGATGACGACGGAGGCGCCGATCACCGGGTTGTTCGACGAGTCGATGACCTGGCCTTCGACAACGACCGGACCGTCCGTTGCGGGAGCGGTGCGGTTGGAAATCACGATATGCTTGGCCTCGATCTTGAAATCGATGTTCCGCGAGGCGAAAAGCGTCGAGAGCACTTCGGGAACGGGCATCTGGTTCACGTCAAGGCTCACGTTCTGCTTGACGTCGACATCCTTGTTCAGGAACACATACTTGGTCTGCTGCTCCAACTCCCGCATGACCTGTTCAATAGGTACGTTTTTCAGGTTGATGGTTACCAGTTCCTGCGTCTGCGCGAGCGCCGAGAGGCTTCCTGCGCACAGCATCAGGGTTAGTGCGAATCGAAACAGTGTACAGATTCTGTGGAATACTGTTTTATTCATAAATACATAAAATTAAGGTAATAGGTTAGAAATTATCAGCGGCTTCATCATCTATTTTCCCGCGCGGCGTCCGACGTCGGCGGGTCACTTGCGCCGTTCAGAATACAGTTGGCATCATATCATAGGCAGAAACGGTTTTTACGTGTGGTATACTTTTTTATCGATCGGTTCGTATCAGCGGATCGTGATCGTATTGGTCGCCTCGTCCTTCGTGTAGCTGAAGTCGCAGGCCTGCTGCAGGAGGTGCAGGGCGAAATCGACCCCCTCCGAGATGCGGATCTTGCCACTGGCATAGCCGATGGAGGGCAGCTGCGCGCGGTCGATCACGATATGCACGTCGTAGGCGTTCTCAAAGCGCTCCATGAGCTCCTCGAAGGCGACGTTGCGGATGTTGATGTATCCCTCGGTCCAGCAGAGCGCATCCAGGTCGGCGACGCGCGAGGGAACCAGGTGGCCGTTGATGAGGCGGACCATCTCGTTGGGATTCAGGACGACCTGCTCCTGACGGTTTCCGACGAGGTTCTTCGCGCGGATGCGCCCTTCGGCCAGCGTCGTCGTGAAGCGGCCGTTCTCCTCGTCAGCGTAGACGTTGAACTTCGTACCGAGCACCGTGATCTCCGAAGCGAAGGTCTCCACGACGAACGGATGCTCCTCGTCGTGGGCCACGTCGAACAGCGCCTCGCCCGAGAGCTTCACATGCCGCCCGTCGCGGGCGAAAAGCACGGGATACTCCATGCGGGAGCCGCCGTTGAGCCAGACGAGCGTGCCGTCCTCGAGCGTGATCGACATGCGCTGGCCGGCCGGCACCTCGAGCACGTTGAGCCGGTCGGACATCTCGCGGTACATTCCGTCGCGGGCAATCATGCCGCCGGCATACCCCGCTCCGGCAATCAGCACCAGCGCCGCAGCCACGCGCACGGCCGCACGGGCGATCCGGCGCAGCGACCACACGCGGGTCGTCCGACGGGCCGACTCCTCATAGTGCATGCGCTGGAGCACACTGGCGTTGAACAGCATGTGCGCGGCATCGAATTCGCGCTGACGGGTGGGGTCCTCCGCAAGCCACGCTTCGATCTGCTCCACCTCCTCGGGAGCAGCCTCGTTATTGAAGTATCGGTACAGAGTCTCTTCTTTCATAGCATTAAATAGACGATCGAAGCGGACCTGTTTACAGCAAAAACGGGCCTTTTTGACATAAAAAATATTTTAATAAATATATGAAATTATTTTAACAACTTATCTCACTGATAATTTGTATTTTATAGATAATTCACCCCAACCGGGAGGGAAAAGGCAATTAAAAAAATTTCACCGAAGGGAGCAATTCGCAAAAACGGGTGTTTGCAAATGAGCAAACAAACGATTACATTTGTTTAAAATTTTACCATGCCGGAGAAGTTGCCACATAAGAGAGTGCTCGGCGAAGAGGAGTTCGGACGTCTGTTCAACAAGTGCCGCATCCCCTTCACGACGGTGGCAAATTCCTACGTGCACGATGCCGCCGTCGCGGAGGATCTCGTGAACGACAGCTTCGTCCGGCTGTGGGAAAAGCGGAACGAAATCCTCACGGAGAACTTCGAGGCCTACCTCTTCCAAATCGTCATCCGCAAGTGCCTCGACTTTCTCCGCTCGGAGCAGACCCAGACGAAAATCCGCCAGGACATCCACCACGCAAACAGCCGGATGCTGATGCACGAGATCAACTCGCTCGAGAGCTGCGACCCGGGGCGTCTCTATGCCAGCGAGGTGGAGACGCTCTTCCGCGAATGCATCGACCACATGCCGAGCATTACGCGCGAGGTGTTCCTTGCCAACCGTTTCCGCAACATGACCTATCAGGAGATCGCCGAGGAGCGCGGCATGTCCGTCCGGCAGGTCACCAGCGAGATGCAAACCGCCCTCCAACTGCTGCGCCGCACGCTGAAGGACTACCTGCCGCTGGCGCTGCTGCTCCTTCTCCCCCGCTAAGGCGCACGGCCGCGCGCTCCGTCAGAACGGATAGCCGATGGCCAGATGGAATCCCAGCCCGTCCTTGAAACTCTGAATGTTGTAATAGCCCCGCCGGTCGGGGTTCGGATAGGGCGTATGGATGCCGATGCCGAGGTCGGCGCGCAACACCAGGTAGCTGATGTCGTAGCGCAGGCCGAAGCCCGTACCGAGGGCTATCTCATTCCAAAATCCCTTCCATTTGAGCTCGGCGCCCGGCCGCAGGGGATCGTTTTTCAGCAGCCAGATGTTGCCCGCATCGAGGAACAGCGCGCCGTGGAGGCGCCCCATGATGCCGAAGCGGAACTCGACGTTGGCCTCGAGCTTGAAGTCGCCCGTCTGATCCAGGTAGCCGTTGCTGTCGCCGGCCGCGGGGCGGTAGCTTCCCGGGCCGATCGACCGCACGGTGAAGGCGCGGATGCTGTTGGCGCCGCCGATGTAGAACTGCTCGCTGTAGGGCATCACCTCGGAGTTGCCGTAGGCATACCCCACCCCCACGAGAAAGCGCGTGGCCAACCAGTTGTCGCGGCGCCCGAGGCGCTGAAAGAACTTCACCTCGCTCACGTTGCGGACGAACTGCGAGAAGCGGTTGCCGAACAGATGCTGCGGCTGCGGCTGCCGCTCGCCGCACAGGCGCAGCACGCCCGCCAGCAGGTTGCCTGCGGCCGAAAAGCTGTTCTGCCAGTAGAAGCGGCGGCTGGCGGCCGCGCCGTAGCTCCGGTCGAAGGTATAGGTATACCCCACCGACGGGATGAACTGGTCGCGGAAGCTCAACGCGATGGCCGGATTGGCCTCGAGCGTCTGGTCGAACGACTCGGTCGTGTGCAGCAGCCGGTTGTAGACGAGTTTCAGGACCGTGAGGGTGTGGCTGCTCGACGGCGAGGTGCGGAAGTCGTAGCCGGCCGAGCCGCTGAAGGCGATCAGGCGGAAATAGTCGGGACGGTTCATCAGATTCAATCCCAGCTGGAACGAGGTTCGGCGCGGAGCAGGCAGGCGCCCCGACAGGCGACCGAAGGCCAGCAGGCGCGGCACGTCGAGCGTCGCGTTGAGCCCCAGTTCGTAGGAGTTGAGCCGCGAGGAGCGGCCGCCGGAGTTCTTGTTGCCCGTCTGCCACTCGTAGGAGCCGTCGAGCGCGACGGAGAAGACCTCGCCGCCGCGGAAGAGGTTGTTGTCGGAGAGCTTCAGCGAGATGCCCGGTCCGAGAAAGCTGTTCGACTTGGAGGTCACGTCGGTTTCGAGCGAGACCGAGACCGGGTAGTCGAACTGCGCGTCGATGCGCACGTCGATCTCCCGGCCGCCGCGCAGCGAATCGAGCGGCGGCACGCTCATGCCCACCGAGCGGAAGACACCGAGCTTGCCCAGCTCGTTGAGCGTGCGGTTCTGCGCATCGACCGTGAAGAGCTCGCCGCGCCGGAGCGCCAGCGCCCGGGCCAGCACCCGCGGGCGGAGTTTCAGCGGCCGCTGGGCCACGACCTCGGCATCGCGCAGCCGCAGCGTGTCGGCCGGTCCGGGCTCGACGTTACGCAGGGCGACGGTGATCCCGCCCACGCGGTAGGATTCGAGCGCCGCGGCGGGCACGTCGGGCTTGAGCACGAGCCGCAGATCGACACGCCGCGGCGCGAGGGTCGTGTCGGCGAGGTATTCGAGGTACTCGGGACGGAAGTAGTAGTAGCCGCGGTTGCGCAGCTGCGCGGCGATGCGGCTGCGCTCCTGCGTGAGCGTATCGAGGTTGTACTGCGCCCCGGGACGCAGCAGCGACGTTGCCTGCAGGCTGTCGAAGAGCGGGCGGAGCGTCCCCGCGGGCTGCGGATAGGTGATCCGCGAATAGGTATAGGGCGGCGCGACGTGCAGCGTGTAGTCCACGCGTGCCTTGCGACCCTGCTTGCGGTAGCGGAGGCTGCATGCGGCCTGCGAGCCGAAATGGCCGTAGTTCTCGAGCGCCTGCACCGCCACGCGGGTCCGCAGGCCGGGCTGCACGGCCGACAGCAGCACGGGCTGCTTGGCCAGCCGCTTGTAGAACCAGTAGCGGAACCCCTTTTCGCGGGGCGTATAGCAGTAGTTGTAGGCCCACAGTCCGATCGGGAAGGGGGTGCGCAGATAGGGGCTGTAGAGGGGGTTGTTCGGCGCCACGTCGAAGGGCTCCCGGGCCGCGGACTCGGCCGCCGCGGAGAGCACGACGCCCGAATCCGCCTCGATGCGGATCCGGTGCACGCCCGTATAGAGGACCTCGCCCTCGCCCAGGCGGCGCGTCGTGGAGCAGGCGCCGAGCAGCAGCGCCGCAGCCAGCACGAGGCAGCTAACGGGATGTCGCAGTGGATTCATTGTCTTTCTGTTGTTTTTCGAGCCGGCGTTTCGTCAGCCGGAAGAGGTCCGTAAAGCGGAGCAGCCGCTTGCGGATCACGAAGCCGACGCCCGTCTCGGTGATCTCGCCCTCGAGGATGCTCTCGTAGCCCGTATGACGGAAGAGTTTGATGAACATGTTGTCGCGCTTGTCGAGCATGTACTCGAGCGAGACGTCGCCGATGATGTTCTCGCGCAGGTTCTGCGTCGGGTCGGCATCCGTGCTGAACGACCCGCCGATCACGGCCCGCACGCGGTTGCCGAAGAGGTTCTTCGACAGCCGGTAGGAGTAGTCCGTATGCTGGCCGCCGGGGTCGCTCTCGCCGTAGGAGTCGATACCGAAGCTCAGGTCCACCCCCTTGAGGCTGTTCTGCGCCCAGCGGTTGAGCTCCTGCTGGAGGAAGGCGTTGAGCGGATTCCCGGTCGCAACCTTCGCCGTCGTGCCGGGTCCCGAGTAGGTGTTGTAGACGAGCAGCCCCATCGCCTGGTTGGCCCGCTGCTCGGCCGTCAGCGAGTTGAGCTCGTTCTGCATCGCCAGATCCTCCGGAGCCGCGAGGTCGAAGCTGATCTCGAGGTTGTCGAGCGAGTTGCGGATCGTGATCGAGATGTCGAAGTTCACGGCGCGCGACTGCTGCCCGTCCGTCGAGACGTTTGCCCGCACGCTCTCCACGGCCGTGATGTCGAACGACGGGTCGGCCACGTTGCCAATCCACTCGACATAGCTTCCGGGGCGTATTCGGAAGACCTTGCGCGCGATGATTGGCGGGTTGTAGCTCACCGTACCGCCCGAGAGCAGGTATTTGCCCGTCAGGCGCACATCGCCCAGCGGGTTCATCGAGTAGGTCAGCCGGCCGCCGCCCTCGAGGTCGACGCGGTTCTGCCCGTCGGCCGAGAGGTCGACACCGGCACGCACGTCGTCGCTGATGTCGACGTCGAGCTGCAGGTCCATGCCGCCGATGCGCACCGTGCGGGGCGGCTCGGCAGGCGGCTCCTGCGTGTCGAGTTCGTCGAAGGAGACGAACGAGACGACCTGCTGCGGCCGTTCGCGCACGTCCATCGGCGAATCCTGCATCACATAGGTGATGTCCGTGCCGCCGAGCAGGGCAACGCGGCCGCGCACCGCCAGCTCGTCGACCGGGCCCCGCGCCGTGGCGTCCAGGTCGAGGTAGGCTGTGCCGTAGACCGCTGTGCGCTCCGTGCGGGCGACGTTCACGGCCTGGAAGTCGGCCGCATGCAGCGCGATGTCGGCCGACGGCGCCGTCAGGTTCGACAGGTCGAACGCACCGTCGAGGGTGAGGGCGCGTTTGTTGGGCGCCGTGACGGCATAGCGGTCGAAGCGCACGCGGCTGTCACGGATGCGGATCGTGTCGGACGAGAGGGCGAAGGAGGTGCCGATCATCGGCACGCGGAGCTTCGTGCCCGTGAAGTGCAGCCCGCCGTCGATCTGCGGCGCAGCCGTCGTTCCCGTGGCGCGGAGCGAGCCGCCGAGCGTGCCCGACAGGCGCAGCAGGTCGGCCGGCAGGAAGACGTTGGCCCGCTCGAGCGGGAAGCCCGGGATCGTGAGGGCAAAGTCGAGCGGTTGGGGCTGCTGCGGCTCATAGCTGCCGCGGGCCGTCAGCACCTCCGCGCTGTCGAGCGTCATGCGGAGCGCGCCGCGGTAGCCGCGCCCTCCGGCATAGGAGAGGCCGAGCCCTACGTCGCCGAAGCGCTGTCCGTCGTAGGAGAGGCCGGCCACCGAGACCTCACCCCCGACGGCGAGCGAATCGGCCCGGCGCTCGAGCTGAATGCCCGCCCCAAGCACGCCGTCCAGCGGCGGAGCCACGGGCAGCGCCTCCAGCATCGAGGCGATGCGCAGTCCGGCCATGTCGAGCCGCAGGGCATCGGGAGCATCCGGCGTCTCCTGTACGGGGAGCGTGCGCAGGGCAAAGCGCTGCGCGCCGTGCGTGAGGTCGAGATCGGCGCGGAGCGTGCCGTCGAATCCGTAAATCACGTAGTTGTCGGGGTTCACCGACCAAAGGGCCGAGCCGAAGAGCGGCGCGGCGGGTCCCAGCGTGGCACGAACCAGCGAATCGGACCATACGACGTCCCAGCCGAAGCGCGTGACATCCGCCCCCGCTCGGTTTTGCAGGGAGAGATCGACCCGGCAGCTGTCCGCCTCAAGGTGACCCGTGAGTGCGGCGCGCGCCGCCTGCTCCAGTCCGCCCGAGGTGTTGTCCAGCAACACGCCGTAAGTCAGCCGCCGCCCCTCCTGTCGGAGCCGAATCCCCGCCGTATCGAGCCGCAGCCCGCCCGACGCGAGGTTTGTCACCCCGGCCCGCACGAGCAGGGGCAGCGTATCGCCGTGCACGGCCTCCGCACGCAGCGAGTCGAACGAAGCCCCGCGCATCTTCAGCAGATTGTTCACGATGTTGTTGCGCCCGGCCGTCAGGTGCAGCCCGAAGGCCGGAAGCGCAGCCCCCAGCCGCTCCATGTCGAGGTGCTGCGTGCGCAGCTGCCCCAGCAGCGTGTCGGCTCCGGCCGCGAATGCCGCCGTGAGCGAATCGAGCCCTCCGCGTGCGGCGAAGGCGAGCGACAGATCGCCCGAGTGCAGCGCGGCCCGCGTCGCCAGGCTGTCCGTGGAGAAGCTCGCAGCGGTCGGGCGGATGCGGTCCGTGCGGCCGGCGCTGCGGATTTCAATGCTGTCCAGCCTGATCCGTGCCGCGAAGCTCCGCCCGGCGGCCGAAGCCTCGGCATCGAGCGTCAAGGCTCCGCCTAACGGCTCCTGCGTCACACCGAGGGCCGCCAGATCGACCTCCGCCACGCGGCCCGAGAGGGCAAGGCGCTGCGCCTGCGCAGTCAGCTCACCCTCTATTTGCAGCGCAAGCCGCAACGCTTCGTTGTCGTCGAGCAGGCGTCCCGTGAGACGGTGCTCCGCCAAATCGGCTTCGAGTTCGAGCCCGCCCAAATCGCGCCCCCGCCAGACCACGCGGCCGACCTGCGCCCGCAGGGCAGTCGAGGTCCGCGCCGCAAACGGATCGAACCCCTCACCGCGGGCCGTGAGGAGCAGGTCGAGCACGCCGAGCGAGTCGGCCGGGAGGAAGGCCCCGAGCGGGAAACTGTCGCAGCGCAGCAGGGCGTCGTAACGCTCCGCCCGACCGTCATAGCACCCGTCGAGGAGCAACCGCCCCTCCCCTGCCGTCAGCGTCGCCGCGCCATCGTAAGCCGCGCCGTCGGCCCGGACCCGGCCCCGCAGACCGACCCCGCGGGGAACCGCCACGCGACGACGCAGCGCCGTATCGGGCAGCAGCGTCAGCAACGGATTCAGATTGTCGAAATCGCCCCGGAAGCGGAGGTCGGCCGCCAGACGCCGGGCATCGGTCAGGTTACGCACCGCACCGTCCGCCTCCACCGCAGCCAGCCCGGGCGACGAGACGCCCAGCGTCAGCCGCCCGATGTCGCCCAGCGTACCGTCCGCAGCCAGGTGCATGCGCACGTCGCGCCCCTTGAGTACGGCAAGCGGCAGCCCGGGACGCAACAGCAGCGCATCCCCGGGCGCGATCCGGGCCGCGAGATCCGCAGCAACAGCCGCCGCAGGATCCGCCCGCAGCGCCCCCGCCCCGGCCGACAGATCGGCCCGCAGCGAGGAGTTTGCCGTGTGCAGGTTGAAGTCCGAGAGTGCGATGCCGACCGAATCCATGCGGAAGCCGCCGTCCAACTGCTGCACGTCCACGCCGCACCGCTCGGCAAAGCGCATCCGCCGGATCAGCAGGGCGATCTCCGCGCCCCGGTTGCGGATCGAGTCAATTTCCAAGTCAAGCCCCGACAGGGCGATGCACTCCGGATCGAAGCCCGCCGCGGGAGTGTGGCCCAGCGTTCCGTATTCGACACGGTTGTCCGCCAGCACGACACTTCCGATCAGCACGCTCCACGGCTGCGCCGCCGCAGCGGCGGATTCGGGCTCTGCGCCTCGCTTCGCCGGATCGGGCCCCGAGCTTCCGGCCGTCGCATGCGCCGGGACCGGCTGTGAAGCGTCGGCCGCCTCGGGAGCGGTCCGGTAGGCATATTCGCCCCGTTCGAGCAGCAAGCTGCCGACCGCGACGTCGCGGTCGCCCAGCCGGACCACGCACCGCTCGACCATACCGCCCGGCAGGCGCACCGCCAGTTCCGTAACCGCCGGCGCCGTCCGCATGCCGAAGGCGGTGTTGGCCACGACGAGCCGACCGACCGCCACCGTCCAGGCCGGCGACGTTGTGCTGTCCGTTTTCTCCGGGGTATCGGTAGCCTGCAGGTCGAGCGAAATGTCGGCATCGGAGAGCGACACCGTCCCGAGGTCAACCCTGTGCGCCGGAAGCCCGACGCGGCACTCTTCGAGCGCAAACCGCCCCGCCGCAAGGCGCAGCTCCATCCCGCCGAGCGAATCAGCATAGCGGGCCGCGAGGTCGCGCAGCTCGAAGCGGTCGACAGCCACCTCCCTCCGCAACAGGGGCCACAGCGCGGCATCGAGCGAGAGGCGCCCGCAGCGCAGCAGCGTATCCGCCCCGTCGCGCAGAAGCGTCCCCTCGACGGTCAAGCGCAGCGGGAACGACAGCCGCAGCCGTTCGACCGACAGCTCCATGCCGAGCGCCTGCGAAGCATACGCCGCGGCCTTGCGCCGGACAAGGTCCTGAACAGCCGGCACATAGAGCAGAGCCGGCAGCAACAGCACCGCGAGCAGGAGCACCGCCAGCGTGCGGAGCGTATGTTTCATGATTTTTTTCAACATCCGTCTTCCGGGAGTTTGCAACCTCCGCCCGAGTCCTCAAATTTCGTGCAAGATACGAAATCCGCACGACTTCCGGGTGCCCGGCGCCGAAATAAATTCACCCGGTCCGACACACCGATCCCGGATAGCCACCCCGCGTCCGGGACGGCGGCCGTCCAAAAACAAAAACCCCGGCACCTTGCGGTGCCGGGGTTTTGCATGACAGCCTGCAAATTCGTTCCTCGCACGACGGCAGTACCGGCCCTCCCTTCCGGAAAACGCCCCTGTTTCGTGAAGCCCATCCGCTTCGTTCCCGTTCATAAGACAGCGGGGCCAGTGTTATTCGTCGGGCGCGGTATCCACAAAATCAAGCAGCCGGAATTCGTCCCCGTCGTAACGATAGATCCATTGCGAATGGCTGTCATCCTGAAAGAGCAGAAGTACCGTCTTCCCGTTCTCTTCGTATGCCGAATCCGTATAAAACCGGAACCGCCGTTTCGCCCCGGACCGGTGAAAAATCCGCTCGTCAAGATAGGCTCCAGCCACAAAAAAAGGATGACCACCGTACTCTATCACGCCGTAATAGTCCTCAGAAGCGGTTTCGGAGAGGGAGAAAAGGAGATCAAAGGCCTCAATCCGAATGGTCGAATCGGCCTGAAAGGAGATGGAAAATTTCGTGTCGGACCGATAGTAGTCCCGTGTACGCTCCTCGGCAAGGACCGCATCCAGTACCGGCAGGAGCTTCTTCTCCGCCACCGTGAGAAGGTCGAGGTCATCGCAGCGTTCGACCTCGGAGATCTGGCAATATGCGCTGCACAGGGACAGGCAGAACAGCACCGCAAACAAATATTTTTTCATAGCATCAGTTTTTTGGGACCAAGGAGAATCGAAAACGCTTCGCTTCGGGTGTCCGGACACGAAATCTCCATCCTCTGTCAGCAACCCGATTTCCGCCCCTTTCTCAGTTGGGACAGGTGTGCCAGCGAAGAAATCTCCTAAAGCCGGATTCTGTCTTTTACAACCTTCACAACCCTTACGACCTCATTGTTCCGGGGCCTGCCTGCGGGATATTTCAGCACCAGGCTATCCCCTCTCTGCGCCACAGGCAATCTATGCGTGGAGTATTCGCCTCTTATCGTATCACCCTGATACTCGAACTCATAGCAGACCGTCATCTTGAAACGGTTACCCCTCAACGGCCAGGTCTTCGTTTCATGCACATACGCTCTGACATATTCGTATTCCGTTGGCCGGCAACCCAATACCGGCAATAAAGATACGGAAAAAAGCAAAGCGACGATTTTGGGGATTTTATTCATATCCATAAACCTTGAGTTACACGCTACTACCGTATTTGAACCGCATCCAGTCTATCCGCCGAACCGATACCCGCGGGCAAATCTGCCGGAACAAAGCGACAATCTGCCACCGTCACTGCCATCGTCCATATTTTTTATCATATATGGCAAAAGACCGGTTATTGACAACGATGGAATCCGATCCCGGCATCTTTTCTATGCACATTCCGGTTTTGGCATAATGCAACAAAGGTTTGTTGGCGAGCAGCTGCAATATGCCCTCTCGGTCATCATACCGGTATGGATATTCGACCGGCAAGACCTTGCTGAACAAAAGAGGTTCCGCCAATCTGATATGGAGACGTTCGTCCTTCACATCGACAATTTCCCCCGTAAATTCAGCCGCAGCAATCTCCCGCTTCGCCTCCTCGCAATGTTTTTTCATCGTTCGCATGTACCCGATACCGTAAGGCAGATAAAACACGGAATAAATCGTCAGCATACAAACAACAACGACAGCGCCTGCAATTACAATTAAACGTTTCATGGGATAAAAATCTATTGGTTGCCACCCTCCCTATTGTCATCGGCAACGCCCGCAGGCACGGTCAGACGGGTCATCCCGATGTTAATTGTTACAGATTATTTTATGTTTTCCATCAACTCCCGAATCAGGTATACCCACAAATCCGGATTGATGGGGCACGGAGCGGTTATCGATGGCAGGCAATATTCCCCATACCGGTTATCATACTCGTCTTTTATAACGAAATAGGAGGGAACTCCAGCCATACAGGTTGCATCGGGGAGATCCGTTATCGGCTCCGCAGCATATCGTGTAAGATCAAATGCCTCTTTCAGCATTTGCCGGTCCGTTTCCGCCCTTTTCAACTCTTTTCTTTGTTTTCGGGATATGTGTCTCTTTCGCTTCAGCTGATCGATGATTGAATCGTGGTCGATTTTTTTCATACCGACAACATGGCAGGCACTGTCGATTGATACGACATATTCATTGCAGGCACTGTCCGAATGAATGACAATATAGTAATGCTCGTTCTTGAGTGAGTATATCATTTTTCTTCCTGTAATGGTCCCAAACCCGGACAATACAATATCCGCTTTGGCTCGACTTTCATCCAGAGAACGGGATAGTCCCGCAGTTTCCCCCTGTTGAGCGAAACAGCAGCTTGCCGCTACAAGAGCAAAACAAAGGATGATTATTCTTTTCATTGTAGGACTTGATTAGCCTTCAGATGTTATCATTTTGTCGCTCATACCCCTCCCGTATTTCCCATGCAGCAGGCATACGGCGAATGCGGATGATCCCGCATGCCAAATCTACTGAAAATAAGGCAATAATGCAAGTATCCGCAGTCAAAAATCTCCGTTTTGCATCCGCTCGGAATCACCTCGCGTGTTCACAGAACAAAAGAAGACGGCCGGCTAATACGGCGTGCTCTCGATATACGACAGCGGGAAGGCCATAGAAGTTCCCGTGAGCTACATGCGGGACGGCAGCAAAAACTTGAGTCCGTAATAAGCATGGATAATCAATGATTTACAAAATCAGCATCCGATTTTATAACCAAAAAAAATGCAAGGTCGGAGCATTGTCTATCCATTAAATACAATGGAGCCTTGGATCAACAAACTGACAAAAAATTCAACATCGAAGAATTAATTTTTGCCCAGAGGCGATGATATTGATTAAGAAATTCCTATTTTGCAATCGAATAGAGAAAACTCCAAGATTAAAAAAAGCACATATTGAATTTATTATCGGGATGAAAAAGATTCTTAGATACTGTTTCAAAGAGTGTGTCTGGAGAAGGATAAATAAAAAAGTCTACAGATTTTTTAGATTTGTAGTGACGAACCAACAAAAACTAAAAAAGGAGTAGACTTTATGGTGTTGACAAAGGAACAACTTTCCGAATTAATATGCAAACATTCGGAGCGGGAAAATGGCCTTCAGGATCTGTTGGAGATCTTGTTGGAAAGTATGATGGTCTCGGAGCGCCGGGAATATCTCCGGGAAAACTCCGCATCGGGGAATAAATGCAACGGCTTCCGTCCGGGACATAGTTACGGTCATGGCCGTACGCTGACGTTCCGGATACCCCGAGATCGCTACGGGAACTTTCATCCCCGGATTCTGGCGATCCTGCGCCATCAGGAAGACGAATGCGAACGCCTTGCCGGAACACTGTATACGAAAGGTCTTACGCAGGAACAGGTCGGCGAGGTATTCCAGGATATCTATGGCGAGCACTACAGCAAGGCGAGCAT
>UQUQ01000013.1 GCA_900544265.1 uncultured Alistipes sp.
GTATTCTGCGTGCGCTCCTCGGCCCGCTGCCAGAACTCGCGCGGGTCGCTGCCCGGGAAGGGCATGATGTCCTTCTGCGAGAGGTGGCGGTAGATGGCGTGACGTTTCATGATGAGCTCGTCGGGCGACAGGGGCACGGCCATGTCCACCATGCCGAGGTTCCACTCCATCCAGGCGCCGCGGTAGAGCCACAGGTGGCACTCCTTGAACCAGTCGTCCTCCTTGACCACCTCCAGGGCGTTGAGCACGGCCTCCATGCAGGTGCGGTGCGTGCCGTGGGGATCGGCCAGGTCGCCGGCGGCATAGATCTGGTGCGGCTTGATCTTGCGCAGCAGGTCGACGATGATCTGCGTGTCCTTCTCCGTGAGCTGCCCCTTCTTGATGCCGCCCGTCTCGTAGAAGGGCAGGTTGAGGAAGTGGGCGTTCGTGTCGGGGTTGAGCCCGAACGACCGCACGGCGGCACGTGCTTCGGCGCGGCGGATCGCCCCCTTCAGGTCGAGCAGCGCCCGCGGTTCGGGCTCGCCCTTCTTCTTGCCGGCGATGATCTTCTCGGCCTCGGCGAAGTGGTCTCCGTAGCCCAGTTCGCGCGCCGTGTCGATGTTCTGGAGTACCACGTCGTCGTGTACGGCGACGTTGCCCGACGTCTCGTAGGCGACATGCACGTCGTGGCCCTGCTGCACGAGGCGGATGAACGTGCCGCCCATCGAGATGACGTCGTCATCAGGGTGGGGCGAGAAGATCACCACGCGCTTCGGGAAGGGCTTCGACGAGACGGGGCGCGTCGAGTCGTCGGCATTGGGCTTGCCGCCCGGCCAGCCCGAGATCGTGTGCTGCAGGTCGTTGAAGACGTCGATGTTGATCTGGTCGAACGTGCGGCCCTGTTCGAGCAGCTCGCCGAGCGAATTTTCGATGTAGTCCTTGTAGGTGAGTTTCAGAATGGGCTTCTTCACCACGCCGCAGAGCCAGACGACGGCCTTGCGGACGAACTTCGGCGTCCAGTTGCAGGGGCCGACCAGCCACGGCGTCTGCTCGCGCGTGAGCAGCTGGGCGGCGTTCTCGTCGATGACGACCTCGATGCGGGGGTGCTCCTGCAGGTAGGAGGCGGGCACCTGGCCGGTGATGTCACCCTCGACGACCTTCTGCACGATGCGGGCCTTCTCCTCGCCCCAAGCCATCAGGATGATGCGGTCGGCGCGCATGATCGTGTCGATACCCATCGTAATGGCCATCTTCGGGGTGTTCTCCAGTCCGAAGAAGGATCCCGACTGCACCTTGCGCGTGTTGTGCGTGAGCTGCACCAGACGCGTGCGCGACTTGGCGTAGGAGCCCGGTTCGTTGAATCCGATCTGTCCGTCCTCGCCCACGCCGATAATCATCAGGTCGATGTGGCGCACGGCGTGGTCATACGAGGCGCAGTACTCCGAGATGCGCTCCTTGGAGATCGTGCCGTCGGGAATGTGCACGTTCTCGGGCAGGATGTCGATGTGGTTGAGGAACTCCTCGTGGATGCGGAAGTTGCGGCTCTGCTGCTCGGTCGACTTGATCGGGTAGAACTCGTCGAGGCTGAAGACGGCCACGTTGCGGAAGCTGACGAGCCCGGCCTCGTGACGCCGTACCAGTTCCCGGTAGAGACCCAGCGGCGTGCGGCCCGTGGTCAGACCCAACACGAAGGGCTGTGCCTCTTCATAGACCTCGTTCGAGCAGTGGATCTCGTTGTAGGTGCGGATCGCCTTGACGATCGTGTCGGCGACGTACTGCACGCCGTCGTACTCGTTTTCATAGACCAGCGTGCGGATCTTCTCGTAGCGGTGGATGATGTCGCGCGGGGCCGATTCGGCAATCAGCCCGCCGTCCTTGGGAAGTGAATACTTGTTGTTCATAGTATGTCTTGAAATTTGACTCGTTCAAAAAATTCGGGGCGGTGGAAGTCGGGCTTCTCCGTCGCAATGGGGCGCCACGAAAGGAAGTGGGGGTGCGAAAGGTTGTCGCCGCACTTGTAGAGGTTCATGCGCGCCTCAAGGCTGTTCCACGTCTTCAGGTCGTGACGGAAGAGCGCCTGCGGCGGGATGGCCAGGGTCACCGACCAGCGGTTGTCGCCCTCGCGTTCGGCGAATGGCTCGGCGGGCAGCGTCGTGATGCGCCGCACCGAAGCCAACACCCGGGCGTCGGCGTGCACGGCGTCGGCATGCGTCTTGCGGAATCCGAGCAGCATGCGGCCGATGCAGGTGGTCTCGAAGTTGTAGTAGCCGCGGTCGTCGAGCTCGAGGAAGAACTCGACGCACGAGTCGGTCCACACCTGTCCGTTGTCCTCGGTGACGCGGGCCGCCGTGTAGCGCTCCTCCACGTCGAAGCGCAGCCAGAGCAGGTCGCCCGTGTGGAACATGCGGAATGCGACCTTCGGGGCATAGGGGTATTGTTCCGGCCAGTTGCAGCAGCCGATCGGCTGCGCCTCGATGCCGTCGAAGGCCTGGTCCACGGCCTGCATGTCGTCGGGGTTGATTCCCGGGATTCTGCGTATCTCCATGCTCGTGTCGTTTTATCGGTACTTGTCGGCCGTCTCGCGGACGATGCGGCACATTTCGGGGTACTGCTCCTCCATGCTGCACAGCAGCTTGTACTGGGCATGCGTGCGCACGAGGTTGTGCTCCGGGTACTTGATCTTGTAATAGGTGTCACCGTCCAGGTAGTCCATCAGGAAGCGCAGCACCTGCTCGTAGGTGATGTAGCGGGCCGAGAAGGCCAGGTGGTCGATCTCCGCCGGGCAGAGCTGTGCGGCGCGCTGCGAAAGGTAGCCGTCCGTGTAGGCGGCGAACATCTCGAGCGAGAGGCTCACGCGCGACAGGTCGCGGTCGTCCTCGTCGCCCGTGTTGGCATAGGAGCGGATGGCGTCTCCGAAGTCGTTGAGCGACGTGGAGTTCATCACCGTGTCGAGGTCGATGGCGCAGAGTACGCGGCCCTGCTTGTCGAAGAGGATGTTGTTGATCTTCGTGTCGTTGTGCGTCACGTGCGTGGGGATCGTCCCGTCCTCGACCTTCGACCAGAAGGCGAGCATCTCCGCGCGGCGCGATTCGATCCAGCCGATCTCCTCCGCAAGGTCCTTCTTGCGGCCCGCGGCATCGCGTGCCAGCGCCTCGTCCCACTGCGCGAAGCGGTGGCGGATGTTGTGGAATCCCTTGATCGTCTCGGCCAGCGGTTCGTTGAAGTCCGCAAGCTGGGCCTGGAACTTGCCGATGCCCTCGCCGCCCTTGCGGGCCAGCTCGGCCGTGTCGGCCTTGTTGTAGGCGATCGTGTCGGCGATGTAGACCGTGACGGCCCAGAAGTCGCCCTTTTCGTCCTCGTAGCAGAGCGCTCCGTCGCGGGTCGGCACGACGGTCATCACCTCGCGCAGGGGATCACCCCCGGCCGCGACAACGCGGCGGCGGATGTGCTCCGTCACCTTGCGGATGTTCTCCATCATGGCGGGCACGTCGGGGAAGACGCTGCGGTTCTTGCGCTGGAGGATGTAGTCCGGGGCGTCGCCCGCGGTGCGGACGATGAATGTGTCGTTGATGAATCCGTCGCCGAGCGAATCGATGGAGGCGATGGCGCCTTCGAGTGCGAATTGCGAGGCTATTCTCTGAAGATCAGGTTTCATGGGTTGTTATTTAGCGTTTTCGGTCAAATATGGGCACAATGCCTATTCAAAGGTACGGAAAAGAACGCAGAACTGCAATCGTATCTTGTGAAAAAACCCGCTTTTCACGCAGAAAAGCGGGTTTTTGGTAGACGTGATTGATTTGTGCGGGACAGATCAGTAGAGCAGCGTCGATCCGTATCCGTCATAGGCCGGACTTACCTTGAAAATGCCGTTTGTGGGGTCGTACTCCGACAGCGGGCTGTCCTGTTTCTGCGGATAGGTGTTGGTGATGTCTGTCGGGTAATACGAGAGCGGCGTTTTTGCCTTATCGTCAAAATATTGTTTCCATCCTTTGGAACCAAAAATGGCGTTCTCGGTTCTGTCAAGATTGATGTGGTCCCACGTCGTGCCGTAGTCATGGATTACTCGCATGACTGAAGCATAATTATCCGATGCTTCAGAATAGAGCATGTTTCCCGTAAATTCGACAGAACCGATCTGATCTACCATAAAGTATGCCGAACCCATGCCTGCCGGATTACTGCCGCCGCTTCCAGTGGCGATGAGGTCAAGGAACGTATTGTTCCTGCAGGTGATCTTCAGATTGGAGAGCGATCCCGTTGCTCCGGTCTGTGCCGGTTGCTGGTAGAAGAACGAAACGGCCTTCGTGTTCCCCTTCGCGTTAGAGTAAATCACGTTGTTTTCAAATACCAATGTCTTGAAATTCGTAAGACCGCTCTTGATGTGATTCGTAAGTTTGAGGAGAGCGTAGTTGTTCTCTGTCCCCGGTTCGTAGCGCAGACGGCAGTTTCGGAAAATGATGTTTTCTACATATGAATCTTCCTTCGTCGAACCGTACGAAGCGAACAGGCTCTTGTCGTTGCCGAAGGTGATGTCACAATCCTCGAAGATCAGCGTCTTGGCTCCACCAAGATCGGATGCGGAAGAAGTTATAGTAAACAAATAGCTAGCATCTTGTTCTACACCGTCTTTTACTTCTTTTACTTCTGTCGCATCGATATCAAGATTCTTGAAAGCAAAAATACCTGCTCTATCCCGAAGATGTATTGGTCTCAAAAATTTGATTTTTGTTTTTTTGTCGGCGTATCTGCCGATAAAAACAGTTCCGCTTGTCAGATATTTTATTGCATCACTGACGAAATTGTAATCGTTATCATCGAGAAAATAGGCGTAATAGTTGCTACTCCATTTTATTGCTTGATCGATTGTATTTGCAGTTTGGGCGATTTTTCCTGCCGAGGTTTCACTGTAGATTACCCCTTCGATCTCAACACCATCCTTGAAATAGTCTTGCGGAACAGCTTCGGTTGTAGTAGTGATGTTGGTATTTTTGGCCGGCTTGAAGTTGAGCGTGTTGATGCCGCTGGCCTTGAAATCAAGCGCAACCTGCTCGTTGAACGTCTGCGTGATTGTCTGTGCCGAAGTCTTTACCTCGATGATCAGGCCGTTGAATGCAACGGGGTTGACCACAAACCATACGTCGAAGGTGCCGTCGGCGTTGAGTGCTTCGCCGTCGGTGCCGTAGTCGGCCGTTACCGAGTTGGACGGCTCCGTGAAGTTGAAAGTCGTCGCATCGTATGCCTCCTCGATCGTTACTTTGGCTGTTCCGGCCAGCGCGGTGCCTTCCGGTGCCGTGATCGTTACCGAGCGGATCTTTTCCCCTTCGGCCAGCGTGATGTCACCGGTGAATTCCGAGCGGTCGATCTTCAACCGGAAGAAGGTGAAGAGACGCTTGAATGCCACTTCTTCCAGAACGGGCGACGTTGTGGTCCCGTCGGGGCCGGTGACCGGTTTGCTGACCAGAATATCCTGTGACGGATCGAACGTCGTCGCCGTCGGGTGCTGAACGGGGTTCAGCGTGACGGTCGGAGTGGTCCGATAGGGTGAGTTGTTGTACTTGTAGGGGGATACGAATACATAGGTGTATGCCTCGACCCCAGAGATCGCATCGTGCGTTACCGTGATCGTAGCGGGTGATCCAGGTGTGCGGGTTGCGACAGTTACACCTGTGGCGTTTGTATTCACATCTTCTGACCATACGTAGGCACCCAGTTTTTCGTTGTCTGTAAAGCCGATCTGCCCGTTTTCATAGGCCGTGCGGGTGTCGTGCGCCGAGCCGATCGTCTCGTTGACGGGGAAGGTGCGGGTGATGGTGCGCACTGCGGGTGCGGACGGCTCGGTCGAGTCCGTGGAGCAGGATGCCAGCAGCATCAGAACGGCAGCCGTACTGCCGTAAAGCAGAATCTTTTTCATGGTTGCCGGGCTTTTAGTAGGATCCGTAAATGTCGTCCATGTTGTACTCGTCGTCGACGATCGGGTCATAGTCCCAGCTCTCGCCGCCGGTTGTGGCAAATCCCTTCTCGACGGCGATGTCGAGCGCTTCGATGTCCGGCGCCTGATAGGGGAGGACGGACCTCTCCTCCTCTCCTGCATACGGGGTGAGATTTCTTTTCATGTTGTTTGTTTTTTGAGGTTCAGTAGTTGTGTAAATTGTTGGACCGAAACCGGCAAATCCGTCCGACAGGGGGTACGGACGGACTTGCCGACGGAAAAAAGTGCCTATTCGAGCCGGTCGACGATCGTGAAGGTCACTTCGTAGGCCTGGATGCCCGATTCGCCCTGGTAGTTGCCCGTGCCTGCGAGGAACGTCGCCGTGTAGGTGCCCGGCGTGTCGTAGGTGTACGAATAGCTCGGTACGTCGTCCGGCACGCCCTTGATGCTCTGCCCCGTATCGGGCGAGATGCTGTTCAGGGCGATCGGCTGCATGAAGGCCCACTGTTCGATCTGCTCCATCACGCCCGCGCTGAAGCCCTGGAAGACGATGTTGGCCGCACTGTTCGAGCCCGGTTCGCCCTGGAGCTTCAGGTTGCCGTTGCCCGAGACGTTGTGGATGTAGGGGTCGTCGGCGTGCTGCGGCGCCAGCGAGAAGGTGATGAACTTCATCGACGAGTAGGGGTACTCCTGCGTGTCGTAGCCCTTGAGCTTGACCGTGATGGACGGGTTGATGCGGTAGGTGCGCATCGCCGTGCCGGGCTCCTGGTAGAGGTGCAGGCCGAACGAGAAGTTGTCGGCGTAGGGGGTGATGTCGTAGGTGTAGGTCTCGAAGGTGTTGGACTTGTTGGGCGTGTATTCCAGCACCTGCCAGTCGGCGTAGTTGCTCTGGGCGATGGCCTCGACGATCGGCCGGTCGGCCGCCGCGTCGTTGCCCGCGAGCCCCGGGAACTTGTTGCCGGCGATCATGTCGAGGTTGCTCACCTCGGGGTTGCCGCCGTACTGCTGGCTGATCTCGATCGTCAGCTGGCACGACTCGATATCCTCGAGCGCCACCTGCGTGCGGTTGCGGTATTTGTATTCGTGGCCCGTGTCGCCGTTCCACACGGTGATGAAGTCGGCGTTGCCCTGGAAGTTGAAGACCACGGGATCGCCCGCCCGGTAGGTGTTCGTCGGCGACAGCCGTACCGAGAACTCCAGCGGCTCGTAGATCTCGTCGTGCTCGCAGGAGACGGCGCCCAGGGTCAGGGCCAGTGCCGCCGCGAGGTATGTGATGCGTCTTGTTTTCATGGGATGTGCTGCTCTTGTGCGTTTTACCATAAGGGATTCTGTTGGAGTGCGTGGTTCACGGCCAGCTCCTTGGTCGGGATCGGCAGGTAGATGTGCCGAGAGGAGACGTTGGCGTAGTTGGCGGCCGCATAGTCCGTGATGGTCTTGTTCAGGTACATCGACTCGGTCGGGACGTTGGTGCCGGCCAGGTGCATGCGCTCGACGAAGATGCCCCAGCGGATCAGATCCCACTTGCGGAGCCCCTCGAAGGCCAGCTCGCGGGCCCGTTCGTTGCGGACCAGGTTGCGGAACGACGCCTGACCGCTCAACTGGCTCTCGTCGGTTGCGACGCCCGCGCGGCGGCGCACCTCGCGCACGGCCTCCTTGGCCTGCTCGTCCGGCGCCCCGGCGTATTCGTTGATCGCCTCGGCATACATCAGCAGCACGTCCGAGTAGCGCAGGATCGGGAAGTTGATCGTCGTGTAGAGGCTCTTGGCCGACATCTGGTTCTCGTAGATCGTCTCGCGGCGCCACTTGCCGGCGTTGCGCACGGCGCACATGATCGTCGGATCGTAGATGATGTCCGCCGGGTCGAAGGCGTTCTCGACGCTCGTGTCGAGCCCCTCGATCTCGGGCATGGCGAAGTTGTTCTTGTAGAGCCACGGGGTCTTGTACATGCTCTGGGCCTGCTTGAGCACGGCCGTGACCGTCGCGCCGTCCTTCTGGTAGGAGATCTGCTGGTTGTTCAGGCCGCGGTAGTTGTAGCCCGGCAGGTTCCATGTAAGGCGCTTGTCGATGACCGTCCGGCTCGCGGCCTCGTCAGCCGTGCGGTCGTCCGTCCAGTAGAGCTGCCAGAGGGTGTACGAACCGTTGTAGTAGCCGTAGGAGTAGTTGCAGGCCCACTCCGAGTAGTTCGTCGTGCCCGACTGCGACTTCAGTCCGATCAGGTCGCCGATGCGGCCGTTGGTCCAGTAGGTCGAGCTGGTGCGGTCACCGAGGAACTCGGCCTCCCACATCGACTCGCGGAACTCCGTGTCGTACTGGTCCTGGATCATGTTGATGAAGACCTGCTCGTAGCTCTCGTTCAGGTGGTGTTTCTGCGAGGCGATCACCTCGTTGGCCCAGTAGGCGGCCTTGCCGTACATCTCCTGCTTCGAGAGCCCCTCGACCTGGTCGACCGTTTCGCCGGCCATGAAGAGGTAGATGCGGGCCAGAATGCCCTCGGCCACGGTCCTGTTGACGCGCGAGGGGGTCTGCTCGACACCCTCGTCGAGGTCGTAGACGATGGCCTCGATCTCGTCGACGCACCACTTGAGCACCTCTTCCTGCGGCGTGGCGGCAATCTGCACGTTCACCGGATTGGGCGACGTGGCGGCCTCCGAGCGCAGGGGCACGTCGCCCCACGCCTGGGCCAGCAGGAAGTGGTAGAAGGCCCTCAGGAAGCGGGCTTCGGCCAGGTAGCTCTTCAGGTCGGTCGACAGCTCCTCGGGGTCGATCTCCGCCTTGCCGGCCTCGTCGAGGTATTCGTTGGCGTTCTTGATCCCCTCGTAGAGCTTGAGCCATGTCTCGTAGATGACCGACGTGCCGGCGCTGTGGTTGTAGCGGTCGGGGCGCGTCTCGCCGTTGTTGTAGTTGTTGAAGTAGCAGAGGTCGTCCGCATTGGCGATCTGCAGCGAGTAGTAGCTGCCGTAGAGCTCCTCGCTGTTCAGCGCGCCGTAGACGCCGGCCAGACCGTATTTCAGCCGGGTCTCATTCGTGTAATAGCCTTTGCTGGGGATGATCTGCGGCTCGGTGTCGAGGAAGGTGCATGCCGAGCATGCGGCCCCGAGCAGAATCAGGCTTCCCAGTTTGTATATGTTTTTCATTTTCATGGCGTAATGAACGGTTAATCGTTAGAATGAGATGTTCAGACCGGCCGTGAATCCGTAGGCGCGGGGATAGGCCGACCAGTCGAAGCCGGGGGTCAGCACCGAGTTGCGGGTCGAAACCTCGGGATCGGGGCCGCTGTAGTTGGTCAGCGTCCAGATGTTGTCGGCCGAGACGTAGAGGCGCAGCGAGCTGATGCCGGCCTTGCGGATGCCGCGGCCGCTGAAGGTGTAGCCCAGCGAGACGTTCTTCAGCCGCAGGAACGAACCGTCCTCGATGATGCGCGAGGAGTACTCCTCGTTGCCCGTGGCGTTCGTGCGCGGGATGTTCGAGGTGGAGTTCTCGGGCGTCCAGCGGTCGGCGAACGAGGCGAACTGGTTGGTCTGGCTCTTGTAGCCCGACTCGAAGATCAGGCGGTTGGCGTTCAGGATGTCGTTTCCGTAGCTCCACGTGAAGAAGATGTTCAGGTCGAAGTTCTTCCAGGTGAAGGTGTTGCTGAAACCGCCCGTGTGCAGGGGCTGTCCGCAGCCGATGATCGTGCGGTCGTAGTCGTCGATCTTGCCGTCGCCGTTCATGTCGCGGTAGCGCAGGTCGCCCGGCTGGGCCTTGTTGCCCTTGTAGCTCGGGATGCCGTCAAGCAGGTTGCCGCTGGCGTCGAAATCCTCGGGCTTGTAGGTCCCCTCGTAGATGAAGCCGTACATCATGCCCGTCGGGCGGCCTACCTGCGAGATGTAGGGGAACTGCGAGTTGAAGCGCGTGTCCCATGTCACGGCGGTCTGCAGCGAGTTCTGACCGTCGACGAGCGCGAGGATGCGGTTGCGGTTGAAGGCGATGTTGAACGAGGTCGACCACTGGAACTGCCGCGTCTTGATGTTGACCGTCTCGAGCGTGAACTCGAAACCGCGGTTGCGGATCTTGCCGATGTTGAGCATGCCCTGTTCGTAGCCCGACGAACCCGGCAGCAGGGCGTAGAGCAGCAGGTCGTGCGTTACCTTGTCGTACCAGTCGGCCGTGACCTTGAGCCGGTCGTCGAAGAAGCCGAGGTCGATACCGACGTTCCACTGCTCGGTGGTCTCCCACTTGAGCCGTTCGTTGGCCATGTTCGAGACGTAGTAGCCCGGTACGCGCTCGCCGTCGAAGACGTAGTCGAACGAACCGTTCGAGCCGGGGTTGACGGTGATCTGCTGGTAGAAGTCGTAGGGCGTCTGCGTGCGGTTGTTACCCGTCAGACCCCACGAGAAGCGCAGCTTGCCGTTGTTGAGCCAGTCGGAGTCCTTGAACAGGTTCTCGCGGTTGAAGTTCCACGACGCGCCCACCGAGGGGAAGTAGCCCCAGCGGTTGTCGGTCGGGAATTTCGACGAGCCGTCGGCGCGGAACGAGAAGGTGAGGTAATACTTGTAGCGGAAGTTGTAGTTCGCGCGCAGGAACATCGACATCATGCGCCAGTCGTAGTAGTTGCTCTGCACCTTCTGGTAGTTGCCCGTGTGGATGCCGGCGATGCCGAGCTCCTCGGAGGTGATCTGCGTGGCCGACACGCCGTCGTAGGTGTAGTTCTGGCCCTGCAGCGAGAGACCCGCCATCAGGTCGACGTTGTGGCTGCGGCCGAAGCGGCGCTTGTAGGTGAGCGTGTTTTCGTTGCTCCAGCTCGTCTGGTCGGTCCAGTAGATCGAGGCGTTGACCCCCTTGCCGCTCGGCGAGCCGGGGTAGCCCGTGTAGGTCTCGCTGCCGTTGAACTCCTCGCGGCGGCGCTTGTTGAGCACGTAGCCGCCCGTGGTCTTGAAGGTCAGCTGCGGGGTGATCTTCCACGTCAGTGCGATGTTCGAGTTGAGGTAGTCGACCAGCGTTTTGCGGTACTCGTTCTTGGCCGTCTTCACGGGGTTGAAGCGGTAGTCGTTCGATCCGTCGATCGCCTCGTCAAGCATCGAGTCGAGGATGTCCTGTCCGGGAGGCGTCACGGGACGGTAGCCCCAGACCGAATACATCAGCCAGCCCGACGACGAGGAGGTCGTTTCGGCCGTGGTGGGGTTCACGCCGTTGGTCGCCGTGCGCGAATAGTTGGCGTTGACGTTGAGCGTCAGCTTCTTCGAGATGGGCAGCGTGAAGTTGGCCTTGCCCTGGTAGCGCTGGAAGTTCGAGCGGATGATGATGCCGTCCTGATCGAGTGCCGAGAAGCCGACGTTGTAGCGCAGCCCCTCCTTGTTTCCGCCCGAGAGCGAGACGTTGTAGTTCTGCTGGAAGGCCGTGCGGTAGAGCTGGTCCTGCCAGTCGATGGCCTTGATGTTGCGGTAGTCGTCGAGCGTGAGGTTGCGGCCCAGCTCCTCGCTGTAGCTGTAGTAGCTGCTCTCCATGGTCGAGGCGGCGATGAGCTCGTCCTGCAGCCGCACGAACTCGTAGGAGTCCATCAGATCGACCTTGTTGGCGATGTGGCTCATCGAGAACGAGGCGCTGAAGTTCACCGTGGGTTTGCCCTCGTGGCCGCGCTTTGTGTTGATGACGATGACGCCGTTGGCGCCGCGGGCGCCGTAGATGGCCGTGGCCGAGGCGTCTTTCAGCACGTCGATCGACTCGATGTCGGCGGGGTTGATCGACGCCGCGAACGAGCCTTCGGAGGGGAATCCGTCGATGATGTAGAGCGGGGCGTTGCTCTGCGTGAGGGAGTTGTTGCCGCGGATGGTGATCGTGGCCTCGGAGCCGAGCGAACCGTCGCCCGTCGTGACGACGACGCCCGCAATGCGGCCGCTCAACGCCTGGTCGAAGTTCGTGACGTTGGCCTTCATCATCGTCCCCAGGTCGGCCTTGGCGACCGAACCGGTCAGGTCGCGCCGCGTCGTGGTGCCGTAACCGATGTTGACGATCTCGACGGCACCGAGCTGCGTGGCCTCCTCGGTCATCTTGACGTTGATGGCCGTGCGTTTGCCGACGGGCTGCTCGACGGTCGTGTAGCCGAGGTAGGAGAAGATCAGCGTCTGGTTTTCGCCGACCTTGATCGTGTAGTTGCCGTCGGTTCCCGTGGTCGTACCGGTCGTCGTTCCCTTGACCACGACATTCACGCCGATCAGCGGCACGTCGTTCGTGTCGACCACGCGCCCGACGACGGTGTTCTGCGCGAAGAGCCCTTCGGGCAGCCATAGCGCGAGCGTCAGCAGCGCTGCCGCGGTCATTCGTTTCAGTGCTTTTTTCATAACAAATCAGAGTAGGTTGGTGGGGTAGAAAGGGTTTATTTCTTTTTGAGGTGAAATTCTACGGGCTGTCCGTGGCGGCAGGTGACCTTCAGCAGCGTGCCCGCGTCGGAGGGCGCGCACTCCACGGCGGGGTTTTCGGCCGTGAGCTCCCACGCCCCGTCAAGACGCACCTCCTTGAGCAGGGGCTGGCTCTCCTGGCGGGTCGTGTAGCCCTTTTCGGTGATGCCGAGGTCGGGCGTGCAGACGCTCATGACCACCGAGCCGTCCTCCGCCGTGCGCTCCATGACGATCGTCTCGGCCGTCACGCCGCGCACGAGGCCGTCGCCCGCATACTCCTCGAAGCAGACGTAGCCGGTGATGCCCGTCGGAAGGTCCTTGACGACGTGCGCCGTGTTGTCGCGCCGGATGACCTGGTACTCGTCCTTCTTGAGCAGGCGGTTGATCTCCTTGTTCGAGGGCTGGACGTAGACGACGTATTCGTATCCGGCCTGCTTCGGGGCCCGTCCGTGGTCGATGTAGGCCGTGGCGAAGTTGCCCTTCTTCAGCTGGCGGGTCTTGTCGTTCGGGGCGCTCTGCTCCTGCTTGAGGACGTGGAGCGTGCCGGCGGCGTTGCGCACGACGTAGAAGTTGCCCTTCGTGTCGGCCAGCGCGATGCGGTCACCGTCGGGGGTGACGTGGAGCGGGAAGTCGGTGTAGAACTCGCCGCCAACCTCCATCTGTTCGCCCGGATCGGTGAGCTGCAGCTGGAAGAGCGTCGTCTCGGTGGGGTAGGTCGTGTTGTCGTTGTCGATGCCGCTGCCGAGGAAGACCAGGCGGTTGTCGAAGCAGAAGACCGACTTGCGGGCCGTGGCGCCGGGCGTGAAGTTCTTGTAGTCGCGCTCGACGAACTGGAAGGCCAGAATGCCGTTGCGGCCCTCGAGCGACGAGGCGCCCGAGAAGCGCTCGGGGTTGCGCTCCATGAGCGTGCCGGGGCGCGGGCTGTCGAGCAGCTCCCACGGCAGGTGGATCGTTGTGGCGCCCGGCATGCGGTTCCAGTCCCAGCCCTCCTGCACGAAGCCGCTTTCGGCGGCCGTCACGGGCGATCCCGATCCGATGATCGGAGCGGTGCCGTAGCTCTGGTAGCGGCCGTAGCGGTTGTCGCGCGTGTAGATCTCCGAGCACCAGACGTCGGAGTTGTAGGCCTTGAGCGTCACCATCCAGTCGCTGCGGCGGTGGATGCCCAGCGCTCCGTAGTTGTAGACGAAGAAGCCCGACGGCGTGGCGCCTTCGGAGATGCCCTCCTTCTTGAAGCGCGCGTTGAGCTGCCGGTCCGTCCCCTTGAGCCGCAGGTAGGCGCCCGCCAGCTCGGGATCGACCCCCTTGCTGCTGCCCGTCAGGTCGCCCAGGGCGGCCAGGTAGCCGAAGGCGTTGACGTCGGGATCGGGAATGCGGCCGTTCTTGTTCAGGGGGTGGCGTCCGGCGATGCCGATGCCCCAGTCGCGCAGGTTGGTGTAGCGGGCCATGGTCAGCAGGGCCAGCTTGAGCGTGCGGCGTGCCTGCTCCGTGGGGACGAAGTCGGTCCCCTCGACCGCCTTGCAGTAGTAGCCGAGCATGGCGAAGGCGCCCGTCGAGTAGGCCGGGTAGAGTCCGCCGTGGTGGAAGGTCGTGCCGTCGACCTTGATGCCGCCGATGGTGCCGGGCGTGAAGTCGAGGCTGCCCGAGAGCCAGCGCGAGAGCCCCGTCATGGCGCGGTACTGCTCGGCCTCGGTCGGCAGCATCAGGGCGCTGATAAGCTTGGGCATGAGCAGCGTGTGCCACGAGTCGAGCAGCTCGTCGCGGCCGTAGACGTAGGGGTGGCGCGTCTCCGAGAGGCCGCTCCAGTAGGCCAGCGTGCGGACGTACTCGTCGGTCTTGCCGCGGGCGGCGATCTCGTCGCGCATGAGCCACATGGCGTCGTAGATCTTGCGCACGTTGTAGCCGTAGTGGTGGTTCGTACCGTTGCCGTGTCCGAAGGCGAAGCCCTGGTCGATGGCATGGTCCATGACCAGGAAGAAGTCGTCGTCGTACTTCTTGTCCCGGTTGATGTAGTTGTTCAGCGCGAAGGCGTTGAGCATGTTCTCGATGTCGTCCAGACGCAGCTCGCCCTTCGGACGGTTGCACTCGTCGTTCGAGAGCAGCGGGGCGCCGATGACGCCGCCGTCGGCCGTGCGGCAGATGGCGGCCGCGCCGAAGGTCTTGAGTGCCCGCGGGATGATCGTGCCGTTGATGTAGTTCGTGCTCGACATGTTGGCCTCGACGATGGCGTCGATGCGCGACTTCACCAGGTCGAGCTGCTGTTTCTGCTCGGGGGTGAGCTCCTGCAGCGGGATGTCGTATTCATACTGCTCCCACTCCCAGAGCCGCGCCCAGTGCCACAGCGCGCGAGTGAGGTGGCAGTTGTTGTCGGGGATCTGCTGGTCGGGGGTGATCTGGTCGTGGAGCTTCGTGCGCGCGAAGGTCAGGCGGTCGAGGAAGAGCTCGCCGCTCGCAACCCCCTCGGGCGTGGAGATCGTCAGGCGCGAGATCTGTTGCGAGGCGTGGTCGCCCGGCATGTCGTTGTACTTGATCCAGCAGGCGCGCCAGCCCGTGAAGTCGAGGTGGAAGTCGAAGTGGTAGGGGATTTCGCCCGTCGGGGTCTCGAAGGCGAAGTGCAGGTCGGCGTCGGCCGCCACGGGGTTGTAGATCCAGAGCATGATGCCGGCACCCTTGACGCGGAACGAGCTGATGAGCTCGCCGAAGTCGTTGTAGCGGAGGGTCGAGGGGGCGGTCCAGCTCCAGTGCAGCGACTGCCGTCCGTCCTTGAAGTGGCGGTCGCTCAATTCGATCGTGCTGTTTTCGCCGCAGACGAAGGCCTTGGGAATTTCGGTCTCGAAGGTGATCTTCGCGTCGATGGCGGCCTGAGCCGTCAGGCTCCCGAACAGGGAGAGGAGTCCCAGCACGGCGGATGCACCGTATAGCAGTAGTTTGGTCATATCGGGGAAAATGAAATTTATTCAAAATTAGCCAAAAGAATCCAACCGACAAAATTTATGCGAACGAAATTGATGAAAAAAAAGTCCGAAATGGAAAAAAGTCCGAAAAAATGGCGTAAGTCTCGAAATTATTTTATCTTTGTGGATAAAGTCCCGCGGGACTTGTGACAGAGGGAGTGAGGCCGATGCGCCCGTTCGTTGGCGACGGGGCGATCTGCGTCCGGTGCGGAATCGGATGCGGAGTCGTTTTTTTCTCGGTGCGGCCGCCGTGCGATGGGACATTAATACTTTTAATTATATGGCAGACAGAAACTATTGGAAGAGTGTATGGTCGAAATGTGCGGTCGTCGCCCTGCTGGCCGGCGGCGTCGCGTCGTGTGCGCAGGCTCCGGGCCGCGCGCCGATCATCGACGAGAACGTGGCCGTGGCCGAGCAGCAGATCGCGATGCTGGCCGATTCGAGCGAAATGGGCGGCGTGATCCGCATCCCGTCGACCTACAAGAACGGCCGCATCGACTACGTCCCGACGGACGACTGGGTGAGCGGCTTCTTCGCCGGTACGCTCTGGTACATGTATGAACTGACGGGCGACGAGGCGTGGGCGGCGCGTGCGCAGAAGCATACTGAGATCCTCGATTCGATCCAGTACCTGCAGTGGCACCACGACGTGGGCTTCATGATCTACGACAGCTACGGCAACGGCCTGCGGCTGAAGAACATCCCCGGCTACCGCGAGGTGATCGTCCAGACGGCCAGGTCGCTCGCGACGCGCTTCCGCGAGGTGCCGGGCGTCATCCAGTCGTGGGATGCCGACCGCGGCTGGCAGGGCGAGCGCGGCTGGCAGTGCCCGGTCATCATCGACAACATGATGAACCTCGAGCTGATGTTCAAGGCGTCGGAGTTCTCGGGTGACAGCACCTTCCGCCACATTGCCGTGAGCCACGCCGACCGCACGATGAAGGAGCACTTCCGCGACGACTACAGCTGCTACCACGTCGTGGACTACGACCTCACGGACGGACACGTCCGCGGCCGCTGCACGGCGCAGGGCTACGCCGACGATTCGGCCTGGGCGCGCGGTCAGGCATGGGCCGTTTACGGCTTCACGACCTGCTACCGCTATACGGGCGACAAGCGCTACTTGGACCACGCGGAGAAGGTGGCCGGCTTCATGCTCAACGACGTGAACATGCCCGCCGACCTGGTGCCCTACTGGGACTACGACGCGCCGAACATTCCCGACGAGCCGCGCGACGCCTCGACGGCCGCCGTCCTCGCCTCGGCACTCTACGAAATGTATACCTATACGCAGAACGCCCTCTACCGCGAGAAGGCCGACAAGGTCATCGAGTCGCTCTCGTCGCCCGCCTACCGCGCTCCGGTGGGTGAGAACGGCGGCTTCCTGCTGATGCACTCCGTGGGCAGCATCCCGCACGGCAGCAACATTGACGTGCCGCTGAACTACGCCGACTACTACTTCCTCGAGGCACTGATCCGCAAGGCGCATGTCGACAAGGGCGAACCGCTCTTTTAGCCCTGCGTGCAGCTCCCGAAAACCCCGTTAAACCGTATCTGCAATGCGTAGACTGCTCTTTTTTGTCATAGCGTCGATGTGGCTTGCCGGCGCGTCGGCCCAGCCCGTGCAGGAGGTCGCCGACGACCGGATTCTCTCGTTCGAGGAGTCTGCGGCGCCGATGGAGGCGTCGCCGGGCTCGACATTGAGCCTTTCGGGCGACCACTACAAGCACGGCAGCCGCTCCGTGCGCTGGCAGTGGTCGCAGCCGGGTGCGCAGGTGCGCATCGCCTCTCCGGTGGAGTACCTCGCCGAGAACCCCAATCCGCGCGAAACCTCCGTCTGCTCGTTCGTCTTCTGGGTCTATGCCCCGCAGGCGCTGGAGGGGTCGCTCCGCTTCGAGTTCCGCAAGCAGGGACGCACCTGCGCGTGGTTCGACTACGGACTCGGATTCACCGGCTGGCGCGGCGCCTGGGTCGCCTTCGACCGCGACATGCAGGGAACACCCGAGGAGGGGATGGACGAGGTGGTCGTAACCGTCGAGGGGGCTCCGGCCGGAGAACTCTTCTTCGACCACTGGATCCTCGCCTCGTTCCAGGACGTGCGGCACCATACGGCCGATTTTCAGGCTCCGTTCATCAATGCCGCGACGACGATGCACTGGCTCGTGCTGCTGCAGTCGTGGCGCAACCCGATGCCCGAGGCCGCGGCGTCGATCGGTGACGACGAACGGCGCGATATGGCCACCGTCGAGGCGCGCCTGCGCGAGCTGCTGCTCGAGGGGCGCAAGCCGCTGCCGCTGGAGAGCCTGCGGCAGCAGTTCGCCGCATACGGCATCACGGAGAATGCCGACGGCACGCTGCACGGCAAACCCGTGTGGTTCGTGCGCTATGCCGAGACCTATATCAACCTCGGACACACGGAGGTTGCCAAACTCTACAACGCGAACCGCCAGACGCTGCGCGGCTGCAACGACTTCCTCTTCCAGCTGGCCGTGGCCTGGAATGCCGCCCCGGAGGGGTCGGCCGAGCGCGGGGAGCTGGAGCGGATGTACGTGCTGCTGACGCGCCACCTGCTCGACCAGGGCTTCGCTGCCGGCAGTGCGCAGGGGACGCTGCACCACCTCGGTTACAGCATGCGCAACTTCTATACGGCGCCGGTCATCATGCGCGACGTGCTGCGCCGTGCCGGACTGGAGCACGACGTGCAGCAGGCCATGGAGTGGTTCTCGGGTGTGGGCGAGGTGAAACTCCCGCCCGAGGTGCCCGGCATGGACATCGACGCCTTCAACACGTCGCTCATCGGCCGGCTGGCAAGCATCGTGATGCTGCCCGACACCCCCGCGAAGGCGGCCTATCTGGAGGCCTTCTCCCGCTGGGTGGACAACGGCTACAAGCTGACTGAGGGGACGTCGCCCTGCTTCAAGAGCGACGGCACGGTCTTCCATCACCGCCACCACTACCCGGCCTACGCCGTCGACGGACTGAGCGGCGGCGCGGTGAATGCCGTGTGGCTGCTCTCGAAGACGCGCTTTGCCGTAAGCGCCGAGAGCCACGCCGTGCTGAAGCGGGCGCTGCTCGAGATGCGCTTCTACTGCAACCTGCGGTCGTTCCCGCTGGCCCTCTCGGGCCGCCATCCCGACGGACGCGGCGCGTTGGTGCCGTGGCACTATGCGCGCCTTGCCGTGGCCGGATCGCCCGACGGCAGTCAGCCGATCGACACGGAGCTGGCCGCCGCCTACCTGCGGCTGGCTGCGGGGGAGGATGCCTATACGCGGCGCTTCCGTGCGGCCGGCATCACGGCCGAGCCGTCGCCCGAGGGGACGCATGTCTACGGATACAACGCCTCGCTCGCACACCGGCGCGGTGACTGGCTCGTGACCGTCGCCGGACACAGCCGCTACGTCTGGTCGGCGGAGATCTACCAGGGGGCCAACCACTACGGACGCTACCTGACGCACGGCAGCGTGCAGCTGCTCGGCGACGGTGATCCCGTGAGCGCCTTCGGCAGCGGATTCCGGCAGGAGGGTTGGGACTGGTGCCACATCCCCGGCACGACGGCTCTGGCGATTCCGATGGAGCGCATGAAGGCCGACATCCGCAACGTGGACACCTTCTCCGGATACGAGGAGATGCTCCTTTCGGACGAGACGTTCGTCGGCGGCGTGAGCCTCGGCGGCCGCAACGGACTCTTTGCCATGCGGCTCCATGACCACGACAAGTACAACGGCACGCTCCGGGCGCAGAAGAGCGTCTTCCTCTTCGACAACCGCATCGTCTGCCTCGGCTCGGACATCGAGAACGCGGCCGAGGGAGGCGTGCACACGACGCTCTTCCAGAACTATCTGGAGCACGAGTCCGATCCGGTCGTCGTCGACGGCGCCGAGGTGAGCACCTTCCCCTACGAGGCGGAGCTGACGAACGGGGCCGTGCTGCGCGACAACCTGCATAACCTCTACATCGTCCCGCGTGGCCGGGTGCATGTGGCCAAGAGCCTCCAGCACTCGCTGCACGAGGAGACCGACGCCCCGACCGAGAACAATTTTGCCACGGCGTGGATCGACCACGGCGACGGCGAGGTCTCGGGGGGCGGCTACGAATACCTGATGGTCGTGCACGCCACGGACGACGAGGCGGCCCGCTATGCCCGCCGCCTGCCCTATGAGGTGGTGCGCTGCGACGCGGCGGCACACATCGTGCGCGACATTCCGACCGGCATCGAGGCCTATGCCCTCTTCCGTGGGGGTGAGGTCGGCGAGGGACGCCTTGTGGAGGTGTCGCTGCCGTCGCTGGTGATGATCGACGAGCGGAAGGACGCCCTGACGGTCGCCGTGGCCGATCCCGACCTGCGCTATTATGAGGGTCCGAGCGACGAGAAGTTCGATGCCGACGGCAAGCGCATCGAGCGGAGCATCTATTCGCGCTCGTGGATCGACAACCCGTCGATTGCCTCCGAAGTGCGTGTGACGCTCCGGGGCCACTGGCAGGCCGAGGGCGATACGGACGGCGTACGGGTAGAAACCGGACGGAAGAATACCGTGCTGACCTTCACGTGCCGCGAGGGTGCGACACGCGAGGTTAGACTCATTGAAAAGAGATAAGCGATGATGAAACTTGACAGAGTGATTCCTTTTGCCGGGCTTGCCCTGGCAGCCTGCGCTCCGGCGGCGACCGAGCATCCGAACGTGATCTACGTCTTTCCGGATCAGTTCCGCAATTCGTCGCTGGGCTTCTGGAGCGATCCCGAATATGCGGAGCAGGTGGCCTGGCGCGGCGATCCGGTTGTGACGCCCAACCTGGACCGCTTTGCCGGCGAGTCCGTCGTCCTGAGCGAGGCCGTGAGCAACTGCCCCGTGAGCAGCCCCCACCGTGGCATGCTCCTCTCGGGCATGTATCCCGAGCGCAGCGGCGTGGTGCTGAACTGCATGTCGGAGCGTCCCGAGAGTTCGCTGCGCGAGGATGCCGAGTGCATCGGCGACGTCTTCTCCGCGGCGGGCTACGACTGCGCCTACATCGGCAAGCTGCACGTGGACCATCCGACGAAGAACAACCCCCAGCGTCCGGGCACCTACGTGAGCGACGCCGTGCCCGAGTGGGATGCCTACACGCCGCCCGAGCGGCGCCACGGCTTCAACTACTGGTACTCCTACGGTACCTACGACGTCCACAAGCATCCCCACTACTGGGATACGGAGGGCCGGCGCCACGACGTGGACGAGTGGTCGCCGCAGCACGAGGTCTCGAAGGCGATCGCCTACATCGAGAACCGCGGCGGCGAGCGCGACGGAAGCAAGCCCTTCCTCCTGATGCTCGGCATCAACCCGCCCCATTCGCCCTACGCCTCGACCGAGGACTGCGATCTGGAGGGATACGAACTTTATAAGGACAAGTCGCTCGGCGAGCTGCTCGTGCGCGACAATGCCGACACGACGATGGCCAAGGCGGCCGCGGCGCGCTACTATTTCGCCAACGTGAGCGGCATCGATCGCGAGTTCGGGCGGCTGCTTGCGACGCTGGACCGCGAGGGGCTGACCGACAACACGATCGTCGTCTTCGCCTCGGACCACGGCGAGACGATGACCAGCCATTCGGTCACCGACCCGAAGAACTCGATCTGGCGCGAGTCGCTCAACATCCCCTTCGTCGTGCGCTATCCCGGGCGGATCGCGCACCGCGTGGATGACCTGCTGCTCTCGTCGCCCGACATCATGCCGACGCTGCTCGGCCTGGCGGGGCTTGCCGACCGCATCCCGGCGAGCGTCGAGGGGCGCGACTTCTCGGCCGTGCTGCGCAACGACGCCGTGCAGCCCGAGCGGCCGCGTGCGGCGCTCTACCTGCGCAACCTCGACGGTAAGCGCGATGCCGAGGGGCTGGTCCGCGGCTTCTTCCCTCAGGCGCGCGGTCTGAAGACGCTGACCCACACCATGGAGCTGCAGATCGACCGCAGCGGCGCGCTGGAGCGCGTGCTGCTCTACGACGACGTGAACGACCCCTACCAGCTGCATTCGCTCTCCCCTGCGGAGCATCCCGAACTCTTCGCCTCGCTCTGCGGTGAACTGGCCGTGCTGCTGCGCGACCACGACGACGTCTGGTACCGCGAGCGGGTGCTCTCCGGGGTGCTCCCCTACGATACGGAACACTAATTTATCACTGCAAATCGAATATGAACAGGTTGTTTTTATGGATTGCGGCCGCTTCGGCCTTGGTGCTGCAATCGTGTGAGAAGACCGACGGTATCCGCGACGAGATCGGGAAACTGAGCGACCGGGTGGCCGCGCTGGAGACCCGGGTCGGCGAGGTGAATACCAGCATCGAGGCGCTCCATCGGCTGATGGACGAATCGACGGTCATTGTCGGGGTCACGCCCGACGAGAAAGGCTATGTGCTCGAATTGAGCGACGGCAGCAAGTACCTCATCATCGAGGGTGAAAAGCTCGATGCACTGGTGCCCCTGCTGAACATCGACGCCGAGGGCTACTGGATCGTGAGCCTCGACGGCGGGGCGACCTTCACGCGCCTGCTGGTCGGCGGCAGCGAAGTGCCCGCCTGGCCCGTGGCCGACGGGGAGCATGCCGAGAATGCGTCCGGCATCACGCCCCGGCTGCGCGTCGCGGCGGACGGCACGTGGGAGGTGAGCCTCGACGGCGGCGCCACCTACGAACCCCTGTTGCAGAACGGCCAGCCGGTCAATGCCGTGGGCGGCAACGTCGTCATCGGCTACAGCTCCGTCTTCAAGGAGGTGGAGTACGACGAGGCGGGCGGACTGCTCTCCATCGAGCTGCTCTCGGGCGGGAAGCTGACGCTGCCCGTCTGCGACGACTTCGGACTGGAGATCGTGGCCGGAGAGAGCGAGAAGTTCTACCTCGGGGAGACGCGTTCGTTCGAGGTCGTGCAGTCGAACGTGGCCGAGGCGGTGATCCAAGCCCCCGAGGGCTGGCGCGCCGAGCTTACGGAGACCGAGCTGATCGTCACGGCGCCCGCCGTGGCCCGTCAGGCCGAGGAGCCGGTGACGCTGTCGGTTGTCGTGACCTCCCCGAAGGGGTATCTGAAGATCGTGCCGCTGGAAGTCGTGCTGCTCAACGAGCAGCTGGATGCCAACGCCTGCGCGGCGTGGCGAAATTTTAAGGCCGGAACTGCGGATAACGTCCTGCTCGACTATTCGTATGCCGGTTACGGACACGGCGAAGTGGCGCCGCCCGACGTCTGGGGGCTGGGCTACAAGGTCTACAACGTCCTCGACTACGGGCTCGATCCCACGGGCCAGACCTCCTCGCGCGAGGCGTTCTGCGCGCTGCTGCGCGAGCTGAAGCTCTACCGCGCCCCGGGCGACACGCATGCCAACGCCAATGCACGGGCAATCATCTACTTCCCCGAGGGCGACTACGTCCTGCACGACGAGACGGACGATGCGCGGCGCGACACGCCGATCGTCAACGAGGGGCAGACCATCGAGTACAGCAGCTCGGACATCATCCTTCTGGGCGGCAACTTCGTCATCAAGGGTGCCGGCCGCGACAAGACGCGCCTGATCATGAAGACGAAGAACTATCCCGCCACGTCCGATCTGTGGTCGTCGCCCGTGATGCTGAACATCAAGCACAACAGCACGCGCATCGGCAACAGCTATTCGGCCCTGACGAGCGTGACCGAAGATGCCGCGAAGGGCGCCTTCTCGGTGAAGGTGGCCTCGACGGCCGGCATCTCGGCAGGAGACTGGGTGATGCTCTACCTGCAGAACAACGATCCCGAACTGGTGGCCAAGGAGCTGGCCCCCAAAACCGTGGACAAACCCGCCATGACCGACATCCAGACCGTCTGCGTCTACGACTACCATCAGGTGAAGTCGGTCGGCAGCGGTACGGTGACCTTCTGTGAGCCGATCATGCACGAGGTCGAGGCCCGGTACAACTGGGAGATCCGCGAGTTTCCCCATTACGAAAATGTCGGCGTCGAGGACCTGACCTTCGTGGGAGACGCGAAGGAGAACTTCGGCCACCACGTCTCGTGGGAGGACGACGGCGCCTTCAAGCCCCTGAACATGATGCGTCTGACCAACTCGTGGGTGCGGCGCGTCGACTTCGAGGACGTGAGCGAGGCGCTGACCTTCTCCTCGGCGGCCAACTGCTCGGCCTACGACATCACGATCACGGGCAACCGCGGCCACTCGGCCGTGCGGGCGCAGGGCTCCTCGCGCGTCTTCATCGGCAAGGTCGTGGACCGCACGAGCGGCTACGAGTGCACGACGTCGAGCGGCCTGCCGGGCGGCACGTTCCTCGACAATGCCGGACAGTACCACGCGTCGGGCGTCTCGAACCAGTCGATCGGCACCGTGCTGTGGAACAACACGTGGGGTGACGACGCCCTCTTCGAGTCGCACTCCAAGCAGCCGCGGGCCACGCTCGTGGACCGTTGTACGGGCGGCTTCGTGCAGTGGCGCTTCGGCGGCGACGTCTCGAACGTCCCCAACCACCTGCGCGACCTGACGCTCTGGAACCTCAATGCCACGCGGGCGAAGCACGACTTCGGCGGCGGGGTGTTCAAGTGGTGGCTTCCGAACAACGACTGGTGGAAGATCATGCCGCCGATCATCGTGGGCTTCCACGGCGCCGCGGTCAACTTCGGCGTCTACTCCGAGGCTGCCGGCGGCTGGGCCGAGTCGGAGTCGAGCGACGAGCTGCAGACGCTCTACCTCGAAAGCAACGGCACGCCCGTCGAGCCGCAGTCGCTCTACGAGGCGCAGCTGCGCGAGCGCCTCGGGTATGTGCCCGGATGGCTCAATTCACTGAAATAAATAACAATACGCGATAAACATTATGAAAAAGTATCTGATCCTGTTCTTCGTCGCGCTGGCTGCCTCTTTCCAGTCGTGCGACAACAACGACGACCTGTGGGATGCGATCGACGACCTGAAGAGCCGCGTGCAGGCGCTCGAAACGCAGGTCGACGCGCTCAACGGCAACATCGAGGCCCTGCAGGCGCTCTACGGCGGCGCTACGATCTCCGAGGTCAAGGTCGTCGACGGCAAGTATGTGATTACGCTGACCAACGGCGAGACCATCGAACTCGTCCAGGGCAGCGAGGCCGAGGCGGTGATTCCCGTCATCGGCATCGACGAGAACGGCATGTGGCAGGTGAGCTACGACGGCGGCAAGACCTTCACGTCGCTGGGCGTGAAGGCCGAGGCCGAGGACGGCGTGACGCCGCAGTTCCGCGTCGACGAGACGACGGGCTGCTGGCAGGTGAGCTATGACGGCGGCAAGACCTACGACAACGTGCTCGACACGGCCGGCAATCCCGTCAAGGCGGTGGGCTCGAACGAGGTGACCGACAAGTTCTTCGAGGCGGTGCGCATCGAGGGTGACTGCCTCTACATCAAGCTGCTCGACGGCCGCGAGCTGCTCATCCCCATCCTGAAGGACTTCCTCTGCCAGATCGTCACCCCGACCGAGGGCGTGCAGCTCTTCGACGCGGGTGCGACCAAGCGCTTCGAGGTGAAGATGACGGGTGTCGACCAGACGATCGTGACGGCTCCCGAGGGGTGGACGGCCCGTCTGACCGAGGCGGTCGAGGGTGTGGCCGAACTCGTCGTGACGGCTCCGGCCGCCGGGACGCGCGCCTCGGCCAACTCCGAGCAGGATGTGGCCATTCTGGCCGTGTCGGGCAAGTATTCGTGCATCTCGAAGATCCAGGTAGAGTGCACGGGCGCCGTGGCCGTGGCTCCGACGGTGGAGGTCGCCCTCTCCGGGACGGTAGCCCCGACAGCTTCGACGCTTACCTTCGATGTGACGGTATCGGCCAATGCCGACGGCTGGAAGTACCTCTGCCTCGAATCGGCCGAGACGGCTCCCGATGCCGCGAAGGTGCTGTCCGACGGTACGGCGGTCGTGGGTTCCTCGGTGACGGTCGAGGGGCTGAAGGCCGAGACGGCCTATACGATCTACGTGGTGGCCTATGCCGGCGAGCTCTTCAGCGAAGTGGTCTCGGCGGAGGGAACGACGGCTGCCGAGGCGCTCGATCCCAACGACTACTACGTGTCGGGTGTCGAGATCGAAGGGGTGGTCTACAACAAGGATTCGGAGAAGCTCAAGCTCGTTACGGCGGAGAATCCCGATACGGAACTGGCCTTGAGCAGTACGCTTTCGGTCTATTTCCTCGACGGCGGCGAGGCGAACAATTCGTTTGCCATCACCACGGCGAACAACTACATGCAGAACGATGCCGTCTTCATCGGCCGTTATGCCGACCGCAAGGCCAAGCTCAATCTGAAAAACCAGTTCCACCTGCGCAACCGCGATGCCGTCTTCGCCTTCAAGAACCTCGAAATCGACATGCGCAACGGCGCCAACTCGCAGCTCTTCACCATGACGAACGACGTCGACGGTGCCAAGACGCTGATCTTCGAGGATTGCGACATCACCTTCGGCAACGGCAAGAGCCTGCTCGCATCGTACAGTTCGACGAAGGAGGGCTCGTATGTCGAGAACATCATCTTCCGCAACTGCAAGCTGCGCTATGAGCCGGGTACGGAGACCTCCTATGCGCTCTTCAAGCTCACGGAGCACCTCAAGAGCGGCCTTTCGGGCTTCAGGACGATGGCCTTCGAGAACAACGTGCTCTATTCGCGCATGGGTGAAAACGTAAGCTCCGCCTTTACGCTGCTCTTCCAGACGCACCAGGCTTCGCTTACGGGCTCGCTCTCCAACCTGAGCATCACCTGCACGAACAACACCTTCGTGGACCTGATCAGCTATGGCAGCGGTGCCTCCAACCCGGCCGGTATGGGTTCGGCCTACTTCCAGATGGACCAGATCGGTTCGGTTCTCTTCTCGAAGAACGTGCTCTACGCTACGGCGGCGAAGTATGTCTCCATCATGCGTGTGACCTACGATTACAATACGAACGGTCCGTGGCCGAATATCGACCTCGACAAGGCGGGCAACATCGTATACGGTACCAGCGGCTGGAAGATGTACTTCGACGGAAGCAACAACCCGACGTCGTACTATCCCGAGAAGGGCACCTATTCCAAGAAGACCGAGAGTCCGCTGTCGACGAACGATCCGGCAACCGGCACGTTTGTCGTGGCTGCTGAGTATGCGGGATACGGGGCAACGCTCGAGTAGTCCCGATACCGATGTGAAAAAGGGCTGTCCGCATTGCGGACAGCCCTTTTTTGTCGGAGTTCGGCTGCGGTCCGGACCGGTCGGGCCGCTGCCGCATGTCGTCTGCGGCGGATCAGTCGATCGAGCTGGTCAGCACCTTCATGTTCTCCTCGGGCGTGAAGCGCAGCGAGGTGGCGGTGGCGGGCACGAGCACCGTCTCGCCCTGGTGCACCGGAACGGTGTTGCCCTTGCTGTCGGTGAGCGTGCCGCGGCCTTCGATGCAGATCACGACGAGGAACGAATCCTTCGCCGTCCGGTCGAGCGTGTACTCCTTCGTCAGGTCGAAGAGCGTCGTGGTGAAGTAGGGGCACGACACGAGCTCGACGGGGCGGTCCTTGGCCGTCTCGTAGTGTGTGCGGTAGTCGGACAGCACGGTGTAGTCGATGGCCTCCTTCGCCAGCTCGGTGTGCAGCTCGCGGGGCTTGCCGTCGGCACCCACGCGGCCGTAGTCGTAGATGCGGTAGGTGATGTTCGACGTCTGCTGGATCTCGGCGATGAACGACCCGGCGCCGATGGCGTGCACGCGGCCCGCCGGCAGGAAGAAGACGTCGCCCGGGGCGATGCGGTAGTCGGTCAGGATGTCCGTGATGGTGTGGTTCGCGACGCTGGCTTCGTACTGCTCGGGCGTCACCTGCTTTGCGAAGCCCGAACGCAGGTGGGCACCTTCGTCCGTCGCCACGACGTACCACATCTCGGTCTTGCCCTTCGAGTGGTGGCGCTCCCAGGCCAACTTGTCGTTCGGATGCACCTGGATCGAGAGGTCCTGCCGTGCGTCGATGAACTTGATGAGCAGCGGGAACTCCTCGCCGAAGCGCTCGAAGTTCTTTTTGCCGAGCAGTTTCGCCCCGTCGCGGGCGATCAGCGCGGGCAGCGTCATGCCGGCATCGGGACCTTCGGCCACGACCGACTCGTCGCCCTTGACGCCCGACAGCTCCCAGCTCTCGCCGACGGAGTGCTGGTCGGTCTTGATCTGCTTGTAGGGCACGATCTTCTCGCCGCCCCAGATGATGGTTTTCAGAATGGGTTTGAACTTGTACATGACTCGTCTGTATCTTTTGAAATCTTTGTTTCCTCTCTTTTTGTCGCGCCCGCCGGGGATCCGTCCGTCGCGCCTGCCGGGGCAGCTTTTGCCTCCGCCCGGGTCTTCGCCGGAGTCTCTTTTTCCGGCCTTTCGGGGCGTTTTGACGCGATTACTGCTCCTTGCCGGCCTCCTGGTCCAGCTGGCTCAACGCAAAGGCGTAGGCGCCGACCGAGATAGCCTTGCTGGCTCCGAGCTTCGAGATCATGACGCCGACGCGCTTCTGCGGGTCGTAGGCCACATAGCGGTCCGTACCGTAGACCTTCAGCGTGCGCAGGTCACCCTTGGCGAAGGCGGCGAACTCCTCGTCGTTGTCCAGGTCGTAGACCTTCATCTGGACGCGGTTGAGCTCGTTGCCGTTCAGCTGGTGAATCTTTGCGCGCAGTTCGCGCAGCAGGCTCGGCATGATGTAGCGCCGGGCTGCGGTGATGCCGCCGCCGATGACGATCAGTCCGTCGACGAGCGTCACGGCCGTAGCCATGGCGTCGCCGGCCACCTCGCCCAGCTCGGCAAAGGCCTTCTTCGCCGCTTCGGCGTCGCCCTCGCGCGTGCCGTCGGCGATCTCGCAGATGTCCTTCGGCTCGAGTCCGTGGTCGGGATTGCCCGTCAGCTCGCCGTAGACGCGCTTGATGGCACGCACGGCCACGCCGTCCTCGACGATGATGTCGGGCATCTTCTTGTGGCGCAGGCAGAAGGTCTCGACGCAGGAGTTGTCGCCGCGGTTGAGGCGGTTGTCGATGACCATACCGATGCCGAATCCCGTACCGAAGGTGTACCCGAGCAGGTTCTTGTAGCGTTTCGAGCTGCCGAGTGCTTCGAGCCGGGCGTTGACCTCGGGCAGGGCGCCGCCCAGCGCCTCACCGAAGGCGAACAGGTCGCCGTCGTTGTTGATGAAGACCGGGATGCCGAATTTCGCCTCGAGGAAGGGGCCGAGGGCTACGCCGTCGCGGAACGACGGGAAGTTGGGCAGGTAGCCGCCGATGATGCCGTTGGGGTAGTCGGCCGGGCCGGGGAAGGCAAAGCTGATCGCCACGGGCTTCTCGGGCACGCGGGCCATGATCTGACGGAAGCCTTCGACCATCGTGGCGAGGCACTTGTCCAGGTTGTCGGCATTCGACGGGAGGGTGATGGGATCGACAATGAATTTGTTGGCCTGCATGGCTCCGAACACGAGGTTCGTGCCGCCGGCGTCGAGCGTGATGACCACTCGATTATCGTAATCGTACATGACACAGGTGTATTTAGGTTCGTATGCAAAAAAAAGAGAGCAAGTTTTGCTTGCTCTCTTTTAGTACCCCCCCAGGGGCTCGAACCCTGGACCCCAACATTAAGAGTGTCGTGCTCTACCAACTGAGCTAGAGAGGCATCAATCATTCGTGATTGCGAGTGCAAAGGTAGCTATAATTTTTATATCTCCAAATAAAACCGGAAAAAATTTTCAAAAAAATGTGTTTTTTGCTCCGAAAGTCCCTTTTTGCCCCGGAATCGGGAGCTTTTCTGTTCCGCACCTGTAATTATGGACCGCATGTGCCGGCCGCCCGCGCCGTCCGATCCTGCGCCCCGGGCCGACATGCCGGTCCGGCGGCCGGGATCAGTCCAGCAGCAGCGGATCGTCGTTCCACTCGCCCGCGGCGTCGGGGTAGATGATCGGCCGCGAATCGCCGTAGCGCTTCAGGTTCAGGTAGCTCTCGTAGAGGTTGATGCCGTTCGACGACATGCTGGCCAGCGAGAAGGCGATCACCGACGGGTGGCGCTTGGTCGTGTGGTAGCTGTCCCCGGTGCGTTCGATGTAGGCGGCCTGCCAGGCCGGATCGTTCGAGGGGTTGCCCTCCTTGCGGCGCGAGGCGCCGCTTTTGCTGGAGTCGATCGGGGCCTGGGCGACGACGTAGACGCCCTGGATGTCGCACATCTCCAGCAGCTCGGGCGAGATGTATCCGGGCATGAACTTCAGGGTGTTGAAGCCCAGTTCGCGCAGCCGGGCCAGCAGGTTGGCGCTGACGATCTGCGGATTGATCTCGTAGGCGTGCAGGCGCACCGGCTGGCCGTTGATCGTCATGCGGCCCTGCGGGTCGGTGGCGACGGTGCGGAAGCCGAGCGGCAGCTCGAGGTATTCGCCGAAGCGCCCTTCGTGCTGTGTCTTCAGGCGCAGCGTGTAGAGCGTCGGCAGCTCGGCGCTCCAGAGCAGCTGGGCCGGAATGCGGGTCACGAAACGCAGCGTATCCTCGCGGCGCATGTCGAGCGTCAGCTCCTTGTATCCCGTGGCGGCGGTCTCGCCCGACGGTGTCAGCAGATCGTAGTAGATGCGCGAGGTGCGCGGATTGAGGGCGCTGCTCTTCACGACGATGCCCACCTCGGCCACGGCCGTGCCGTCGCCGTCGTTGCTCGGCCAGCACTTCGTCAGGACGTCGCGCACGCGCATCGTCGGTTGGCTCATGATCCACGTGTCCGTGACTCCGGGGGCAGCTCCGGCCTCCTTCCAGCTCTCAAGCGGCGCCGCGTCGGAGGGTTGGGTGAGGATCAGGTCCAGCCGGTTGCGGCCCTCGCGGACATAGCGCGTGAGGTTGAACTCCGCCGGGGTGTTGCCGTCGGCGTTGCGGGCCACGCGCCGTCCGTTGACGAGTACCTCATAGGGCACCGAGGCCGAGCCGACGTGGAAGAGCACCTGCCGGTTGGCCCAGACGAACGGTACGGTGAAGGGCGTCGAGAGCGTGTCGCTCTGCCGCGCCCACTGGGTGATGCGCGTGAAATAGCGGTTGTTGCCGCCGTCGGCCGCCGTGGCCGCCTCGGCCGTGGGGTAGGCGATCACTTCGCAGCGCGGCTGTTCGCGCCCTTCCGAGGGGGCGCAGGGCTGTGCGGCGAGGCCCCAGCACGAAAAAATGGCTGCGATCGCAAATACTCTTCGCATAAGTTTCGTATATTTACCGGATAAAGATACGAATTTTTTCGATACGTCGATGCTCCGGCTCCCCAAACTCAATTTTCCTGCCATTCGGCTGCGCGCCCGGCGGCAGGGCGCGCAGGTCGAAATCTGGGACGCGCTGCGCGGGCAGTACCTCGTGCTGACGCCCGAGGAGTGGGTGCGGCAACACCTCGTGGCCTACCTCGTGTCGCACTGCGGGGCGCAGCCCGGGCGCATCGTGGCCGAATATGCCGTGGCGCTCAACGGACAGCCGCAGCGGGCGGATGTCGTCGTCGTGGACGACGGCGGGCGGCCGCTGCTCGTCGCCGAATGCAAGGCCCCCGGGGTGCCTGTCAACGAGAAGGTCCTCTCGCAGGTCGTGCGCTACAACTCGGTGCTCGGAGCGCGCTATGTCGTGCTGACGAACGGCCGCGTGCACGGCTGTTACGAGTGCCGCGACGGCCGCTACGTGCCGCTCGTGCACTTTCCCGACCTGACCGCCGGAGCGTAGCTCACAGGTTGCGGAAGAGGCTGTCGATGTAGTTCTGGAAGGCCTCCTTGTAGTTCTCGCCGATGGGGACGTACTCCGTCTCCCCGAGGAAGATGCGCCCCTTGACGTAGGACTTGATGCAGCGCAGGTTGACGATGTAGGAGCGGTGCACGCGCATGAAGGTGTCGGCCGGCAGCGCCGCCTCCATGTTCTTCAGGCGGAAGAGGGTTGTGATCGTCGAGCCGTCCGCAAGGTGCATGCGGACGTACTCGCCCTCGCTTTCGAGGTAGACGATGTCGGCGATGCGCACGAGCGAGACCTTGTAGTCGGCCTTCACGGAGATGTATTCGCGGTCCTTCGGCTCCGCCTCCGACAGCGCCTCCTGCCCTGCCGGCCGCTGGTTGTGCCGCAGGTCGTAGAGCGAGTGCGCCTTGGCGGCCGAGCGGCTGAAGTCGGCGAAGCTGTAGGGCTTGAGCAGGTAGTCCACGGCGTCGAGCCGAAACCCCTCGACGGCATACTCCGAATAGGCCGTCGTGAAGATAATCATCGGCTTGTCACGGAGCGTGCGCACGAAATCCACGCCGTTCAGGTCCGGCATGTTGATGTCCAGAAAAATCAGGTCCACCTGCTGCTCGGCGAGAAACGTCTGCGCCTCGAAGGCGTTGTGGCACGTGGCGACGAGCTCCAGATAGGGGATCTTCGAGATGTAGATCTTCAGTTTCTGCAGCGCGAGCGGTTCGTCGTCGATGGCGATACACTTAAGCATGGAGCGTCGGGATAATCAGGTTTACGGTATAGGTGTCCTCCTCTTCGCGGATGTCGAGTGAGTAGTTCTCGTCCCCGTAGATGAGCGCGAGGCGTTTGCGGACGTTCTCCAGCCCGATGCCCGGGCCGTGCTGCCGTGCACCGCCGTGGCGGCTGTTGACCACCGTGCAGCGCACGCGGCCCTCCGTGTAGGCGACCGTCAGGCGGATGAACGACGGGCGGTTGTAGCTGATGCCGTGCTTGAAGGCGTTCTCCACGAAGACGATCAGCAGCAGCGGCGGGATCGAGACCTGCTCGGGCAGGTCGTGCGGATACTCCACGCGGATGTCCACCGTGTCGGTGTAGCGGATGCGCATCAGCTCAATGTAGTTTTGCAGGAACTGGAGGTCCTTGTTGAGCGGGATGAGCTCGCGCCCCGAGTCGTAGAGCACGTAGCGCATCATCTTGGAGAGCTCGATGACCGCACTCTTCGCACACTCCGTGTCGATGTCGATCAGGGCGTGGATGTTGTTGAGCGTGTTCATGAAGAAGTGCGGGTTGATCTGGTACTTCAGGTAGTCCATCTCGGCCTGGAGGTTCTGCCGCTTGAGCTCCTCCATCTTCTGCTCGTCGCGCATCGACTGGTAGATGAGCTTGATGCCCGTGTTGGCGCCCGTCATGAAGAAGCCCAGCACGACGTTCCAGTAGATCTCCAGATTCGAGAACGACGCCTTGCGGTAGGCATCGACCGCCTCGGGGGTGCCCTGCAGGGCGAGGTGGTCCGACAGCCGTTCCTCGTAGAGGTAGACGATCCAGAAGACGAGGATGATGAGCGCGATGTCGCACAGGACGTAGGCCTTGTAGTGGCGGCGGAGCATCAGCCGCGGCGCCAGCAGGTAGTTGTGGATGATGAAGATGACGAGGTAGGGGGCGATCTGCCGCCAGGCGATGAGCACGTTCTCGAGGTTGATGTGCAGCTCGGACATCATCTGCGAGTTGAGTACTGGCACGAGGATGATGGCCGCCCATACCATGAGGTAGAGCAGGTTTTCGCCGATGGCCTGTTTGCGGAGAACTCTCATGGGAGCAAAGATACGGAAAAATCCATGGAAAACGCTCCCGACTACGGCTGATATTTCCTTTTGTCCGGTCGCAGCCTCACTCCTGAAACTCCCAATATTCTTTCAATACGATTCCGTCGCACGCATTCAGCAGTTTCAGCAGTCCGGGCTTGTGCTCCAGCCCGACCAGAACCAGCAGCCGTTTGCCGGGATAAGCCTCGGCCATCCGCCGGATATTGGCCGCCATCACCCCGTTGCGCTCATACCAGCGGGAGGACCATATCCGGACAAAGTCCCGCCAGCGGCCGAGCTGCGGCTCGCTCTCCACGATGGAGACCAACTTTTGGTAAAGTATGTACTCGCGGAGCGTCAGGTATCCCATCGTCATGCTGGAATTCATGTCCCGGGGGGAAGCGAATTGCATGTCGTTGTAGTTCATCACCTGGAGAATCAGCTCCATGTCCTCCCGGTCCTTCCGGCTCAGCCGGTCCGCCCGATACAGGGCCAGCGCGTCGCGCCACATGCTGTCCTGCCGTTCAAAGTAGCGGTGCGCACGATACCATTCGTTCCGGCCCGTGATCTCGAAAGGACGCAAATCCACGCCCCGCTCCTGCTGATAGCGGTGCGCCGCGATGGTTTCGTTCGTCGACAGCAGGTCGGGATACCGCTCCAGGTCGAAGCGGAAGTTCCGGTCGAAAAAGGAGGAGTCCAGTTCCATCAGCACCACGTCGGGCCGTACCCGCGACAGGATGACATGGACGCTGTCGCTGTTGAAGTAAGCGCAGGGTTCATGTTTCGTCCCTACCAGGCAGAGCTCGGTTTGTCCTTCTGCCCGGCAGAGGCCGCAAAGCAGAAGCAGGCAAAGTATCAACCCTTTTTTCATGTCTTTCCTTATGTATGCGGTTGTTCATAATTGACTGGGACGGCCTGTTTGTGGGCCGTCCCAATCCTGCGACTCTTCCCGACGCCCGCGACGGCTACTTGTTCAGCAGCGACGGGCTGTAGAGGTAACGCTTGATGCTGCGTTTCGGTGTCTTCTCGAACTCCGTGGGGTAGAGGACGATCTCGGCCACCCGTTCGTAGGCGGCCAGCTGCGTGTTGAGCTCCTTGAGGTTGTTCTGCATGATTTCGGGCAGGTCGTTCTTGTCGACCCCCTCGGCCTCGGCCTGCTCGTAGTCGGGGACGACCATCGCGCGCAGGCGTCCCTCGCCGACGTCGATCACGAGCGATTCGAGTACGAGGTACATGTTGTTGAGCTTGTCCTCGATCTCTTCGGGGTAGATGTTCTGTCCGTTGCCCGAGAGGATCATCGTCTTCGAGCGGCCGCGGATGTAGAGCGTGCCGTCGGGGTCCATCGTGCCCATGTCGCCCGTGTGGAGCCAGCCGTCCGCGTCGAGCACCTTCTGCGTATCCTTGTCGTTCTTGTAGTATCCCTTCATGACGTGCTCGCCGCGTACGAGGATCTCGCCGGCCGTGTGCTCCGGGTCCGGGGAGTCGATCTTCACTTCGAGCAGCTCCTTCAGATAGCGGCCACACGATCCGGGCTTGAACTCGTTGTCGGGCGTGAAGCTGATGAGCGGGGCGCATTCGGTCATGCCGTAGCCGATCGTGATCGGGAAGCGGATCTTCATGAGGAACGATTCGGTCTCCTGGTTCATCGGGGCGCCGCCGACGATGAAGATCGAGACGTTGCCGCCGAAGGCGTCCATGAGTTTCTTGCGGATGACCGAGTAGATGGCCGTGTTCAGGAGCGGAATCTTCACGGCGATCGACATGGGGCCCTTTTCGAGCATCGGGAGCACCTGCTTGCGGTAGACCTTTTCGAGGATCATCGGCACGCAGCAGATCACCGTGGGCTTGACGACGGCCATCGCTTCGAGCAGGATCTTCGGCGAGGGGATGCGTCCGAGCAGCGTGATGTGTCCGCCGACGGCCAGCGGGGCGAGGAAGTCGAAGGCGCAGCCGTAGGCATGGGCCAGCGGCAGGAACGAGAGCGTGCGCCCGCCCTGCTGGAAGTAGTGGTTGCCGGTCTGCGTGTTGACGGCCGACTTGGCAAACAGGACGTTGCCCGTGAGGTTGTTGACCGTGAGCATCACGCCCTTCGAGTAGCCGGTCGTTCCCGACGTGTAGTTGAGCAGGATGACCTGGTCGTTGGGTATTTCGGGGTATTTGATGTCGTGGATGCTGAAGCCGCGCGGGTATTTGCTGCGGTAGTTCTTCAGGATGTCGCGCTGGAACTTGGTCAGCGACTTGCCGTCGCGTTCGTAGATCACGTGGAAGTCCGTCAGCGAGAAGACCGCCTCGATCTGCTTGATCTGATCCTCCTCGATCACGTCCCAGAAGTTGTCGCCCAGGAAGAGCAGACGGCTCTCCGAGTGGTTGATGATGTGGATGACGTCCGCCGGGGTGAAGTCCTGCAGGATCGGCACGATGACCGCACCGTAGGTGATCGTGCCGATGTAGGTGATGCACCAGCGGGGGTTGTTGCGGCCGATCAGGGCGATCTTGTCGCCGCGTTTGATGCCGGCCTTCTTGAAGACGAGGTGGAGCTTGGCGATCTCCTTGGCCATCTCGTAGTAGGAGAAGGTCTCGTTCTTGAAGTAGTCGGTCAGTGCCGACATCTCACGGTTCTCGCGGAAGCTCTTTTCGTAGATTTTTATCAGATTCTCCTGTAACATAGGTTGGTGTAAAGGGAAGATACACGGTTCTGGGGGCAAAGATACGGAAAAAACGCTCCCGAAATCCTTTCGGGGACTTTTATTCCGTCATTCGGGAAAATTGGTCCGGAAAGGCCTTTTTCCGGGGCGGACTACTTCCCGGACGGGGTCTGGTCGCCGTTCCCGTTGCGGGGCGGCTCTCCGCTGACCTTGCGGGGTTTCCAGATGTAGATCTTCGACTCGGTGCCGGCCTTCAGGCGCTCGATGTTCTTGCGGTGGGTCCAGATGAGCAGCACGGCGATGACGAACGAGAAGACCACGAAGGGGATCGATTCGTTGACCTTCGGCGAGACGAGCGTGAAGAAGGGGAAGCAGCATCCGGCGACCATCGACGAGAGCGAGACGTAGTGCGAGATCATCAGCACGACGAGCCATACGCCGAAGCAGAGCAGTGCCACGGGCGGGTAGATGCCCGTCACGGCGCCCACGAGCGTCGCCACGCCCTTGCCGCCGCGGAATCCGGCGAAGATCGGGAAGATGTGCCCGAGCACGGCGGCGAAGACGGCGATGATCTTGATGTTGATGAGCCACATGTCGCTGATGTTCTCGTCGTACTTGAGCAGCTCGATGAGCGTCACGGCCACGAAGCCCTTCATGAAGTCCAGGGCGAAGACGGGCAGTGCGGCCCGTTTGCCCAGCACGCGCAGCATGTTGGTCGTGCCGGCGTTCTTCGAGCCGTATTCGCGGATGTCGATGCCGTAGTATTTCTTGCCGATCCACACGGCGCTCGGAATCGAGCCCAGCAGATAGGCGATCAGAATCATGGTCGTAGCGGTGTAATATGTCAGAATCATGGCTTTCCGATTGCTTTTTCTTCACGCAAATATAGCAAAAATTTTCAGATTCGGAACAGCGGCATGAAAAATCCGTGTCGCGCAGCCTGTGTTTTTCGCGGAATTCTGCTATCTTTGTGCAAAATTATACCGTATGAATACAAAGGCTTTGCTCGAGCCCATGGGGTCGTGGGCGTGGTGGCGTTCGTGGATCCTCATCTTCGTGGGCTGCTCGATCATGGGATCGGGATTCGTGCTCTTTGTCAACCCCTACAACTTCGTCCCCGGCGGCGTCTACGGCATGGGTATCGTGCTGCACAACATCTTCCCGTCGATCCAGGTCGGTACGTTCGGATACATGTTCGACGTGCCGCTGATGATTATCGCGATGCTCGTTTTCGGCGGGCAGTTCGGCACACGCACCGTGCTGGCGGCGCTCTACACGCCGGGCTTCATGAACATCCTCACGCGGCTGGTCTATCCCGACGAGGCGGCGGTCGAGTCGCTCGATCCGGCGCTGCTGCTGGGCGGACGGCTCGATCTGTCGAACGACCTGCTGCTCACGTGCGTCATCGGCGCCGTGGTCATCGGCGTGGGACAGGGCCTCGTCGTGCGGCAGCAGGCCACCACGGGCGGTACGGACATCGTGGCGATGCTGCTGCAGAAGTTCGCGGGCATCAAGTTCTCGACGGGCATCTTCCTGGCCGACGGCTTCGTCGTCCTGTCGGGTCTGGCCGTCATCGGCTTCGGACTGGGCACGGGCGAGGCGGCCTCGAACGGCTGGATGCTGACGCTCTACTCGCTCATCACGATCTACATCACCTCGCGCGTGGTGGCCTACCTGCTCGACGGCGCGTCGTATGACAAGCTGCTCTTCATCATCAGCGACAACCACGCCGAGCTCAAGCGCTTCATCATCGAGGACCTGGACCGCAGCGCCACCTACATCAAGTCGCGCGGCATGTACACGGACGCCGCGCGCGACATGATCTTCCTGGTGGTGAGCCGCAAGGAGGTGCGCCAGGTGCAGCACAAGATCCGCGAAATCGACCCGCGGGCCTTCGTCGTGGTGACGGACGCCTACGAGACCTTCGGCGAGGGCTTCAAGAAGTTCCCCGACAAGAACGACATTCAGGCCGAATAGAGGATGGAAATGCAGACCAATACGCTGCGCCCGCTGCAGGGCGCGGGCCGCAAGCTTTTCATCGAGACCTACGGCTGTCAGATGAATGTCGGCGACTCGGAGATCGTCGTCTCGATCATGCAGCGCGAGGGGTATGTCTACACGGAGCGCCTCGACGAGGCGGACGTCATCCTGATCAACACCTGCTCGATCCGCGACAACGCCGAGCAGCGCATCTGGGGCCGGCTGGCCGAGATGAAGCGCTACCGCCGGGCAAAACCGGGGCTCGTCGTCGGCATCATCGGCTGCATGGCCGAGCGGCTGAAGGAGCGGCTGCTCGACGGACCGACGGGCGTGGATGTCGTGGCCGGACCGGACGCCTACCGCGACCTGCCGCACCTGGTGCGTGAGGCCGAGGCGGGCGGCAAGGGGGTCAACGTCCTGCTCTCGACCGAGGAGACCTATGCTGAGATCGCACCCGTGCGCCTCGACCGCAACGGCGTGAGCGCCTTTGTGGCGATCATGCGCGGCTGCAACAACTTCTGCTCCTACTGCGTCGTGCCCTACACGCGGGGCCGCGAGCGGAGCCGCGATCCGCAGACGATCGTCGACGAGGCCCGCACGCTCTTCGAGAACGGCTACCGTGAGGTGACTCTCCTGGGGCAGAACGTCAACTCGTACCGTGCCGGGGAGGTTGACTTTCCGGAGCTGCTGCGGCGCGTGGCCGCCATCTCGCCGCTGCTGCGCGTGCGCTTCGCCACGTCGCACCCCAAGGACATGAGCGACCGCCTGCTCGAGGTGATGGCCGCGACGCCCAACATCTGCCGGGCGATCCACCTGCCGGCACAGTCGGGCGCAACGTCGATGCTCGAGCGCATGAACCGCCGGTACACGCGCGAATGGTACCTGGGCCGCGTGGCGGCGATCCGCCGTCTGATGCCCGACTGCGCCATCACGACGGACCTTATCGCCGGCTTCTCGGGCGAGACGGAGGAGGAGCACCTCCAGACACTGTCGCTCATGCGCGAGGTGGGCTACGACTTCGCCTACATGTTCAAGTATTCGGAACGCCCGGGAACCTTCGCGCAGAAGCACCTGCCGGACGACGTGCCCGACGGGGTGAAGTCGCGGCGCCTGCAGGAGATCATTGCGCTGCAGAACGAGCTGGGGCATGCGAGCAACCTGCGCGACGTGGGGCGCGAGTTCGAGGTGCTGGTCGAGGGCGAGTCGCGGCGCGACGCGAAGCAGCTCTCGGGACGCACGTCGCAGAACAAGGTGGTGGTCTTCGACCGCGGCACGCACCGCGTCGGGGACTATGTGCGGGTCCGCATCACGGGCTGCACGCCCGCGACGCTCTTCGGCGAGGAGATCGGCGCGGCGCAAACTGGTATGAACGAATAAAACAAAAGGAAAGGATTTGAGAGATGCGTTTTGACGAACTCGACCTGGAGGATGAAATCCTCGACGGTCTTGACGATATGCACTTCGAGGAGATGACCCCGGTGCAGGAACATACGATTCCCGTGATTCTGGAGGGCCGTGACCTGATCGGCTGCGCCCAGACCGGCACGGGCAAGACGGCGGCCTACACGCTGCCGCTACTCAACAAACTGTTGCTCGAGGGCAACGACGACAACGTCATCAAGTCGGTCATCATCGTGCCGACGCGCGAGCTGGCGCAGCAGATCGACCAGCAGTTCCAGGGCTTCTCCTACTACCTGCCCGTCTCGACGACGGTCGTCTACGGCGGCGGTGACGGCAAGGGCTGGGACATCCAGAAGAAGGGCATGCTGATGGGTTCCGACGTGGTGATCGCCACGCCGGGCCGCATGATCTCGCACCTGCAGAACAGCGGCGTGGACCTCTCGCATGTCGAGTACCTGATCCTCGACGAGGCGGACCGCATGCTCGACATGGGCTTTGCGGACGACATCATGAAGATCATCTCCTACATGCCGCGCGAGCGGCAGACGATCATGTTCTCGGCGACGCTGCCGCCGAAGATCCGCGAGCTGGCCAAGTCGATCCTGCGCAACCCAGCCGAGGTCAACATCGCCATCTCGAAGCCCAACGAGGCGATCGACCAGTCGGCCTACGTCTGCTACGAGAGCCAGAAACTGGGCATCATCCGCGAGCTGTTCGCCGAGCCGACCGAGTCGAAGACGATCATCTTCTCGTCGTCGAAGCTCAAGGTCAAGGAGCTGGCCCACACGCTCAAGCGCATGAAGCTCAACGTCGCGGCCATGCATTCCGACCTGGAGCAGGCGCAGCGCGAGGAGGTGATGCTCGACTTCAAGAACAACAAGGTGAACATTCTGGTGGCGACGGACATCGTGGCCCGCGGCATCGACATCGAGGACATCGGGCTGGTCATCAACTACGACGTGCCGCGCGATCCGGAAGACTACATCCACCGCATCGGCCGCACGGCGCGCGCCGCGGCGACGGGCAGCGCCGTGACCTTCGTCAACGAGGAGGAGCAGGGTGCCTTCCACCGGATCGAGAAGTTCATCGAGCGCGATATCCGCAAGGCCGAGCTCCCGGCATCGGTGGGCGAGGGGCCGAAATACGCACCCGACGAGAGCCGGGGACGCGGTCGCGGACGCGGCGGCCGCAGCAAGGGAGGTGACGGTCGCGGACATGGCCGCGGACGCCGAGACCGGCTGCGCGACAACCGGGGCCGCAGTGCCGCCGCTTCGCAGGCTGCACCCCAACCGGCTGCCGAGCCGGCTCCGGCGGAGAACTCCGCACCGGCAGCAGCCGAGGCCCCCGCTGCGACGGCCAAGCGCCGCCGCCATCGCGGCGGGCGCCGTCACCGCCGCGGAGGGGACAAGTCCGGAGCACCGCAGGCCGGAGGCGCACAGCCTGCGGGCGGCAACCCGGAGCAGGCCTGACGTTGCCGCTTTCGGGGGCGGAAGTGGCTGCGTCGGGGCACGGATAGGTCTGGAAAAGGCCGGAGGGGCCGGACGGAGAGGACGGTCAAGTTCGGAGAAGTCCGGACAGGGGCCGCGGCCGTGATGTGCGGCGCTGTGCGGCGGGACATCCCGTTGCGGGACCGCGGCAGCCATTCCGACGGGGCAATACAATAACGGTTCAGACCGGAGGAGTTTCGGCTCTTCCGGTCTCTTTTATGGGCAGATGACCGATGCCGTTCCGAAAAAACGGTGCGGGAGGCGGTATTTTGCCCGAATCGTGCTATCTTTGGAATCGTAAAATCCGCAGAACATGGAGCTGACCTTCAGTACACCTCTTCGGGGGCGCATCGTGATGTGCGACGACCTGCACGTTCCGGACGTGCTGGCGCGTTATGCCGACCTGTACAAGTTCCTCTGGGCGCGGCGCGGCGACCTCCAGCTCGAGGTGGACCATATCCGCATGACGCTCCGCGAGGGGCAGATCATGCCTCTTGCGCCGGCTCACCGCATCGGCAGCCTCCAACCCGCGGGCGACTACCTCGCGCTGCTCTTCGACAGCAACTTCTACTGCCTGTTCAGCCAGGACGGCGAGGTCTCGTGCAACGGATTTCTTTTCAACGGCACGTCGGAGGTGATGTGCCTGACGCCCGATGCCGGGCAGGCGGAAACGCTGGCGCGCATCGTCGAGGAGATGCGGCACGAATACGGGGTCGAGGACGGGTTGCGCGAGGAGATGCTGCGCATGCAGCTCAAGCGCTTCATCATCCTCTGTACGCGCATCGCCCGGGCGATGTTCCCGGCCGTCGACCGGCGCGAGCGGCTCTTCGACACCGTGCGGCGCTATTACATGCTAGTGGACCAGCACTTCCGCACGCTCAAGCGCGTGCAGGAGTACGCCGCGATGCTGCACCGCTCGCCCAAGACCCTTGCGAACCTCTTTGCCGCCTGCGGCCGCCCCTCGCCGCTGGAGATCATCCACGACCGCATCAATGCCGAGGCGCGGCGGTTGCTGCTCTATACGTCGAAACCCGCCAAGGAGATCGCCTATCTGTTGGGCTATGAAGATACGGCGGCCTTCAGCCGCTTCTTCACGAAGATGAACGGCGAGAGCATCACCGCTTTCCGGCAGCGCGAAAAAAACGACGGGGAGACGGCCTGAAGCCTCTCCCCGTTCTCGTATGATCTCTGGTAAAAGTTCCCGTTTTCTCCGGCCCTTTACCTTTCACTTTTCACTTTTTACCTTTTACTTTTCGCCTTTCGTCTTATTTCTGGCGGAAGTAGATCTGCATCGGCACTCCGGAGAAGTCCCAGTGGTCGCGGATGTTGTTTTCGAGGAAGCGGCGGTAGGGCTCCTTGATGTACTGGGGCAGGTTGACGAAGAAAGCGAACTGCGGCGTCGGCGTCGGCAGCTGCGTCACGTACTTGATGCGGATGTACTTGCCCTTGGTGGCGGGGGGCGGGTAGTTCTCGATGAGCGGCAGCAGGTAGTCGTTCAGCTCCGAGGTCGAGATGCGGCGCTTGCGTGACTGGTAGACGCGGATGGCCGTCTGCAGCACCTCCAGAATGCGCTGCTTGTTGAGCACCGAGGTGAAGATGATCGGAATGTCGTTGAACGGCGCGAGCTTCTTCTTGAGAAACTCCGTCCACTCCTTCATCGTGTTGTTCCCCTTCTCGACGAGGTCCCACTTGTTGACCACGATGACGCACCCCTTGCGGTTGCGGACGATCAGGTTGTGGATGTTCAGGTCCTGCGATTCGAGTCCCTGCTGGGCGTCGAGCATCAGGATGCAGACGTCCGAGTTCTCGATGGCGCGGATCGACCGCATCACGGAGTAGAACTCCAGGTCCTCCATCGTCTTGCCCTTCTTGCGCATGCCGGCCGTGTCGACCAGGTAGAAGTCCATGCCGAACTTGTTGTAGCGCGTGTGGATCGAGTCGCGCGTCGTTCCGGCGATCGAGGTCACGATGTTGCGCTCCTCGCCCAGCAGGGCGTTGGTCATCGACGACTTGCCCACGTTGGGGCGTCCGACGATCGTGATGCGCGGCAGGTTCTCCTCCTCCTCGGCCGCCGCATCGGCGGGCAGCGCCGCGAGGATGGCGTCCATCAGGTCGCCCGTGCCGCTTCCCGACATCGACGAGATGCAGTAGGGATCGCCCAGCCCGAGGGCGTAGAACTCGTGCGAGGAGTAGATCTGGTCGTTGTTGTCGACCTTGTTGCAGACGAGGATCACCCTCTTCGAGGTGCGCCGCAGAATGTCGGCCATGAGCATGTCCAGGTCGGTGATGCCCGTCGAGACCTCCACGACGAAGAGGATCACGTCCGCCTCGTCGATGGCCAGCAGCACCTGGCGGCGGATTTCATTCTCGAAAATATCGTCCGAATTGACCGTGTAGCCGCCCGTGTCGATCACGGAAAATTCGCGGCCGTTCCAGTCGCTCTTGCCGTAGTGGCGGTCGCGCGTGGTGCCGGCCGTCGAATCGACGATGGCCTTGCGTTCGCCCACGAGGCGGTTGAAGAGGGTGCTCTTGCCGACGTTCGGACGTCCTACGATTGCTACCAGACTCATAGTTTCAGCGCTCTATATTTTGTGCAAAGATAGCGGAAATCCGCAATACCGAAAAATTTTTTGCTTATTTCGCCGGGCGACGGGCCTGCGGGAGCGTGCGGAGGCCGGTTTCCGCCGCGCCGGAAGGGCATCCGGGGCGCGCGGTGCGACGACGAAGTTGTGCGGCTCGGCGGCGATGTTGTGCCCCCCCCCTCCGCAGCGAAGGTTGTGCGGCCTGGCAGCGAAAGTGCCCCCCCCGGCGGCCCGGTTACAGGTAGCGGCTGTCGCCGGGACCCGCCTGCACGGGATAGAGCAGCACGTAGCTGTATCCGGCGAAATACTGCTCGAGGTAGAGCGGAATGCGGCTCATGGCCGGGTGGTACGAGACGCGGTCGCGGCGGCTCATGACGAACCACAGACAGTCGTCCTGCCGCAGGTCGTGCTCGAGCGACGGCAGGTCGTCCCACTGCTCGAAGACGACGAAGTCGATGTTGCCCGACTGCCGGCGGCGGCCCGTCGGACGGAGGTAGGGCATCGTGCTGCCCGGGGCGAAGAGAATGACCTTGGCGCCCGTGTTGCGGGCGAGCATGCGGATGCGGTCCATCCACATCTGGAACCCGGCCTCCTTCTCGGCCTTCTCGGGTACGATGATCAGGTGGCGCTTGATCGTCGAGAAGGGCTGCTCGGCGTTGTAGAGGAAGGTCGTGACGTTGCTCTGTCCCAGCACGTCGGCGGCCATGCGCCCGATGGCGGGTCCCGTTGCGACGGGGATGCCCGCTATGCCCGGCACAGCGGGCGAGACGTGGTGCATGCCCATGACCAGGTCGGTGATGTTGCGCTCGCGGACGACGCTGACGATGGCATTCGAGATGTTGACGTCGTAGCGCAGCAGCGTCTGCAGGTAGACGTCGCTTGCGGCGGCTGCCGAGGCCGCGGCGTCGAGAATCTTGCGGGCCCGCTTCTCGACGTTCGGGTCCTCGACCCGGTTGTCGATGGCATTCAGGGCGTAGAGCCCGTTCGGATCGCGGGGCTTCTTGAGCGTGAGGCTCATGTTGACCAGCTCCTCGGCCGACCGCTCGCCCGCCACCGGGATGAGGATGTGCTCCTCCTGCCGGAGCGGCTCCTCGTCGCGCTCCTGCGTGTTGCCCAGCGCGATGTTGTGGGCGCCGCGCTGCGTGGCGAAGGTCGAGATGGTGCACGTGGCCAGGATCATGAGGATCGTGCCGTTGAGCACGCTCTCGCTGAGCAGCCGGATCGGCTCGCCCTCGGGCGTGTAACCGAGGATGACGTTGTAGCCGACCATCACGGCGGCGAGCGTCGCGGCGACGTGCGCCGAGCTCAGGCCGAAGATCACCGTGCGCTGGTCCTTCGACAGACGGAAGGTCTTTTGCGTGAGGTAGGCGGCGAGGTACTTGGCGGCGGTGATGAGCAGGATCATCACGGCGGCGACCTCGAGGCTCTCCCAGTCGCGGAAGAAGGCGCGATAGTCGATGAGCATGCCCACGCCGATCAGAAAGAAGGGGATGAAGATGGCGTGGCCGACGAACTCGATGCGGTTCATCAGGGGCGACGTGCGCGGGATGAGGCGGTTGAGGGCCAGACCCGAGAGGAAGGCGCCGATGATGGGCTCGAGGCCTGCCAGCTGCGCAAGGTAGGCGCCCAGGAAGACCAGCGCCAGCACGAAGATATATTGCGAGATGTTGTCGCTGACGTGTTTGAAGAACCAGTGCGCGAGCAGCGGGAAGAGCACCGCGATGACGACGATGCAGAGCACGACCGAGAGCGTGAGCCGCCACCAGAAGTGGTCGTCGACGTTGCCCGTGGCCATGCCCACGATGATCGTGAGCAGCAGCAGGGCCAGCGTGTCGGTGATGATCGTGCCGCCCACGGAGATCGTGACGGACTTGTCGCGGGCGATGCCGAGCTTGCTGACGATGGGGTAGGCGATGAGCGTCTGCGAGGCGAAGAGGCCGGCCAGCAGGATCGACGAGTAGATCGAAAAGCCCAGCAGGTAGTGCCCGGCGAGGATGCCCAGCCCGAGCGGTACGCAGAAGGTGTAGAGGCCGAAGACGAGGCTGCGCCAGCTGTTGTGCTTGAAGTCGGACATGTCCATGTCGAGCCCCGAGAGGAACATGATGTAGAGCAGGCCGGCCGTGCCGGAGAGGATGATGCTGCTGTCGCGCAGCACGAGGTTCAGCCCGTGGGGGCCGATCACCGCACCGGCGATGATGAGCCCCAGCAGGTAGGGGATCTTGAGCTTGTTGAGGATGAGCGGGGCCGCGAGGATGATGACCAGAATGAGCAGGAACTTCAGGATCGGGTCCTCGATCGGCAGCGTCAGGTCTATGGAGGTCGACAGGAACAGCATGGCGGGTGTGGGGATTTGGATCTGCGGAGGCGGTCGCGGACCGCGGGTCGGGCGGGTATCCTCCCGGCGCGTCCGTCGGCCGCATCCTATCTACAAATATACGGAAATCTTCGGGCAAATCCAAATCCCTTGCCGCACGCTTTTTGCCTTGCATAGGGAAAATATGGGGGTCGGCGTGCCGTTTTTTGGAAAAAAAACGTAACTTTGAAAAATTGTATCCGTGTAATGAATGTGAAAAAAGTGGATGGACGAGTGCTCGGACCCGTGCTGGCGGGCTTCTTCATCATGGGTTTCTGCGACATCGTGGCCCCCATTACGGGGCGTATCGCCGCCGAGTTTCCCGAAGGGCTGCAGGGGGCCGTCAGCTTCCTGCCGACGATGGTTTTCCTGTGGTTTCTGATCCTCTCGACACCCGTCGCCGCCCTGATGAACCGCATCGGGCGCCGCGCCACGGCGCTGTGGGGCTATCTGTTCACCTTCGCGGGGCTGCTGCTGCCCTATGCCGCCGGCCCCGGCTGCGGGCTGGGATGGTACTTCGCCGGATTCGGCCTGCTCGGCATCGGCAACACGATCGTGCAGGTGGCCGTCAACCCGCTGCTGGCGACGATCGTCCCCGGGGAGCGGATGACCAGCTACCTGACCGTCGGGCAGATCTTCCGCAACACGTCGCTGCTCCTGCTGGCTCCGATCGTCACGGCGCTCGTCGCCGCGACGGGCTCGTGGCGCCTGCTGCTGCCCATCTATGCCGCGCTGACGGTCGCGGGCGGCATCTGGCTGCGGCTTACGCCGATTGCCGAACCGCCGCGCCGTGCACGCACCGCCGGGCTGCGCGACTGCTTCGCCCTGCTGCGCAACCGCCGCGTGCTGCTCTCGACGCTCGGCGTGGCGTGCTTCATCGCCGCCGACGTCGGCATCGGATTCCTCTCCGTGCGGCTGATCGACAACCCCGACTCGATCCTCACCACGACGGGCTTCTATGCCTGCCGCATCGTCGGCACGCTCGTCGGGGCGTGGGTGCTCGTGCGCGTCTCGGACGTGAAGTACCTGGCGTGGAACATGGCCGGGGCGCTGGCGCTCAGCCTCGTGCTGCTCTTCGTGCGCAGCGAGGCGGCGATCTATGCGGCCGTCGGGCTGCTGGGCTTCGGCATGGCGTGCGTCTTCGCCACGTTCTATGCCGTGGCGACGAAGGCCGAGCCGGAGCACGCCAACGAGGTGGCCGGGCTGATGATCATGGCCATTGCCGCCGGAGCCCTCTCGGGACCCGTCTGCGGGGCGATCATCCGCCTGACGGGCAATCCTCATACGGGCATGCTCTACGTGGTCGTGCTGATCGGCTACATGCTCTGGGCGGCCTGCCGCCTGCAGCGGAAAAACTGACTTGAAAAACTCAAAAAAAACGAATTTATGCGTAAAATCATCATGATCGCACTCCTCCTGCTCGGTACGCTGCCCGCCGCGGCGCAGCTGCCGGGCGTGCGCCTCGAATGGGGCGTGATCGGCGGCGTCAACGTCCCCGACTTCACGACCAACATGGACCGTACCGAGGTGAAGAACAAGCTGGGCTGGCAGGTCGGCATGGTCACGGCCGTGAAGGTGGGCATCATCGCCATCGAGCCGCAGATTCTCTACGTGCGGCAGGGGCTGCGCATCCGTCCCGAGGGCGGGCGCGAGATCAACCTCAAGTCGAACTCGATCGACGTGCCGGTGCTCGTGTCGCTGCGGCTGCTCAACCCGCTGCGCATCTATGCCGGTCCGGTCTTCACGGTGATGAACGACTGCAAGCAGAAGTCGGGCGGTGATCTGGTCGACTTCGGGCGCGTGCGCCCCACGCTCTCCTATTCGGTGGGCGCCGGCGTGAAGCTGCTGCGCCACCTGCTCGTCGACGTGCGCTTCAACGGGCAGTTCCGCGCCAAGCACGACGTCGTGCTGCCCGACGGAGCACGGTTGGACAAGCTCCGTTCGTATAATGTCGCACTCTCGCTCGGATACCTCTTTTAGACCATGACGGACGCTGTCGGTAAGGAAATCGTCATCGAAGGGGTCGATCCCCGCGAACTCTACGGGCCGCAGAATGCCTACCTCGACCAGATCCGGGCGTTGTTCCCGACGCTGAAGATCGTGGCGCGCGGCTCCTCGATCAAGGTGCTGGGCTCCGAGACGGAGACGCAGCTCTTCACCCGCCGTCTGGACGGGCTGGTAGCTTACTATATCAAGTACGGACATATCTCCTCGCAGGTCGTCGACCAGTGCTTTGCCGGCAGCACGGCCCTCGCGGAGGCGCCGGTCGACAAGGATGTGATCGTCTACGGCAACAACGGCAACATCATCCGCGCCCGCACGGTCAACCAGCAGCGCCTCGTGCAGCTCTACGAGCACGACGATCTGCTCTTCGCCGTGGGGCCCGCCGGCTCGGGCAAGACCTACACGGCCATCGCACTGGCCGTCCGCGCCCTGAAGGAGCGGCAGGTGCGGCGCATCATCCTCACGCGCCCGGCCGTCGAGGCGGGCGAGAAGCTGGGTTTCCTGCCTGGCGACATGAAGGAGAAGCTCGACCCCTACCTGCAGCCGCTGTACGATGCGCTCAACGACATGATCCCGCCGGCCCGGCTGGTGAAGTACATGGAGGAGGGGACCGTGCAGATCGCCCCGCTGGCCTACATGCGCGGCCGCACGCTCGACAACGCCTTCGTCATCCTGGACGAGGCGCAGAACACGACCCTTTCGCAGATCAAGATGTTCCTCACGCGCATGGGGCGCAACGCGCGCTTCATCGTCACGGGCGACGTCACGCAGGTCGACCTGCCACGCAAGTCGGACAGCGGTCTGGTGCGCGCCATGGAGCTGCTGCGCGGGGTCGACGGCATCGGCATCGTCGAGTTCGACCGCCGCGACATCGTGCGCCATCCGCTCGTCAAACAGATTGTCGAGGCCTTCGAGCACGCTGCCGACGGGACCCCGGCACCCGAACACGAAACATCGAACCATAAAAAAGAATAGCCATGGACAGAAACTTAACGGCGCTCAAACCGGCGCTTGTCTGGAAACATTTTGCCGAAATCGTGCGCATCCCGCGCCCCTCGCACCATGAGGAGCAGATCCGCCGCTACATCCTCGACTTCGCCCGCGCGAAAGGGCTGGAGTGCCGTGAGGACGAGGCGCACAACGTCTACGTGCGCAAACCGGCCTCGAAGGGCATGGAGGGGCGCAAGGGCGTGATCCTGCAGGCGCACCTCGACATGGTGCCGCAGAAGAACAACGACAAGGTCTTCGACTTCGAGAAGGATCCGATCGATGCCTACATCGACGGCGGGTGGGTGACGGCCGACGGCACGACGCTCGGGGCCGACAACGGCATCGGCGTGGCGTCGATCCTCGCCGTGCTCGAGGACGACACGCTCGTGCACGGTCCGCTGGAGGCGCTCTTCACCGCCACGGAGGAGACCGGCATGGACGGCGCCTTCGGCCTGAAGGCGGGACTGCTGCAGGGCGACATCCTGCTGAACCTCGACTCCGAGACCGAGGGCGAACTCTACGTGGGTTGCGCGGGCGGTCTTGACGTCAACATCACCTTCCCGTACCGGTCCGTGCCGACGCCCGACGACGGCCGTGTCGCTGCGCGCATCACGGTGCGGGGACTCAAGGGCGGACACTCGGGCATCCAGATCGTCTGCCAGCGCGCCAACGCCAACAAGCTGCTCTTCCGCTTCCTGAACACGCGGCCCGAGCTGTCGCTCTGCTCGGTCGACGGCGGCGGCCTGCGCAACGCCATTCCGCGCGAGGCCGAGGCGGTCGTGCTGGTCGAGGCGGCCCGTTACGACGAGCTGGTCGCCGCGCTGAAGGCCTACGAGCAGGTCGTGCGTGCGGAGTTCGCCGGCATCGAGGAGGGCATCTCGATCGAGGCGGCACGCTGCGAGCGTCCCGCGCAGATGCTGCCCGCGGAGCTGGCGGTGAAACTCACGAAGTGCGTCGTGGCGTGCCCCGACGGCGTGCAGCGCATGTCGACGGCCATGCCGGGGCTGGTGCAGACCTCGTCGAACCTGGCGCGCGTCGTCTCGGACGGCAGCTGCGTGAAGCTGCAGAGCCTGCTGCGCAGCTCGGTCAACTCCGAGAAGGAGGCGCTCGGCGAGGCCTTCGAGGCGCTCTTCACGCTGGCGGGCGCCGAGGTCGAGCTCTCGGGCAGCTACAACGGCTGGAACCCCAACATGGAGTCGCCGATTCTGAAGGCCATGACCGCCTCCTACGAGCAGCTCTACGGCAAGCGGCCCGCCGTCACGGCGATCCATGCCGGTCTGGAGTGCGGCATCATCGGCAGCCAGTACCCGGCGCTGGACATGATCTCGTTCGGCCCGACGATCTGCTATCCCCACTCGCCCGACGAGAAGGTCGAGATCGCCTCGGTGGAGAAGTTCTACGACTTCCTGGTGCAGACGCTGCGTAACATCCCCGAAAGGTAGACGCCGTGGAAACGCCCGGATCGAAATGGTTTGTCATCGTCAATCCCGTGGCCGGCGGCGGCCGCGGGCTTGACCATTTCCCGCAGATATCCAAGCATCTGCGCGATGCCGGCATACCCTGCGAACCGGTCTTTACGGAGCACAAGTTCCACGCCACGGAGCTCACCGTCACGGCCGTCCGGCAGGGCTACCGCCGCATCATCGTCGTCGGAGGCGACGGCACGCTGCACGAGGTGGTCAACGGGCTGTTCATCCAGCAGGAGGTGCGCCCCGACGAGGTGCTGCTGGCCGTCGTGGCCGTCGGCACGGGCAACGACTGGGTGCGCACGTTCGGCATCTCGAACCGCTACCGCGACGCCGTGCGGGCCATCCGCGAGGGGTATTCCTTCCTGCAGGACGTCGGCGTGGTCTCCTACGAGGAGTCGCACTACCGCCAGAGCCGCTACATCGCCAACGTCGCGGGCGTGGGCTTCGACGCGCAGGTTATCCGCAAGCTCTCGCACCTGAAGAAGAAGGGCCACAAGAGCCGCTGGCGCTATACATGGTGCCTGGTGAAGTCCTACTTCCGCTACAAGTCGACGGGCGTGAAGGTGTGGGTCGACGACCGGCTGGTCTACAACAACCTGCTGCTGTCGATCGCCATCGGCATCTGTAAGTTCAACGGCGGCGGCATCCAGCAGCTGCCCCGCGCCGTGGCGGACGACGGCGAGCTGGACCTGTCGCTCATCCGTCCGATCCACTTCTGGCACATCCTCTTCCGCTTCCGCTACCTGTTCAACGGCGGCATCTACCGCATCCGCCACATCCTGCAGGAGCGCGGCAGCCGCATCCGCATCGAATCCACGCCCGAGGTCTCGGTCGAGGCCGACGGCGAGCTGCTGGGCGAGACGCCGCTGGAATTTTCGGTGCTCCACAAGGCGATCCGCATCGTCGTGGCGCGCGAGTTCTACGAGCGGCATGCCGCCGAACAGTGTGCGGACGGTGCCGCGCAGGCCGTGGCTTCCGCGCGCAAGGAGGGGCAGGCGGCAACGGGTGCATCCGCATAGGTGGCCCGTCCGATGGGGCGGTTTCTCTGATGGGGGCGGCCCGTCCGATGGGAGCGGTTTCGCCGGAGGGGAAGATTTTGTCGGCGAGGAGACTTTTGCCCGTGGCAGCGCACAGGTGCTCCGTGCGAAAGGCTCACCGGAGGGCCGGTCGCCAGTCCCGGCGTGAGCCCTCCTCGGGAGTATCTGCCCGTGCAGCGCCCGGGCGCCCGGCCTTTCCGCTTGCCGGATTTGCGGGTAAATCTCGGGCCCAAGCAATCGGTTCCCGCGGTTTTGCGAGAGGAACCGAACAGAAAAAGAGAAGCTCCGGCTTCTCTTTTTTTTGCGAAAAAATAAAGATGTGTGCGCACACACTTGGTTTTTTGAAAATAATTGCATAGTTTTGCAGTGCGTATTCGGAGATCGGCGGCCGGGCTTCGGCAAAGAGAGGCCGGCTGCCGGGGCCCGAGTGCGGCGGGGTGGGGTCGGGCCGATCCGGCGCATCCCGCAACAGGCCGGTTTCCGCGCGGGCGTCAAAACGACAGGCGCGCGGTGCCGGCGGACGGAAACACGGACGTATTCGGCAAAACCCGACTGAACGATGGACGACAAACCGCATATTCCTTCCAACATCCGCATCGTGGACATCGCCCGCCTGGCGGGGGTCTCCGTGGCGACGGTCGACCGCGTGATCCACCACCGCGGCAAGGTCTCCGCTGCGAACCTTGCCCGCATCAACGAGGTGCTCCGCGAGGTCGACTACCGGCCCAACCTGCTGGCGCGGTCGCTGGCATCGGGCCGGCGGCAGACGCTCTGGGTCGTCACGCCCGAATTCTCGGAGGGCGACTACTGGGCCGACGTCGAGCAGGGGGTGCAGCGGGCCGCCGCCGAGGCCGGACGCTACAACTTCGAGCTGCGCGAATGCCGTTTCGACCAGTACGACCGGGCCTCGTTCGGTGAGGTTGTCGCCACGCTGCGCACCGGAGAGGTCGACGGCGTGGTGATTGCCACGCTCTTCACGGAGCAGGTCGTGCCCCTGACGCGCGAGCTCGATACACGCGGCATTCCCTACGTCTTCGTCGACTCGGATATCCCCGAGTGCAACCGGCTGGCCTACTTCGGCACTGCGTCGGCGGATGCCGGGGCCGTGGCGGCGCGGCTGCTGACGGACCGCATGGCGGCGGATGCCGACATCGTCGTGGGCAGCGTCGTGCATGCGGGCGACGGCGGCTCGAACCAGTGCCGCTACCGCGAGCAGGGCTTCCGCGACTACCTCGCCGCGACGGGATTCCGCGGGCGGCTGCTCGACGTGCGGCTGCGCATCCGCGACGAGGAGTACAACCGGCGGCAGCTCGATGCGCTGTTCGACGAAAATCCCCGTATCGCCGGGGCCGTGACCTTCAATTCGACGTGCCACCTGCTGGGCAGCTACCTCGCGGCGAGCGGGCGGCGCGACGTGCGGCTGGTGGGCTACGACGTCATCCCGCGCAACGAGGAGATGCTGCGCCGGGGCGTCGTCACGGCGCTGATCGCCCAGCGTCCCGAGGCGCAGGGCTACTACGCCGTGCGGGCCTTGTATGAGCACCTCACGGGCGTCTCGCAGGCCGAGAAGGTCAACAACATGCCCATCGACATCCTCCTCAGGGAGAACATCGGCTATTACAGAACCAACATATATTAACCATGAAAAATCTGTTTGACATTCGTGACCGGGTTGTCGTCGTAACGGGCGGCGCCGGCATTCTGGGGCGTTCGATCTGCCATTATCTGGCCGGACAGGGCGCGCGTGTGGTCATCCTGGACCGTGACGAGGCGGCGGGCGAGGAGCTCGTGGCCGCAATCCGCGAAGAGGGCGGCGAGGCGATGTTCCTCGTGACCGACGTACTGAACCGCGACGTGCTGGTCTCGAACCGCGAGACGATCCTGCGCGACTGCGGCCGCATCGACGTGCTGCTCAACGCCGCGGGCGGCAACATGGGCGGCGCGACGATCGCCCCCGACAAGTCGTTCCTCGATCTGGAGATCGAGGCGTTCAAGCGTGTTGTCGATCTCAACCTCTTCGGCACGGTGCTGCCGACGACCGTCTTCGGCGAGGCCATGACGGCCCGCAAGAAGGGTGTGATCGTCAACTTCTGCTCCGAGTCGGCACTGCGCCCGCTGACCCGCGTGGTGGGCTACGGCGCCGCGAAGGCCGCCATCGGCAACTACACGAAGTACATGGCTGCCGAGCTGGCCATGAAGTTCAGCCCCGAGATGCGCGTGAACGCCATCGTCCCGGGCTTCCTGCTCACGAACCAGAACCGCACGCTGCTGACCAATCCCGACGGCTCCTACACGGACCGTGCGCGGACGATCATCGCCCACACGCCCGCGGGCCGCTTCGCCGAGCCCGAGGAGCTGCTCGGTACGATCCACTACCTGATCAGCGACGCCTCGTCGTTCGTGACGGGCACGCTGGCCGTTGTCGACGGCGGTTTCGACGCCTTCTCCATCTAATACGCACGGACCATGTATCTTTGCAAGCAATCCTGGCGGTGGTACGGACCCAACGACCCCGTCACGCTGGAGGACATCCGGCAGGCCGGCGCCACGGACATCGTAACGGCGCTGCACCACATTCCCAACGGCGAGGTGTGGAGTATCGAGGAGATCCGCCGCCGGCAGCAGACGGTCGCCGACGCGGGCCTCGTCTGGTCGGTCGTCGAGAGTGTCCCCGTACACGAGCACGTGAAGACCCGCACGGGCGACTTTCGGCGCTACATCGAGAACTACAAGCAGTCGATCCGCAACCTGGCGGCGTGCGGCATCCGCATCATCACCTACAACTTCATGCCGGTGCTGGACTGGACGCGCACGAACCTGGCCTATGAGCTGCCCGACGGCTCGCGGGCCCTGCGCTTCGAGCGGGCGGCCTTCATGGCCTTCGACCTCTACATCTTGAAGCGTCCCGGCGCCGAGCGCGAGTACAGCGAGGCGGAGCAGGCCGTGGCGCGCGCCCGCTACGAGCGGATGGACGACGCGGAGAAGGAGCTCATCACGCGCAACATGATCGCCGGACTGCCCGGCTCGGAGGAGAGCTTCACGCTCGAACAGTTCCAGCACGAACTGGACCGCTACCGTGACGTCGATGCCGAGACGCTGCGCGGCAACCTGATCGCCTTCCTGCGCGAGATTGCCCCCGTGGCCGACGAGGTCGGTGCCGTGCTGGCGATCCATCCCGACGATCCGCCCTATCCGATCCTCGGCCTGCCGCGCATCATGTCCACCGAGGAGGATTTCCGGCGGCTGGTCGAGGCCGTGCCCAACCCCTCGAACGGACTGTGCCTCTGCACGGGTTCGCTCGGCGTCTCGGCAGCGAACGACCTGCCGGGGATGATGCGCCGCTGGGGCGACCGCGTCAACTTCGTACACCTGCGCTCCACGCAGCGCGACGCCGAGGGTAACTTCTACGAGGCGAACCACCTCGAGGGCGACGTGCCGATGTATGAGGTGATGAAGGCCTTCCTGGAGGTGGAGCAGCGGCGGAAGATCTCGATCCCGATGCGTCCCGACCACGGACACCAGATGATCGACGACCTGAAGAAGCGCACCAATCCCGGCTACTCGTGCCTGGGCCGTCTGCGCGGCCTGGCCGAGCTGCGCGGCCTGGAGCTGGGCATCGCCCGGTCGCTCTTCGCCGACAGGTAATCCGGCTCATACGCAAAGTGCAGGGGTGCCGTCCACAGGACGGCACCCCCGCTTGTCTGTACGGCGGACGGCGTGCGGATCAGTCCTCCTCGATGATGTCGACTTCGGTGACGACCCAGTCGAAGAGGTCGTTGGCACACTGGTTCTCCAGCTGGCGGAGCTGCGAGAGGTCGGTCGTGTCGGCCAGGATGGCGTTGAAGAACTGCATGGTCGAGGCGTAGGTGTCGTTAACCTTGCCCGCGAGGCAGTTGTAGAAGGCGTGCCGCTGTTCGAGGTCGAGCCCCTCGGGCAGAACCCCCTCGGCCACGAGGTAGTCGTAGGGGAAGATGTGGCGCATGTTGCGGGCGTCGGCTTCGAGCTCTTCGACGATCGTCGTGACGACGACCATGTCGACCGTGTCGTTCACGCCCGCCATCTCGATGAAGGTCGTGTAGACGGGGTAGCTGCTTTCGAGCGTGTTGGCCACCTCGTCGGTGAAGAGCACGAACTCGGGGTCGGTCAGGTCCTCGAGATAGACCATCTTCCGGTAGTCGTGCAGCGCTTCGCGCATGGCCTTGCGCTGTTCGTGGTTCCACTTTTGCTGCTGTGTGCAGCCGGCGAATGCCGCGGCGAAGAGCGCCAGCACGGGCACGATGAGGAGAATTTTTTTCATGTTTGGCTGAATTTTGGTTTTACCTCTTCTCCGTGTGCAAATGCCGTACCAACGTGTGCGGTGGGGCGGCGGCCGGACTGCGCAGGCCCGACGAAATGCGGCGTTACGATGGATTGTGGCGGGAAAATCATTATCTTTACACCAAACAAAGCAAGAGATGGATGTGCTGACGTTCCGCGATTATTGCCTGTCGCTGCCCCTGACCGAGGAGTGTACGCCCTTCGACGAGACGACGCTGGTTTACAAGATCGGCGGCAGGATGTATGCCTGCGCCGACATGGCCGAATTCGGCTGGGTCGCCGTGAAGTGCGATCCCGACGAGGCGCTGCTGTTGCGCGAGCGCCATCCCGAGATCACGACGGCTCCCCACTTCAACAAGCGCCACTGGAATGCCGTGCCGACGGCTTCCGACCTGCCCGACGCCTTCATCCGCGAGCAGATACGCCGCTCGTACCTGCTGGTCGTCCGGCAGAACGTCACGCCCCGGGCGCGCCGCGAGGAGATTCTCGCATACATTTCCGCCCACGGACTGCCCGAATGACCGCCGCCATGGATTTCAATCGCTTCATCACGACTGCCGCCTTTCCCGAGCTGGCGGAGTTCTTTCTTGCGGAAGGGATGTCGGTCTGCTATCCGCGCGGTGCGGAGTTTGCGCGGCAGCAGTGCCGCAACCGTCATTGCGGACTGGTCGAGGAGGGTGCTTTCCGGTATGTCCGTCTGACGGACGGCGGCGTGCGGCATGTGGTCGGATATGCCTTTGCCGGGGAGTTCGTCGGGGATTACATCTCGATGTGCAACGACCTGCCCGCGTGGGTCGGGATCGAGGCGATGTGCGACAGCCGGGTGCTGCGCCTCGACGACGAACGGCTCTTTGCGTTCCTAAGTGCTGATGCCGCGCATGAGCGGCTGGGCCGCATGCTGGCCGAGCGGCTCTCGGCCGAGGTCTACGAACGCCTGCTGCAGAGCTATGTCTCCACGCCGCAGGAGCGTTACGAAGCGCTGCTGCGACGTTGTCCCGGCATCCTGGATCTGGTGTCGCTTCGCGAGCTGGCTTCCTATCTGCGCGTGCGTCCCGAGACGCTGAGCCGCATCCGGCGGCGTGTGCGGTGATTTCTTGATTTGGATCAATTCTTTACAGTGGCGGCCATGTTAACTTTGCCGCCATGAAACATGTTGTGGTAATCGGTGCCACGTCCGGAATCGGACGGGGCCTTGCCCGGCGGCTTGCGGCTGCCGGATATCGGGTCGGTGCAGTGGGCCGGCGTGTCGAACTGCTCTCGCAGCTTGCTGCGGAACAGCCCGCTGCCTTTTGTACGGCGGCTGCAGACATCTCGCGGTCGGCCGAGGTGGTTGCGGCTTTGGAGCGGCTGGTCGGGGAGCTGGGCGGTATGGAACTCTGCATCGTCTGTGCCGGGACGGGGGAGTTGAATCCCGGGCTCGACTTTTCACTCGAGGAACCAGCCATCCGCACCAACGTGCTGGGGTGGACGGCCGTTGTCGACTGGGCCTGCGGCCACTTCGAGCGGCAGGGCGGGGGACATCTCGTCGTCCTGACCTCGGTCGGCGGCCTGCGCGGCGGCGGGGCGGCTCCGGCATACGGCGCGACGAAGGCCTATCAGATCAACTATGCCGAGGCGCTGCGGCAGCGCGCTGCCAAATCGCGATCGGGTCTCCTTGTGACCGACATCCGCCCCGGGCTGGTCGATACGGCCATGGCCAAGGGCGAAGGGCTGTTCTGGGTGATGCCCGTGGAGCGGGTCGTGACACAGATCATGCGGGCGATCCGTCGCAGACGCCGTGTCGCCGTCGTGACGCGCCGCTGGCGGGTCGTCGCCCGGCTGATGCGCTGGCTGCCCGAGTGGTTGTATCTTAAAATGTAGGAGCCTATGAAAGCAGCTGATCCCCCGACACCGATATGGCAGAGGGCCGGAACATCTGTTCCGGCCCTCTGCGTTTTGCGTCCTGCCACACAGGTATCAGCAGACGCCGAAGCGGAAGACGATCTTCTGGCAGTAGAGCTCGCTCGGGCGGAGCAGCGGCGACGGGAAGTCGGGGTGGTTCACCGCGTCGGGGAAGTTCTGGCACTCGATGGCCACGCCGGCGTAGTCGGCGTAGCGGCCGCCCGACTTCGTCTCGGGGCATCCGCCCGCAAGCCAGTTGCCCGTGTAGACCATCACGCCCGGCTGCGAGGAGAGGATGTCGACCTTGCGGCCCGACTGCGGGTCGCGCAGCGTGCCGACCTCGCCCAGAATGTCGGGCTGCCAGCCGTCGATGACGAACGGATGGTCGTAGCCCTTGAAGTCGCGGATGTGGTTGAACTCCGCGTCGATGCCCGGGCGGAACGTGCGGAACTCTCGGAAGTCCTGCGGCGTGCCCGCCACGTCGAGCCGCCGGCCCGTGGGGATCTGCCACGGATCCATCTCGAGGGCCTGCGAGGCGTTCAGGCGCAGCTCGTGGTCGAGCACCGAGCCGCTCGCTTCGCCCGCGAGGTTGAAGTAGACGTGGTTCGTGAGGTTCACGACCGTCGTCCGGTCGGTCCGGGCCAGGTAGGTGATCTCCACGGCGTTGTCGTCGTCGAAGTCGAAGACCGCCTCGACGTTCAGCTCGCCCGGGTAGCCCTGGTCGCCGTCCTCCGAGAGGAGCGACATCACCACGCGGTTGGTCTCCACGCGGCTCTCCCAGACGCGGTTGGCAAAGTTCTTCGTCCCGCCGTGCAGGTGGTTGCGGCCGTTGTTGATCTCCAGCGCATACTCCTCGCCGTCGATCGTCATGCGTCCGCCGGCGATGCGGTTGGCGCAGCGGCCCACGCTCTTGCCCGCGGCAGCTCCGTCGTAGAAGTAGCCCTCGGGATGTTTGTAGCCCAGCACCACGTCGGCCATGCGGCCTTCGCGGTCGGGCATCGTGAGGGAGACGATCGCGGCGCCGAAGTTCGAGAGACGCAGCTGCGCCCCCTGCCCGTTGGTCAGCGTGTAGAGGATGATTGCCTCGCCCTCCGGGGTCATGCCCCAGACATGCTGTTCGATCGTTACCATATTACTCCGCATCCGCGGGTTTGAGGTTCGCGAGCAGGTTGTCGATGCGGCGCAGCGTCTCCTCCTTGCCGATGAATGCCGTCACGTCGTACATGCCCGGGCCCTTGCCGGCACCCACGAGCGCCAGGCGCAGCGTGTTCATCACCTGGCCCATGCCGTAGCCTTTCTCTTCGATCCAGGCGTGGACGATGCGCTCGGTGTTCTCGAGCGAGAAGTCGTCGATCCTCTCCAGTACGGTGCGCAGTTCGCGGAGGATGGCGGGGTTCTGCCCCTTCCAGTATTTGCGCACCTGCTTCTCCTCGTATTCGGTCGGGGCGACGAAGAAGAACGACGTCAGGTCCCACAGGTCGGTGATGAGCTGTGCGCGCTCCTTCATGATGCCCGCGGCGCGTCCGGCCACTTCGTCCGACACCTCGATGCCGTGCTCGCGCAGGATCGGCTGGTAGACGGCGGCCAGCTCGGCGTCCGTCTTGCGGTGCATGTACTGGGCGTTGAACCAGCGGGCCTTGTCGGGCTGGAAGCGGGCGCCCGATTTCGAGACGCGCTCGAGCGAGAAGCTGTCGATGAGCTCCTGCATTGTGAAGAGCTCCTGCTCCGTGCCGGGGTTCCAGCCCAGCAGCGCCAGCATGTTGATGAAGGCCTCGGGGAAGTAGCCGTCCTCGCGGTA
>UQUQ01000014.1 GCA_900544265.1 uncultured Alistipes sp.
GGATACCTCACGCCAAACGAAAAATTTAAACAAATTATTAATCAGAATTCTGTTGCATTTGCAAGTTGAATTCAGCTAATTGAACCAACAGCATAAAAGAAAACCTCATGGCACAATCTTATGAAAAGGCCGGCGTGAACCTCGAAGCCGGATACGAAGTGGTGCGACGCATCAAGAAGCATGTGGCTTCGACCGCACGGCCGGGCGTGATGGGCAACATCGGCGCCTTCGGCGGCATGTTCGACCTCTCGGCACTCGGCGTGAAGGAGCCGGTGCTCGTGAGCGGCACGGACGGCGTGGGCACGAAGCTCAAGCTGGCCTTCGAGATGGACAAGCACGACACGATCGGCATCGACGCCGTGGCCATGTGCGTCAACGACGTGCTGGCGCAGGGTGCCGAACCGCTGGAGTTCCTCGACTACGTGGCCGTGGGCCACAACGAGCCCCAGAAGATCGAGGCCATCGTCGCGGGCGTCGCCGAAGGGTGCCGCCAGGCGGGCTGCGCGCTCGTGGGCGGCGAGACGGCCGAAATGCCGGGCATGTATGCCGCGGGCGAGTACGACATCGCGGGCTTCACGGTCGGCGTGGTCGAAAAGTCGAAGCTCATCGACGGCTCGAAGGTCAAAACGGGCGACGTGCTGGTCGGCATCGCCTCGAGCGGCGTCCACTCCAACGGCTTCAGCCTCGTGCGCAAGATCGTCGCCGACAACTGCTTCGACCTGCACCGCAGCTATCCCGAACTGTCGGACAAGCTGCTGGGCGAGGTGCTGCTCACGCCGACGAAGATCTACGTTCGGCAGGTGCTCGAAGTGATCCGGCAGTGCGACGTCCACGGCATCAGCCACATCACGGGCGGCGGCTTCGACGAGAACATCCCGCGCATCCTGCACGACGGACAGGGGCTGGAGATCGACGAGGGGATGTGGGAGATTCTTCCCGTCTTCCGCTTCCTGGAGAAGTACGGCAAGGTGCCCCACCGCGAGATGTTCAACATCTTCAACATGGGCATCGGCATGGTCATCGCCCTCGACGCTTCGGAGGCCGACCGCGCCATCGCGATCCTTCAGGAGCAGGGCGAGCGCGCGAGCGTCATCGGACGGGTCACCGACACCGAAGGGGTCGTAATCCGGTAGCGATGCGGCGTCTTGCGGTCTTTGCCAGCGGCAACGGCACGAACTTCGAGGCCATTGCCGCAGCCTGCGAACGGGGCGAGCTGCCGGCGCGCGTGGTGCTGATGGTCTGCGACCGGCCCGGGGCCCGGGTCGTGGAGCGCGCCGCGGCACACGGGGTCGAGTGCTTCGTCTTCGCGGCGAAGGAGTACGCCTCGAAGGCGGACTACGAGCGGGAGATCGTCCGGCGGCTCGATGCCGCGGGGGTCGAGCTGGTCTGCCTGGCGGGCTACATGCGCATCCTGGGCGACGTGCTGCTCGGCGCCTACGGCGGGCGGATCATCAACATCCATCCCTCGCTGCTGCCGGCCTTCCGCGGGGCGCATGCCATCGAGCAGGCCTTCGACTACGGCGTCAAGGTCTACGGCGTGACGATCCACTACGTCGATGCGTCGCTCGACGGCGGGCGCATCATCGCACAGCGGGCCTTCGCCTACGAGGGCGGGGACCTTGCGGAGCTGGAACGGCGGGTGCATGCGATCGAGCATCCGCTCTATGTGGAGACGATCGGCCGCCTGCTGGCGGACGGCGGCTCCGAAAACGGGAAAACCAACGACAAAAATTCAGATACATGCGAGCATTGATAAGCGTCAGCGACAAAACGGGAGTCGTTGACTTTGCAAAGGGCCTGCGCGAGGCGGGCTGGGAGGTGATCGCCACGGGCGGCACGATGAAGCTGCTGCGCGAGAGCGGCGTGGAGGTGTTGAACATCAGCGACGTGACGGGATTTCCCGAAATCTGCGACGGCCGCGTCAAGACGCTGCACCCGAAGGTGCACGGGGGCCTGCTGGCCCGGCGCGACGATCCGGAGCACCTGCGCGAACTGCGCGAAAACGGCATCGAGTTCATCGACCTGGTGTGCGTGAACCTCTATCCGTTCCGCGAGACGATCGCGAAGCCCGGCGTCAAGATGGCCGACGCCATCGAGAACATCGACATCGGCGGTCCGTCGATGCTGCGTTCGGCGGCGAAGAACTGGGCCGACGTGACGGTGGTGTGCGATCCGGCGGACTATGCGCAGGTGCTCGCCGAGATCCGTGCGGGCGGCAATACGGAGCGCGATACGCGGCTCAAGCTCTCGGCCAAGGCCTACACGCACACGGCCGAGTACGACATGATGATCGCGGGCTGGATGCGCACGCAGGCGGGGCTCAACGAGAAGCTCTTCCTCGAGTACGACCTCGTGCAGACGCTGCGCTACGGCGAGAACCCGCACCAGAGCGCGAAGTTCTACCGCGAGGAGCATGCCGTGCCCTATTCGCTGGCCTTTGCCCGCCAGCTCAACGGCAAGGAGCTCTCGTACAACAACATCCAGGACGCCAACGCCGCGCTGTGCATCGTGCGCGAGTTCGACGAGCCGTTCTGCGTCGGACTGAAGCACATGAACCCCTGCGGTGCGGCCGTGGGCCGCGACGTCGTTGAGGCGTGGACGAAGGCCTACGAGGCCGACAAGGTCTCGATCTTCGGCGGCATCGTGGCGACGAACCGCCCCGTGACGCGCGAGGCGGCCGAGCTGATGAAGCCGATCTTCCTGGAGATCATCATGGCCCCGAAGTTCGAGGAGGGGGCGCTCGAGGTGCTCCGCACGAAGAAGAACCTGCGCCTGCTGGAGGTCGACATGACGCCGGGCGAGAGCGACCGCCGGCAGTACGTGAGCGTCAACGGCGGCCTGCTGGCGCAGGACCTCGACCTGACGACCAAACACGTCGAGGCGTCGATGTGCGTGACCGAGCGGCAGCCCGCCGCCGGGCAGCTGGCCGATCTGGAGTTCGGCTGGCACATCGTCAAGCACGTGAAGTCGAACGCCATCGTCGTGGTGAAGGATGGCCGGACGCTGGGTGTCGGCGCCGGACAGATGAACCGCATCGGCTCGGCCGAGATCGCCCTGAAGCAGGCGCGTGCCGCAGGCTTTACGGAGGAGCTGGTGCTGGCGTCGGACGGCTTCTTCCCCTTCGACGACTGCGTGGCGCTGGCCGCCGAGTACGGCGTGACGGCCATCGTGCAGCCGGGCGGCTCGATCCGTGACGAGGATTCGATCCGCAAGGCCAACGAGAAGGGCATCGCGATGCTGTTCACGGGCGAGCGCCACTTCAAGCATTGACACGTCGGCCGGAGGACGGTATGCCGGGTGGACATCGGTTGGTGCCGCTTCCCTGTATCCCGCCCTGCCGGTCAGACTGTCCGCATTTCACTTTTTACTTTTTACCTTTTACTTTTCACCTTTCACCTTATATGGACGTTCTTGTTATCGGTTCGGGAGGTCGCGAGCATGCCATCGTCGATGCGCTGTCGCGCTCTCCGCAGGTCGAAAAAATATGGTGCGCCCCCGGCAATGCGGGCATTGCCCGGCAGGCCGAGTGCGTGGCGATCCGCGATACGGAGGTCGAGCGGCTGCGCGACTTTGCGCTCGAACACCGCATCGGCCTGACGGTCGTCGGTCCCGAAGCGGCGCTCGCGGCGGGTGTCGTCGACTGCTTCAAGGCGGCGGGGCTGCGCATCTTCGGCCCCACGCGGGCGGCGGCGCGCATCGAATCCTCGAAGGAGTTTGCCAAGCGCCTGATGGCGAAGTACAACATCCCGACGGCCGGGTTCCGGGCCTTCTCGGATTATGCCGAGGCCCGCGACTACGTGGCCGGGCGCCCCTTCCCCGCCGTGCTGAAGTACGACGGACTGGCTGCCGGCAAGGGGGTGGTCATCGCCCGGACGATGGAGGAGGCCGATGCGGCGCTGCGCGACATGCTGCTCGACGACAAGTTCGGTGAGGGCAAGGTCGTCGTCGAGGATTTCCTCGAGGGGCCCGAGTTCTCGTTCATGTGCTTCGTGTCGGGCCGCCGCGTCTGGCCGATGGTCCTTGCGCAGGACCACAAGCGGGCCTACGACGGCGACGAGGGACCCAATACGGGCGGCATGGGGGCCTATTCGCCCCTGCCCTTCATCACGGCCGAGGACGAGCGCTTCGCGCTGGAGCGGATCATGCAGCCCGCGGCCGATGCGCTGGTCGATGAGGGATGCCCCTTCGAGGGGGTGCTCTACGGCGGGCTGATGAAGACTCCGCACGGCATTCAGGTCATCGAGTTCAACGCCCGCTTCGGCGATCCCGAGACGGAGGTGGTGCTGCCGCGTCTCGGCAGCGACATCGCCGACATCTTCTGCGCCGTGGCCGAGGGGCGCGACACGGAGCTGGCCTGGCACGACTTCGCGACGCTGGGCATCGTGCTGGCGTCGAAAGGCTACCCCGGCAGCTACGAGAAGGGCTTTGAGATCCGGGGGCTGGACAAGGTCGACTGCCCGGTCTACCACATGGGTACGAAGGCCGACGGCGACCGCATCCTGACGGCCGGCGGCCGCGTGCTCTTCGTCGTGGGACGGGGTGCGACACTTGCCGAGGCACGGCGCGAGGCGCTGGAGAACGTTGCCCGCATCGGGTGCGACAACCTCTTCCACCGCAACGACATCGGACACTGGGCACTGGACAAACAATAACACCGAAAAAAGTATGATTATCAGTGGTAAGGAACTCTCGGCCCGACTGAAGGCCGAAATGGCGGAGCAGGTGCGGACCTTCCCCGCGAAATACGGGCGCGTGCCCCATCTGGTTGTGATTCTCGTGGGCGAGGACCCCGGCAGCGTGAGCTACGTGACAGGCAAGGCGAAGGCCTCGGCCGAGGTGGGCATCCGCAACACGACGATCCGCAAGCCCGAGTCGATCTCGGAGGAGGAGCTGCTGGGCATCATCGCCGGGCTGAATGCCGATCCGGAGGTGGACGGCATCCTCGTGCAGCTGCCCCTGCCCAAACACATCGACGAGCAGAAGGTGATCGCCGCGATCGACAAGGCGAAGGACGTGGACGGTTTCCACCCGCTCAACGTGGCGGCCCTGTGGCAGAAACAGCCCTGCACGCTGCCCTGCACGCCGAAGGGCATCATCAAGATGCTGAAGGCCGCGGGCGTGGAGATCGCCGGCAAGCGCGCCGTGGTGATCGGCCGCAGCAACATCGTGGGACTGCCCGTGTCGAAGCTGCTGCTCGACGAGAACGCCACGGTGACGATGACCCACAGCCGCACGCGCAACCTCGGGGAGGTGACGCGCGGGGCGGAGATTCTGGTCGTGGCCATCGGCCGTCCGAAGTTCGTCACGGCGGATATGGTCTCCGAGGGGACGGTCGTCATCGACGTGGGTGTGAACCGCGATCCCGAGACGGGCAAGCTGTGCGGCGACGTGGACTTCGCGGCCGTCGAGCCGAAGGCGTCGGTCATCACGCCCGTGCCGGGCGGTGTCGGCCCCATGACGATCTGCTGCCTGATGGAGAACACGATCGAGTGCTTCCTCCGCAGCCGGTAGGGTGGCCCGAGGTGGGGTCGATACGCCGAGGACAGTCTGTAGGCCGCTTTTGTGGATCCGCACGGATGATAAATGCGCCTGCCTGACGGCGGAGCAGCGGAATAGAGAAGCGCCCGGAGCCTTGGCTCCGGGCGCTTTGTCGTGCCGGCGGCCGCGCGATCAGCGGCGGTAGGTGGCCGTGAGTTCGTCGGGCAGCGGGGCCGAAGTGTCGCGCCGCCAGACCATGGCCCGGTCGGTTGCCGCATCGCCCGTGCCGAAGTCGAAGCCATCCTCCGAGCGGAACGTCGTCGGGAGCTCGCCCGCGAAGCCGAAGCGGCCGTAGAAGTCGCGCAGCCACGCCTCGCCGGGGGTCGGGATGAGGAAGGCCGCCTCGTCGCCCTGCTCCGCAATGCGGCGCATCGCCTCCCGCATGAGCTGCGTGGCCAGCCCGCGGTGGCGGCAGGCGGGGTCGGTCGCCACGCCGTAGATGTAGGTCGTGCGCCCGAGCGGCGTCTCGAAGGGCAGCAGGTGGAGCATCGCCGCCGTGCGTCCGTCGCACTCGGCCGTGAGCATGCGGTGGCGGCTGTAGTAGCGCATGAGGAACGAGTCGACGAACTGCTCGTCGTCGCCGAAGGCGGCCTGCCACAGTTCCTTGCAGGCGATTTCGTCGGGATGGAGGTGGATCGCCGTGAACTTGTGCTGCAGGAAGGCGGGGTGGTACGACAGCTTCGCCTGCCGCAGCCCCTCGATGCCGAGGTCCTCCTCGCGGTTGATGAGCGTGAAGCGCGGGTCGAGGTGCTGGGCGAAGAGCTTGTTGATGATCGTGAAGGCCCCGTCGTACTCCGTGTCGGCCTTCTCGACGTGCGTGTCGAAGGTGTGGTCGTTGACCGCCGAGCCGTAGGTGAAGGCGACGAGCCGGTCGCCGACGTAGATGCAGCCGCCCTGCATGCCCAGCTCCCCGAAGTGCTCGAAGCCCCGCTGCATGGCCCGCTGCTCGGCGCACAGTTCCGAGGTGTGGCCCTCGTGCGCCCGGCGCCACTCGCGTTCGAGGGCCATGCACTCGTCGAAGCGGTCGTGCGTCAGCTCCTCGTAGCGGTAGTCGGGGTATTCGGCCAGAAAGCGGTTGATGTGGTTGCGCTTGGGCTGGTAGCGGCGCCCGGGGAGGTTGCGCAGGTCGTCGGCGTTGTAGACGTAGTCCTCGAGCGCGCGGTCCGACTCGAAGGCGAAGAGCCCGATGTGCATGCGGCGGATCATCTCGCGCCCCTCGTCCGTCAGGCCGATGATGCGCAGGCGCTGCCCGTGGGCGTGGGCGTCCGCGCGCAGCGTCGGGATGAGCGGGGCGAAGTCCCCCTCGCCGACGGGCTGCATGTAGCCGATCTTCTCGCCGCCGTCGATCCGGAAGCGGATCACCAGGAATCCGTCGATCTCGGCCCAGGCGCTGTGGTAGACCTGCTGCCAGCAGTACATGTTGGCGAAGGCGAGGTCGCAGTTGCAGATCCCCGACCGCATGGTGTAACGCTCGATGACCGCGCGGTCTTCGAGACGCACGGGTTTGAACTCAATCATCGTGTGTCGTATAGTTCTTTTTTTCGATGTGCATGTAGTATTGCTGCACGAGGGCCTGGAAGTCGCCCAGCATCTCTTCGGCCGAGCGGGCGGCGGGGTGCGCCCCGGGAACGGACGGCCTTTTCTCGGCCGGGGCGCCGGACGTCGGTGCGGTGGAAGGCTCTCCGGTACGCTCCGGTGCAACCATCGTGCCGCCGGAGGCCTTTGCGGCCGGCACCGCGCCGGAGACGGCCGGGGGCATTGCGGCCCGGTCGGTGCGGGGCGTGATCTGCGACCCGTTGTCGTCGAAGGTCAGGACGGTGTCGCCCGTCAGGGCGCGGAATCCGCCGTCGTAGGAGACCGACCAGCGCGGGCGCGCCGGTTCGTTCAGCACGTCGCGCCCGAAGGCGAAGTAGGCCTCGTCGCAGCCGAGCAGCCCCAGCAGCGTGGGCATGATGTCCAGCTGCTGCGTGACCTCGCCGATCTCGCCCTGCAGGGCGCCGTCGGGCGTGTAGAGGAAGCCGAGGATGTGCATGTTGCCGGGGTAAGTGCGCGTCTCGGGGGCGAACTTCTCGGAGGAGACGTGGTCGGCGACGAAGACGAAGATCGTGCGGCGGAACCACGCCTCGCCGCCGTAGCGCGCGAAGAAGCGGCGGAAGGCCTCGTCGTCGTAGGCCACGCCGCGGTGGATCTTCGTGTAGCCGGCGGGCAGCGTCGCCGCATACGCGTCGGGCACGACGAAGGGGTGGTGCGCCGAAAGGGTGAAGAGCGTCGCGAAGAAGGGTTCGGGCACGGAGTCGAGCACCTCGCCGGCGTATTGCAGGAAGGGTTCGTCCCAGATGCCCCAGTAGCCGTCGAAATCGCCGGTGCCGTGCGCCGCCTCGTAGTCCTCGCGGCTGATGAGCCGCTCGACGCCCGCCGAGCGGGCGTAGGCCCCGAATCCCATCGAGCCGTGCTCCGAGCCGCAGAAGAAGAGCGTCCCGTAGCCCCGGTCGGCGAGGATGGCGGGCAGCTGGCGGCTGCGGCCAAGCGACTGCGGCATCAGCACGAAGGGCGTGCGGAACGAGGGGATGCTCCCCAGCACGGAGGGCATGGCCTGAATCGAGCGCGTGCCGTTGGCATACATCTGCCGGAAGCAGAGCCCGTGGCGCATGAGCGAGTCGAGGAAGGGGGTGAAGCCCTTTTCGGGCAGGTCGGCGTAGAGGTCCGGACGCAGGTGGGCCGAGTGTTCGGCGGACATGCTCTCCAGGATGAAGATCATGACGTTGCGACCCTCAAGACGCACGGCCGCTGAATCGGCCGGGGCGTGCACGGGGGTGAAGCGCGCGTCGAGCTCCTCTGCGGGAAAATATTTCCGGTAGGAGACCTTGCCGGCGCTGCCGACGGTCCGCAGGATGCAGAAGGGGTTGCTCAACAGCAGGTTGGCCTTGCTGCTTTGCGACGTGTAGAGCATGGCGTCGGAGAGGGTGATCGGGCGCGTGGCGCGCGTCATGCCGCCGCGCATGCCGGCGATGCTCAATCCGGCAGCCAGGGCCAGGATCACCGTGCTGCCGATGTAGTAGGCCGCGCCGCGGCGCAGCATGCTCTCCTCGCGGACGCGGCGTCCGTAGCCGAAGACAAGCAGCACGACGAGCGCCGCCGCCACGAGCAGCAGGGGCCAGTTCTCGCCCATGAACTTTCCGACGAGTTGCAGCGAGTTGTCGTTCCCGGCAAAGAAGACCTCCTCGGCCGTAAAGCGCTTCTGCGTGTAGCGGAAGTAGACGGCGTCGGCGAGGTTTGCGGCGACGACAAGCAGCGTGTTCACGACGACGTAGCAGGCGAAAAGCAGGTTGCGGTACCAGCGCCGTTCGCGCACGTGCAACGGCAGCAGCGAGAGCAGGATGAAGAGCCCGTCGGCATAGACGACCGACGCGGTGTCGAAGCGCAGGGCCCCGGCGAGCAGCTGCCCCGCCTCGGCCCACGTGAGGGGCCCGACGAGCGGGGCGTTGACCGCATAAAAGGCCGCGCGGCAGAGCATCAGCACCACGTAGAGCAGTGCGATGCGCCGCAGCAGCAGGGCAAGCGGGGTATGGAGGAGCCGTTTCATGGAGCCTTCGGTCCGGATCCGTCGTTCGGCCCGGGCCTATTCGCAGGCCTTGAGCGACATGTCGAGCGAGCGGATCTGGTGCGTCAGCGCCCCCACCGAGATGAAGTCGACGCCGCATTCGGCATATTCGCGGATCGTGTCGAGGGTGATGCCGCCGCTCGATTCGGTTTCGCAGCGTCCGGCGACCTTCTCGACGGCGCGGCGCGTCATCTCGGGCGTGAAGTTGTCGAACATGATGCGGTCGACGCCGCCTGCGGCGAAGACCTTGTCGATGTCCTCCAGCGTGCGGACCTCGCACTCGATGGGCAGCTGTCGGCCGCGCTCGGCCAGGTAGTCGCGCACGCGGCGGATGGCCTTCTCGATGCCGCCCGCAAAGTCGATGTGGTTGTCCTTCAGCAGGATCATGTCGAAGAGGCCCATGCGGTGGTTCTCGCCGCCGCCGATCTTCACGGCCATCTTGTCCAGCACGCGCATGCCGGGCGTGGTCTTGCGCGTGTCGAGCACGCGGGTGTGGAGCCCTTCGAGGCGCTTGACGTAGACGGCCGTCTGCGTTGCCACGCCGCTCATGCGCTGCATGATGTTGAGCAGGATGCGCTCGGCCTGCAGCAGCGAGCGCAGGCGTCCCGAGACGTAGAAGGCGACATCGCCCGGACGGACGCGGTCGCCGTCGTGGAGTATCTGCTCGAAGTGCATCTCGGGATCGAGTCTGCGCAGGACGATCTGCGCGATCTCGATGCCGGCGATCACGCCCTCCTGCTTGCAGAGCAGGCGCATACGGCCGTGTTCGTCGGCCGGGATGCACGCAAGCGACGTGTGGTCGCCGTCGCCGATGTCCTCCCGGATGCAGAGTTCGATCAGGTCATCGACAAAGGGTTTGTATTCGGGTCTCATGGTCATGAACGTTTTTTTTGACCGTGTAAAGGTAGGAAAAAATTTACTTTTCTCCGATCAGACTGCCCTCGAAAACGACATGATAGACTCCGGCGCAGGTGAACTCCACCCGGCAGAGGGTGTTGTCGATCGACCCTGCAAGCTGCGTGATGACGTACCTCTCGACGGGCACGTAGGTGGCGCCGCCGCCCACGGCATTGGGCCGCTCGGCCTCGGGAATGACCTCATCGAGGCTGAACGTCAGCGACTTGTCGCCGGTCGGCGTGTACGGTACGTCGGGAATACGCATCTCGACGCCCGGCATATCCGCGGCGAAGCGCGTCTTGTGCATGTAGAGATGGAAGTCGTCGAGCCCTGCCAGCTCGAAGTGCGCCTTGCGGTAGGTGAAGACCCCGCCTGTGGCGTCGGTTACCGTCGAAGTGCCGTAGAAGTGCATGTTGCTGCCCTGAAGATGGCCCTCGCTGATGTTTGTGTTCTCCTTGAGGTAGACGTAGTCGTAGGGCAGGCCCGTGCCCTCGTCCTTGTTGCAGGCCGCAAGGGTGCAGGTCGCCAGTGCGAAGAGAAAGAGTTTTTTCAGCATGTCAGTCGATATGAATGGATAAGGTTATTCCGAAGGTGCGGGGCCGTCCCCGTTGCACGAACTCGTTGCCCATGGACTTGAAGTAGAAGACGTCGTAGCGCGTGTCGGCGAGGTTGCGGCCCCAGAGGTCGATGGCCCAGCGGCGGTGCTCCAGCCGCACGGAGGCTTCGAGCAGGGCGTAGGGTGCCTGGCTGCGGCTGTTCTCCTCGTTCCAGAAGATGCGGCCCGTGCCGTCGACGCCTCCCTGCAGGACCACGTCACCCAGCCATGCTACGCCCGTCGGGATGGTCCAGACGGCCTGCGCCGCGAAGGTGTGCTGCGGGGCGTAGGGGATGCGCCGCCCGGCATAGTCCTGCTGTCCGTCGTCGTAGCGCACGAAGCGGGCGTCGGTGTAGCCGTAGGCGAGGTGGATGTCGAGCGAGCGCCACGGCGAGAGCTGGAGTGACAGCTCGCCGCCCAGCGAGCGCGTGCGCCCGGCGTTGGTCATCATGCGCCCCGTGGACTGCCCCGCGGGGAAGACCGTCAGCTGCTGGTTGCGCACGAAGATGCAGAAGAGCGCGAAGTCGCCCCGCACGGCCCCCTCCAGACAGGAGAAGTGGCCGCCCAGCTCGATGTTCCAGCTCTGCTCGGGGCGGTAGGACATCAGGTCGGGCTCGTCGTAGCGCGAACCGGCCATCTGCCACTTGAGCTTCTCGCTCAGAATGTCGGAGAATATCTGCGTGTTGAAGCCGCCGGCCTTGTAGCCTTTGGCCACCGAGAGGTAGAGGTTGCGCACCTCGTCGAAGGCGTAGGTCGCCGAGAGCTTCGGCAGCACCTCCCAATAGGTGTGCGCGATGCGGTTGTGCTCGTCGATCGAGACCGTGGCCGGCAGCGGTTCGGCCCCCTCGCGGTAGATCGTGTAGTCCATCTCGGTCTGCGAGCGGTAGCGCAGCGCCGTGTGTTCGACGTCGACGCGCACGCCGGCGGCCAGACGCCAGCGCCCCAGCCGGAGCGTCGATTCGTGGTAGAGCGCCCCGCCCACGACCGGGTTGCGGAAGTCGGAGAGCAGCGGCAGCTCCTGCATGTCGCTGTCGTAGCGTTCGTTCCAGATCGGGCCGAGGTGCTCGTTGGCGTTGTCGAGGATGAGCTGCTCGATGCCCGTGCGCTTGAAGTGCACCGGAGCCTCCATGTGACTGTGGCGGTAGAAGGCGAAGAGCCCGGCCAGCCAGCCGTAGCGACCCTCGCCGCGTGAACGGAAGACCACGTCTTCGGTTATGCTGTGCTCGCGCAGCGCCTGCCGCAGCGTGAAGTACGACAGGGGCAGGAAATCCTGGTCGAGGTCCATGCAGTCGTCGGAGTACTGGTAGCTGGTGATCGACGCGACGCTGTAGCGCGCGGCGTCGTAGCGCACGGTAAGGCCGTCGCTCAGGCTCGTGCGGCGGTATGCCGAAGGGTCGTTGTAGCGGATTTCGCCCGGGCGGATGATCGGCTGCCCGGCGTCGTCGAGGAGCTCCTCGCCCGCATAGGCGTAGGGGTAGCCCCCCTGTCGGAGCACCGAGAAGGCGAACGTGTTGTCGATGCGCAGACCGCGGCCGTTGCGCCACTGCATCTTCCAGCGGCCGCCGCCCAGTCGCTCCCAGTCGCACCGCTCGCCCGTCGCAAGGTTGTCGAAGAAGCCGCCCGTGCGGGTGTAGTAGCCCGTGACGGAGATCCCCAGATCGGGCGTCAGCAGGTAGCTCGACGTGGCGCGCAGCCGCCACGTCGAGCCGCTGCCGTATTCGGCCAGCAGCCGCACCCCTTCGTCGGTGAAGGGCGAGCGGGTGTAGATGTTCACCACGCCGCCCATCGTGTTGCGGCCGTAGAGCGTCGACTGCGGGCCCCGCAGCACCTCGATGCGCTCGGCGTCGGCGATCTCCGTGTCGAAGTTGTTCTTGTTCAGGACCGGGACGTTGTCGATGTTGAGCCCCACGACGGGCTGGTCGATGCGGGCGCCCAGTCCGCGCACGTAGATCGAGGAGGTCATGCGCGACCCGTAGTCCGGGGCGTGGAAGTTCGGGACGTATTGCGAGAGATTCTTCAGGGCGTCGACGTGCTGCCGCTCGATGGCACGGCTCCCGACGATGGTTGCCGCGACGGGTTCGGAACGTAGCACGAGCCCCTGCTTGATGGCCGTCACCTGCACGTTGTCGACCACGATCACCGTGTCGGCCGCCTCCGCGGTGTCGATGCCCGAGGTCGTGGCGGCGGCTGCCGTCTCCGTGTGGCCGGCGCCGCCCGTATGTGCCGCACCGCGTGACCCGGGCGCCGCAGGGAGCGTGAGGGGCAGCAGCAGGAGCGGTATGAGCAGCAGTTTGTACGACACGGATCGGGACGTTGGTTCCGGGTGCAAAGTAACGGATTTATTTCGGATCGTGCAATCCTTATTTATGAGGAGAGCGGCGGGACAAGAGGCGAGGATTGGCGGCGGGTGCGAGGGGTGGGGGCGGAGCGGGTGCGGGCCGCGGGCAAGGTGCGGGGCGATAGGCGAGGGTTGGCGGCGGGTGCAAAAAGCGAGGCGGGTGCAAAGATTGGCGGCGGCACGGAGGGGCGCGGGCGGCAGGGTGAGAAACGCGGCGTCCGGCGGCTGTCCGGACCGGCGGCGTGCGGAGCCCTCCCCGAAGGGTCGGACGGCGGGGTCAGAGGCACCCGGCGTCGACGTATCCGGCGGCCACGGCGCGGAGGATCAGCTCGGCGAGCGAGCGCACGCGGAGCTTCTCCATGATGTTGCGGCGGTGTGTGATGACCGTCGTGAGGCCGATGTGGAGCTCCTCGGCGATCTGCTTGTTGATCAGACCGCGGGCCAGCAGCGTGAGCACCTCCGTCTCGCGGTCGGTCAGGGGTGCGGCAGCCGTCCGGGCCGGAGCGGCGGGTGCCTCGGGCAGGGGACCGTGGTCGTGCGGATGGGCGCCGTGGTGCATGCGCAGCAGGTCGTGCACGAGGCGCTCCTCGCTCGTGCGGACGTCGATGGCGTGCATCCCCTCCAGCGCGGGGCCGGGTTCGCCGTCGGTCAGCAGGATGGCCTTGTGGCGCTGCGCACGGAAAAACGCCGCATGCGCCGGGCAGAGCTCCGCGGCGACGAAGTAGTGGTAGAAGCGTTCCGGCCCGGCCTCGGCGAAGGAGTCGAAGTCGGCGTAGAGTTCGACGTCGGCCATCGGGATGACCTTCTCCAGAATGGCCTTCAACCCGAGACCCGTCAGGATGTTGGGCGTGAGGACGGCAATGGCGGGACGCTGCGGCATGGTCATTCGTGGTGGTAGGGTTCGTTGTGGAGGATGGTGAAGGCACGGTAGATCTGCTCGGCGAAGATCGCCCGGACGATCTGGTGCGAGAAGGTCATGCGCGAGAGCGACAGCCGGCCGTCGGCCCTGCCGTAGACCTCCTCCGAGAAGCCGTAGGGGCCGCCGATAACGAGCACGAGGCGCCGGAGCCCGCTGTTGAGGCGTTTCTGGAGCCATGCCGCGAACTCCACGGAGCGCATCTCCTCGCCCCGCTCGTCGAGCAGCACGACGTAGTCGCCGTCGCGCAGCTGGCGCAGGATCGCCTCGCCCTCGGCCGTGCGCTGCTGCCGCTCGGTCAGACTGCGCGTGTTGCGCACGTCGGGCAGCGTCGTGACGGCGAAGCGGCAGTAGTGGTTCACCCGCCGCACGTAGAGCTCCATGAGCGACGCGATCTCCTTCGAGTCGGTCTTGCCGATGAGGATCAGTTCGATGGTCATGTCCGTTGCCGTCTTTTGCCGCCCCGCGGCCACCCGCTTGTTACTTCTTTTACTTTTTACTTTTCACCTTTCACCTTCGTCAAAGGTCCGAGTTCCACTCGCCGTCGGCATCCTCGTAGATCACCGGCCGGTCGTGTTCGACGGATTTCAGCCACTCGTAGGCCTTGTACATGTTGTAGCCGTTGCCCGACGGGCCGCCCAGGGCATAGGCAACGACGCAGGTGAAGTTGCGCGAACGGTAGTACATCGCCTTGACGCGCTCGAGGTACTCGTCGGCCAGCGCGGGGTCGTTCGAGGGGGTGCCGCCCACGGCGCGGTTCGTGCGCTCGTCCGGGGCGTTGATGTTGGCCCGGTCGATGACGTAGAGCCCCACCTCGTCGCAGAGCTCGTAGAACCAGGCCGGCTGCGGACAGTCGGGGCAGACGGTGTTCTTTCCGGCCACCTTGAGCGCCAGCAGCTCGCGGCGTGTCGTCGCGCGATCGGCCGCGGCGTTGCAGGGGGCCGTCGAGAGTTGCAGCTCGCGGCCCAGCCGCATGAGGCGGCCGTCGACGAGCTCGGCGCGGCCGAAGCCGATGCGCAGGGGCATGTACTCCTTGTAGGCGCCGTCACGCCGCGTGAAGAGCATCACGCGGTAGAGGGGCGGGTTGCGGCGGTCGGCCGACCAGACGTTGTCGTAGGTGCCGTAGATGTAGGGGCTGAAACGCACCGTGTCGGTCGAGCGGCCCGGGATCGTCACCTCCTTCATGTTGAATTCGAGCAGCTTGCCCTGCGGCGAGTAGATGTCGAACCCGACCGTCACGCTCTCGTCGTAGTTGAACGCGTTTCGGGCGATGATCTTCAGGTCAAGCATGCCGAAGCGGCGCCCGGCCGTGTCGGCGACCAGCGCGATCTCGAAGTCGCGGATCGAGCGTTTGTTCTGGTAATAGAGGTAGCTTCCGGAGAAGGCCTCGCGCGTCGTCGGCGCGGTGTTGATGCGTTCGGCGCCGCTGTCGCGCAGCTCCAGCCGGATGTCGTTCGCCCCCTGCCGGATGCACTCCGTGAGGTCGAACTCCGCCGGGGTCGAGGGGTCCTCGACGCGCGCCACCTCGCAGTCGTTGACCCGCAGCGTGTAGGCCGAGCGGACATTCTCGAGGTGCAGGCCGACGACTCCGTCGGTCCATACATAGGGGATGTCGACGCGCTGCCCGACGACGAACGAGCGGTCCGAGGCGGAGACCATCCCGGGGCGGAAGTCGATCGTGTGGCCCGATTTCGCGCGGTCGCCCCGCTCGGCGTCCCGGCGCAGGTCGTAGGGTACGGCCTCGGTGCGGAAGATGCGGCCGGCCTCCTGGGCTGCGGCGCCCGCCGCCGCAAGGAGCGCCGCAAGGAGCAATATCGTTCGTTTCATTGCGTGCATTCGTTTGGGATCGGACAAAGGTACTTTTTTTTTGCCAAATCGCAAATAATAGCTAACTTTGTCAATTCGGAAAACCTTGCATGTGCAACAAATACAAAATCGATCATACATGAAAACGCCGAGAATTGCTGAGATTCTGAAGTCGGGTGCCGTCGACACCGACATTGTCGTCAAAGGTTGGGTGCGCACGAAGCGCGGCAACAAGAACGTGGCCTTCATCGCCCTGAACGACGGGTCGTGTGTGGGCAACATCCAGGTGGTCGTGGACCTGTCGAAGATCGCCGAGGAGCAGCTCAAGCCCGTTACGACGGGCGCCTGCATCCGTGTCGACGGACGGCTCGTGGCTTCGCCCGGGGCGGGGCAGGGCGTCGAGGTGCAGGCCGAGCGCATCGAGATCTACGGCACGGCCGATCCCGATACCTACCCCCTGCAGAAGAAGGGCCATTCGCTTGAGTTCCTGCGTGAGATCGCCTATCTGCGTCCCCGCACCAATACGTTCGGCGCGGTCTACCGCATCCGCCACGCCATGGCGTGGGCCATCCACGAGTTCTTCCACAAGAACGGCTTCTACTACTTCCATACGCCGATCATCACCGCGTCGGACTGCGAGGGTGCCGGCGCCATGTTCCAGGTGACGACGCTCGATCTGAACAACGTGCCCCGCACGGAGGATGGTCGGGTCGACTACTCGCAGGACTTCTTCGGCAAGTCGTGCAACCTGACCGTCTCGGGCCAGCTCGAAGGCGAGCTGGGCGCCCTGTCGCTGGGCCGCATCTACACGTTCGGCCCCACGTTCCGCGCCGAGAACTCCAATACGCCGCGCCACGCCTCGGAGTTCTGGATGATCGAGCCCGAGGCCGCCTTCTACGACCTGGAGGACAACATGGAGCTGGCCGAGGCATTCCTCAAGTACCTGATCCAGTATGCGCTGGACAACTGCATGGAGGACCTCGAGTTCCTGAACAAGATGTGGGACAAGGAGCTGCTCGACCGCCTGCGCTTTGTCGTGGATCACGACTTCAAGCGGCTGGAATACACCGAGGGCATCGAGATTCTGAAGGCTTCGGGCCGCAAGTTCGAGTTCCCGTGCGACTGGGGCTGCGACCTGCAGTCGGAGCACGAGCGCTACCTGGTCGAGGAGCACTTCAAGCGTCCGGTAATCCTGATCAACTACCCCAAGCAGATCAAGGCCTTCTACATGAAGCAGAACGACGACGGCAAGACCGTGCGCGCGATGGATGTCCTCTTCCCGAAGATCGGCGAGATCATCGGCGGCTCGGAGCGCGAGGCCGACTACGGCAAGCTCTCGGCCCGCGTCAAGGAGCTGGGCATGAACGAGAAGGACATCTGGTGGTACCTCGACACGCGCCGCTGGGGATCGGCTCCCCACTCGGGCTTCGGCCTGGGCTTCGACCGCCTGCTGATGTTCGTGACCGGACTGATGAACATCCGCGACGTGCAGCCCTTCCCGCGCACGCCCCTGCACGCCGACTTTTAGCCGTGTGCCCCCCCCCGAACCCGAATCGATGAAGAGACCAAATTGGAATGCTGCAATTCTTAATTTGGACCCCGCTTTATGGCAATCAATCAGAAACAGGTACTTTCGCTGCAACAGAAGCTCTCTCCGCAGCAGATTCAGATGATCAAGCTGCTCGAGCTGCCCACCGTGCAGCTCGAACAGCGCATCAAACAGGAGATCGAGAACAACATCGTGCTGGAAGAGGAGGAGCGCAGGACGGAGGACGAGGAGCAGCAGCCCCAGGAGATCTCCGTCGACGAGTACCTGCGCGAGGATGAGACCCCCTCGTACAAGAGCCGGATCAACAACTACTCGAAGGACGACAAGCAGCGTCCGGTCTACCTCACCGAGGGACGTTCGCTGCAGGAGTACCTCATCGAGCAGCTGGGCTACCGCAACCTTCCCGAGCGCGAGCAGCGGCTGGCCGTCTACCTGGTCGGCAGCCTCGACGAGGACGGCTACCTGCGGCGCGACCTGGAGTCGGTGGCCGACGACATCGCCTTCACGGTCGGCATCGAAACCACGGCCGCGGAGCTCGAACGGGTGCTGGGCGTGATCCACGAGCTGGAGCCCGCGGGCGTCGGGGCGCGCAATCTGCAGGAGTGCCTGCTCCTGCAGATGGATCAGCTGCCGTCCGACACGCCGGCACGGCGCCTGGCCCGCCGGATTCTGACCTCCTATTTCGACGAGTTCGTCAAGAAACACTACGAGAAGCTCATCGCGCGGCTGCAGGTCTCCGAGGAGGAGTTCCGCGAGGCGATCGCCGAGATTAGGCACCTGTCGCCCAAGCCCGGGAACCTCTATGCCGAGGGGGGCACCGATACGACGCCCTACATCATCCCGGACTTCATCCTCGACTACCAGGACGGCCATTTCCAGCTCTCGCTCAACTCCTACAACGTCCCCGAGGTGCGGATCAACCGCCGCTACGTGGAGATGATCCGCGACATGGTCGGCCCCGACGGCAAGGTGCGCGAGAAGGACCGCGACGCCGTGCAGTTCGTCAAGAGCAAGATCGACTCGGCCAAGTGGTTCATCTCGGCCATCAAGCAGCGCCACGACACGCTCATGCGCACGATGCAGACGATTCTCGACTACCAGCAGGAGTATTTCAAGGACGGCGACCGCTCGAAGCTGCGTCCGATGATCCTCAAGGACATCGCCGACCGCACGGGGCTCGACGTCTCGACCATCTCGCGCGTCGTGAACAGCAAGTACGTGCAGACGCAGTTCGGCATCATCCTGCTCAAGTCGCTCTTCTCGGAGGCCATGCAGACCGAGTCGGGCGAGGAGGTGTCGAGCTATGAGATCAAGCACATTCTGCAGGAGTGCATCGACGAGGAGGACAAGCGCCATCCGCTGACCGACGAGACGCTCATGGACATCCTCAATGCCAAGGGATACCGCATCGCGCGGCGCACGGTGGCCAAGTACCGCGAGATGCTCGGCATCCCCGTGGCGCGCCTGCGCAAGCAAATCTGACGATGAACAACTACAAGAAGAAACTGGCCCACGGACTCTCGTGGGTGCTGCACCCCTTCGTTCTGCCGCTCTACATGATCGTCGTGCTGCTGACGCTGACCGTCTTTGCGCACTATTCGACCGGGGTGAAGTGCTATCTGCTCTGGGTGGTCGTCCTCTATGCGATCGTCATCCCGGCGCTGTCGCTCGGCGTGCTGCGCTCGCTGGGCCGCATCTCGAGCTACCGGGTCGACGAGCGGCGCGAGCGGCTGCTGCCGCTGCTCATCGGGGCGATCTGCTATGTGCTCTGCGCCATCACGATCGCCCGGATCCCCTCGGCCGCCTTCCTGCGCAAGTTCATGCTCGCGGCGGCCTGCTGCGAGGTGATGTGCCTCGTCGTGTCGAGTTACTGGAAGATCAGCCTCCACCTGACGGGCATGGGGGCCGTCGTGGCGCTGCTCGTGGTGATGAACATCCTGGGCGTGGGCAACATGATGATCCCGCTCATGGTGGCGATCCTGCTTGCGGGCGCCCTGGCTTCGGCGCGCCTCTACCTCGGCTGCCATAACGCCGCGCAGGTCCTCGCGGGCTTCTGCGGCGGCTTCGTCGTCACCGTGCTGGCGGTGCTGTTCCTCTGATCCCGGTCTTCCGCGCGGAGAGCTCCTCCCCGTATTATATGGCAAAGGCCTCCGCTGCAGCGGTGGCCTTTGCCCGATTTGGCGGTGGCCGGTTGCCGTCGGGCGGCCGCTATACGCATCCCTGCGCCAGCATGGCGTTGGCCACCTTCATGAAGCCGCCGATGTTGGCCCCCACGACGTAGTTGACGTAGCCGTCCTCCTGCGTGCCGTAGCGCACGCACACTTCGTGGATGTTGCGCATGATGGCGTGCAGGCGTTCGTCGACCTCCTCGGGCGTCCACGTCAGACGCATGGAGTTCTGGGTCATTTCGAGCCCCGAGGTGGCCACGCCTCCGGCGTTGGCCGCCTTGCCCGGGGCGTAGAGCAGGCGGTGCTGCTGGAAGATGCGGATCGCCTCGGGCGTAGAGGGCATGTTGGCCCCCTCTACCACGCAGCGGCAGCCGTTGTCGACGAGCGTCTGCGCCTCGTCGACGTTCAGCTCGTTCTGCGTGGCGCACGGCATGGCGACGTCGCATGCGATGCCCCACGGGCGCTGCCCGGGGTGGTAGGTCGCCGACGGGTAGCGGTCGGCATATTCGCGGATGCGGCCGCGGTAGATGTTCTTGAGCTCCATGACGTAGTCGAGCTTCGCGGCGTCGATCCCCTCGGGGTCGTGGATGAAGCCTGACGAGTCGGAGAGCGTCACCACGCGGGCTCCGAGCTGCGTGGCCTTCTGACAGGCATACTGGGCGACGTTGCCCGATCCGGAGATGCAGACCCTCTTGCCGCGCAGGCTCTCTCCGCGCGTTGCGAGCATCTCCTCGGCGAAGTAGCAGGTGCCGTATCCCGTCGCCTCGGGCCGCAGCGGGCTGCCGCCCCAGTCGCGCCCCTTGCCCGTAAGCGTGCCGGAAAACTCGTCGCGCAGCCGCTTGTACTGCCCGAAGAGGAAGCCGATTTCGCGCCCGCCGACCCCGATGTCGCCGGCCGGAACGTCCGTGTCCTGCCCGATGTGGCGATGCAGTTCGGTCATGAACGACTGGCAGAACTTCATCACCTCGTTGTCGGACTTGCCCTTGGGATTGAAGTCCGAGCCGCCCTTCGCACCGCCCATGGGCAGGGTCGTGAGGCTATTCTTGAAGGTCTGCTCGAAGGCGAGGAACTTCAGGATCGAGAGGTTCACCGAGGGGTGGAAGCGCAGACCGCCCTTGTAGGGGCCGATGGCGCTGTTCATCTGGACGCGGTAGCCGCGGTTGATCTCGATCTCCCCCTGGTCGTTGAGCCACGGCACGCGGAAGATGACGATGCGTTCGGGTTCGGCGATGCGTTCCAGAATCTTCATCTTCCGCAGCACGGGGCTGGCCACGATGTGCGGGGCCAGCGATTCGGCCACCTCGCGGACGGCCTGGTGGAACTCCGGTTCTGCGGGATTGCGGGCGATGAGCCGGTTCATGAACTCATCGACGTACTGACGGGCCTGTTCGTTCATAATGTCAATTTTTAGGGATTGGATTGTTTGGTTTGCTTCTCCAAATTTAAGATTTGTTCCGCGGTTTTGCAAATCCTTTAATAATTTCGTAAAATATCTTATTATTCATCCCTGCCGCGTTTGCTTACGATCCGCTCGGACGGTCGGCCGGACGAAGGCCGATCCGTAATAAAAAATGACGGATCCGCGAGGAATCCGTCAGGAAAAAATTTTTTGAAAAAATTTCATGCGGGAGGCTCCCGCCCCTCACTATTTCGTGAAGGCGAAGCCGACGTAGGCGTTGTCGTACTGCGAGAGGAGCGTCGCGGCGGCCGACAGCGTCTCGAGGTTGCTGCTCTCGATCTTGTCGCCTACCTGCTGGACGATCTCCATGAGCCGTTTGACGGGGAAGACGATCGTCAGCTCGCTGCCGTTCAGGTAGGCACGGCTCGGGATCGCGTCCAGCGTCAGCTTTCCGTTTGCCAGGCTGAAGGTGATGTCGTGGCTCTCGGCATCGAACACGTAGGTGCCCTCGATCTGGTGGCCGTCGAATGCCGCGGTGACCTTCTTGTCCTTCTTGACGAAGGTGAGCGTCCCCTTGCCTGCCTCCAGTCCGCCCTTGGCATAGATCTTCGTGAGCTGGTCGACGATCAGCGTCTCGACAACCGAGCCTCCGAAGGCGGCTGCGAGGCCTTCGCCCTCGAACTTCACGCTCGGGCGCGTGTAGGTCCATGTGCCGTAGAGGGCCATTTCGGTCAGTTTGCCGCCCGTGGCCTTGTCCACGGCGGTTGTGGCGCCCTTCTTCAGGGCGTCGAGCCAGTTCTGCGCCTGCACGCCCGGGATGGCGAGCACGAGCACGGCGAAAAGTGCGAGAATCCGTTTCATGTTCATGTCTGTCAAAGTGTTTCCATTTCGCGCAGCCACGCCGCCGCCGAGGCATCCGAGGGCATGCGCCAGTCGCCGCGGGGCGAGAGGGTCAGCGTGCCGACCTTCGGGCCGTCGGGCATGGCCGAACGCTTGAACTGTTGCGAGAAGAAGCGGCGCACGAAGGTGCGGAGCCATTTGAGAATCGTTGCCCGGTCGTAGCTGCCGCGGAAGGCCTGCTCGGCCAGGAAGAGCGTCTTGGCGGGCCCGTATCCCGCGCGGACGAGGTTGTAGAGGAAGAAGTCGTGCAGTTCGTAGGGCCCGACCAGGTCCTCGGTCTTCTGCGCGATGTGCCCCTGCGCATCGGCGGGCAGCAGTTCGGGGCTCACCGGCGTGTCGATGATGTCGAGCAGCGTGGCGCGCGTCGATGCGTCGCGCTCGGTGTCGGCGACCCACTTGACGAGGTGGCGCACCAGCGTCTTGGGGATCGAGGCGTTGACGCCGTACATCGACATCTGGTCGCCGTTGTAGGTTGCCCAGCCCAGCGCCAGCTCCGAGAGGTCGCCCGTGCCGATGACCAGCCCGCCCTCCATGTTGGCCACGTCCATGAGAATCTGCGTGCGCTCGCGCGCCTGGCTGTTCTCGTAGGCCGCCGAGCGGTCCCCGGGGTCGAGCCCGATGTCGCGGAAGTGCTGCATGCAGGCGTCGCGGATCGGAATCTCGCGCACCGTCACGCCCAGCCCGTGCATCAGCTCCAGCGCGTTGCGGTAGGTGCGGTCCGTCGTGCCGAAGCCCGGCATCGTGATGCCGATGATCCCCGTGCGGTCGAGCCCCAGCTTGTCGAACGTGCGCACCGTCACGAGCAGCGCCAGCGTCGAGTCCAGCCCGCCCGAGATACCCACGACGGCGCACTTGCAGCTCGTGTGGTCGAGCCGCCGCGCCAGGCCGTGCGACTGGATCTGGAAGATCTCCTCGCACCGTTCGCTGCGGTGCCGCTCGTCCTGCGGAACGAACGGCATGGGGTCGATGTCGCGGTCGAGCGCCGCGGCGCGCAGCCCCTCGGGAATCTCCATCTCGATGACCGTGTTCTCGGTCGACGAGGCGTTCAGGCGGAACGAGGTGTTGCGGCGCCGTTCGTGGTCGATGCGCTCGATGTCGAGGTCGGCGACGAGCAGCTGCTCGTCGAGCTGAAAGCGCGGCATCTCGCGCAGGATACGGCCGTTCTCGGCGATGAGGCCGTTGCCGGCGAAGACCAGGTCGGTCGAGGATTCGCCGAAGCCCGCCGAGCAGTAGACGTAGCCCGCGATGGTGCGGGCCGACTGCTGGGCCACGAGCTGCCGCAGGTAGGCGTGCTTGCCCACGGCCTCGGGCGAGGCCGAGAGGTTGAAGATCACCTTTGCGCCGTTGAGTGCCAGCTGCGACGAGGGCGGAATGGCCGCCCAGAGGTCCTCGCAGAGCTCTACGCCGAACTCCGTGCCGTTGACCTCGAACGTGAGGTCGGCGCCGAAGTCGGCCTGCTGGCCTGCCACGGCGATCTGCTCATCGCTGATGCCGGCGCCCGAGGCGAACCAGCGGTTCTCGTAGAACTCCGAGTAGTCGGGGATGTAGCTCTTGGGTACGACGCCCAGCACGCGGCCCTGCGTGAAGACCGCGGCACAGTTGTAGAGCGTCGAGCCGTGGCGCAGGGGGATGCCGGCGATGAGTGTCAGAGGCAGCTTGCGCGTTGCGCGTATGAGCTCCTCGAGGGCTTCGTCCGCCGCGTCGAGCAGCGAGCCGTGCAGCAGCAGGTCGCCGCACGTGTAGCCCGTCAGGGCGAGTTCGGGGAAGACGACGATCTCCACGCCGCGTTGCGCCGCCTTGTCGGCCAGCGCCGCCAGGCGCGAGGCGTTCCAGGCGCAGTCGCCGACCTTCACGCGCGGCACCGCGGCCGCCACTTTCAGAAATCCGTAGTTGTCCATGTCGTATAGTGCTTGTGCATGCGGCGGCGGAGGCTGTGCGCCGCCCTCCGCCGCATGGGTTGTGTCCGGCCTACTCGGCCCAGAGCTGCGCGAGGTTCAGAATCACCTGCTCGGCCTTGCGCATGGTCGTGAGCGAGCAGTACTCGAATTTGCCGTGGAAGTTCATGCCGCCGGTAAAGAGGTTCGGGCAGGGCAGCCCCATGAACGAGAGGCGTGCGCCGTCCGTACCGCCGCGGATGGGCCTGACGAGGGGTTTCACGCCGGCCTGCTCCATCGCCCGGAGGGCCTTGTCGATCACCTGCGGGTGCGGCTCGACCATCTTGCGCATGTTGAAGTACTGGTCCTTGAGCGTGAGCGTCAGCACGCCGTCGCCGTACTTCTTCTTGAGCAGGTCGACGACGGCCCACATGAAGACCTTGCGCTGCTCGAAGCGGTCGCTGTCGTGGTCGCGGATGATGTAGCTCATCGAGGCCTTCTCGACCGTGCCGTTCAGCCCGACGCAGTGGTAGAAGCCCTCGTAGCCCTCGGTGTACTGCGGACGCTCGGCCGCGGGCAGCAGCGCCTGCAGCTCGCATGCCACGTCCAGCGCGTTGATCATCTTGTTCTTGGCATAGCCCGGGTGGACGTTGCGGCCCTGAATCTCGATCTTGGCGCTCGCGGCGTTGAAGTTCTCGTATTCGAGCTCACCCTCCATGCCGCCGTCCACCGTGTAGGCGAAGTCGGCGCCGAAGGCCTTGACGTCGAAGAAGTCCACGCCGCGCCCCACCTCCTCGTCGGGCGTGAAGCCGATGCGGATCTTGCCGTGTCGGACCTCGGGGTGGGCCATCAGGTACTCCGCGGCGGTCATGATTTCGGCCACGCCGGCCTTGTCGTCGGCGCCGAGCAGCGTCGTGCCGTCTGTGTGGATAAGCGTGTGGCCCTTGAAGAAGGCCAGCTCGGGAAACTCCTCGACGCGCATCGTCAGGTGGCCGTTGAGCACCAGGTCGCCGCCGTCGTACTCCTCGACGATGCGGGGCTTGACATCCTTGCCGCTCATGTCGGGCGACGTGTCGACGTGGGCGATGAAACCGATGACCGGGGCGTTCTCATACCCCTTCGAGGCGGGCACCGTGCCCATGACGTAGCCGTATTGGTCCATCGTCACCTCGGTCATGCCCAGCGTCAGCATCTCGTCGCGCAGGGCCTCGAGCAGCACCTTCTGCTTCTCGGTCGAGGGGAAGGTCTCACTCTCCTCCGACGACTGCGTGTCGTAGGAGACGTATTTCAGAAATCTCTCTTTCAGGTCCATATCCTTGTTGTTTTTATTGAATTTTCGTTGTTGTTGCGTGTCCGGCCGCCGTTTTCATGTTTCACGGCGTGCCGCCGTCTTTGCAAATCCGCTCCGCTCCAAACCCCTCCCGAGGGAGGGCTTGCCGCATGGCGGGACGGTTCGTTCCACTTCCTGCATGGTCGGCCTCGGAGTGCGTCCTGCCGCGGAAACGGCGCTTTTGGTAAATCCGGTGTGCCGTTGACGCATTTTCAGCGCATATCTTCGTCTGCGGGCATCGTTACTCCTCCTTTTTCGCGCGCAGCGTGTGCCAGGTGAAGTAGCCGATGATTGCCACGTACATCGCAAGGCCCACCCACTCGGCGGCGTTCGATGCGGCCCAGTCGGAGAGGTACCAGTCGACCTCGGCGAACTTCAGCAGGGCGCTCACCACACCCATCAGCGCACCGCCGGCGATGAAGCCCGAGGCGATGAGCGTGCCGCGGTCGAAGCGGGCCTTGTTCAGGGCGGCATCCTTCGAGCGGTTCGAGACGAACCAGGCGACCAGACCGCCGACGACCAGCGGGGCGTTGAGCTCCATCGGGATGAACATACCCAGCGCGAAGGCGAGGGCCGGGACACCGATGGCCGTGAGCACCAGCGCGAGGGCCGCGCCGCAGAAGTAGAGCATCCACGGGGTCTGGCCTCCGGTCATCAGCGGCTGGATGACGGCCGCCATGGCGTTGGCCTGCGGGGCCACGAGCGCCCCTTCGCCGGTGAATCCGAAGGTCTTGTTGAGGATAATCATCACGCCGGCGACCGTGGCTGCGGAGACGAACGTGCCGAGGAACTTCCAGATTTCCTGCTTGCGGGGCGTCGTGCCGAGCCAGTAGCCGATCTTCAGGTCGGTGATGAAGCCGCCGGCCATCGAGAGGGCCGTGCAGACCACGCCGCCGATGATGAGTGCGGCGGTCATGCCCGTCGTGCCGCTCAAGCCCACCGAGACGAGCACGAGCGACGAGAGGATGAGCGTCATGAGCGTCATGCCCGAAACGGGGTTCGTGCCGACGATGGCGATGGCGTTGGCGGCCACCGTGGTGAAGAGGAAGGCGATGACGAAGACGATGAACAGCGCCGTGACGGACTGCACCCAGCCGTCGAGCAGCCCGAAGTGGAAGAAGACGAAGACGCAGACGAGTGTCGAGATGAGAATCGTCAGGATGCGCTTCATCGTCAGGTCGCGCTGCGTGCGCTCCGTGGCGGCTGCGGCGCCCTTGCCGCTGCCGAACTCCGAGACGGCGAGCCCCACGGCCTGGCGGATGATCTTCGACTGGCGGACGATGCCGATGATGCCGGCCATGGCGATGCCGCCGATGCCGATCGGCTTGCCGATGAAGGCGTAGAGGTTCTCGGCCGTGAGCAGCGCCGAGGGGTCGGCCAGCAGCTCCTTGTTGGTGACGCCCAGCAGCGAGGCCAGCGCCGCGGGGTCGAGCGCCTGGGCCAGCGAGCCGACCACCGGCACGATGACGAACCACACGAGGCATGAGCCGGCGGTGATGATCATGGCGTACTTGAGCCCGATGATGTATCCCAGGCCGAGCACGGCGGCCGAGGTGTTGAGCCCGAAGACCACCTTGAACTTGTCGGCCGCCACCTGTCCCCAGGCGCAGATGCGCGTTGAGATGCCCTCGGTCCAGAGGCCGAACGTGCCGACCACGAAGTCGTAGAGACCGCCCACGAGACCCGCCACGGCGAGCAGCTTGGCCTGGTTGCCGCCCTTCTCGCCGGAGACGAGCACTTCGGTCGTCGCGGTGGCCTCGGGGAAGGGGTACTTGCCGTGCATCTCCTTGACGAAGTACTTGCGGAAGGGGATGAGCAGGACGATGCCCAGCAGGCCGCCGAAGAGCGACGAGAGGAAGACCTGCCAGAAGGCGGCGTCGAGCCCCAGGATGTAGAGTGCCGGGAGGGTGAAGATCGCACCTGCGACGATTACGCCCGACGAGGCGCCGATCGACTGGATGATGACGTTCTGTCCGAGCATGTTCTTCTTGCCCAGGACGTTGCCCATGCCTACGGCGATGATGGCAATGGGAATGGCGGCCTCGAAGACCTGTCCGACCTTCAGGCCGAGGAAGGCGGCCGCGGCCGAGAAGATGATGGCCATCACGACGCCCATCGTGACCGAGTAGGGCGTTACCTCGCGGGGCGTCGCCGAGGCGGGCATCAGCGGGGTGTAGGTTTCGCCCGGCTTGAGCTCGCGGTAGGCGTTTTCGGGCAGCGATGTCTGGATTTTTTCGGGTTCCATGTCTGTTGTCTGGATTTTCAGGTTTTTTTCTGATTCTGGTGGTTCTTTTTGTCGGGGCGCATCGCCCGGATCGGAAGCCGGTTTTCCGGGTTTTCCGGTGTTCCGGGCGTTCGGCGGGTCGGGTTTGCCGGACAACCGGGGATTCGGAGTCCCGGTTTGCGGTTTTGCCCGGTTCCGATTCCGGTTCCGATTCCGGTTTCTGTTCCGGTTTCTGTTCCGGTTTCTGCCGCGGCTGCGGGAAGGTGCTGCTCTTCAGGACCTCTTCGGCCCCTGATGCTTCCGGCCCGCCTTCGGGTGCTGTCCGCGATCCGGCCGCGGGGTGCTTCGGATGCTTCACTTCGGGCTTCGGCCGCTCACCTTTTATTTCGGATGCCGTCCGGGGACCGTCTGCCGATTCCGACGCGGGGTGTCGCCTGCTTCTCTCCCTCCCGGCGCCGTCAGCGGTTGTCGCCGTTGCCCGAGATCAGGTGGCGCTGCATGCGCGAGCGGAGCTTGTCGACGTTCATCTGCGCCACCTCTTCGAGCTCGTAGCCCAGGTCGCGCGAGAGCGTGGCGCAGTACCACAGCACGTCGCCGATCTCCTTGACGATCTCCAGCCGCCGCTCGGGCGTGAACTCCTCGTGGGCGTCGCGGATCACCTTCTTGACCTTGTCGGCCACTTCGCCGGCTTCGCCCGTGAGTCCGAGCGTGGGGTAGATGATGCGGCGGTCGTCGGGATAGATGGCCGTCTCGAGGGCGTGCTGCTGGTATTCGTTGAGTGTCATGATCGGATAGGATTTTTTATAGTTTGTGCAAAAATAGCAAAATATTTGGGAAAACCGTCGCAAAAGCCCCGTTTCGCAACCGAAACGGGGCTTTTCTGTTGCGCGGAGGCGACTTTGCGGCGGTGTCCGAACGGGACCTGTGGCTGCGGGGTACGGTCACAGACTGCCGAGAAACTCCGTGATCGCCTGTACGAGCCCGGGGGCGAGGGGCAGCGTCGGGTCGCCGTAGGCCGTGTGGAGCTGCCCTTCGAGGGTCGTTTCGGCGCACGCCTTGAGCGTGTGCGCCATGCCGGGGATGATGCACTTCCGGGCATCGCGCCGTGCCGCGGCGAGTGTCTCGGCGTTGTCCGCGGGAACCTGCAGGTCGTTGCCGCCGCCGACGATCAGCACCGGAACCTTCGCCTTGCGCAGCTCCTGCCGCGGGTCGTAGCGCATCTGCGAGATGATGAAGGGCTGCACACCGGAGTTGAAGAGCGCCTGCAATCCCTGTGTGTGGTAGGTCATGTCGACCCGCTCGCCCCGCTTGAGCGCGGCGATAATCTGCTCGGCTTCGACGAAGAGCTCCATGTGCGCCGGAACGAGCTGCCCGGCCAGCTGCAGGCGGAGCACCTCGTCCATCGGGTAACCGGCGCCGCAGAGCGAGATGATGCCCGCGACGGCGGGTGAGCGCTGAGCGGCGACCGACGCGATGAGCGCCCCTTCGCTGTGGCCCGCGAGCACCACGCGGCGGAAGCCCTCGCCGGCGAGGTAGTCGGCCAGCGCCGCGGCGTCGTCGATGTATTGGTCGAGGGTCAGCTCCGCCACGAGCGTCGGGTCGTCGAGCACGCTTGATCCGATGGCCCGCTTGTCGTAGCGCAGCACGGCGTAGCCCGCCGCGGTCAGCTCCTCGGCCAGCAGGCGGTAGCAGTCGCAGCGGATGCCCAGCCGGTTGTTGCCGTCGCGGTCCGTCGGGCCCGACCCGGCAATCAGCAGCACGGCGGTCTCCGCCCCGCGGGCGGGCACCGTCAGCGTGCCGTAGAGACGGCCGAAGTCGCGTTCGAGTGCGACGGGGCGCTCCTCGCATGCCGGGGCGGCCGCAGCGCTTTCGGGTGCGGGTGTCGGGGGTGTTTCGGCGGGTTGTGCGGCGGTGCGAAGGATCGTCGCCACCGTCAGCAGGGTGCAGAGTCCGTAAAGCAGTCGTTTCATAATGCGTTGTTTTTCAGAGTTTGTCGACGATGCGTTCCAGCCCGATGCCGCGCGAGGCCTTGACGAGGATCAGCGCGTCGTGCAGCGGTGCGGCGGCGAGTGCTTCGGCGAGCTCCGTGCACGAGGGGTAGAGGCGTGCGGCCGGTCGCGGTTCGGGCAGCGAGGCGTAGGCGCGGGCGAACTCGCCGCCCACGAGCAGCAGCTCCGCCGCGGGGTCCTGCGCCGCCTGGAGGATGACCTGCCGGTGCTCCTCTTCGGACCAGGCGCCCAGTTCGAGCATGTCGCCCAGAATCAGCACGCGGCGCGAGCGCCCGCCGAGCGGCTCGGCGAGGAAGTTGCCCACCGAGGCGTGCATGCTCGACGGGTTGGCGTTGTAGCAGTCGACGATGAGCGTGTTGCGGTCGGTCTGCATGCGCTGCGAGCGGTTGTTGTCGGGAATATACCCCGCGATGGCGCGGCGGATGCGCTCGTCGGGGATGTCGAAGTGGCGCCCCACGGCGATGGCCGCGGCGACGTTGAAGCGGTTGTACTCCCCCTCGAGGTGGTGTTCGTAGCCGTCGGCCAGCGCGGCCGTGTAGCGCACCGTGCGGAGCGTCGGCCGCTCGTCGGCCATCGACGCCAGCACGGCGTCGTCGCTGCGCACGAAGGCGCAGCCGCCCGTTGCGGCGAGCCGGTCGTAGAGCTCGCCCTTGCCGCGCCGCACCCCCTCCGGGCCGCCGAAGCCTTCGAGGTGGGCACGCCCGACGTTGGTCAGCAGCCCGTAGTCGGGCTCGGCGATCGAGGCCAGCAGGGCGATCTCGCCGCAGGCGCTCGCCCCCATCTCCACGACGCCGAACTGCGTGTGGGCATCCATCGCCAGCAGCGTCAGCGGCACGCCGATGTGGTTGTTCAGGTTGCCCTGCGTGGCGTGGATCGTGAAGCGCTCGGCCAGCACGCGGCTTATGAGCTCCTTGGTCGTCGTCTTGCCGTTGCTGCCCGAGATGGCAAGGATCGGGATGCCCAGTGCGCGGCGGTGTTCGCGCGCCAGCTGCTGCAGGGCGCGCAGCGTGTCGGGCACGAGGTGCATGCGCGGGTCCGTGGCGGCCGCGGGGTCGTCGACGACGGCGTATGCCGCCCCCTTGTCGAGGGCCTCGGCGGCGAAGCGGTTGCCGTCGAAGGTGGCGCCGTGCAGCGCGAAGAAAATCGAGCCGGGCACGATGCGCCGCGTGTCGGTCGAGACGCCTGCGCAGGCCCGGAACAGTTCGTAAAGTGGTGACATGACAGCAAAAATTGAAAAAGGGATGCTCCCTCTTGTTGAAAAAGGGACGCTCCCCCTGGCGGTCGGAAGCGTCCCGGTATGGCGTGTGGTTATTCCCGGTCGACGTAGAGGTGGTAGGCTCCGCAGTGGAGGCAGCGGAAGAGGTAGCCGGCCGTCTGGCCCACGGCCTGGAGCACCTCCCGCACGCGGGGATCGCCGCCCCGCTCCTCGTAGTCGGCGAAGACGGCGTCGGCAATGCCCATCGCTTCGAGCTCCTCGGTGCCGACGTCCCCGAGGAAGGTGCAGTAGTCGTCGCAGCAGCAGGGGAAGAAGTCTCCCTGCCAGCTCGGGTAGCCCGGCGTGCGGTGGTAGAGTTCGTCCGCCTTCGCGGGGTCGGTGACGAGCCGGCTTCCGCGCGTTATGAACGTCGCGTCGAACTTGCGGGCCGCCTCGCCGCTGTGAAGGCACTCGGCGCAGACGCGCGGCGCCGGGCCCGCGCAGTAGACCGCACCCGTGTAGAACCACTCGCGCGGGCGGCCGCAGACGTCGCAGACCCCCTCCTCGCGGCGGATGATGCCGCACTCGTAGGCGGCGGCGTTGTAGCGGAAGGCCACGGGGCCCTTCGGTGTGTCGGACATGTCAGATGTGTTTGTCTCCGTTGTGGAACTTCACCTCGTCGATGAATTTCTTGATGTTCTGCTCCTCGGCGCGCGGGCAGATCATCAGCACGTCGTCCGTGTCGACGACGATGTACTCCTTCAGGCCGCTGATGACGGCGATCTTCCCCGCGGGCAGCGAGACGATCGACGAGCGCGTGTCGTAGAGGTAGCACCCTTCCGCGGGGATGGTGTTGGCGTAGCGGTCCTTGCGCGAGTGCTGGTAGACCGATCCCCACGTGCCGACGTCGCTCCAGCCGAACTCGCCGCAGCGCACGTAGACGTTGTCGGCCTTCTCCATGATGCCGTAGTCGATCGAGATGGCGCGGCACTCCGAGAAGGCGATCTCGACGACGCGGCGCTCGGCCTCGGTGCCTGTGGCCTGCATCACGCCGCTGAAGAGCTGGTGGTGTTCGGGCAGGTACTTCTCGAAGGCCTCGATGATGCTGCGGACCTTCCAGATGAAGATGCCCGAGTTCCAGTAGAACTCGCCGCACTGGATGAAGGTCTGCGCCAGCTCGAGGTTGGGCTTCTCGGTGAAGCACTTGACCTTGCTGATGGGCTGCGAGTCCGAGACCTGGATGTAGCCGTAGCCCGTCTCGGGGCGCGTGGGCTTGATGCCCACGGTCATCAGGGCGTCGTGCCGCTCGGCGAAGTCGAGGCACTCGCCGATGATGGAGAGGAAATCCTCCTCGTTGAGGATCAGGTGGTCCGACGGCGTGACGATCATCTCCGCGTCGGGGTCGCGCTTCATGAGCGTGTAGGCCGCATAGGCGATGCAGGGGGCCGTGTTGCGGCCCACGGGCTCGCAGAGCACCTGCGAGGCCCCGATCTCGGGAATGTGCTCCAGTACGAGCGACTTGTATCGGTCGTTGGTCACCACGAGGAAGTTCTCCGGAGGCACGATCTTCGCGAAGCGTTCGTAGGCCTGGCGGATGAAGGATTTTCCCGTACCCAGGATGTCGAGGAACTGCTTGGGCATCGACTGCCGGCTCTTGGGCCAGAAGCGCGTGCCGACGCCTCCCGCCATGATGACACAATATTTGTTGCTGTTCATGAGTTAATATGGCGTTAAGTAAGGCAAAGATAAAAATATTTTAGTAACTTTGCCGCCTGATGCGGATTAAATTTGCGCGACGATGAAGATCAGACTGTTCACCATCCCCAACATGCTGACCCTCTCGAACCTGCTCTGCGGCACGTTCGCACTGGTGTCGGCGCTCAAGTACGGCAACCTCGAATGGAGCTTCTGGTTCGTGGTGCTGGCCGCCGTGTTCGACTTCTTCGACGGCTTCGTCGCGCGCCTGCTCGGGCAGAGCTCCCCGATCGGCCTGCAGCTCGACTCGCTGGCCGACGTCGTCTCGTTCGGTGCTGTGCCCGCCGCCGTGCTCTACGTGATGACCACGCACTCGTTCGCCCGGGAGGAGACCCTGCTGCTGTACGTCTTCGCCTTTGCGAGCTTCCTGCTGGCCGCCTTCTCGGCCCTGCGGCTGGCGAAGTTCAACATCGACGAGACGCAGCACGAGGAGTTCTGCGGCCTGCCCACCCCGGCCAACGCCCTCTTCTTCACCTCGCTCGGGCTTATCAGCGCCCGCACGGGTTTCGACTTCGGCGGGCCCGTGCTCATCTGCATCATGCCGCTCATGGCCTGGCTGCTCGTGTCGCCCGTGAGGATGTTCGCCCTCAAGTTCCGCGGCTTCGGCTGGCGCGGAAACCAGGTGCGCTACCTCTTCCTGCTGCTGGCCGTCGTGCTGATCGTCATCCTGCGCCTCTACGCCGTGCCGGCGATCATCGTCGCCTACATCCTGATCTCGGCCCTGCGCTGGGGCATGATGCTCTATCGCGCAAAGGATTGTGAACAAGCGTGATTTGTATAATTAAAAAATTTTAATTACCTTTGCCGCGGTTTTCCGCCCGTTGACATGTCGCCACTGTCGAAACGCATACTGCTGATGCTGCTCGTCGGGCTCTGCCTGGCGGCTCCCGCCGCACTGCGTGCGCAGCACTTCGATGCCAGCGACCTGATGCGTGCCCAGCAGCGCGGCCAGTCGACGAGCCTCTACGGAGGCAACCCCTACGAGCAGACCGGCGAGGAGAATGCCGAGGGACAGCAGCCGCAGGACACGACCAAGAAGGAGCGGAAGATCCGCAAGCCGCTCGAATCGTACTTCTTCAGCGATTCGATCCGCGCGCTCAACAACTTCATGTGGAACGTGCGGCGCGACTACAACCGCGTGGAGATCGGGACGCTCGACACGATGCTGACCGACTACCGGATCGACTATCCGTTCTACCGCGAGGATGTGGGCGACATCGCGCAGGGCGCGCTCGGGCAGGCTTCGCTGCCGCTGAACTACTTCCGGCGGCCGCAGTTCTTTGACTTCATGTTTGCGAGTCCCTACTACGCGTATACCTACGACATGGAGAACGTGCCGTTCTACAACACCAAGCGGCCGCTCATCCGCATGAACTACGCCGAGTCGGGCCAGAAGCGCTACCGCGAGGAGAACTTCGGCATCATGGTGGCGCAGAACGTCTCCCCGACGACGGGCTTCAATGTCGACTACAAGTCGCGCGGCACGAAGGGCCAGTACATCTGGTCGCGGACGAAGAACCACAACCTCTCGCTGGCCGTGAGCCATACGGGCAAGCGCTACTCGGTGCATGCGGCCTTCTACAACAACCACATCGAGCAGCAGGAGAACGGCGGCGTGGTGGGCGCGTGGGCCATTGCCGACACGACCTTCGACCTGCCCTCGGGCGTGCCGATGAAGCTGGCCGACGCCCAGGCCCAGAACACCTACCGCAACAACGGCTTCTTCATCACGCAGTCCTACGGTATTCCGCTGCAGCGCATGACCGACTACGACTTCTCGATGGCGGGGCTTTCGGCCGTCTACATCGGCCACTCGTTCGAGTACAGCTCCTGGAGCAAGGTCTACTCCGACATCCGGGCGACCTACACCGACGAGCGCGACCACCGCGACGAGCAGGGCAACTTCGTGCCGGCTACCTACGAATACTACGACAACTGGTTCATCAACCCCGAGCAGACGCGCGATTCGATCTACGAACGGCGCATCTCGAACCGCTTTTTCGTGCAGGCGCAGCCGTGGGACCGCGATGGCGTGGTGGGTACGATCGACGGCGGTGTGGGCATCGACCTGCATACCTACTCGCAGTTCATGATGGATGATTTCCTCACGGGGAAGTACACGAAGGTGAAGAAGACCAGCTACTTCGTCTACGGCTCCGTCGAGGGCAAGATAAAGAAGTACGTCGACTGGGACGCGAACCTGAAGTTCTACCCGTCGGGGTACAGAGGCGGAGACCTCTCGCTCGGCGCCCACCTGGCGCTGACGGGCTTTCTCCGCGGACACCCTCTGATTCTCGAAGGGCGGTTCTCGCTGGACCGCCGCTCGCCCAACTACTGGCAGGAGAATCTTTTCTCGAACCACTATGTGTGGTCCACTCCCTTGAGCAGGGAGAATGAAACCCGTTTCGAGGTGAAGTTTTCCGTCCCCGATTATGCCTTCGAGGCCGGGGCCTGGCAAAGCGTCGCAACCGACAAAATCTACTATGCGTCGGACAGCAACGTGGCCCAGAAGAGCGGAAGCGTAAGCCTCACGGGTGTGTATGCTCGCAAGGATTTCCGCCTCGGCGGACTTCATTTGGACAACAGGGTATTGCTGCAGTGGAGTACGGATCAGGAAGTTGTACCCGTTCCGCTTCTCAGCGCCTTCCTCTCGTATTACTACGAGTTCTGGGTCGTGCGCGACGTACTGCGCCTTCAGATCGGACTGGACGGACGCTACAATACGATGTATTATGCACCCGGTTACAATCCGGCACTGTCGGTGTTCTACAATCAGCGGGAGTTCGAGGTGGGGAACTATCCCTACGTGGACGCCTACGTGATGGGAAAGTGGAAGAGAATGCGGATATTCATCAAATATCAGCATCTGAACAAGGGTTTGTTCGGCAACGGAGCCTATTTTTCGGCGGCGGGTTATCCGCTCAATCCGGGCATGTTCAAACTCGGCATCTCATGGGGATTCTATGATTAGCGTATTGTTCTGCGCGGAATGAACTGCCCGCAAAGCAATCATTTATGTTGAAGAAAACGGTATTGACGTTTGCGTTCTTAACAACACTTACTACCTTTTACGGCTTGAATGCCCGGTTCAGCGCCCCCGAGACGGAAGACATGGCGCTGGACGAGACGGCCGGAATCCTGACGGCGACAGCCCCCGCAGCGGCGGAGAAGCCCGTCATTTCGGCCTATGATGACCTGATTCGCCGCGTCAGCGAGCGCGAAGGCAACGACTGGCGTCTGATGAGCGCTATCGCCTACCACGAGTCGCGCTTCACGCCCGACATTACGTCGCGCAGCGGCGCCCGCGGCTTGATGCAGATCATGCCCTCGGTGGCACGTCAGTTCGACGTGCCGGTGGAGGAGATCTCCGATCCCGAGACCAACGTGTGGCTCGCGAACAGGCTGCTGACGGAAATCGAGTCGATGCTGCGCCTTCCGGAGAGCACCTCCGAGACGGATCGCATGAGCATCGTGCTGGCCTCCTACAACAGCGGCATCGGACATGTGAACGATGCCCGGCGTCTGGCCCGCCTCAACGGCGAGGACCCGAACTCCTGGGAGGTGGTGGCCCGCTACCTGCAACTGAAGGCGGAGCCCGAGTATTATCAGAACGAAGTCGTCAAATGCGGACGCTTCACCGGCAGCCGGCAGACGCTGGCCTACGTGAAGGATGTGATCGGCCGCTACGACACGTACTGCCGCATCGCCCGGCGATAGGGCGGCGGTAAACCACAAAGCCGGAATCCCCGTTACGGGATTCCGGCTTTTTTTGTGCCCTGTCCGCCTGCCGCTGGTATTGCTGCGGTTCGTGAATTGCCGGCGTTTGCGTTCCGTCCCTGCCTGCTGCCGCGGGTTGATATCGTCGCATGTTACGCATTGCGGTTTTCGCGGATTGCCGGCGTTTGCGTTCCGTCCCTGCCTGCTGCCGCGGGTTGTTATCGTCGCATGTTACGCATTGCGGTTTTCCATCCTGTCGCAGCGCTCCCTTCACTTTTCACCTTTTACTTTTCACCTTTCACCTTGCAAAAAGGGGGTGGGCGGAAGCGCCGCAGCACCTCCGCCCACCGTCGTGTCGGATCGGACCCTGCGGTCCGAAGATCAGTCGTAGAGCAGCTCGATGTCGTCGACCCACATGCGGCTGTTGCGGCTGCCGGTGAAGTAGTCGCCCAGACGCGATGCCGAGCAGACGACGATGATGTGCGTCGGACGCCTGTCCGTAACGCCGCGGTAGTCGATCGGAATGGTGATCTGCCGCCACTCGGCGACATCCTCGTGGAAGTACTGCACGCCGTAGCCAACGACATCCTTGCCCTCGGGATCGAAGAAGGTCGAGGCTTCGCGCGTGTCGATGCTTACGGGGCAGTCGTCCGTGCCGAAGAGCTCGTGGTCCTTGCCGTAGCCGTACTCCTCCTTGGTCCAGGTGCCCAGCGCAACGTAGATGCTGCCGGTGTCGTAGTCGCCCACCTGGAGGCTCTCGCCGACGGGCAGGCTGCCGATATCCTTGGCGTTGTCGATCTTGCCGCAGGTGTACTTCACCCACAGCCGCAGGGCCGTGGGCCGCAGCGTGAAGGGACGTCCGAAGTTGACGATGCCGTGCGAGAGGCTGCGGATGCCGACGAACTCGCCGGTGAAGAGGTTGCCGGCCGCGAGCTTGATGACCACGTAGCGCGATTCGAGCCGTGCGGCGTATTGCCCCGTCGCTCCCGGGTGGAGGTCCGTGACGGGGGTCGTGAGGTTGTCGCTGCTGCTGATGACCGTGGCGCCGTTGTTTCCCGAGCCCCAGAAGGGGTCGATCGCGTTGCCGGCGGCATCCGATGCGAAGGGCAGCCACGGATTCTTGGGCTTCGACCAGGTCTCCAGGTCGCAGTTGGGCAGCTGCCGCTCCTCCTCGGTCGTGAGCGTGCGGACGGCGCTCTCCTCCTCGCCGCAGAAGGCCTTGACTTCGTAGGTCGTCTGCGGTTCGGCCTGCAGGCGGAGCGTGAAGCTGCCGCCCGACACCTCGACGGGCGAGTCGGCGTCGTCGCTTGCAATGCGGGTCCACGCCTCGTCACCGGCCTTGCGGTAGCTGAAGCCCATCGTCGAGCCGGCGATGCCCTCGCCGTAGAGCCAGATGACGCGCGTCCAGGCGTCGGCCTGCCGCAGCGAGACGCTCTCCTCGGTGGGGATGACGTGGAGCGTCCACTGCTCGGTGCGTCCGTGGCAGGTGACGTCGACGAAGCGCACCGTCTCGAAGTTCGAGCCCGACAGCTCCTCGAGCGTGGGGGAGTAGGCGGTGATGTCGGCCGGGCCGAGTTTCAGCTCCGTGACGGTGAGGGCCGTGCGGTCGGTGGCCTTGCCCACGGTGGCCGTGGCGATGCGGTTCTCCGTATCGAAGGCCGTGGCGCCGATCTGTCCCTCGACGGCGAAGCGCCGTTCGATGGTCTGCTCGGCCGTGATCGTCCAGTCGTAGTCCTGATAGAGCGAGAGGGTGACGTAGCGCGGCGTGCGCAGGTCGAATGTCCCCGTGAGGGGCTGCGAGGTCCGCACCTTGCCAAGCAGCTCCTCCTTGTCGAGTGCGACGCTGTGGATCTGGGCGTCGAGCGTCACGGCGTCGATCCGCACGTTGCGGATGTCGGTCTGCTCGTCGAGCTGAAGCGTCACCTGCCGGTTGCCCAGGTCGACCTTGCCGACGGTGAAGCCTTCGCCGCGCACGTCGGTGATCTGGAGCTCCACGACGGGATAGGGCACGTCGTTCTTGATGCAGCCCGCGAAGAGAAGGAGCGCCGCGCCGGCGAGCGCCGTTTTCATCAGATATGCTGTCTTCATGGTCTTACTGCTTTTTCTTGTCCCACAGGTGGAATGTCATGCCGAAGTTGATGGCGGCGACGTTCAGGCGGAAACGCATGTTCGAGGCCTTGCGCGAGCCGATGCGGTTGCCGTCCTGGTCCTTCTGCGTGACGGAGGTATACTGGATGCCGCCCAGCCCGAAGGAGATCGTCGCGCAGACGTTCGGGAAGATGTAGACGGCCGCTCCGGGGTTGAACGCCAGCTTGAGTTTCGTGTTGTCGCTGTAGATGCGCTTCAGCTCGCCGTCGCGCTTGTGGGCGTCGTTCGACGAACCGGTCGAGACCGAGAGCTCGAACTCGGCAAAGAGGCCGAAGCGCCCCTTGGGGTCGAGCCCGGCGTAGGAGCGGTGGAAGATGCCGAACGAGTAGTTGTTGCTCGAGATGTCGATGTAGGGCAGCGATCCCGAGAAGTCGTTGCTCTCGCCCAGGTCGTAGTCGCCGTCGAGCGTGCCGTTCATGTGGGTGTAGCCGAAGCGGACGCCCAGGCAGCGGTTGTCGCGGTAGAAGTAGCCGACCGAGGGCTTCACCGTGGCGATGGCGCCATCGGCCGAGAGGCTCGACAGGATGGTCAGCACGTCGGCGTTGTCGCTCGAGAGCGTACCGTAGGAGGCCGTCAGGCCGATGATGACCTCGCCCTTGTAGGCGTACTTGAGTTTGTTGATCTCGCGGTTCATGCGCCGGCGCGTGGGCAGGAAGCGCTGCTTGCGCAGTTCGGCGCGTTCGCGTTCGAGCCGCTCGGCGGCGGACTCCGTTTCGGGAGTCGCGGCGGGAGTCGCGGCGGGAATGGCGGCCGTCGCGGCCGGCATCCGGTCCGCGAAGCGGGGCATCTCGGCGCGGACCGCCCCGGCAAAGAGGGTCGGAAGAAGAAGTAAAAGGATTCGTTTCATCTGCATGCCGGTTTTAGAGATAGAAGGCCATGCCGAGGCCGATCGAGAAGATGTTGACCTTGAAGTTCATCATGCTCGTGTCGAGCTTGCCCTCGCGCACCTGGTTGTGAACCTGCTTGACGTGGTTGTACGAAATGCCCATCACGCCGACGTTGACCTCCACGGCCATGTTGTTCGTCGCGAAGGCCACGATGCCGGGCGAGATGCCGAGCGAGAGGCTGTAGCCGGTCTGGTAGGTTCCCTTCACGGGCGAGTCGTTCGCGAACTTGGCCTGCGAACCGCCGGCCGAGAGCTGCATCTCGTTGAAGAGCGCGAAGCGCTTGCTGTTGCCCAGCGGGATGTACTGCCGCCAGATCACCGAGGCCGTGTAGCTGTGCGTGAGCGTGTAGAAGTCCCGAGCGCGGAACTCCGTGGCGTCGACGTCGTCGCCGAATTTCAGCGAGGCGTTGTCGAGCTTGAGCAGCGACCGCGCATAGACGAAGCGGGCGCCGATGGCCATGTTGTCGCGCAGGGCGTAGGCGATCATCGGGCTGACGCGGAAGGTGTAGCCTTCGGAGTTGATGTCCTCGATGATGAAGAACTGGTAGCGGTCGTTGGTATGGGTCGAGTAGGAGGCCGTCCCGCCGAAGATCCACTGGCCCTTGGGCACGAAGAGGTTGTGGCGGTCGGTCAGGCCGCGGCGGAGCCGCATCTCGTTGATGGTCATGGGACGTCGGGCCGGTGCGGCGAGGCTGTCGGCGGCCTGCTCCGCGGTGTGGAGCTCCGCCGGCTGCGCCTGCGCCGTCAGGGCCGTGCCGGCGAGGCACAGCGCCGCGGCGAACGTCGTAAGAATCTGCTTGCGCATGGTCGTGCGTTTTATCGTTAGTATACCCATTCAAAATCCTCGACGTAGAGCACGTTGTTCTCGCTGCCGGCCACGTAGTCGCCCTTGAAGCTCGTGGCGCAGGAGATCACCAGCGAGTAGTTCCCGGCCGCGGGCGCCGCCTCGCGGTCGTACCACACGATGGGGATCGTCAGCGTCTGCCAGCCGCCGGTCGACTCGGTGAGCATCTGCGAACCGTAGCCGAGGATCGCCCCTTCGGGGAGCGACGTCGCGGCCTCGGGGTCCCAGAAGGTCGTCTCGTCGTAGCTCGATCCCGACTTGACGGTGTGGCGCGCCGTCCAGTCAGTGATGCAGACGAAGATGCGGCTCTGGTCGAGCTCCTCGGTGGTGAGCGAGCTGTTGCCCGTGTGGGTTACGTTGGTGATCGTGGCGTTGTAGCGCAGGCTGAGGGCCGTGGGGCGGGCCGTGAAGTCGTAGACGACGCCGAAGCGGGCCAGGCCGTACATGTCGAGGAAGTTCGGACCCCCCTCGAACGTGCCGGTGAAGAGGTTGCCCGCGGCGAAGACGCCCGCCGCCACCATCGGCTTGAGCTGGGCGCAGCGGCCGTTGCTGCCCTCGATCTCCGCGCCCGTGCAGAGGGCGTTGGTCTGCTTGTTGTTGCCGCCGACCCAGAAGACGGTCCCGCTGTCGGCGTTCGGGTAGGGCACCTCGCCGCTCAGGACGGACCATCCCGCGACGACGTAGGTCGACCAGTCGTCCATGCCGGCGTTGGAGATCACGTCGCCTGCGGGGGTGTCGAGCGTCGCCGTGTATTCGACGCCGTCGATCGTGGCCACGCACGTGTAATGCGTGCCGACGCGGAGCCCCTTTCCGTCGGGCGTATGGCAGGTCAGGCCGTTCGCATTCTCGGAGGTCGTCCATCCGGGGGCGAAGGTCGCCGTGTGGATGCCCTCCTCGTTGCGCACGCCCGGCTGCTGCTCTTCGCCCTCCGCCGTGCGGAGCGTGAAGAGCACCTCGGCATCGGGATTGGCCGCCGAAGCGCGGAGCGTGAGCGAACGGCTCCAGAGGCTCCAGTCAGCCTTTTCGATCGGCAGCAGCCCCTGAAGACGGTAGGAGGAGCTGCGCTCCAGCTCGCCGCCGTTGGCGTCCGTGACGCGGAACGTCAGCGCGAGCACGCCGGCCGGGCGCCCCGCGAAGAAGTCGTCGTTGAGCGTCACCGTCAGGTGCCGCTCGTCCGTGCGCTCGACCGCGATACCCGCGGGTGCCGCGGTGAGCAGGTCGTGGAGCTCATCGCCGACGGCGAGCGTCGCCGTGGCGATGGATGCGGCGCTGCCGATCAGGTAGCTCTTCGGCGTGCCGGGCGCATACTCCTGCGTCTGCTCCATGTCGAAGCCGTCGCCCTCGATCGTGATGTCGGCCCAGACGAAGGTGTCGTCCCAGTCGTCGGTCGAGTCGTCGACGGTGATCGTGAAGCATTCGATGAATCCCGGCAGGTCGGGGCTGAAGCGGAACTTGAGTGCGCAGTTGTCACCCGGTTCCACGTCGAGCGTTCCCTCCTTGACGATCTCGCCGCGCGAGGCGTGCTCGCCGCGGAACTTCCAGGCAAGGGTCCTGACCCCTTCGGGCAGGGTGAAGTAGCCCGTGGCGTCGGCCGTGAACTCCAGCCCCGCGAGGCTGCCCTGCGCGATCTGCGTTTCGTCGGCGGTGTCGCCTGCGGCGACCCAGACGGCGAAACTGTCACCGAAGGCCGATGCGACGTTCTGCTCGAAGGAGACCTGCGCCGCGACGCTCGTGCGGCGGCACGTCACCTCGACGGGGGTTGTGGCGCCGGCCGTCACCGTGAAGGGCTCCTCGCCCGTGTAGTGGCGGACCGTGAACGAGGCCGCGGCCTCCTCGCCCGCCTCGACGGCGATGCGGTAGTCGCCCGCCAGCAGTTCGTAGCGCTCGGGAATGCCCTCCTGCGACGTGTAGCGGCGCAGCAGTGCTCCCTTGTCGTCATAGATGCGGACCGAGAGGTGTTGCAGCGGGTCGTACTCCCCGCTCGGCGAGTCGCTGCGCGTGCCCGCGACGGTCAGCTCCATCGTGCCGCGCGTGCCGCGGACGGCGTCGTCGGTCTCCGACTTCGAGCAGGAGACGGCGGCGAGCAGGCAGCACACGGCGGCGGCGTATGAAAATGCGTGTTTCATGGCGTGCGGGGTTTATCGGGTCGGCGTGAGCAGCTGCACGGTCTTCGAGACCGTCACGCCCTCGTTGTCCGTGACGTCGAGTCGGAAGTTGTGTTCGCCGGGGATGTTGACCAGCATCTGCACGAAGTAGGTGATCGAGAAGGGGACGTAGGTCTGGTCGCGGACCTTGTCGTTGATCGGAAAGCCCAGGCCGCCCTCCTCGATCGAGTTGCCCAGCAGCGCCTGAAGCTGCGGGTCATCGATCTGGCAGAGGTCGAACTGTGCGGGCAGGCCGATGGTCGGCAGCAGCGGGGTCAGTGTCGCGGACTCGATGCTGACGACGAACGAGCGGATGCCCTTCGGTGCGGTGACGTCGATCTCGATCCGCATGTCGGCCGTCACGGTCTGCTGGCTGTCGATGTCGTACTCCTTCCAGACGATGGTTGCGCCGGTGCCGGGTTCCGGATCGGGATCGGTCCCGGGCTCCTCAATGCCGGGCTCTTCGGAGTCGTCCGTGCCGTCGACGACGATCTCCTCGTCCTCGACGAAGTTGTCGACCGTGATGTCGAGCTGGATGTCTCCCTTGTCGGCGTGGGAGATCACCAGGGCGATCTTGCGCCACTGCCCGGCCTTCACGCCCGTGATGGTCTTCGAGAAGTCGGTCGGCTCCTGCGTGTCGGCAAACTTGCCCGTGAGCTTGAATTCGAGCGTGTTGCTCTCCTCCTGCGGCAGGAAGTAGGCCGCGCGGGTCTCATCGAGCGCGAAGGTCATGGAGGCGTCGCCCAGCGAGACGGTCGACGCCGTGTCGTCGGTCAGCTTGGCCGCCAGGTCCGCCGAGCACAGCACCGTGACCTTGATGCTCTGCAGCTTGCAGACCACCTCGCCCACGGACGTCGCCTCGTTCTTGCGGATCGGCACCTCGACCGTCGTGCCGTAGACGGGGTGCTCCCACGCCGCGGCGGGCGTGGCGGTCTCCTCCTCCGAGCGCACGCGCATCGTGTAGCTGCCCACGGGCAGCTCCAGCCGGTTGTCGGCCCCGGCGAATGCCGTCTTCAGTTCGCCGTAGGTCTGCTTGAGCACCGATTTGCCCTCGGCGTCGAGAATCTCCACGAGGAAGTCGTCGACGGCGGGCTGCGTCTCGTCGGCGCGCGTCGAGGGACGCTGCGTCTCGTTGGCCGTGTCGTCGGGACGGGTTTCGGTCTCGGCGTCGTAGATGACGCGCATCGAGAGCCCCTCGAGCGAGAGGTAGCCTACGGCGCTCTGCGTGCCGTCGGTGCCGCCGGTGACGTTCTGCCGGTAGTTCGGCTCCTCCTTGATGCAGCCCGTTGCAAGCATCGCCGCAACGGTCATGGCTGCCAAAGTCTTGGTAAGGATTTTCATATCTTGTCTGTTTATTGTTCGTTGTAGATGGCTTCGTCGTTGAGTTCGATTTCGACGGGCGCGATGACCTGCTCGCCCTCGTCGAGCAGGATCGTAACCGTTACGCTGCCCGCCTGCGAGGCGTCGAAGGTGAAGGTGTGGCACGTGCGGGCCTTCGTCACGCCGTCGAGCGTGGCCGAGAAGCTTACCTCCGGTCCCTCGTCCGTGCCGGTCTGGCTCTGGCGGCGGGCCGTGCCGTTCACGCGGAGCGCCGTCCCGGCCTGCACGAAGACCGCCTCGCCGCCCTCGGCCGCAAACTCGAAGGTGTTGCCGGCCCCGGTGCGGACGGTGAAGTGCGCGTCGTGGAAGTAGTTGCGGAACTGCTCCGTGGTGCGGACGCGCGTCTGCGAGTTGGCCACCGTGGCCGTCACGGATACCGTGTTGGTGCGGCGGGCCTGCAGCGTGAACCGCTGCTCGCCGGCGTAGCAGACCTTGTCGGCCCCTTCGGCCGCGGGGTCGCCCCACGCGATGCGGGCCGTGTAGGTTCCCTCGCGGAAGATCGTGTCGCACTGCGCGAAGGCGTCGACGCTCGGCCAGCGTCCCTCGTAGCCGTCGCCCGTGAGCGTCAGGGAGAAGGCTACGGCGTCGGGCGTCGGGACGGCCCGCGTGACGATTCCGGCGTCGGCCGCCGTCCTGATCTCGAGGCGTCCGAAGCCCTTGCCTGCGGCGCCCTCCTCCTGCTCGGAGCACCCGGCGGCGAGTGCCGCCGCGGCGATGATGTATGCGAAATATCGTTTCATGGCTGCTCGTTTATTTGTCGATGGAGACGCGGATGTTGTCGATGTAGACCCAGTTGTTGCTCATCGTGTTGCGGGTGAAGCCGCTGCCCGTCTCCTTGTCCTTCATGTAGACCTCCCAGACCAGGCGCTGCGTGTTGACCGCCCCCTCGATGCGCAGCGGAGCGCTCTCGCCGCCAAGCGGGATGTTGTCGAACGATCCCGAGAGCTCGCCCGTCAGATCGGTGAGCAGCGCGCCGAGGATGTTCCACGTATAGTACTCGCTGCCGGGGCTCGACGTGCCGACCGTGTTGCGGTTCTCGTCGTCGGTGACGCCGAAGGCCAGGTAGGGCTGGTTCGTGCCGCCGGTGTTGCAGGCGCGGTTGAAGGCGTAGTTGAACGTGATGCGGATGTTCGGGCTCTTGCCGTCGCGGATGCCCATCAGAGCGGGTGAGTCGACGCGGCCGTGGTAGGTGCCGTGAACGTAGATGCCGAACGATCCGGCATACTCGTTACGGCAGCAGATGCGCATCGCCTTGCCGGCCTCGACGCCGCAGCGGGCGCCGCTCCACCCCTCGGTCATGCCGTATTCGGAGAGCTGCTTGGCGGTGCTGCTGCCGCTGGAGGTTGCCGACGTGCTGTTGCCGGCGTTGTAGTCGAAGCCCGGCACGTTGTCGAAGCTCTCCTCGAGCAGGTAGGGGACCGACAGCGGCGCGGCAACCTCGTTGACCTGACCCTCGTTCAGGGTGGCGGGCAGCGTGACGGTGCGGTAGAGAAGGGCGTTCTCGGATTCGTAGGCCACCGTCAGGGTCTGTCCCTGCAGTGCCTCGGGGAAGTGCTCGAAGGGCAGGTCGTAGTCGCCTGCGCCCGTCACGGCGAAGGTGCGGCTCTGCGTGCCGTTGTCGAAGAGCACCCCTTCGATGTCGGTCGAGAGCGTGAACGAGTCGATGCGCTCACCGAGCGTCTCCTCACCCGTGTTCTCCAGGTGCAGGCGCAGCGTCGTGTAGACCTTGTCCGCCTCGGGAATGTGCAGCGCGAGGGGGGTCGTGTGGCCCTCGGCGAAGAGCCGGCCCTCGAGCGTGGCGGGTTTCGACTGGCTGCCCGCACCGTAGGCCGTCAGGGTGATCCGCCCGTCGGCGGGGATGTCGACCGGGGCGATCACGGCGTAGACGACCGGCTCGCTTTCGGACGTAATCTCCAGCGGTTCGGGAAAGCGCAGCGTCAGCGTGTTGCTGCCGTCGGTCAGCTCCGGGGCGGCCTGCGCATCGGCGGCGTCGACCGTCAGACGGCCTGCGACGGGTTGCGGAAAGGCGATCTCGAGCCGCGTGACGGGCTCGGCGAGGCGGTTCTCGGCAAAGCGGATCTTCAGCACGTGCACCTTGTGCGCGAAGTCGAAGCGCACGGCATCGCTGTTGTCCCCCTCGACGAGGGCCTGCGCCGTGACGGGTGTGGCGACCATGACGTCGCAGGCGCCGTCGAATGCGCCGCTCTGCACGGCCGGAATCTCATACGCGGCGCGCGTCCCCTCGACTGCCGCGGGGCGGGGCGAGACGGCCAGGTAGGTGTACTCGCCGGCCTCGAGCTGCGGAATGTCGCCGCGGAAGCGGGCGTCGCCGAACGAGGCGTTGTAGTGCCACAGGGAGAAGGGCAGGGCGGAGAAGGCCTCGGCGCCTGCGCCGTCGAGCGCCCACAGGGCGATTTCGTCTCCGTCACACCAGCGGACCGTTGTGCCGTCGTCACCGAGTGCGGTGCGCGTGTCGGCGGCGATGTCGAGCCGGGGACCGGAACCGACGGTCACACGAAGAGTGCCTGCTTCGGGGTGCACCCCGGGCTCCGCGGTCTTGGAGCACGAGGCGGCGAGCAGAAGCAGTGCGAACAGGGTTGTCCTGAATTTCATATCTGTATGGAATAGGTTGTACGCTCTTGTCCGAATGTGTGCAAAAATAGGGATCGCCGCCCTTTCGGGAAAATAAATTCAACGAACACCGTGTTTTTCATCATGAAAACGGTGCCGATGTTGTTCTGTTGGTCGTTGTCCGGCCTGTTTTCCTGCTTTCGGAACCGGCTCTGCTTCCACGTGTGTAGGCGGGCGGCGGAGGGACCGGATCAGGGTGTCGGTCTTCCGGTGACGGCCCCTGCGGCGTACTCCTGAAGATGCGTCCGGGTGCGGCGTGCGCGCGGAGTCCCGAGGCCGTGCGGCGGGTCGGGCGGGCGGCTCCCTGTGCCCGGAAAAAGGTCGTCCGGACGAAAAAGAGGCCGTCCGGATTCGGATCCGGGCGGCCTCTGAAGCCTGGTTGCGCGGAGGGGTTACTCCTGCTTGACGTACTTGTCGAGCCAGCCGAAGAATTCGCGGTTCCAGACGAGCGAGTTCTGCGGGCGGAAGACCTGATGGGCCTCGTCCTCGAACGAAACCAGACGCGCCGGGATGCCGCGCACGCGCGCCGCCGTGAAGGCCTCGAGCGACTGCGTGTAGGGGATGCGGTAGTCCTTCTCGCCGGTGACGATCAGGATCGGCGTGTCCCAGCGGTCGACGAAGCGGTGCGGCGAGTTGGCGTAGGAGCGCTGGGCCGTGGCATTCGTCTTGTCCCAGTAGGGGCCTCCGTAGTCGTTGTTGACGAACCACAGCTCCTCCGTCTCGCCGTACATCGAGTCGAAGTCGAAGATGCCGCAGTGGGCGATGAAGGCCTTGAAGCGCTTGTCGTGGCAGCCGGCCAGGAAGTAGACCGAATAGCCGCCATAGGAGGCGCCCACGCACCCCATGCGGTCGCGGTCGGCCCACGGTTCGGCCGCCACGTCGTCGATGGCCGAGAGGTAGTCGCGGATGTTCTGACCCGAGTAGTCACCCGAAATCTGGTCGAGCCACTCCTGCCCGAACGAGGGCAGGCCGCGGCGGTTGGGCGCCACGACGACGTAGCCGCCCGAGGCGATCAGCTGGAGGTTCCAGCGGTAGCTCCAGAACTGCGAGACGACGCTCTGCGGGCCGCCCTGGCAGTAGAGCAGTACGGGGTACTTCTTCGCGGGGTCGAAGTCGGGCGGCAGCACGACCCATGTGAGCATCTGCTTGCCGTCGGTGGTCCTGACCCAGCGCTTCTGCACCTCGCCCATGCGGATGTGGTCGTAGATGGGTTTGTTGATGGCCGAAATCTGCGTCAGACGGCCGTCCTCGGGGTTCACGTCGAAGAACTCCGTGGCCATCGAGATCTTGGTCATCTCGGCGACGATGCGTCCGCCGCCCATCGTGAAGGCGTTGATGTCGTGGTCGCCCGAGGTGAGCACCTCGACCTCGGCCGCCGGGTGCTCGGCCGTCGCCGAGGGCACCTGCACGCGGCAGATCTGGTGCGTGGCCTCGATCGGGGCGATGAACCACAGCCGGTCGTTGCCCTCCCAGACGACGTTCATGGCGTTGTAGTCGAATTCGGCCGTCAGGTCCTCCATGCGGCCCGTGCGGCAGTCGTAGACGAACAGCCGCTCCTTGTCCGACTCGTTGCCCGCGCGGCGCATCGAGCGGAAGGCGATCTTCGAGTCGTCGGGCGACCAGACGGGATACTTGTCGTAGCCGGGCATGTCGCCGGCGGCGGCCGTCTCACCCGTCGGCCGGCTTGCCGGCTTGCAGATGTTCTGCGTCCGGCCCGTGGCCAGGTCGTAGATGAAGATGTCCGAGTCGGTCGATACGGCGTAGGCCGTGCCCGTCAGCGGCTTGCAGGTGTAGGCCAGCTGCGTGCCGGCGTGGTTCCAGGCGATCTCGGCCATGTCGAAGTAGGGGGCCAGCGGGGCGTCCCATGCCGCATCGGGCATGATGTCGCGGCCCGAGGTGACGAGCCCCTTGCCCAGTTCGCCGACGAAGATGTGGCGGTAGGTACCCTCGTCCCAGTAGTCCCAGTGGCGGACCATCAGGTCTTCGTAGATGCGGGCCTTCGACTTGTCCATGTCCTTGTAGACGTCCGACGAGCGGATGGCGACACCAGCCGGCTGCACGCCCTGCACCCACCAGATGTGCTTGCCGTCGGGGCTTATGCCGAAGCCCTCGACGTCGGGGATGCCCTCGCTGCCGCCCTTGCCCGTCACGAGCGTGGCGTTGCCGCCGTCGGCATCCATCACCCAGACCTGCGACGAGCCGCTGCGGTCCGAGAGGAAGTAGATGCGGCTGCCGTCTGCCGACCAGGCGGGCGACGAGTTGTTCGACGCGAAGTCGGTGAGCTGGTGCACGGCGCCCGAGGCCATCTCCTGCACGTAGACGGCCGTCACGCCGCGGTTCTCGGCCATGTTGTAGTGCGTCACGGTGTAGAGCAGGCGGCTGCCGTCGGCCGAGAGCGACGACGAGCCCGCACGGCCCATCTTCCACATCACTTCGGGCGTCAGACGTCCGGCGGCGATCTCCTCGGCCGTCAGGGCGTTGTCGATCGTAAGGGGCTTGGGCCGTTCGTCGCAGGCCCCGAGTCCCAAAGCTGCAATAGCCATCATCAGGAGGATTTTTTTCATTTTCGTTGAGGTTTTCCCATTTATTCGTATTTTTGTTCCAAAATTTTTCCGGACATGGAGCATACCGTCTATTTTGCCGACAAGTCCGTGATTTTCACGCGGACCGCACCCGCCGGGACCGACCGTGTCGTTGTCGCGGTCTCCGACGGCCCCGTCAGCCGGACGAAGATAGGGAAAATTCTCGAAACGAACAACACCGTCGCCGTCGTTGCGGACGATCCCGATGCGGCCTTTGCCGCCTTTGCCGCGGAGTTCACGGCCGTGGAGGCGGCCGGCGGCGTGGTGGTCGATGCGCGGGGGGCCTGGCTGATGATCCACCGCAACGGACGCTGGGACCTGCCCAAAGGACATCTCGAGCCGGGCGAGAGCCTTGAGGCGTGCGCCGAGCGCGAGATTGCCGAGGAGACGGGTGTTGCGGCGCATGTCGTGCGGCCGCTGTGCGAGACGCTGCATGCCTACTGGTTCCCGAAGACGGCGCGCTGGGAGTTGAAGCGCACCCATTGGTTCGAACTGCGCACGACGGCGACGTCGGCGCTGCGGCCCCAGACCGAGGAGGGAATCGAGCAGGTCGTCTGGTGCACGCCCGATGAGGCCGCCGGGCATGTGCGCGAGGCCTTCCCGACGATCCGCTGCGTCGCCCGCGCCATGCGGGAGTAGGCTCCGAGTGAGGCGGCATCTGGCCCCTTCCCGGCCCGCGGTGCCGCGCCATGCGCAACGCCGCCTGCAACCAAATGTTGTCCGCGATCAGATGCTGTCCACAACCAATGCAGCCCGGACCAACGCTATCCCGCAACCGGGCACTACTCGCAACAACAGAATGAAAAAGCGACCCGCCTTTGCCGCGGGTCGCTTTTTTTTGTCTGTTTCGGCCGGAGTGTTCCGCTCGGGGATTCCGGTGGAGGGTGGTGCTCCGGTCGGTGTGTCCCGGCCGGGGTGTTCCAGTCGGGTCGGAGTGTTCCGGTTGGAATGTCCCGGTGGGGGTGTGACCGGCCGAGCGGGGTGCCGGATCAGTACTGCGGGGCGGCATTCATCGCCCGGGCGATCCCCTCGGCGATCTGGTCGACGGCCCCCTGCAGCTTCGAGCCGATCATCATCCGCATCATCATGTTCAGGTCGATGTGCAGCACCACCCGCAGGCGCGTGTCCGTGTCGGAGACCTTGTGCAGCTGGATCCAGAAGGCGAAGTCCATCGGGACGCCCCCTTCGTCGCCCACGATCTTCACGTGCTTGGGGGCGATGCGCTCCTCCATGCGGAGCTTCACGGTGAAGCCCTTGGCCTTGAACGAGCAGCGCTCCTCGGTGGCCTGCCACTCCTCGACGCGGTCCGCCAGGGCAGGCGTCAGGTTGTCGAAGCGGCTGATGACGGCGTAAATCTGCTCCGCGGGGCGGAGAATCTGATGCTGTTTGGAGATGTATTCCTGCATATGGGTGTGAGGTAAGGTTTTTATTCTGTGATGAGGGGTTCGGGTGCGGCCCAGAAACGCCCGTCGTCCGAGGTCCGCACGTCGGTCGGCCGCAGGGAGAAGCCGCCGAAGTCCGGCGGCAGCAGCGCGATGATGCGGCTGCGGCCCGCGTAGATCGGGTTGTTGTTTTCGCGCCCGTAGCCCGTTGTCTCCCAGCACTCGAACCAGTAGAGGTTCTTGGCCCAGTAGGCGCGGTAGTAGTCGAAATCTTTTTCGCGGTCGAGCAGCGGACGGTAGACGATCTCGCGTTCGTGGAGGCTGTGTTCACGCATCTCGGCCAGCGACAGCGGCGTGCCCGTCTCATCCTCGGCCCAGGCCTGCATGTCGGAGTCGAGCATCGCCCACTTTTGCCGTTCGGGCAGCCAGACGAGGTTTACGACGTGGCAGTCATGATCGAGCGAGTCGGCCGGCAGGCACGTCACGAAACGGTTGGTGATCCCTTCGGCCAGCAGCAGCTCGTGCAGCAGGATGGCGTGCAGGCGGCAGTTGAAGGCGGGCTCCACCGTGCGCGTGTATTCCCACAGTCCGACGGCCGTGCACACCTGGGGGTAGTTCTGCTGGTTGGCGTGGGGAATGTTGCGGGCTACGAAGCGGGCCAGCGCAAGAGCGCGATCCCAGGTCGCGGCGGCCGGACCGGTGAGCGTGTCGAGCCGGAAGTATTCGCGGATGCGTCGTGCGTCGACCGTATCCTGCAGGTAGCGGAAGCGGTAGGAGAGTGTGTCGGGGGCATATTCCCCGCCATCGCGCAGCAGGGCGACGCGTTCGCGGTATTGGATGTCGTACAGTCGCTCTGCCAGCTGCTTGTGGAAGACGAAGCGGACGAGCAGGAAGGCGACGAGTGCCAGCGCGAGCACGGCAAGCACGATCCGGAGGGTGATTTTAAGGGCTTTTTTCATGGGAGCGGGTCTCTGTTCCGGCGGCAAAGATACGAAATGTCGTGTGCCGCGGCAAATGAAAATGCCGTTTTCGGAGCAGAAAGCGTCACGGCTCGTCCTCCCCGGCACTTCGGCATTGCGTGAAGGGGGCGCAGGCGGACGCAATGCCGCATGCAAACGGACGGAAGAGTGTCCGATGCGAAGACTCTTCCGTCCGTTTGTGGCGTCGTCGGCGCGTCAGTCGATCTCGAAGGTGCGGGCCGTCTCGCTGTCGACCGTGATGCGCACGTTCATCGTGTGCTCGGGCAGCAGCGGCTCGATCTTCTCGGGCCACTCCACCAGGCAGAGGTCCCCCGAGTAGAAGTACTCCTCGTAGCCGAAGTCGTAGGCCTCGCGCAGGTCGTCGATGCGGTAGAAGTCGAAGTGGTAGATGCGGCGGTTGCCCGACCCTCGGTACTGGTTGACGATGGCGAACGTCGGGCTGGTCACGGTGTCCGTGGCGCCGAGCTGTGCGGCGATTTCGCGGATGAGCGTGGTTTTGCCCGCGCCCATCTCGCCGCGGAAGGCGACGACCGTGCGGCGTCCCAGTGCCGCGATGATGGCCGAGGCCACCTGCGGCAGCTCGTCCCGGTCGGTGATATGGATGGTTTTCATGCGTGTGTGTTTTCGGTTGTCACTGTTTGGGTTTGAGCACGATGAACGGCACGATCATCTCCTCCATCGAGATGCCGCCGTGCTGGAACGTGTTGCGGTAGTAGCGGATGTGGCGGTTGGCGTCGTTGTTGTAGACCAGAAAGTCCGAATTGTAGGCGAAGATGTAACTCGACGTCAGGTTGCTCGACGGCAGCTGGATGTCCTCGGGCTTGAGCACCTCGTAGACCTCGCGCGAGTTGTAGGCGAGGTTGCGGCCCGTCTTGTAGCGCAGGTTGGTCGAGGTTTCGCGGTCGCCGGTGACCTTCACGGGGTTGTCGACGCGGATCGTGCCGTGGTCCGAGGTGATGACCACCGTGTGGCCGCGCTCGGAGAGCAGCTTGAGGATCGTGTAGAGGTCCGAATGCTCGAACCACGAGCGCGTGAGCGAACGGAAGGCCGCCTCGTCCTCGGTCAGCTCGCGGATGATGTCGGTCTCGGTGCGGGCGTGCGAGAGGATGTCCAGGAAGTTGTAGATGATGACCGAGAAGTCGGCGTCGTAGACCTTCTGGATGTTGTCCACGAGCCGGCGTCCCTGCTCCGGACGCACGAGCTTGTCGAAGGAGAACTTCCACTGCTTGCCGCTCTGGGTCATCAGCCGCCGCAGAAACTCCTCCTCGTACTGGTTCTTGCCGCCCTCCTCGTTGTCGTTGAGCCACTTGCCCGGCATCAGACGGTCGATCGACAGCGGCATCAGTCCCGCGAAGATGGCGTTGCGGGCGTACTGCGTGGCCGTGGGCAGGATGGCGCAGTAGAAGTCGTCCTGCACGACGTCGTAGTAGCCGCGCAGCAGCGACGAGATCGCCCGCCACTGGTCGTAGCGGAAGTTGTCGATGAGCAGCAGCGTGGTCTTGCGGCTCTCGTCGGCCACGGGAAAGATCTTCGAGCGCATGAGCGTGTGCGACATGACGGGCGTGTCGTCCGAGCGGCGGTTGATCCAGTGGTAGTAGTTGCGGCGCACGAACTTGCAGAACTCCTGGTTGGCCTCGCTCTTCTGGTAGGTGAGCACCTCCTTGATGCTCTGGTCGGTCGAGTCGTCGAGCTCGATCTCCCAGGCCGTCAGGCGGCGGTAGAGCGAGCACCAGTCCTGGAACGTCTCGGCCATCTGCAGCGAGGCGGAGATGCGCCCGAACTCCGAACGGTAGTCGGCCGTCGTCTGCTCGGTGACGAGCTGCTGCGAGTGGACGTTCTTCTTGATCGAGAGCAGCACCTGGTTGGGATTCACCGGCTTGATGAGGTAGTCGGCGATCTTCGAGCCGATGGCCTTGTCCATGATGTTCTCCTCCTCGCTCTTGGTGACCATGATGACCGGGGTTGTGGGGCGGATCTCCTTGATCTTGGGGAGCGTCTCGAGTCCCGTCATGCCGGGCATCATCTCGTCGAGGATAATCAGGTCGTAGGCCTCCTCGGAGGCCATGTCGATGGCGTCGTAGCCGTTGTTGCAGGTATCGACCTCGTAGCCCTTCTGCTTGAGGAAGAGCACGTGGGGCTTGAGCAGCTCGATTTCGTCGTCGACCCAGAGTATCTTGACCATACTGTCGGATTTAGCGTTTGCAAAAATAGTGTTTTTATTCTAAACGCAAAAACCGCGCGCTTTATTGGGTGGCGGCGCGATTATCTTGCAGGCGGAGCGGCAAAATATTGATTCGTAGTCTGTTATATGTTTCCGGAGAAATCGGGGCCGCCGTTTTTCCGGCTGTCGGAGCATTTTGTGCCGATTTGCGGCCGGGTTTAGCCCGATATTTGTATTCCGTTGTGTGACTGTGCGTAGCGTGCGGTTGAAAATCGCGAAAAAAAATTGCGGTTTGTTGGCTAAAATACAAATAAAACGTATATTTGCAGTCCCAAGTGGGTGGATGAGTTTAATTTTTAATACAATAAAGACATGACAAAGGCAGATATCGTAAGCGAAATCGCTAAGAGCACCGGTGTCGAGAAGGTGCAGGTGCAGGCCATCGTCGAGGCTTTCATGGAGAGCATCAAGACGTCGCTGACCAACAACAACAACGTCTATCTCCGCGGCTTCGGCAGCTTCATCGTGAAGAAGCGCGCCAAGAAGGTAGCCCGCAATATCTCGAAAAATACGACCATCACGATTCCCGAACACAACATCCCCGCTTTCAAGCCCGCGAAGAGCTTTGCTGCGAAGGTGAAGTAAAATAAGTAAAGAACCTCTAAAATTTTAAGGATTATGCCAAACGGAAAGAAGCATAAGCGTCACAAGATGGCTACCCACAAGCGTAAGAAACGTCTTCGCAAGAACCGTCACAAGAAAAAGTAGGGTAGCACTTTCGTGCTGAACGACAGGTTAAAGCTAAAGGGGCTCGGAGCTCTTTTAGCTTTACCTATTTATTAAAGTTTTACGATTCCGGGAGTTGCCGGGTGCCGCCCGCGCCTCCCGCCGCCGTGTCCGGACAGCCCCCGGGACACGCTCCATTCCAACATTGGAGTTCGCCGCCACTCCATCCCAACAGGCGGCCCCAAACCCTTTTTTCAATGGATCGCACCCGCCGTGCGGCGTGCGACACGCGATATAAATGAACAGAGAACTAATCGTAAACGTCAACCCCACCGAGATATCCATCGCCCTGTGCGAGGACAAGGTGCTCGTCGAGCTCAACAAGGAGCGCTGCCAGACGGGCTTCGCCGTGGGGGACATCTACCTCGGTAAGGTACGCAAGATCATGCCGGGTCTGAACGCGGCATTCGTCAACATAGGACACGAAAAGGACGCCTTTATCCACTACCTCGATCTGGGGACGCAGTTCCCCTCGCTGCAGAAGCTCGTTGCCTCGCAGCAGCCCGGCAAGCGGGGCATGCGCGTCGAGAGCATGAAGCTCGAGCCGCCCGTCGAGAAGAACGGCAAGATCGGGGACTACCTCCAGGTCGGGCAGCAGATCATGGTCCAGGTGGCCAAGGAGGCCATCTCGACCAAGGGGCCCCGCCTGACGTCGGACATCTCGCTGGCCGGGCGCAACGTCGTGCTCGTGCCCTTCTCGTCGAAGGTCTTTCTCTCGCAGAAGATCCGCTCGGCCGACGAGAAGAAGCGCCTGAAGCGCATTGCGGCTGCCGTGCTGCCCAAGAACTTCGGCGTCATCATCCGCACGGCGGCCATGGAGGCCAAGGACGAGGATATCGAGCACGACATTCAGACGCAGATCGACCGCTGGCGCAAAACCTGCGCGGCGATCAAGAAGAACGTGGCCGCGGTGCCCGCACAGCTCATGAGCGAGATGAACCGGGCGAACACGATCATCCGCGACTCGCTCAACGGATCGTTCTCGCAGATTGCCGTCGACGACGAGGCGATGTACAACGAAATCCGCAGCTACATCCGGCAGATCGAGCCCGAGAAGGAGAAGATCGTCAAGCTCTACAAGGGCAACGTGCCGATCTTCGACAACTTCGACATCTCGAAGCAGATCAAGTCGCTCTTTGCCAAGTACGTCTCGCTCAAGCGCGGCGCCTACCTCATCATCGAGCATACGGAGGCGATGAACGTCATCGACGTCAACTCGGGCAACCGCACGAAGGCCGAGGACAACCAGGAGCAGACGGCCATGGACGTGAACCTGGCCGCAGCGAAGGAGATCGCGCGGCAGCTGCGTCTGCGCGACCTGGGCGGCATCGTCATCATCGACTTCATCGACCTGCACAAGGCGCAGAACAAGCAGGCGCTCTACGACGAGATGGTCCGCCTGATGGCCACCGACAAGGCCAAGCACACGGTGCTGCCGCTCACGAAGTTCGGCCTGATGCAGATCACGCGCCAGCGCGTGCGCCCGGTGGCCGTGGAGAGCGTCTCGGACGTCTGCCCCACGTGCAACGGCACGGGCAAGATCGAACCCACGGTGGTCCTGGACAAGAAGATCGAGAACCAGATCTCGTTCCTCACGCAGGACCGCGGACACAAATACATCAAACTGGTGGTCAGCCCCTATGTGGCCTCGTTCCTCAAGAAGGGGCTGTGGTCGCTGCGCCGCCGCTGGGAGTGGAAGTACAAGGTGCGCATCCGCATCGCCGAGGACCAGAGCATCGGCATCGTCGAGGTGCACTACCACGACCGCAAGGACAACGACCTGATCCAGAAGTGACGCCGCGTGCCGCATGGCGCGGGCGCCGCATGCCGGGAGGAGGTGAACGCGGGGAGTGCGCAGCGCGCGGCGCGTGCGTGGCTCCGGCGGTCTTCCGCGGGGTGCGGCGCAGCCTGTCGGCGGCGACGCGGACTTATCCGACAGCAGACCAATGACTGCACGCGAAGAGCTGGCGCAGTATGCCGCCGGGGCGAAGACCCTCGGGCAACTGTGCCGCGAATATGAAAAACACACCGCGACCGTCCATCTCGAAGAGTTGGTCGGCGGGGCCCTTTCGTTCTATGCCGCCGCGGCCGTGGTCCGCGTGGGGGGCATCCACCTCTTCGTCGCCGAGGACCGCGACGCCGCGGCCTACCTGCTCAACGACTTCTACAACCTGCTCGACGAGACGCGCGTCTGCTTCTTCCCCTCCTCCTACAAGCATTCGGCGGCCAACGGCGCCGAGGATGCCCAGGGAGTCGTGCAGCGCACGGCGACGATGCGCGCCGTGCGGTCGTTCGGCGGCGCGAAGGGCGACTACCTCGTCGTCTGCACCTACCCCGAGGCGCTGGCCGAGCGGGTTGCCGACGCCGAGGTCATGCGCCGGGGAACGATCCCCGTGCACGTGGGCGACCGCATCTCGATCGAGGTGCTCGTCGGAGCGCTCGTCGATGCGGGCTTCGCGCGCGTGGACTTCGTCTACGAGCCGGGCCAGTACTCCGTGCGCGGCGGCATCGTCGACGTCTTCTCCTACTCGGAGAGCAAACCCTACCGTCTGGACTTCTTCGGCGACGAGGTCGACTCGATCCGCCGCTTCAACATCTCGAGCCAGCTCTCGGCCGACCGGCTCGACGGCGTGGAGATCATCCCCGACCTGAGTGGCCCGCGGACCGGTGCCGCCGCGCGCGTCTCGCTCGTGCAGTTCGCCGGGGCGGAGCTCGCCTGCTGGTTCTACGACGCCGACTACGTGCTGCGGCGCGTGAACGACGTGCGGCGCCGCACGCTGCAGGACATGGAGCAGCCCGAGACGATCGACGAGCTGCTGACCTCGCGCAACGGCCTGCTCGCCGACATGGCCCCCTGCCGGCTCTTCCTCCTGCGCGACAACCTGGCGGAGCGCCCCGCCGCCGCGACGATCCGCTTCTCGACGGCTCCCCAGCCCAAGTTCAACAAGAACTTCGAGATGCTGGCCGACGACATGATCCGCAACTCGCTGCGCGGGTACGGGACGCGCATCCTCTCGGAGAACAAGGCGCAGATGGAGCGCCTCGAAAACATCTTCCACCAGATCGGCCGCGGGCAGGCCGTCGTGCGGCCGCTCTCCATCACGCTGCACGAGGGCTTCGTCGACAACGACCTGAAGCTCTGCCTCTATACCGATCACCAGATCTTCGACCGTTACCAGCGCTACCGCATCAACGGCGAGATCCGGCGCGACGAGCAGATGACCGTCGCCGAGCTCAACCAGCTGCGCCCGGGCGACTA
>UQUQ01000015.1 GCA_900544265.1 uncultured Alistipes sp.
TTGGCGGGGGCGGATGCAAGGCCGTCCCATGGGGCGCTCCGTACAGCCTTGCAGCCGCCGATGCCGGCAAGTCGGATCTTTGCGGACGGGTGGAAAGGGGTGGTCGTTTTAGTCTTTGAGACGCTTTCGCATCACAAAGTTGGTCAGTTCCAATCGGTTTGCCCGGCGTTTCTGAACCTTGATTACCTCATACCCTCTCTTCTCGAAGAAAGGACGAGCCGTCAGGCTCACTTCCGAAGTGATTTCCGAGACTCCGTATTCCCGGGCTCTCTTTTCCACAGCCGAAAGCAGCAGGCTTCCGACGCCGACCCGCTGATAATCCTTATGCACGAACAGCGAGTGCAGATAGCCTTCGGCATTCATCGACGAGAAACCGATGATCTCGTCCTGTTCGTTCAATGCCGCAACATAGTCATTGCGAGCCAATAAGTCTTTCATATGCTCAGCACTCTCCCCGCACGAAGCCCAGTCTTCCACCTCTTCGCGGGTGTAGTCTCGCGCATTGACATGTAGAACCGTCTCCCGAAACAAGGTTTGCAGCACAGGAATATCCTCCTCCGAGAGTTTTCGCAATTTATATGGAGGACTTGGCGACTCAATCTTCTGGCAAGCATTCTTGGCAGTAGAAAAGCGGCGGTAATTCTCGGATTTCTCTTTCATACGCTCGTCGGGTTATTGCCCTATAAAGATAGGCTTTTAATTTCAGTTGCGCACACGGGTATCCGACAAAATTTCGTTACCGACTTGGCCCTCGCGATTTCTTCTTCGGGGCGATAAAGCGTCGCGGACGGTCCTGCTGTTTTTGAGTCTGTGAAGGCCGTGGTTCGCGGGGATCGTCCCAACTCTCCCGGTAGGTCGGATCCGATGCATTCTCCTTCCACAGGTAGGGACGTGCCGTCGTGCCTCCCCACCATTTCACCAGTGCACGCACCACGTAACCCGCCTCGATCCGGTCCCGGTCCATGCGCCGGATTGTGTATTTCCCGTACTCCACCCAGTCCCGCGGATCGTCCCGATAGACCCACGCCATCTGCAGCCGGTCATCCATCACCACATATCCCTCCGATTGCGTTCCCCGCACGTAGATCGGTTCTCCCTCACGGAGCATCTCGATCTGCTCCTCGGTCAAGGGCTTGCCCGCAATCGACAGATTTCGACGCGGCGCCTCTGGTTGCTGTTGCCGTTGCTTCTCCGTCTCCAGCTTTTGCAGGATAGCCGCGACCTGCGGACGTTGTTCCTCCGTGTAGTTGCGGATCCGTTCGATCATCGCCTGTCGGAGGCGATTCTGCTCGATCCGTTGCGTCAGGCGGCCGTAGCTGAACTTCCGGTCCACCTGCGAAGCCTTGAACGTATGTCCCTCCAGGGTGAAGGTTACGCCCTGGATCTCCTTCGCCGGATCGCCGCCCCGATGAACAAAGGTCGTGGCGACCTGTCGTTTGGCCAGTTCTTCTGCGAGTGCTGTCCAGGAGGTGCACTCGGACAGCAGTTCCCGCAGGTGGTCGTAAATGCGGTGGCGCAGCTGCTCCGAGCCATACAGCCGTTCCGTGGCAACCTGCTCCTTGCCGTGCGAGAAGGTCAGCCCGTACTCCTGCTTGAGTTCCCTGCAGATGTGCATGTTGCGCAGGCGTTCGTTGCGGTCCGGGACCAGCGTCGTGTCGTAGCGTACCCGGTTATAGAGGATATGCAGGTGGGGATGTTTCGTATCGGTATGGCGCACGACAAGGTACTGCGTGCCGGTAATCTCCATGCGCTGCATATACTCCCGTGCCAGGTCAAGCATCAACTGGTTCGACATCCGCGGGTCATCGTCGGGGTGGAACGATAGGGAGATATGACCGACAACCCGTTCGACATCGGGGCGGGCCCGGCGCTGGAACTCGAAGCTGCCGATCAGCGCCTGCCGGGAGGTGAGCTCCACGCCGTCACTCGTCAGGATATAAGCCTTTCCCGGCTCCTTGCCGAGCAGGTAGCGCACCGCGCCGCCAAAGGATTTGCCGGTTACGATTTTACCAATCATCGTTTTAGAGTTTTTGTTTCAGCCGTCCGATCACCTCGTCGTAGAAGCGGAGGATTCGCCGCAGCTCCTCTTCGTGGGAGGCGACACCGAAGGCGTGCTGGAGGAAAGCCAGTTGGTTCAAGTTGTTCCTCTCGCGCGTCAGTTCAGACACCAGGCGCAGCTCCTCGGTACCGATCCGCCGCAGGATCCGCCCCGAGACAACCGCCTGGCGGGCATACTCCGAAAGGGTCAGATTGCAGGCCTTTGCCTTACGTTGCACCCGGAGGTACTCCGCCTCGCTCACGCGGAAACGTACCGTGCGTGAGCGCAACATCGCCGCGCTCTTCCGCGGGCGTCCGCCCTTGGGTTTCGTTACCTCCATGGCGCGAAGGCATTGACGGTGGAACAAACAATCGGGAGCCGGTTCGTGCAGCAAGCGTCGTCGGTCGGAAACGACGTCCTGTGTCCCGAATCCGCGGCGAGCCCGGCGAGCGGCGGATGGTTCGGTATGCGACCCTCGGGAGCAGACCGGGCGGGGCAGCCCCGCAGGGCGAGGTGGTTCGAAGTGGCAGCCAAAAACCCGATGCGGGGTTTTTGTGCCACAAGAACACAACCTCGCTCCTTTCGGTTTTCGGACCCGGGAGCCGGCAGCACGTTCGACGCCAGCAGTCGAACGGTGCGGAATCCCGGGGACGCAAAGACTTCAGCGCGGAGGCGCTCCCATACCGGCAAACGGCAGGAGGTTCATGTCGCGGCAAGGATGGGGAGCGTGTAGATTTTGGCCCGAACGGATCGGGGCTTGTTGTCGTCCAACCGGAGGCAATGGGCAACCGATGGAAGATGGTCGGCTCTTCATTGGGGAGCCTTGAAAGGGATGAATGGCGTTGTCATGGTCGGTGGTTTTTGCGTCGTTGTGAGGATAACGGCACCCGCTGCCGGTTTGTTTCACCTTGGGGCGCGATTGCGCTTTCTTGCTGGTCGTTGCGCAGATGGGCTGGCGGTAGGGATATGTACGAAAAAAAGCCCTCGAATCATCTGATTCGAGAGCTCATGTAGTCTGTTACTCGGCAGCTGGCCGAAGGTTGCGGTCAAGGACCGCCCGGATCCCCGATTCGGGATAAAGCAGCAGGCGGTTGCCAAGTACCGTGAAGGGAATCTGCCGCCGGTCCCGCAGCGTCTGCAAGGTGCGCGGTGAGAGGTGCAGGCGTGTGCAGACCTCCTCACCAGTCAGGTAGCGCTCTTCGCCGATCATCGGGCGACGCTCCTCGGAGGCCTTCCGCAGCATGAGTTCCACGCTGTCCAGTCGTGTGAACAAGCGTTGTACCTCGTCGCTCGCTTCGTTGAGATAATCCAGCGGCATGGCTATCGCGTTTGAACGGTTTTGCGGGAGAGCCAGGCGGCGAGGTCCCGGCGTCGGTAGTAGAATTTACCGCCCAATCGCGAGCAGGGAATCGCTCCCCAGTCCCGGTAGCTTTGCAGCGTGCGTTTGGTGATGTTCAGCGCCCGACAGACCTCTTCGCTGTCCAATCACCCGTCGTCCTGCGGTGGCGTCAAACGACGTTCCAGACGTTGGGCAAGGGCAGACAAGTGTTCCACCCGTTCGAGGAGCCGCTGCCAACTCCGCTCCCCGATACATACGATCTTTTCCATGGTCTTCTTTCTGCTTGGTTTGACTATGCGGCAACCCGTCTTTATGGGTTGCACTCTGTGTGGATGGGGACGCCGAACATTCAGCGGTCCCGGATCCGAAAGGCGCGGCATTTCATCTTTTTCCCGGTTTATGAATCTTTGTTCCTGCAAGCTTGCACTCGGATAACGCGCGCAGCCCCTCAAAAGTTTCGCCCGCAAAGCAATGTGGCAGTGGTTGGCGTCGGTTGGCGTCGCAAGGGTGGACAAACTGCGGGGAAAACGCCGGTTTATGCCGTCAGCACCATGCCGATGCGGCGCATCTCGCGGCTGATGTTCGCCTCGGAAATCTTCGCATAGCGCCGTGTCATGTTCGTATTCGTGTGGCCCAGAATCTTGGCGATGATGTCGATCGGCATTCCGTATTCAATCGCCAGCGTGGCGAACGTATGGCGCGCCAGGTGCGTGGTCAGATGCTTGTGAATCTGGCAAATATCCGCTATCTCCTTCAGGTAGGCATTCATCTTCGTATTCGACGGGACAGGCAGCAGTTTGCCCCGTGCCCGACAGTTGGCATCGTCGCGGTACTTCTCCAGCAGGGCCGCCGCCTGCGGGAGTACTGGAACGCGGCTCATCACCGAGGTCTTCTCTCGTGGCTTATGGATCCACAGCTGTCCCTCCTCGTCCGTCGTGAAGTGTTCCCGCCGCAGGTGGTCGACATCCGTGAAGGCCAGTCCCGTCAGCGCGCAGAAGCAGAAGACATCCCGGATGCGGTCCAGCCTCTCGTTGGGCATCGGTCGCTTTAGCAGCAGATCCAGTTCCGCTTTCGTCAGCGGCACCTTGACGTTCGTCTTGTCGATCTTCATCTTGTAGTAGCGGAAGGGATTCTTCTCGATCCATTCGTTGCGGACGGCATAGAGCAGGAAATTCTTCAAACAGCAGAGCAGATTGACTGCTCCGTTGTTGTGGCAGTTGTAAGCCGTCTGCATGTAGGTGTTCAATCCATCGACGTAGGCATAGTCGACCGTCTCCAGCGGGAGGTCCTCCTTGCCGTACACCTGCCGGATATATTCGGTCATGTAGCGTAGCAGGCGGTGGTACTTGTTGGCCGTGAGCTGTGTGATGCGAGTGCCGACCTCCTGCTGCCGTTTCTCGCAGTATTTGCCGAACTCCGCCAGCAGCATCCGGCTCGAAGAGGCGGAGCCCAGTAGTTGTTTGACGGCAAAGCAGGTCGGCGTCCTGTTCTCCTGGATCAGGCGGTCATAGGCGGCAAGGATCGAGGCCCGGTAACTGGCGATGATGCGGTTGATCTGCAGGTCGACCTCGTCCTTGTAGAGCGAGCGTTCGAGGCGCTGGTTCCAGCGTTCCGGCTCGATCTGGCACTGTGTGTAGATTTCGGTCGACTGGCCGGTCGTGGTGATGCGGGCATAGATCGGGGCTTTGCCCTTTTTTGTGACTTTGGTCTTCTTGCAGAAGAAGACGACGCTGAAGGTGGCTCGTGGCAACATGGCTGCTTGGTTTTTGAGTAAATTAAACGTCTTCAGCATCGGAATGTTGCAGAGTAAAATGATGCAAATCAGCGAAATAGAGCTAAATCGTGACCTGTTTTCGGTCCGAGCAAAAAAGGTCACGATTAAGGCGTGAAATACTTGCTGCCTTTTGCTTCAACAGGAGTAGAGGAATATAAGAAAAAGCCTTGTATATCGCTGATATACAAGGCTTTTTGCTTTCTATCGGGGTTTCTTTCTGGCCCCCTCTGGAGCGGAAAACGGGACTCGGACCCGCGACCTCAACCTTGGCAAGGTTGCGCTCTACCAACTGAGCTATTTCCGCATGGTTTTCGTTTGCGAGTGCAAAGGTAGGCAAAAAATCCGAATCTCCAAATTTTTTATGTTTTTTCATGCGAAATTTTTACCAATTCCCCTGCCGACAGTACACAATCCGCCTTTGCAGCCCTCAAAGCGCCACAATCCACACGACTGCCGTATGACCGTACACACCACCCTACGCGCGCTGCCCTACCTGCCCCGTTCGAGGCCATACGCAGCACACGGTCCCAACCGGTTCCGCCCCCGGGAGCGCAGCCCGGCAACCGTCTGACAGAACCGGTCGTCGCCGAAATGCCGTCTGTTCGGTCCGCCGGTCGTTCCGACCGGGTCGAACGCATGCGACGGTCGGAGCGAACGAATGGGCCTATCGGACGAAACAATCGGGCCGAACGGGCAAACGAGACGAACGTAACAAACGAGACGGACGCAACAAACGCAACAAACGCAACAAACGCAACGAAAAACCTGCTGCGACAATAAAGCCGGACTGGCTGTAACGGAAAGTGCCGACGGAAACGGAGGCCTACCGGTCCGACTCGTCGCCGAAAATACGGATGCGGGCATCGAGCGGCTCGAAGCTCTTCTCCGCAGGATGGTCCAGCGGCCGGCCGAAGGGCATCTGGGCGACGAGCCGCCACGTCGCGGGCAGTTTCCACTCGTGGCGCACCTTGTCGTCGATAAGCGGATTGTAGTGTTGCAGCGAGGCGCCGAACCCCGCATCCTCGAGCAGCGTCCAGACGACCAGCTGGTGCATGGCCGAGGTCTGCTCGGACCAGTGCGGGAAGTTGTCGGCATACTCGGGATACTGCTGCTGAAGCGTGCGCACGACAGCCTCCTCCTCGAAGAAGAGCACCGTACCGTAACCCGCAGCAAAGGCGGTGTCGATCTTGCGCTCCGTGCGCGGGAAGGCCGCCGCGGGCACGATCGGCCGCAAAGTATCCTTGACCAGGCTCCAAAGTCGGCCGTGCTGGGCTCCGAGCAGCAGCACGAGACGTGTCGACTGCGAATTGAAGGCCGACGGGACGTATTGCACGCTCCAGCGCAGAATCTCCTCGATTTCGGCATCTGTTACAGGCGATTCCGGGGCCAGCGCGTAGTAGCTGCGGCGGTGGCGGAGCGCCTCCTTGAATGTTCTCTCCATGGTGATCTTTGTTTTTACGGTTTATGGCAAAGGCATGCAACTTTCATGCGAAGGTACGAAATATTCCCGTCGTGCGTTATCTTTGCGGTGATGAAACACGCAATCGAACTCTTTTCGGAACTCGGCCGACGGCTGGAACGCCTCGGCGAGGATGCGGCCTCGCGCAAGGTCATCGCCCGCGCCTGCGAGGCCAACGGCTGGTTCACACCACTCGAGGTATGCCGTGCGGCCCGGGCCCTGGCGACGGAGATGCTCACCGAAGAGCGCCTCCGCGGGTGGCTCGCAGCCTACCCGCTTCCCGTCGCACAGGCGCGCAACGTACTGGTCATCATGGCCGGGAACATCCCTCTCGTAGGGTTCTTCGACCTGCTGTGCGTCGTGGCGGCGGGCCACCGCTGCCTGGTCAAGCCCTCGGCCAAGGACCGCGTGCTGATGGAGCACATCGTCGCGCAGCTGCGCGACATCGATCCCGAGGCGCGGGTCGTCCTCTACGACGGCACGCAGCCGGTCGATGCCGTGATCGCCACGGGCAGCGACAATGCCAACCGCTACTTCCGCGCGCAATACGCCGGAATCCCCGCCCTGCTGCGCGGCAGCCGGCAGTCCGTCGCCGTGCTGTCGGGCTGCGAAACGCCCGAACAGCTTCGCGGACTGGCGGACGACATCTGGGCCTACTCGGGACTGGGATGCCGCAGCGTGTCGCTCCTGTTCCTGCCCGAAGGATATGAACCCAAACTGGAGATGCCAGATGTAAATCCGAAATACATAAACAATTACCGCCAGGAGAAAGCACTCTGCGAGATGAGCGGAACCCCCTACGTCGACTTCGGTCGCGCCGTGGCCGTCGAACAGCAGGAATTCCCCGCGGCATTGAGCCGCATTGCCTTTACCAGATATAAAACGACGGAGGAGGTGACGGCATGGTTAACACAGCACGACAACGAGTTGCAGTGCGTGGTCACCACCCTGCTGCCGCACAGCCGCCGGGTGGACTTCGGACGGGCGCAGTCGCCCTCGCTGACCGACTGGCCCGACGACCGCGACGTGCTGGAATTTCTCTGCGGGCTGTGAGCGCGAGCCGCTTTTTTCACTACATTTGTACGCAAACAGACACAAAAAACGATACGGATATGTCGATGGTTTTCCGATTCCGGATGTTGAGCGACGAGAACGACCACTTCGTGCGCGACTACGAGGTGATGTACGACATGACGCTGCTCGACTTCCACCACTTCATTCTCGAGACGCTCGAATACGAGGAGTGCATGGCGTCGTTCTTCACGGCCAACGAGCGCTGGGAGAAGCAGCGCGAGTTTACGCTCCTCGAGATGGGCGACGATACGACCGGGGCTCCCGAACTCATGGAGCACGTGACCCTCGGGCAGATCATCCACAACCGCCGCGACCGGCTGATCTACCTGTTCGACCTGCTCGGCGACCGCGCCTACTACCTGGAGCTGACCGGAGCGTATGAGGCCGAGAAGGGGGCCGTCTATCCGCGCGAGATCTACGCCCGGGCGGAGGCTCCCGACCAGTACGACCCCTCGAAGAACCGCGACGACGAAGAGGAGGGTTCGGCCTTCGACGAGATGATGGGCGACTTCCGCGACTTCGAGGGCGACGACTCCTATGACGACGAGTACTAAACGGCTGGTTGTCCTCGTCGGGCCGACGGGCTCGGGGAAGACCGACCTGAGCATCCGCCTCGCCCGGCAGCTGGGGGCTCCGATCCTCTCGACCGATTCGAGGCAGCTCTACCGCGGCATGCCCATCGGCACGGCGCAGCCCACGGCAGAGCAGCTGCAAGCTGCCGAACATCACTTCATCGCGTCGCACGACATCACGGAGAACCTGAGCTGCGGTGCCTATGCCGAGCAGGCGTTGGCTCGACTCGCGGAACTCTTCGCCACACACGACTGCGTCGTGGCGGTCGGCGGATCGGGTCTCTACGTGCAGGCGCTGTGCGACGGGATGGACGACCTGCCGCGCGCCGACGAGGCGCTGCGTGCGGAGCTGATGCGGCGGATAGACGAAGAGGGACTGGAGTCGCTTGTCGGGGAGCTGCGGCGGCTCGATCCCGACTACTGTGCCGGTGCGGACCTCCGGAATCCCGCGCGCGTGGTGCGGGCACTCGAGGTCTGCCTCCAGACGGGACGCCCCTACTCGTCGCTGCGCACGGGCATACGCCGCGAGCGGCCCTTCGAGGTGGTCAAGATCGGCATCGACCTGCCGCGCGAGGAGCTGTACCGACGCATCGACTGCCGCGTCGACCGGATGCTGGCCGACGGACTGGAGGCCGAGGCGCGGGCGCTGTATCCGCACCGGGAGCTCAACGCCCTGCAAACGGTCGGCTACCGGGAGTTGTTTGACTATTTCGACGGAAAGATACCCTACGACGAAGCCGTGCGACTCATCAAGCGCAACTCGCGCCGCTATGCCAAGCGGCAGCTCACGTGGTTCCGGCGCGACCCCGAAATCCGGTGGTTCGCGCCCGATGACGACGAAGCCATCCTGGCCGCCATCGGCTGACGGAAGATCGGCTAACGCACGGTCGCTGCGGCCGGCGTCCGCGTTTTTTTTGCGGAGGCAAAAGCCGCAAGGGCTTGTAAAATCGGAGAATATTGCGTACTTTTGCCGTCGCCTTTCGCAGAAAAGGCGTGTGTGGCTCGGATGGTGGAATAGGTAGACACGCCGGACTTAAAATCCTGTGACCAGCAATGGTCGTGCGGGTTCGATTCCCGCTCCGAGTACCGAAAGCGGGCAACCTTCGTGGTTGTCCGCTTTGCTTTTTCCGTATTCGCCCGAATCAGGACCGGACGGTTGTCCGGAGCAATCGGGGCCGGGCACTGTCCGGAGAAACCCGCACCCGACACAGCTCGCCCCGTCGCTGCAGAAAAACCCGCTCCGGCACAGCTCGCCGCCGTCGCTGCACGGAACGGACGGCCGCACCCCGGGAACCGTCACAATCGCTCCGCAGTCTATCCGTAAATCTCGTTGAGCAGCCGGGCCAGGCGGACCCCGCCGCGCAGCAGCTGCATCTCAAGGATCGGTGCAGCCCAGTTGACGTAATCATACGAAATCTTCGTGCCTTCCGGCGTGCGGTCATAGACTTCCGAGCAGATTGCCTGCGTCTCGAGCAGCCAGTCGCGCGGCGTGCCCGTCTGCAGACGCATCTCCTCGTCGTCGGGCAGCCGGTCGATCTGCTCGCGCCACTCGGTATAGCTCCAGCGGTGCGCCGACTCGATGAGGTTCGTATCCCACACCGCGTGGAGGTTCGTCGCCTTGCCGAAATAGACCACCGGCACCCGGTTGCCACCCAGATCGGAGAGATGCCCCGTGTGCATCGGGCAGTGCATGTCGCCCACAAGGTGGATCAGCATCTGCAGCTGCACCCGCTCCTCGGCAGGGTCCAGATCGCCCGACTTGAGGCTTGCGACCAGGTCGTTTACGGCCTTCAGCACGTCGCCCTTGGGATTGGCTGCCATGCTCTCGAGCGTCTCGCCCGCGTCGATGTTCAGGTAGTGCCACGTCTTCGTATAGGCATACTCGGGCGTGTGGCTGGCGTTGTCGAGCCAGTTGGCATAGTAGACGGGCGAGTGTCCGCCGAGGACCTTGTCGATGCGTTCGGCCGCCTCGGGCGTCAGGTGGCATTCGGCTATGTAGGCCGTCACGTCGTGTCCCTTCTGCCCCCACGCCGCGGCACTCCGCACGGCCAGCAGGCAGGCAATCAGTAGCAGGATTCGTTTCATCATCGCATTGTTTTGGGCGCGGTCCCCGCAGCGTTTTTTTGCCGCACGGCCGCGGATCGTTCTCCGCAAAGCTACGATTTATTTCCGAATCGGCAGTGCGATCCGCCGAAAAAACGGCTGCAACAGGACGGCAGCGAGACGACAACGAGACGACACCGGGAAACGCGGCGCGCCCCGGACCGGCCGGAGCGAAGGGGACTTCGTGGCGCCCCGGGCGGGAACAGGACGCGCATCGGCAAGCCCCCGCTTCGTGCACAAAAAACGGGGAAGCCGTCGGCCGCCCCGTTTTCCTGGTTGGATGATCCAAGGAAGTGTAGCCCCTCCCCTTTCACTTTTTACTTTTTACTTTTCACTTTTCACCTTTCGATCAGTGGTTCATCGTGGCGAGGAACTCCTCGTTGCTCTGCGTGAGACCCATCTGCTTCTGGAGGAACTCCATCGCCTCGACGGGCGTCATGTCCGAAAGGTACTTGCGCAGCACCCACGTGCGGTTCATCACGTCACGCGGCAGCAGCAGGTCTTCGCGGCGCGTACCCGAAGCGATGACATCGACGGCCGGGTAGACGCGCTTGTTGGCGAGCTTGCGGTCGAGCTGCAGCTCCATGTTGCCCGTACCCTTGAACTCCTCGAAGATCACCTCGTCCATCTTCGAGCCGGTATCGATGAGCGCCGTGGCGATGATCGTCAGCGAGCCCTTCTCCTCCGTATTGCGGGCCGCACCGAAGAAACGCTTGGGCTTGTGCAGCGCATTGGCGTCCACACCGCCCGAGAGGACCTTGCCCGAGGCGGGCTGCACGGAGTTGTAGGCGCGCGCCAGGCGGGTGATCGAGTCGAGGAAGATCACCACGTCGTGCCCGCACTCGACCATGCGCTTGGCCTTGTCGAGCACCATCTCGGCCACCTTGACGTGGCGCGAGGCCTGCTCGTCGAAGGTCGAGGCGACAACCTCGGCCTTGACGTTGCGCGCCATCTCGGTCACCTCCTCGGGGCGCTCGTCGATCAGCAGCACGATCATGTAGACCTCCGGATGGTTGTCCGCAATGGCGTTGGCGATCGCCTGCAACAGCATCGTCTTGCCCGTCTTGGGCTGGGCGACGATCAGCGCACGCTGCCCCTTGCCGATGGGCGAGAAGAGGTCCACGATGCGCGTCGACATGTTGTTGTGGCCGTTACCCGTCAGGCAGAACTTCTCGCTCGGGAAGAGCGGCGTCATGTACTCGAACTGCACGCGGTCGCGGATGTACTCGGGCTTCAGGCCGTTGATCTCGTTGACGCGCACCAGCGGGAAGTACTTCTCACCCTCCTTCGGGGGACGGATCGTGCCGTTGACCGTGTCGCCGGGCTTCAGACCGAAGAGCTTGATCTGCGACGGCGAGACGTAGATGTCGTCGGGCGAATTGAGGTAGTTGTAGTCCGCCGAGCGGAGGAATCCGTAGCCGTCGGGCATCACCTCAAGAACCCCTTCGCCCTCGATCTCGCCGGCGAAGTCGTCCTTCGTAATGACCTCCTCGTCGAGGTGCTGCGCCTCGGTCGCCTCGCGGCGTTCATGCCGCTCGTGCCGCTCCGCACGGTCGCGGTGCGGGTGTTCCGGAGCCGGTTCACTCCCCTGCGGCGCCTCCTGCGGGGTCTCCGCGGCGGTCTCCGGCGCGGCGGCCTGCTGCGCCTTGGGCTTGCGGCCCCGGCGCTTGGGCTCGGGGCGGGCAGCCTCCTCCGGCGCCGCCTCGGATGGTTTCTCCGCGGCAGCCGTTTCTGCCGGCGCGGGTTCCGCTGCCGCACCGCCCGGCTCCGCAACCGGCGCCGCAGCCTCCGACTTGGAAAGCCGGGGACGACGCCCCCGCGCGGCACGCGCCGGTGCGGCCGGTACAGCCTCCGGCGTCGTCTCGACGGCGGCCGGAGCCCCGGACTGCGCCGAGGCGACAATCTTATCTATGAGTTCGCGCTTTTTCACCATCACGTTGTCTATGCCGAGCGTCTTGGCTATCTCACGCAGTTCGGCAAGGTTTTTCCCTTCGAGCGCTTTCAGATCTTGCATACGGACTATTGTTTTCTTGAGATTTTCACAGCCGGACGGTCGCCCGGCCTTCAGGAATTTCGCTTGCAAAGATAGTGCATATTTTTGAATTTCAAAATAAAAAGTACGGACACCGGGGCCTCCGGACCACCCCGGCATGCGAAAATACCTACTTATGGGGATTGCCGCACGCCGTTTTTTCCCGACCTTTGTTCCGGAAACAATGGAAAAACGATTCAGCCATCGCATTGTTTGTATTGTTACTGTTTGTGTGTGGAAAACCTCCCCTTTTGCGGGAGGTTTTTTCGTGCGCCGCCGCCGGGTGTGGAATATTTCCACACGGGTGTGGATTATTTCTACATTCTTTTCGCTATCTTTGAGCCCGAAAATACCGCTATAACGCTGTCCGAAAGCAATTTGGCATTTTCACGACAGTGTGGCCCGCGGATTGGTAACATGTATGGAAACCCTTGTAAACACCATTTCGATATGAACCTGGACAGACTCAAACCGGACCTGACGAAGCTGAACATGGCCGAACTGAAACGGACGGCCTCGCGCGTGAAGCACGTCCGCGTGCGGATGAACCGCAAAGACTGGATCGGCCTGGCCGCCGCTGTGCTGATTGCGGCCGGCGTGCTCTATCTGATCTTCCGCCCGCGCCCGGCCGTGATCGAGCTTCCGGTCGTGGCCGTAGAGCCCGTGACGACCGAGGACGTGAACATCTACGGCGAATACGTCGGCCGCATCCGCGCCCAGCAGTTCGTGGAGATCCGCGCCCGCGTGGAGGGATACCTCGAACGCATGCTCTTCGCCGAGGGTACCTATGTCAAGAAGGGCCAGACGCTCTTCATCATCGACCCCAAGCTCTACCGCGCCCGCGTGAACAAGGCCAAGGCGCAGCTCAACAAGGCCCGGGCCCAGGCCCAGAAGGCCGAGCGCGACCTGAACCGCATCCGTCCGCTCTACGAGCAGAGCGCCGCGAGCCAGCTCGACCTCGACAACGCCATCGCCTCCTACGAGAGCGCCGTGGCCGACGTCGTCGTGGGCGAGGCCGACCTCACGCAGGCCGAGATGACGCTCGGCTACACGAGCGTGATCTCCCCCATCGCGGGCTACATCTCCGAACGCTACGCCGACATCGGCACGCTCGTGGGTCCGAGCGGCAAGTCGCTGCTGGCCACCGTCGTCAAGAGCGACACCGTGCGTGTCGACTTCAGCATGACGGCCCTCGACTACCTGCGCTCGAAGGCCCGCAACGTCAACCTCGGGCACAAGGACTCCACGCGCAAGTGGGATCCCTACATCACCGTGACGCTGGCCGACGGATCGGAATACCCCATGCGGGGTCTGGTCGACTTCGCCGACCCGCAGGTCGACCCGCAGACGGGTACCTTCTCCGTGCGCGCCGAGATGGCCAATCCCGACCACATCCTGCTGCCGGGCCAGTTCACGAAGGTCAAGCTGCTGCTCGACGTGCGCGAGAACGCCATCGTCGTGCCGACGAAGGCGCTGGTCATCGAGAAGGGCGGTGCCTACATCTACGTGGTGCGCCCGGACAGCGTCGTCGAGAAGCGCTTTGTCGAGACGGGTCCCGAGCTGGGCAACAACACCGTCATCGAGCGCGGTCTCTCGTCGATCGAGCGCATCGTGGTGGAAGGTTATCACAAACTCTCGCACGGCATGAAGGTCGAGCCCGTCGCCACCGTCCGCGAAGAGGATAAAGTGCAGGAGGAGTAGCCCATGAAAGCCGATTTCTTCATCGACAGGCCCGTCTTCTCGACGGTGCTCTCGATCGTCATCGTCATCGTCGGCGCCATCGGCCTTGCGCTGCTGCCCGTCGACCAGTATCCGCAGATCGTGCCCCCGGTGGTCAAGATCTCGGCCTCGTATCCGGGTGCCGACGCGCAGACCGTGACGCAGGCCGTCGCCACGCCCATCGAGCAGGAGCTCAACGGCACACCCGGCATGATCTACATGGAGTCGTCGAGCTCCAACTCGGGCGGTTTCTCCGCCACGGTGACCTTCGACATCTCGACCGACCCCGACCTGGCGGCCGTCGACATCCAGAACCGCCTGAAGGAGGCCGAGGCGCGCCTGCCGGCCGAGGTCGTGCAGAACGGCATCTCGGTCGAGAAGCAGGCCTCGAGCAAGCTGCTGACCATCACGCTGCTCTCGAACGACCCGAAGTTCGACGAGATCTACCTGTCGAACTACGCCACGCTCAACGTGCTCGACATGCTGCGCCGCGTGCCGGGCGTGGGCCGCGTCTCGAACGTCGGCAGCCGCTACTACGCCATGCAGATCTGGGTGCAGCCCGACAAGCTCGCCGACCTCGGACTGACGGTCAAGGACCTCCAGGCGGCACTCAAGGACCAGAACCGCGAGTCGGCCGCCGGCGTGCTCGGACAGGCCCCGATGGAGGGTGTCGACGTCACGACGCCCATCACGGCGCAGGGGCGCCTCTCGTCGGTGAGCGAATTCGAGGAGATCGTCATCCGCGCCAACCCCGACGGGTCGATCATCCGCCTGCGCGACGTGGCGAACATCTCGCTCGAGGCCCAGTCCTACAACACCGAGAGCGGCATCAACGCCGGCAACGCCGCCGTGCTGGACGTCTACATGCTGCCGGGCGCCAACGCCATCGAGGTGGCCTCGTCGATCAAGAGTACGATGGAGGAGCTGAGCCGCAACTTCCCGGAGGGCATCACCTACAACATTCCCTTCGACATGACGACCTACATCTCCGAGTCGATCCACCACGTCTACCGCACGCTCTTCGAGGCGCTGCTGCTGGTGATCCTGGTCGTCTTCCTCTCGCTGCAGAGCTGGCGCGCCACAATCATCCCGATTGTCGCCGTGCCCATCTCGCTCATCGGCACATTCGGCGTCATGCTCATCTTCGGCTTCTCGCTCAACCTGCTGACGCTGCTGGGTCTGATCCTGGCCATCGGTATCGTCGTCGACGACGCCATCGTCGTCGTCGAGAACGTCGACCGCATCATGAACGAGGAGCACCTCTCGCCCTACGAGGCCACGAAGAAGGCCATGCGCAGCCTGAGCAGCGCGCTGATCGCCATGTCGCTCGTACTCTGCGCCGTCTTCGTGCCCGTGAGCTTCCTGTCGGGCATCACCGGACAGCTCTACCGGCAGTTCACCATCACGATCGCCGTGTCGGTGGTCATCTCCACGATCGTGGCGCTGACCCTCTCGCCGGTGATGTGTTCGCTCTTCCTGCGTCCCGACGACGGGCACAGGAAAAACCGCTTCTTCCGCCGCATCAACCTCGGGCTGGCCATCGGAAACAACTTCTACGGCCGCACGATCGCCCGGGCGCTGGCCAACTCGCGGCGCATGTTCGCCGCCTTCGGCATCGTGCTCATCGGCATGTGGCTGATGAACCGCCTGCTGCCGCAGAGCTTCATGCCGCAGGAGGACCAGGGATACTTCACCGTGGAGCTGGAGCTGCCCGAAGGCGCGACGATCGAACGCACGCGCACGGTGACCAACCGCGCCATCGACTTCCTGATGGCGGATCCCGACGTGGAGTACGTGCTCAACGTCACGGGTTCGAGCCCCCGCGTGGGCACGAACCAGGCGCACAGCCAGCTGACGGTGATCCTCAAGCCGTGGGACGAGCGCGAGACGGACGACCTGTCCGAGATCATGGGACGCGTGCGGCGCGAGCTGTCGCGCTACCCCGAGAGCAAGGTCTACCTCTCGACCCCGCCGGTGATCCCCGGTCTGGGACAGTCGGGCGGTTTCGAGATGGTGCTCGAGGCGCGCGGCAACACGACCTACACCGAGCTGCAGCAGGCCGTCGACACGCTCATGACGATCGCCTCGCAGCGGCCCGAACTGACCGGTCTGGCCTCGTCGATGCAGGGCGACATTCCGCAGCTCTACTTCGACGTCGACCGCGACAAGGCCCAGATGGTCGGGGTCTCGATGTCGGACATCTTCTCGACGATGAAGGCCTTTACGGGGTCGATCTACGTCAACGACTTCAACATGTTCAACCGCATCTACCGCGTTTACGTCCAGGCCGAGGCGCCCTACCGCGCCTACCGCGACAACCTGAACCTCTTCTTCGTGCGCGGCGACGACGGGGCGATGATCCCCATCACGGCCCTCGGCACGACCTACTACACGACGGGCCCCGGCACGATCAAGCGCTTCAACATGTTCAACTCGGCGACCATCTCGGGCGAGGCCGCGCACGGCTACAGCTCGGGGCAGGCGATGGACGAGCTCGAACAGATCGTCCGCCGGGAGCTGCCCGCCTCGGTGGGTGTCGAGTGGAGCGGCCTCTCGTATCAGGAGAAGCACGAGGGCGGACAGACCGGCACGGTGCTGGCGCTGGCCTTCCTCTTCGTCTTCCTCTTCCTCGCGGCGCAGTATGAGAGCTGGACCGTCCCCATTGCCGTGATCCTCTCGCTGCCCGTGGCCGGCATCGGCGCCTACCTCGGCATCTGGATCTGCGGTCTGGAGAACAACATCTACTTCCAGATCGGACTGGTGATGCTCGTGGGTCTGGTGGCCAAGAACGCCATCCTGATCGTGGAGTTCGCCAAGGAGGAGGTCGAAAAGGGCCGCGACGTCGTCACGGCGGCGATCACGGCGGCGCACCTGCGCTTCCGCCCCATCGTCATGACCTCGCTGGCCTTCATCCTGGGTCTGCTGCCGCTGGTTTTCGCCTCGGGTCCCGGCTCGGCAAGCCGCCAGGGCATCGGCACGGGCGTCTTCTTCGGCATGCTGGTGGCCATCACCGTGGGCATCGTCTTCGTGCCGTTCTTCTTCGTATGGATTTACCGCATCAAAGCCAAACTCAAACGATGAAACACATTCCGATCATACTTGCGCTTCTTGCCGCCGTCGGGCTCGCCTCCTGCTCGGCCGTCAGGCACTGCAAGAGCCCCGAACTCAATCTGCCGGAGCAGGTCGTCCCGGGACGCAGCGACTCGCTGACGCTGGCCGACCTGGACTGGTGGGAGTTCTACGGCGACACAACGCTCTGCCGCATCATCGAGCGCACGCTCGAACACAACAAGGACCTGCTCTCGGCCGCCGCCCGCGTCGAGCGCATGCGGCAGCTCTACCGCATCGACAAGGCCAACCGGCTGCCGTCGGTCGGACTGCCCGTCTATGCCGAATACGAAACGAACGACTATTACGGCGGAAAGTCCGTGCGCGACCCTGAACTGGGCATCAAGGTCACGCTGGGCTGGGAGCTCGACATGTGGGGCAACCTGCGCTGGGCCAAGCGGCAGGGCGGAGCCCAGTACCTCGCCTCGGTCGAGGCGGAGCGCGCCATGCGCATGACGCTCGTTGCGGAGGTCGCCGCGGCCTACTTCCGGCTCGTGGCGCTCGACAACGAACTCTCGATCGTGCGGCGCACGCTCATCACGCGCGGCGAGGGGGTCTACCAGGCCCGGCTGCGCTTCGAGGGCGGTCTCACCTCCGAGACGGTCTTCCAGCAGGCGAAGGTGGAGTACGCCACGACGGCGTCGCTCATCCCGGAGCTTGAACGCAGCATCGAGACGACCGAAAACGGCATCTCGCTGCTCATGGGCGAATATCCCGACTGGCGCGTAAAGCGGGCCAAGATGGACATAGAAGCCAAAATGAGGGACAGTATTCCAATAGGCATTCCGTCGGAACTGCTGCAGCGGCGTCCCGACGTGCGGGCGGCGGAGCAGCAACTGCGTGCGGCGATGGCCGCCGTCGGTGTGGCCTACGCCGACCGCTTCCCGCGGCTGACCTTCCGGCTCGAGGGCGGCGTGGAGAACAACTCCGTGAGCGAGATTTTCCGCTCACCCTTCTCCTACGTCATCGGCTCGCTCGCTTCGCCCGTCTTCGGATTCGGCCGCAAGAAGGCCAAGTACCGCGCGGCACTGGCCGCCTACGACGAAGCGCGGCTGGCCTATGAAAAGAAGGTGCTCGAGGTATTCCGCGAGGCGAACGACGCCGTCGTCACCTACCGCAAGGCCCGCGAAACGGCGGCCTTGAAGGTGGCCCTGCGCGATGCGGCACTCAAATATGTCGAACTGGCGCAGGTGCAGTACCGCGGCGGCAGCATCAACTACATCGACGTACTGGACGCCCAGCGCCGCTACTTCGACGCCCAGATCGGCCTGAGCAACGCCGTGCGCGACGAGCACCTCGCGCTCGTGCAGCTCTACAAGTCGCTCGGCGGCGGCTGGCAGACCGGCGAATAAGCCCGGCAACCCCTCCCCCGGGACATACGAAGCCCTCGCCCTGCGGCGGGGGCTTCGCGCCTTACGGAACAAAATTCACCGGCACACGCTTTTTTCGGTACGGGGGAAACGATTTTTTCTTATATTTGCACAACATTAACAAGAGGGGTGCCTTGGGAAACCGGAGGCGACGATACCGGAGGGTATCGCTCCGCAACCGGAACTCTCCGCGAAAAGGCTGAGATCAGACCCTATGAACTTGATGCGGTCCGTACCGCCGAAAGGACTTGTTCATAGACCGTAATTTCTCACGGGCATCTCTGTAAATTACGGTATCCGCATGGAAGTATTCGTCAATCGCAAACCGGTCGAGGTCGAGGGGCCGATGACGCTGGCCGGACTGCTCGCCCGCGAGGGAATCCCCGCCGAAGGGGTCGCCGTCGCGGTGAACAACCGCGTCGTGCCGCGCGCCGAGTGGGCCGCCACACAGCTCGAGGAGCAGATGAAGATCACCGTCATCCGGGCCGTCTGCGGAGGATGATGCGCATTCTGGTCATCACCGACGTGCCCTTCACGGCAACGGAACCCGCGGCGATCCGGCAGCTGCTGGACGAGGGCGTCGAGCGCGTGCACCTGCGCAAGCCCGACGCTTCGGAGGAGGCGCTGCGGCGGCTCATCGAGGCGCTGCCCGCGGAGAGCTATCCGCGGCTGACGTTGCAGGACCGCCTGCCGCTGGCCGTGGAGTACGGACTGGGAGGCGTGCATCTCAACCGCCGCAATGCGGCCGTACCCGCGGGTTTCCGGGGGCTGGTGAGCCGCTCGTGCCACACGCTCGACGAGATTGCCGCCCATCCCGCGTGCGACTACCTCTTTCTGAGCCCGCTCTTCGACAGCATCTCGAAGAGCGGCTACCGCGCCGCCTTCACCGACGGGGAGCTGCGCGACGCGGCGGCCCGCGGCCTGCTCGGCGAGCGGGTCGTGGCACTCGGAGGCATCCGACCCGAGCTGCTGCCCCGTGTCCGGGAGCTGGGCTTCGGCGGCGCTGCGCTGCTGGGCGCCGTCTGGCGCGATGCCTCCCCCGCCGCCCTGCACCGCACGATGGAGCGCATCCGCCGATTCAACATATAAAAGACAGAAACCATGCTGCAATTCATCACACACCATACGGACCGTTACGACGAGATCACGGGCACGCGCGCCGTGCTCGAGGGGGGCTGCCGCTGGGTTCAGCTCCGCATGAAGGATGCTCCGGACGAGGAGGTGACAGCCGTCGGCCGCGAGGTCGGGGCGCTGTGCCGCCGCTTCGGGGCGACGTTCCTGCTGGACGACCGCGTCCATCTGGTCGACGGGCTCGGCGCCGACGGCGTGCACCTCGGCAAAAACGACATGCCGGTCGACGAGGCGCGGCGCCTGCTGGGCCCCGGGCGGCTGATCGGCGCCACGGCCAACACCTTCGCCGACATCGAGCGCGCCGCACGCGCCGGTGCCGACTACATCGGGCTGGGGCCCTTCCGCTTCACGCAGACCAAGCGCAACCTGAGCCCGATCCTCGGGCTGGAGGGCTACCGCGACATCCTCGCGCGCTGCCGCGCGGCGGGCATCGACCTGCCGGTCGTGGCCATCGGCGGCATCACGGCCGCGGACGTGGAGGCGATCCTTGCCACGGGTGTCACGGGCATCGCCCTCTCGGGCGCGCTGCTCGGCGCAGCCTCCCCCGCGGAGGAGACACGACGAATTATGACAATCCTAAATCAGCATAAACAATGAACGATTTGATTATCGGTGGACGGACCTTCCGTTCGCGCCTCTTCGTAGGCACGGGAAAATTCAGTTCCAACGACCTGATGGCCGAGGCAATCGCCGCCTCGGGCACCGAGATGGTTACCCTGGCGATGAAACGGGTCGACATGGAGAATCCCGAGGACGACATGCTCATGCATGTGCGGCGCCCGGAGATTCAGCTGCTGCCCAATACGTCGGGCGTGCGCGACGCCGAGGAGGCCGTACTCGCGGCCCAGCTCGCCCGCGAGGCCTTCGGCACGAACTTCATCAAGCTGGAGATACACCCCGACCCGAAATACCTGCTGCCGGACCCGGTCGAGACGCTCAAGGCCACGGAGCAGTTAGTCAGGATGGGCTTCGTCGTGCTGCCCTACGTGCAGGCCGACCCGGTGCTCTGCAAGCGGCTGGAGGAGGCCGGTGCCGCCACGGTCATGCCGCTGGCCGCACCCATCGGCACGAACAAGGGGCTCGTGACGCGCGAGATGCTCGAGATCATCATCGAGCAGAGCCGCGTGCCGGTGGTTGTCGACGCCGGGCTGGGCGCCCCGTCGCACGCCGCGGCCGCCATGGAGCTGGGCGCCGACGCCGTGCTGGTCAATACGGCCATCGCCGTGGCGGGTGACCCCGTGCGCATGGCCCGCGCCTTCGCGCAGGCCGTCGTCGCCGGGCGCGAAGCCTACGAAGCCGGACTCGGGGCGCAGGCCCGCAGCGCCGAAGCCAGCAGCCCCCTCACCTCGTTCCTCGACTAAACCCCACGCACCATGTTTTCCGAGGAATTAGCCAAATACGACTGGGAGGAGACCACGGCGCGGATCCTCTCGAAGCGGGCCGCCGACGTCGAAACGGCGCTCGGCAAGGAGCACTTGACGCTCGACGACTTCATGGCGCTCGTCTCGCCCGCCGCGGCGCCCTACCTGGAGCCGATGGCGCGCCTGAGCCGCCGCTACACGCAGGAGCGCTTCGGCAAGACGATCTCGATGTACATCCCGATGTACATCACCAACTCCTGCACCAACTCGTGCGTCTACTGCGGCTTCAACCGCCACAACGCCATTCCGCGCGTGATCCTCACGATGGAGCAGATCGAGGCCGAGTGCCGCGCGATCCGCGCGCTGGGGCCGTTCGAGAACCTGCTGCTCGTCACGGGCGAGAATCCCCGCGCCGCGGGTGTCGACTACATCGAGGAGGCGCTGCACGTCTGCCGCCCGTGGTTCAACAACCTGACGATCGAGGTGATGCCCCTCGCGGCCGAGGAGTACGAGCGGCTGACCCACTCGGGGCTCAACGGCGTGGTCTGCTTCCAGGAGACCTACAACCGCAAGAACTACAACATCTACCACCCGGCCGGCATGAAGTCGAAGTTCGAGTGGCGCGTCAACGGCTTCGACCGCATGGGACAGGCCGGCGTGCACAAGATCGGCATGGGCGTGCTGATCGGCCTCGAGGAGTGGCGCACGGACGTCACGATGATGGCCCTGCACCTGCAATACCTGCGCAAGCACTACTGGAAGACGCGCTACAGCGTCAACTTCCCGCGCATGCGCCCCTCGGAGGGGCACTTCCAGCCCAACGTCGTGATGAGCGACCGCGAGCTCGCGCAGCTGACCTTCGCCTTCCGCATCTTCGACCACGACGTCGACATCTCCTTCTCGACACGCGAGCGGCCCGATTTCCGCAACCACATCGCCACGCTGGGTGCCACGTCGATGAGCGCCGGGTCGAAGACCGACCCGGGAGGCTACTGCACCTATCCGCAGTCGCTCGAGCAGTTCGTCGTGAGCGACGAGCGCACCCCGGCGGAGGTCGAGGCGGCCATCCGCCGCGAGGGCTACGAAGTCGTATGGAAGGACTGGGACAAGGTCTTCGACTGATGGAGGCACAGCGCTACACGCGGCAGACGATGCTGCCGGAGATCGGCGAGCGGGGGCAGCGGCGCCTGGCCGAGGCCTCGGCGCTCGTCGTGGGGCTCGGGGGGCTCGGCTCGCCCGTGGCGCTCTACCTCGCGGCGGCCGGTGTCGGGCGCCTCGGGCTGGCCGATGCCGATGTCGTCTCGCTGAGCAACCTCCAGCGGCAGGTGCTCTACACCGCGCGGCAGGTGGGCGAGCCCAAGACGCGGGCAGCCCGCGAGCGGCTCGCGGCACTCTCGCCCCACACGCGCTTCGACCTTTACGACGAGGGGCTCACGGCAGAGAACGCGCAGCGGATCGTCGCGGAGTATGACCTTGTGATCGACTGCTGCGACAACTACCCCACGCGCTACCTGCTGGACGACGTCTGCGCGGCGTGCGGCAAGCCGTGGGTCTACGGCTCGATCGGCGCCTTCGAGGGACAGGTGTCGCTCTTCAACGGGCCCCGTCACCGCCGCTATGCGGAGCTCTACCCCGACCGCGAGGCGCTCTGCCGACGGCCCCGCCGCACCGAAGGGGTGCTGGGCACGGTGCCCGGCGTCGTCGGCACGCTCCAGGCCACGGAGGCCCTCAAGGCGCTCGCCGGCTTCGGCGAGCCGCTCGACGGGCGGCTCCTGGTCATCGACCTGAAAACTATGCAAACCCAAACAATAGCATTTTAAGACCATGGGAAAAGGATTCGACCAGTACGCATCGGCTTACGATGCGTGGTTTCTCAACAACCGCAACGTCCTCTATTCGGAGGTCAACCTTGTGGCTTCGACGCTGCGCGACGCCGGACGCATCCTCTCGGTGGGCTGCGGCAGCGGCCTCTTCGAGAAGATTCTCCGCGAAGAGTACGGCATCGACATCCGCGACGGCATCGAGCCGTCGACGGGCATGGCCGAAATCGCCCGCAAGCGGGGCATGCACGTGACGATCGCAACGGCCGAGGAGGCCGACTTCGGCCGCGGCACCTACGACACGCTGCTCTTCAACGGCACGCCGAGCTACATCGGCGACCTCGAGGGCGTCGTCCGCAAGGCCTACGAGGCACTGCCCGAAGGCGGGCGGATCATCCTGATCGACGTGCCGAAGGAGAGCTCCTACGGCATCCTCTACAACCTGGCCAAGGCGCTCGGGACGTGGGACCACCCGCTGCTTGCAGGGTGCTACCCGCCCGATCCCTACCCCATCGAGTTCGTCGACGTGGCCGTCTGGCGCACGACGGCCGAGAAGGTGGCGCTGCTGGAGGCGGCGGGCTTCGGCGAGCTGAACTTCGCACAGACGCTCACCCGCCATCCGCTCTGCTCGAACGAGGCCGAAGAACAGCCCGTAGAGGGCTATGACCGGGGTGACTACGTGGCCGTCACGGCCCGCAAACCCGTCCGGTCATGAGCCGCTGGAGCGACAGCGCCTGGGAGGCGGCGCGCCCGGTCTACGAGAAGATCCTCGAACACCCGTTCGTCCGCGCGCTGGCCGACGGAACGCTCTCCGCGGAGCGTTTCCGCTTCTACCTGCGGCAGGACGCCCTCTATCTGGACGGCTATGCCCGCCGCCTGGCACACATCGCCGCACGCCTCGGGCGCAAGGAGCACACCGAGGCCTTCCTGCGCTTCGCGGCGGACGGCATCGCTGTCGAGCGGGCGCTGCACGAACAGTTCCTCGGGGGCGAACACCCCGTCCCGGAAGAGATCAGCCCCGCGTGCCTGCTCTACACCTCGGTGCTGGAGAGCCAGACCACGGCGCCCGTCGAGGTCGAGGCCGCGGCCGTGCTGCCCTGCTTCGTGGTTTACCAGCGCGTAGGCGAGGCGATCCATGCGCGGCAGCAGGGGACGGAGAATCCCTACCGGCAATGGATAGAGACCTATGCCGACCCGGCCTTCGCCGCCTCGACGGCCGAGGCCACGACCATCTGCGATGCGCTGGCCGACGCGGCGGGCGATGGAACGCGCCGCCGCATGACCGACATTTTCGTGCGCTGCACCCGCATGGAGTGGCTCTTCTGGGAGAGCGCATGGCAACTCGAAACATGGAAGATATGAGCAACGCGAAGAGAACCTACAAACGCGCCCTGACCATCGCCGGCAGCGACCCGAGCGGCGGCGCGGGCATCCAGGCCGACCTGAAGGCCTTTTCGGCCTGCGGGTGCTTCGGCACCTCGGCCATTGTCGCCGTCGTCGACGAGAACACCGTGGGGGTCACGGGCGTGCACCCCGTCCCGGTGGAGTTCGTCGTGGGACAGATCCGCTCGGTGCTGGACGACATCGGTGCCGACGCCATCAAAATCGGCATGCTCCACTCCTCGGAGCTCATCCGCGCCGTGAAAGAGACCCTCGCCCACTATGCGATCCGCAACATCGTGCTCGACCCGGTGATGGTGGCCACGTCGGGCGACGCCCTGCTGCAGCGCGACGCCGTAGCGACACTGCGCGACGAGCTGATCCCCTGCGCGCGGGTCATCACGCCCAACATTCCCGAAGCGGAATTGCTGCTCGGCGAGCGCCTCACGCGGCAGGAGGAGCTGCCCGACGCCGCGCGGCGCCTCTCGTGCGGCGGGCGGGTCTCGGTGCTGCTCAAGGCCGGGCACCTGCAGGACGACGTGTTGACCGACATCTTCTACAACGCCGAGACGGACCGCATCCTGCCGCTGCGCTCGCCGCGCGTCGAGACGGTCAACACCCACGGCACGGGCTGCACCCTCTCGTCGGCCTTCGCGGCCTTCCTGGCCCGCGGATTCGAGCTCGACGAGGCGGCCGCACGCGCCAAGGAGTACATCGCCGCGGCGATCGCCGCCGGAGCCCGCTACGAGATCGGCCACGGCCACGGGCCCGTGCACCACTTCTTCAACTTCTGGGAGTAACCCCCGGAAGCAGCACCGGCAAAGGCAACGCCCGGGAGAGTTGGACCTCTCCCGGGCGTTTTCGGTTGCAGTGCCCGCCGCATTCCTTGCCGAAACGGGCACAAACGGGCCATGACGCATCATCACCGGCATGCCGACACCGGCGTTCTGCGTGCGTCGTCAGCGTGTGCGACCGGCAGCAGCCAGCTCTGCCCTGTCCGAGCGGTCGGCCATGTCTTGCATTCCAGAAGACGGGATGGCACCGCCGCCGGACGGCTCAGAAAAGGGCCTTCCTTCCGACAATCCGCTTCAGGCTGTCGACCGTAAGCGCCGGATCGTAGACGACCTGCGCGCCCGAGGTCTCCTCCAGCAGCCGGACATACTCCGCCATCGGGCAGGTGCCGATCGCCTCGCGCAGCGAATCGAGCTGCTCCGGATGCGCGACGGGCCAGATATAGATAACGGTCTCGCCGCCGACGTTCGTCTGATACGACTGTGTGCCGCAGCGCTGCGGCCGCTCCTCGTACATGGCTACCCGGTCCTCGAGCGTCGCCAGTTTGTACGCCGAGATCACGCCCCGCCCGGCCGCCTCACGCAGCAGCGGCAGGAACTTTTTCTGCTCCTTGAGCGAAGCATGGTCGATGATGAGCCAGACGGCATCGTAGGACTCCGCCGCCAGCCCTTCGGGCAGACCGTCGCGCAGCAGCGAGGCGACGAGCCGCATGTTCTCGCGGTCGATGCGCTCCATCTCGGCACCGGCCGCCACGAGCAAATCGACGAGCGCGGCCGAATACTCCCCGTCGTTGACCCGGCGGTTCATCTCCAGAAGCTGCATGCGCACCTGCTGGTCGCGTGCGGCCGCCTCGCGCAAGAGCGAATCGGGATTCTGCGCCCGGCCCGGAAGCGGGAGTGCCAGCAGGCCCAGAAACAGGGAAAGCGTGCAAAACAGGTCTTTCATCTTCATGGGGAATTGGTCGTTACATCAGTAAAGTTACGATTTTTTTGAAAAATCCGGTCTGCGCCCGCGCTTCTTTTGAACGGCAGGCACAGGCTCACCTCCAAACGGCGGCGCAGCGGAAATTTCACCCGAGGTTCCGAAAAAATGCCGGATTTCGGAACGCAGACCTTAAAATTTCACCCGAAAGTTGCCGTAATATTAATTTTTTGTATCTTTAAGCGTGATTTTGCTTACAAACAAACAGCAAATCGAACCTAAAACTTCATAAGAGTTATGACAACCAACCTGAACCCCGATCCGCTGGTGCGCTTTCTCGGAAAGCCCCGGGCCGAATTCACCCGCGCGGACATCGTCCGCTACATCCGGGAGAACGGGATCGAAATGGTCAACCTCCGCTATCCCGGTGCCGACGGACGGTTGAAAACCCTGAACTTCATCATCAACGACGAGGAGTATCTCGAGAGCATCCTCACCTGTGGCGAGCGCGTCGACGGGTCGAGCCTCTTCCCCTACATCGAAGCCGGGGCGAGCGATCTCTACGTCGTGCCGCGTTACCGCACGGCCTTCCGCAACCCCTTCAGCGAAATTCCGGCCGTGGACCTGCTCTGCAGCTACTACACGAAGGACGGCACGCCGCTGGACATGGCCCCCGAGCAGACGCTGCGCCGCGCCCACGAGGAGCTGCGCCGCGCAACGGGGCTCGACTTCCACGTCATGGGCGAGCTGGAGTTCTACGTCGTGAGCCCCCTGCAGGGACTCTTCCTCGCCGACGACCAGAAGGGCTACCACGAATCGACCCCCTTCAACAAGGGAGCCGCCTTCCGCACGCTGGCCATGAAGTACATCGCCGAGGCGGGCGGACTGATCAAATACGGACACTCCGAGGTGGGCAACTTCACGCAGGGTGACCGGATGTACGAGCAGAACGAGATCGAGTTCCTGCCCACCGACCTGGAGGATGCCGCCGATCAGCTGATGGTCGCCAAGTGGATCATCCGCACGCTGGCCTGGCAGCAGGGCGTCGACGTGACCTTCGCCCCGAAGATCACCGTCGGCAAGGCCGGCAGCGGGCTGCACATCCACACGCGCCTGATGCGGCAGGGCCGCAACGCCATGGTCACCGACGACGGCGCGCTCTCGGACAATGCGCTGAAGGCCATTGCCGGGTACCTTTCGCTGGCCCCGTCGCTCACGGCCTTCGGCAATACGAACCCCACCTCCTACTTCCGCCTCGTGCCGCACCAGGAGGCCCCGACGAACATCTGCTGGGGCGACCGCAACCGCTCGGTGCTCGTGCGCGTGCCGCTGGGCTGGAGCGCCGGCGCCAACCGCATGGCCTGCGACGCCAACCCGCTCGAAAAGCCCTCGTCGCTGGACGTGAACCTCAAGCAGACGGTCGAATTCCGCTGTCCGGACGGCTCGGCGGACATCTACCTGCTGCTGGCCGGACTGGCCGTGGCCGCCCGTCACGGATTCGAGATGGAGAACGGGCTGCAATACGCCCGCGACCGCTACGTCGACGTCAACATCTTCGACGAGAAGCACAAGGAGGTGCTCGCACGCCTGAGCCAGCTGCCCGCCTCGTGCGAGGAGTCGGCCCGGCGGCTCGAGGAGCAGCGGGCGATCTACGAGCGGCACGGTGTCTTCGCCCCGCGCCTGATCGACGGCCTCGTCGCACGCCTTGAGGCCTTCCGCGACGCCGACCTGCGCCGCGAACTGCAACACGACAAGGAGCGGGTCGCCAAGCTGGTCAAGCGCTTCTTCTATTGCGGATAACGGCCGCCGAGGCGAGCCCCGCACGCACACAGCCCCGCATGTCCTGCATGCGGGGCTGCTTCGTTTTGCCGTCCACCCCCGGGAAGAGGGTTTGCCGTCCGTTCCGCCGGAAGAGGGTCATGCACCGGGCGGGGGCGGAGGCGGCAGGAGCTCGCCGCCGGGATGCGGCGGAGGCACCTCGGGACCGTGTCCGTGCCGGGGCGGTTTGTCATGCCGCTTCGGGGGCCGCGGCCGCTCCCTGTCGCGGGGCGGTCCGGGCCGATGATGCGCCGGCGGGGCCACGGGAGCAGGCCTCGGAGGCCGGACGGCACACGAGGCGGTCAACAGTCCCGACAGCACGATGCCAAGATACAACAGCAGTTTTCGGATCTTCATGGCAGGTGATTTTAGAGGTTTGGCGTGATAAATATACGAAATTCTCCTGCAAAATCCATGCACACGGGAATCCCGCCCCGGCACGCGCCGACGGCTCGCCGCATGGTCCGCCTGCGGCACAAATGCGCCGAAAAGGTTTATGAAACGAAATAACGACCGTTTTATTTCACTACAATCCGCACGCTATTTCGAGACAAAACCCTACACACGGGACATATCGAAACAAAATGAAATGAAATTTGTTTCGTTTTAATTTGTTTTCATGAAATAAACCGCTATATTTGCAGTACATTAACCGACCAACCTATGGAGAAGACGTATGATGTCATCATCATCGGCGGCGGGGCGACCGGAGCGGGCATTGCACGTGACTGCTCGCTGCGGGGCGTCCGTTCGCTGCTGCTGGAGCGCTCCGACATCTCGACCGGAGCGACCGGACGCAACCACGGACTGCTGCACAGCGGAGCCCGCTATGCCGTGACGGACCACGAATCGGCCGTGGAGTGTATCCGGGAAAACATGATTCTGCGCAAGATAGCGGCACACTGCGTGGAGGAGACCGACGGACTGTTTATCTCGCTGCCCGAAGACGGGCTGGAGTATCAGTCCGTTTTTGTTGAGGCCTGCCGCAAGGCCGGCATCCGGGCCGACATCATCGACCCGGCCGAGGCGCGGAGGCTCGAGCCGTCGGTCAACCCGGCGCTCGTCGGAGCCGTGCGCGTGCCGGACGGTGCCGTCGATCCGTTCCGTCTCACCTCGTCGAACATCCTTGACGCCAAGGCCCACGGAGCTGAAATCCGCACCTACACCGAAGTACGCGAACTCCTGCGCGAGCAGGACCGCATCGTCGGCGTCAGGGCCTACGACCACCGCGCACACTGCGAAGTGACGTTCCGCGCGCAGGTGGTCATCAACGCCGGCGGCATCTGGGGACACGGCATCGCCGCCAAGGCGGGCATCACGGTGAACATGCTCCCGGCGAAGGGGGCCCTGCTCATCTTCGGCCACCGCGTGAACAACATGGTGCTCAACCGCTGCCGCAAGCCCGCCGACGCCGACATCCTGGTGCCGGGCGACACGATCTCGCTCATCGGCACCACGTCGAGCAAGATACCCTACGACCAGATCGACAACATGATCATCACCCCCGACGAGGTGGACATCCTGCTGCGCGAAGGCGAGAAGCTCGCCCCGCAGCTGGCCCAGACGCGCATCCTGCGCGCCTATGCGGGCGTGCGGCCCCTCGTGGCCTCGGACGACGATCCGAGCGGCCGCACCGTGAGCCGCGGCATCGTGCTGCTCGACCACGCGCAGCGCGACGGCCTGGAGGGCTTCATCACCATCACGGGCGGCAAGCTGATGACCTACCGTCTGATGGCCGAGTGGGCCACAGACCTCGTCTGCAAGAAACTCGGCATCGACGCCGTGTGCCGCACGGCCGAAATCCCGCTGCCCGGCTCGACCGAAAACCGCAGGGAGGTCGACCGCAAGCTGCGCAACAAGCCCCTCGCCCAGCGCCGCTCGACGATCGCGCGCCACGGCGCCCTCGCCACGAAGATCGGCGACGGAGACTCGATCCGCAACAGCCTGGTCTGCGAATGCGAGGAGGTCTCGATCGGCGAGGTGGAGTATGCGCTGGAGAACCTCTCGGTGAACAACCTGGTCGACCTGCGCCGCCGCACGCGCATCGGCATGGGCACGTGTCAGGGCGAGCTGTGCGCCTGCCGCGCCGCAGGCATCATGGGCCGCCGCGACCCGATCTGCGCCCGCCGCGCGAAGGCCGATCTGGTGCACTTCCTCAACGAACGCTGGAAAGGCATGGAGCCCATCGCCTGGGGCGACACGCTGCGTGAAAGCGAATACACGACGTGGGTCTACGAAAGCGTATGCGGATTGACGGACGAAACGGAAAAAACAGCTGCAAAATGAGATTCGATACTGTAATCATCGGAGGAGGACTCTCCGGCATGACGTGCGGCATCCGCCTGGCCGAAGCCGGACAGAAGTGCGCCATCGTCTCGCAGGGACAGAGCGCCCTGCACTTTTCATCGGGATCGTTCGACCTGCTCGGCCGTCTGCCCGACGGGCAGGCAGTCACCGACCCGCTGGCGGGCATCGCCGCGCTCGAAGAGAGCGACCCGCAGCACCCCTACGCGCTGATCGGCGCTGCGGCCTGCGCCGCCTACGCCGCCGAAGCGTCCGAACTGCTGCGCCGGGCCGGCATCCGCGTCGCGGGCGACTGCCGCCGCAACCACTGGCGCATCACCCCCATGGGCAAGGCCAAGACCACGTGGCTGACCATCGACGGCTACCTCACGGCCCCGGAGCCGGGCAAGCTGCCCTTCCGCAAGGTCTGCATCGTCAACGTGGAGGGCTTTCTGGACTTCTACCCCGAATTCATCGCCGAGGAGTTCAGCCACCACGGCATCGAATGCCGCTTCGGCACGATCAACCTGCCCGATCTGGAGCAGATCCGCCGGAACCCGAGCGAGATGCGCTCGGCCAACGTAGCCCGCGTCTTCGACCACGACCGGAACCTCAAGGCGCTCGCGACCCGCATCGGCGAGGTGGTCGGCGACTGCGAGGCGGTGATCCTGCCCGCCATCATCGGCATCACGCGCAACGACTCGCTCGTGGTGCTGCGCCGCCATGTGGCGCAACCGATCTACCTGCTGCCGACGCTCCCGCCGTCGATTCCCGGCATCCGGGCCCAGCAGGCGCTCCAGCACCGTTTCCGCGCCCTCGGCGGCGAATACTTCCTCGGCGACTCGGTCCTCCGGGCCGACTTCGACGGGCCGAGCGTCAAGCGGATCTACACGGCCAACCACGGCGACATCCCCTTCGAGGCCGACCACTTCGTCCTGGCCTCGGGCAGCTTCTTCAGCCGCGGCCTCGTCGCCACGCCCGACCGGATTCTCGAACCCGTCTTCGGTGTCGACACGCAGTACGTGCCAGACCGCGCGGAGTGGTACACGCTGCGTTTCTTCGACCGGCAGAACTACCAGGCCTTCGGCGTGCGCACCGACCGCACGCTGCACGCGCTGCGGCAGGGCGCCGTCATCGAAAACCTCTATTGCGCGGGGGCAGGCCTCGCCGGATTCCATCCCGTACAGGACGGATGCGGCGCCGGCGTCTCGCTCCTCTCGGCTCTCAGTGTTGCGGACAGGATATTAAACGACAAACAGTCATGAACATACAGCAGAACAGCGTCAGCGAAAACAACTTCGAGCAGTGCATCAAGTGCACGATCTGCACGGTCTACTGCCCCGTGGCGGCCGCAAACCCGGACTATCCGGGGCCGAAGCAGGCGGGACCCGACGGCGAGCGTCTGCGGCTCAAGCAACCGGACTTCTACGACAACGCCCTGAAATACTGCATGAACTGCAAGCGCTGCGAGGTGGCCTGCCCCTCGAACGTGCGCATCGGCGACATCATCCAGGCCGCCCGCATCAAGTACGGGCCGCAGCGCAACACCTCGCTGCGGAACTTCGTGCTGTCGAACACCGACCTGGTGGGTTCGCTCGCCACACCGTTCGCCCCGATCGTCAACTCGGCCGTGGCGCTCAAACCCGTGCGCTACGTGATGGACAAGGTGATGGCGATCGACCACCGGCGCGTCTTCCCCAAATACGCCCACGGGACCTTCACCTCGTGGTACCGCAAGCATGCGGCCGCCGCGCAGGCCGCCTACGCGAAGCAGGTGGCCTACTTCCACGGCTGCTACGTCAACTACAACAACCCGCAGCTGGGCAAGGACCTGATCCGCATCATGAACGCCCTGGGCTACGGCGTGCAGCTGCTCGACAAGGAGAAGTGCTGCGGCGTGGCACTCATCTCCAACGGGCTCTACAAGCAGGCGCGGCGCCAGGCCGAGACGAACCTCGCGTCGATCCGCCGGGCCGTGAGCGACCGCGGGCTGACGGTGCTGGCCACCTCGTCGACCTGCACGTTCACGCTGCGCGACGAGTATCCGCACCTGCTCGAAATGAAGAACGACGACGTGCGCGACCGCGTCGAGCTGGCCACGCGCTACCTCTACCGGCTCATCACGGAGCAGGGCGCACGGCTCCGCTTCCGCGAGGACGCCGCCCCGCTGCGCGTCGCCTACCACACGCCCTGCCACATGGAGAAGATGGGCTGGGCCTACTACTCGATCGAACTGCTGCGGATGATCCCGGGCGTGGAGGTCACCGTGCTCGACTCGCAGTGCTGCGGCATCGCCGGCACCTACGGATTCAAGAAGGAGAACTACGCCACGTCGCAGGCCGTGGGCGAAGGGCTCTTCCGGCAGATCGAAGCCTCGGGCGCCGATCTGGTGGCCACGGACTGCGAGACCTGCAAGTGGCAGATCGAGATGTCGACGAGCAAACGGTGCGAGCATCCGCTGACGATCCTCGCCTCGCGCCTGGCCTGAACGGCACGACAAACGAAAAAAACCTGACAACCAATAAACCTAACCAGAACATGAAACAGTACATTCTCGCGCTTGACCAGGGAACGAGCAGCTCCCGCGCGATCGTCTTCGACGAAAAGGGCACGACGTGCGCCGTGGCACAGAAGGAGTTCCGTCAAATCTTCCCCAAATCGGGCTGGGTCGAGCACGACCCGCACGAGATCTGGTCGTCGCAGGCCTCGGTCATCGCCGAGGCGATCACGACGCTGGACATCAACGGACTGAATATCGCCGGCATCGGCATCACGAACCAGCGCGAAACGACCATCGTCTGGGATTCGGAGACCGAAGAGCCGATCTACAACGCCATCGTATGGCAGGACCGCCGCACGTCGGACTACTGCGACGAGCTGAAGAAGCAGGGCGTGACGGACATGATCCGCCAGAAGACCGGTCTGATCATCGACGCCTACTTCAGCGCCACGAAGATCAAGTGGATCCTGGACAACGTGCCCGGCGCCCGCAAGCGCGCCGAGAAGGGCAAGCTGCTCTTCGGTACGGTCGACACGTGGCTCATCTGGCGCCTGACGCGCGGCGAGGTGCACGTGACGGACGTCAGCAACGCCTCGCGCACGATGCTCTTCAACATCAACACGCTCGAATGGGATCAGGAACTGCTCGATCTGTTCGGCATTCCGCGTTCGATGATGCCCGAGGTCAAGTCCTCGAGCGAGGTGTACGGACACACCAAGACGACGATCTTCGCCCACAAGGTTCCCATCTCGGGCATCGCCGGCGACCAGCAGGCCGCCCTCTTCGGACAGATGTGCACCGAACCGGGCATGGTCAAGAACACCTACGGCACGGGCTGCTTCCTGCTGATGAACAGCGGCGAGAAACCCATCCTCTCGAAGAACAACCTCATCACGACCATCGCCTGGAAGATCGGCGACAAGGTCAACTACGCCCTCGAGGGCAGCATCTTCGTCGGCGGGTCGGTCGTACAGTGGCTGCGCGACGGGCTGCACGTCATCAACTCCTCGTCGGAGGTCGAGGCGCTGGCCTCGCAGGTGCCCGACACGGGCGGCGTCTACTTCGTCCCGGCACTGACGGGTCTGGGCGCCCCCTGGTGGGACCAGTACGCGCGCGGCACGATCATCGGCATCAGCCGCGGCACCACGACGGCCCACATCGCCCGTGCGGCACTCGAAGGCATCGCCTACCAGACGCTGGACATCACGGCCGCCATGTCTCTCGACGCCGGCATCCCGCTCAAGGAACTGAAGGTCGACGGCGGCGCCTCGCGCAACAACCTCCTCATGCAGTTCCAGGCCGACATCCTCGGCACGCGCGTCATCCGCCCGAAGGTGGTCGAGACCACGGCCATGGGTGCCGCCTACCTCGCGGGTCTGGCCGTCGGATACTGGTCGAGCATCGACGAAATCCGCAAGCAGTGGCAGATCGACCGCGTCTTCGAGCCCTCGTGGGAGGAGGAGAAGGTTCTCCAGGCCAAGGAGGGCTGGCGCGACGCCGTGAAGCGCACGCTGAGCGACTACACCAAGCAATGAGACACAACCACACCTGACAGCAACCTATAAACCTAAAACCCGTACTGATATGAATGAAGTGTTCGTAAAGTGCCTGTTCGAGTTCATCGGCACGGCCATTCTGATCCTCTTCGGCGACGGCGTCGTCGCATCGAACTGCCTGAAAAAGTCCAAGGGCGAAAACGGCGGCTGGGTCGTCATCACCATCGCGTGGGGTCTGGCCGTCATGCTGGGCGTCTTCATCGCCGGTCCCTACTCGGGTGCGCACCTCAATCCGGCCGTCACGCTGGGTCTGGCCGCTGCCGGCACCTTCAGCTGGAGTCTGGTCGTTCCCTACATCGTCTCGCAGATGCTCGGCGGCTTCGTCGGCGCCGTGCTCGTCTACGCCTTCTACAAGGACCACTACGACGCCACGTCCGATCCGGCTGCCAAGCTGGGCACCTTCTGCACGATTCCGGCCATCCGCAACTACGGCCGCAACCTCTTCAGCGAGATCATCGGCACGTTCGTGCTCGTCTTCGTCATCCTCGCGCTCGCCACGCGCGGCAACACCCCCGAACTGGGCATGGGAGCCATCGGCGCCTTCCCCGTCTCGATGCTGATCATCGCGCTGGGCATGTCGCTCGGCGGTACGACGGGTTACGCCATCAACCCGGCCCGCGACCTCGCACCGCGCCTCGCACACGCCGTTCTTCCGATCAAGGGCAAGGGCTCGAGCGACTGGGCCTACTCGTGGGTGCCGGTCCTGGGACCGATCATCGGCGGCTTCCTCGCCGCGGCACTCTATTGTCTCGTCTACTGCTACTGATGCCACGGCCATGAAACGGATCAAATACCTGATTGCGGGGGTATGCACCCTGCTCGCCACGGCATCCTTTGCCCAGCAGCTCCACTTCAGCGGAACGCTCCAGAACATGCACCTGTGGCGCGGCCTTCAGGTCGCCGACGGCGGCGTACTGGCAGCCGACCTGAATGTCGGCTTCCTCGACGACGGACTCAAGGTCGGTCTGTGGGGAGGATCCGACTTCACGGGCGACTACAAGGAGTTCGACTACTACCTCTCCTACTCGCGGGCGGGCTTCACTGTCGCCGTGTGGGACATCTTCAACTTCTCGCCCGAGCTGCCCTTCAGCAAGGACATCTTCAACTACAACAAGTATTCGACGACCCACTTCCTCGACCTGAGCGTGGCCTACGATTTCGACGTGAAGCTGCAGGTGCCCCTGCGGCTCTACTGGGCGACGATCTTCGCCGGGCGCGACCTGAACGTGACGGGCGACAACCGCTACTCGACCTACGTCTATGCCGAGTACAGCGTCTTCCGCGACGAGCTGTGGAAGGTCGACGTGGGACTGGGCGGCACCTTCGCCTTCAACCGCGACGATGCGGACGGCCATGCGAACTTCTACGGCCACGACGGCATCGACCAGATTTCGCTCAAGGCCACCTACAACCTCAAGCTGGGGCGGTTCGAGATGCCGGTCTTCGCCCATGCGATGTGGAATCCCGATTCGCGGAACGGCTACCTGCAGGTGGGTATCAACCTCTTCGCCTTCTGACCGGAGCTCGCTCCGTGAGGAACGCGGCACGCAACACGCGGCTCCGCACCTTTCCGGGTGCGGGGCCGTGCCGTTTTCGAGCACCGGGCCGTCCTGCGCAGAGGACACCCGGCTCACAAAGCGGATACGGGAGACAGAGCCCCGCCGGATACTGGTCGTTATTCGCAGATGCCCCGTCCGTAATCGGCCAGACAGGCCGAACAGGTCTTGCCGGTCTGCTGCTTGAAGAAGCGCATCAGGTGACTCGGGTCCGAGAATCCGTATGTTTCGGAAAGCTCGCTGACACTGCGCCCCTCGAACAGCAGGTCGTTCTTTACAGCCTCCAGCAGCCGCTGTTTCAAAAGATGCACGGCCGTGACGCCGAACTGTTCGACGACGGCCCGGTTGAGCGTCACGCGGCTTACACGCATCATCGCGGCATACTCCTCGACGCGCTGCACGTCGCGGATATGCTCCTCGAGCAGGGCCTTGAAACGAAACGCATAGTTGTTGCGCGGCAGCGTCACGGGCAGTCCGTAGGCGGAGGCATAGTCGCGGTTGAGAGTCACCAACAGATAGTAGAGCACCGAAACGATCAGGTTGTAGCTGTCGGAGGTCGGGGCGCGGAGCTCCCCCTTGATTTTCTCAAGCAGCCGGAGGTATTCCGCAAAGGTCTCTGCAGAGGCGTCGAACCAGGGCGGCGTATCGCTCTGGTAACAGTAGAGCAGCCGGTAGACGAAGAACTTGTCGGAGAGGAACGTGCGCATGAAATCCTCGCGGAAGATCAGAAACGTGTAGTCGAGCTCCGCCTCGTCCACCAACCAGCGCTGCTGCTGGTGGGGCGAGAGGAGCAGTACCATGCCGTCATGCAGCTCGATGCGACGTCCGCCGAGCAGCAGCACGCCCCGGGCCCGGCTGAGGAAGAAGAACTCGAAGAAGTCGGTCCGGAAGAGTGGATTCTCGGTCAGTACGCCGCGAATCTCTTCGCTGCGACCCGTATTGATGTAGAAGCCGACGCCGCACTGGGTCTTGCTGAACGGCACGGTGACCAGCCGTCGGGGATTTGTCGTTGTCTTCATCGTTCGTCTCCGGTTTACCCGGGGACAAAGATACGACATTCATTTATCAAAATGGCATACATCGACCTTTTTCGGGCATAGCTGCTCACAAAAAATCTTCGGACCTTTGTATCGGCTGATCCAAGTCACGGTTTTCCTTCAAAAAGAGCATGACATGAGTGTTTGCATCAAATCGCTGATCCGAAATCTGAATCTCGTCGTAGGTTGCAGCGTCGGGTGCGCCTACTGCTATGCGCGCAACAACTGCCGCCGTTTCCACATGACCGACGATTTTGCCGTTCCGGAGTACATGCCCCGCAAACTGCGCATCATGGACCGTCGCGACCCGCGGGTCTTTCTGATGACGGGCATGAGCGACCTCTCGGACTGGCGACCCGAATGGCTGGCGGAGGTCTTCGACCGCATGGCCCGCAACCCGCAGCATGCCTACCTCTATCTGACCAAACGGCCCGAACGGCTCGATCTCCAGACCGACGACGACAACGTCTGGATGGGGGTCACCGTAACGTGCGAGGCAGAGAAGGGACGCATCGCCGCGCTGCGCCAGCACGCCCGGGCCCGTCACTACCACGTGACCTTCGAGCCGCTCTTCGGCCCGATCGAAGGGCTCGACCTAAGGGGCGTAGAGTGGATCGTCGTCGGCACCGAGACCGGGCACCGCCGCGGCAAGGTCGATGCCCGGCCCGAATGGGTGGCCGGCATTGTCGCCCAGGCCCGGGCGCAAGGAGTGGCGGTCTTCATGAAGGAGGATCTGCTGCCGATCCTGGGCGAGGAGGGCATGATCCAGGAGTTACCCGAAGCTTTCAAACAAAGAATATGGAACAGGAACTGATCAGAGACATCGACGTGCAGAGCGTCATGACCCGCTCGTCGCTGCCCGTGGGCGGCTATTCGGTCAACCCCTATGTGGGGTGTCCCCACGCCTGCAAGTATTGCTACGCCTCGTTCATGAAGCGTTTTACGGGCCACACCGAGCCCTGGGGATCGTTTCTCGACGTCAAGCACTGGAAACCCGTCGGCAATCCGCACCGCTTCGACGGGCAGCGGATCGTCATCGGCTCGGTGACCGACGGCTACAACCCCTTCGAGGAGCAGTTCCGGCGCACGCGCCATCTGCTTGAGGAACTGCGCGGCACGACGGCCGAGATCATGATCTGCACGAAGTCGGACCTCGTGCTGCGCGACCTGGACCTGCTGCGCGAATTTCCGCGCATGACGGTTTCGTGGTCGGTCAACACGCTCGACGAGACGTTCCGTGCCGACATGGACCGCGCGGTGAGCATCGAGCGACGGCTCGAAGCCATGCAACGGGTCTACGAGGCGGGCATCCGCACCGTCTGCTTCGTCTCGCCCATCTTCCCGGGCATCACCGACCCGAAGGCGATCATCGAGCGGGTCCGGGAGTTCGCCGACCTCATCTGGCTCGAGAATCTCAATCTGCGCGGGCAGTTCAAGGCGACAATTCTGGCCTACATCCGCGAAAAACACCCCAAACTGGTGCCTTTGTACGAGGAGATCTACAACCGCCGCCGGACGGAGTACTGGCAGGCGCTCGAGCACGAAATGGCCGCCTATGCCGCCGCACACGGACTCCCCTACCGCGTGAACGACCTCCCCTACGGCCGCTCCGAAAAGGGAAAGCCCGTTCTGGTCAACTATTTCTATCACGAAAAAATCCGGCTCAACAACCGCTGACAGGCGGCCATCCGGCCACGGACCGCACCGGAGAGGGGCGCAGGCGAAGCGCACTCGCAAGGGTCGCACTCTGCAAGGGTTGCGCCCTTCGCGCGATAGAGAGAAGTTATCCGCGTTTGCGGTACTTGCGCTCGAAAAGCGCCGCATTGCGCGTTCCCCACGCAATCATCGCGTCGATGATCGGCAGCAGCGAAGCCCCCAGCTCCGTCAGCGCATACTCCGAACGGGGCGGCAGTTCGGCATAGATGGTCTTGGCGACCAGGCCGTCCTCGACCAGCTCCCGGAGCTGAAGGTCCAGCACCCGCGGTGCGGCTTCGGGCAGCTGCCGGTGCAGTTCGCTCGGGCGCAGCGCCCCGTGGCGCAGCTCGTCCAGAATGCAGGACTTCCATTTCGAGTCCATCAGGCTCATGGTCAGCCGCAGTGGGCAATCCAGATCGACGGGTATCTTTCTTTCGTACATGGCTGTATGGTTTCTGCATGCAAAGATAGGGATAACCTCCGGATTCGGGGGTATACCGAATAAATTTTCAGTACCCGAATCATTTTTCGGTACTTGCGCCGACGGACCCCGGATCGTAATTTTGCCCTCGAAAAACCAAAACCTTACAACCATGAGAGCAAGCATCGAAGAGTACCGGGCCGTGGAAGAGGCGGCCCGCAAGTTCGTCCGGAGCGTGGCCGAGGGGAAGAGCAGCCACGCCCGGGAGTTGTTCATCGACGAGGCCGTGCTGTTCGGCTACCTGGACGGCAAACTCGAACACGGCAGCATCGAACAGTTCTACCGCAACGTGGACAGCGTGGGAGCCGACGCCGGCTTCAGGGCCCGCATCGACGTGCTGGATGTCGAGGAGACGCTCGCCGTCGTGCGCGTGCTGGAGGAGAACTGGGGCGGACGCATCGACTTCACGGACTACCTGCTGCTGATGAAGATCGACGGCACGTGGCGCTGCGTGGCCAAGGCCTACAACCAGAATTCCGATACCATTCAAAAATAACACGCCATGAAAATCACGGTTATCACGGGAAGCCCCCGCAAGCAGGGCAACAGTTTCGCCATGACGGACGCCTTCATCCGTTCGGCCGAGCAGCGCGGCCACACCGTGCAGCGCTTCGACGCCGCCTTTCTGAAGATCGGCGGGTGCCACGCCTGCATGACCTGCTACAAGACAGGCAAGGCCTGCTCGTTCGACGACGACTTCAACCGCATCACACCGGCCATCCTCGAATCGGATGCCGTCGTCTTCACGATGCCGGTCTACTGGTACTCGATTCCGGCACAGATCAAGGGGGTCATCGACCGGCTCTTTTCGCTGGTGGTCGGCGGCAAACCGGTCGCCGGAAAGCGCTGCGCCCTGATCGCCTGCTGCGAAGAGGAGGACATGACGGTGCTCGACGGCGTGCGGATTCCCATGGAGCGGACGGCGGCGCTGCTGAAATGGGAGATGGTCGGCGAGGTCCTCATTCCCGGAGTGCTCAACGAGAGCGACATCGACCGCACGGACGGCTGCCGGCAGGCCGCGGCCCTGGCCGAACGGTTCTGATTGCGGCAACCGTACAAGAATGAAGTGACTGACGACGGCCGGTGAGGGAACCTGCGATTCCCCACCGGCCGTCGCTCGTCCCGTCCCGCCCCGGGCTGCCGCCGTTCGGCACTGCACGGACCGCCGCAACGCCCCTTCACCGCCCGGCAGCCATTCCCGATCCTCCGAAGGCAGCGACAACGACCCGATGCCGCACCGGCAGGGGCACCGGCCGCCGGCAGGCAGTTCATCCGACCATCCCGCCCGTTCATCCCGCATATCGGACACTTCGGCATTTTCTCCGCACGGCGATCCGCTCCGCCCGCTATCTTTGCAAGAAACCAAAGCCCGAAGTACACCATGTTTCAGCACATAGTCCGCTTTGCGGTCACAAAAAAGCTCTTCGTCGGTCTGACCACGCTCTTCCTGCTGGCGGGCGGCATCTACGCGATGCTGACCCTGCCGGTCGATGCCGTGCCGGACATCACCAACAACCAGGTGCAGATCGTGACCGTTTCGCCCACGCTCGCACCGCAGGAGGTCGAGCAGCTCATCACCTTCCCGATCGAGGTGGCGATGAGCAACATCATGAACGTCGTGGAGATCCGCTCCGTCTCGCGTTTCGGCCTCTCGGTCGTCACCGTCGTATTCAAGGAGAGTGTCCCGATCCTCGACGCCCGGCAGCTCATCAACGAGCAGATACAGACCGTCGCCGGAGAGATTCCCCCGGAGCTGGGAACGCCCGAGATGATGCCCATCACCACGGGTCTGGGCGAGATCTACCAGTATACGCTCGACGTCGCGCCCGGCTACGAGGATCGCTACGACGCGATGGAGCTGCGCACGATCCAGGACTGGATCGTCAAGCGGCAGCTGTCGGGAATCCCCGGAATCGTCGAGATCAACAGCTTCGGCGGCTACCTCAAGCAGTATGAGGTGGCGGTCGATCCCGATGCGCTCTACTCGCTCAACATCACCATCGGCGACGTCTTCGAGGCCCTGAGCCGCAACAACCAGAACACGGGCGGCAGCTACATCGAAAAGGTGAACCGCGCCTACTACATCCGCTCGGAAGGCATGATCTCGTCGCTCGACGACATCCGCCAGATCGTCGTGGCCAACCGCGGCGGCATCCCGATCCACATCAGCGACGTGGCCACCGTGAAGTTCGGGTCGGCCAAGCGCTTCGGCGCCATGACACGCGACGGCAAGGGTGAATGCGTCGGCGGCATCGCCATGATGCTCAAGGGCGCCAACGCCAACGTGGTGACCCGGGAGCTGGAGGATCGGGTGGCCAAAATCCAGAAGATGCTGCCCGAAGGGGTCTCCATCAGCCCCTATCTGAACCGCTCGGAGCTCGTCAACCGCAACATCTCGACCGTGATCCGCAACCTGATCGAAGGGGCGATCATCGTCTTCCTCGTCCTGATTCTCTTCCTGGGCAACGTCCGCGCCGGACTGATCGTGGCGTCGGTCATCCCGCTCGCGATGCTCTTCGCCTTCATCCTCATGCGGCTGTTCGGCGTCTCGGCCAACCTGATGAGCCTCGGAGCCATCGACTTCGGCATCGTCGTCGACGGATCGATCGTGATCGTGGAGGGCATCCTCGCCCACCTGTACAGCCGCCAGAACCTCGGCACGACGCTCTCGCGCAGGATGATGGACGAGCAGATCATCGCCGGAGCCGGCAGCGTGGTCCGCTCGGCCACCTTCGCGGTCATCATCATCCTGATCGTCTTCTTCCCGATTCTCACCTTGACGGGCATCGAGGGCAAGTATTTCACCCCGATGGCCAAGACGCTCGTCTTCTGCATCATTGGAGCACTGATTCTCTCGCTGACCTACGTGCCGATGATGGCCTCGCTCGTCCTCAAGCGCCGCATCGGCATCCGGCCGACCTTCGCCGACCGCTTCTTCGCATGGCTCAACCGCATCTATCAGCGGTGCCTGGCCGTCTGCCTGCGCTTCAGCTGGGCGACCGTCGGCGTGGCCGTCGCGGCGTTCATCGGCAACCTGATGCTCTTCACGCGGCTCGGTGCGGAGTTCATCCCGACGCTCGACGAGGGGGACTTCGCCATGCAGATGACCCTGCCGGCCGGCAGCTCCCTGACGCGGAGCATCGCCATCTCGGAGCAGGCCGAACGGATTCTGATGACGCACTTCCCCGAAATCCGCCACGTCGTGGCCAAGATCGGTACGGCGGAAGTCCCGACGGACCCGATGGCCGTCGAGGATGCCGACGTCATGATCGTGATGAAACCCTTTGCGGAGTGGACCAGCGCCTCGTCGCGCGCCGAGATGGTCGAGAAGATGAAGGCCGCGCTGGATACGATTCCCGGAGCGGAATTCAACTTCAGCCAGCCCATCCAGCTGCGGTTCAACGAGCTGATGACGGGCGCCAAGGCCGACATCGCCATCAAGCTCTACGGCGAGGACATGGCCGAGCTCTACGCCAAGGCCAAGGAGGCGGCCCGCTACGTCGAGCAGGTGCCCGGCGCCTCGGACGTGCTCGTGGAGCAGGCCATGGGACTGCCGCAGCTTGTGGTCAACTACAACCGTGCGAAGATCGCCCGCTACGGTATCAATATCGAGGAGCTGAACAGCATCATCCGCTCCGCCTATGCGGGTGAAACCGCCGGGACGGTCTTTGAAAACGAACGCCGCTTCGATCTGGTCGTGCGCCTCGACCAGCGGAAGGTCGCCGACCTGAATCTCGACCGGCTCTTCATCCGCACGGCCGAAGGCATCCAGATTCCCGTGAGCGAAGTGGCCACGATCGACCTGGTGAACGGCCCGCTGCAGATCAACCGCGACGCCACGAAGCGCCGCGTGGTGATCGGCGTGAACGTCCGCGACGCCGACATTCAGCAGGTCGTGGCCGCCATCCGCCGCACGCTCGAGGAGAACGTACAGCTCAAGCCGGGCTACTACTTCGAGTACGGCGGTCAGTTCGAGAACCTCCAGAACGCCATCCGCACGCTGCTCGTCGTCATTCCCGTCGCGCTGATGCTGATCCTGCTGCTGCTCTTCTTCGCCTTCAAGAGCGTGACCTACACGCTGGTGGTCTTCTCCACCGTGCCGCTCTCGATCATCGGAGGCATCCTGGCGCTGTGGCTGCGCGGGCTTCCGTTCAGCATCTCCGCCGGCGTGGGATTCATTGCGCTCTTCGGCGTGGCCGTTCTCAACGGCATTCTGATGATTAACCACTTCAACGATCTGCGGGACATGACACCCTATCCACTCTCGACGCGCCGCATCATCGCACGCGGCACACAACACCTGCTGCGGCCCGTATTCCTCACCGGACTGGTCGCCTCGCTCGGATTCGTACCGATGGCCATCGCCACCTCGGCCGGAGCCGAGGTACAGCGCCCGCTGGCGACGGTCGTGATCGGCGGACTCTTCGTTTCGACGCTGCTCACGCTCTTCGTCGTGCCGGTATTCTACAAGCTCGTGGGAGCCGCCTCGCTGCTCCGGCGCCATCCGCTGGTACGGCGCCTCTTCCCCTTCCTGCTGCTGCCCGCCCTGTTGCTGCTGCCGCTCGACGGCCGCAGCCAGCAGCGCGTGACGCTCGACGAGGCGGTGGCAATGGCCCTGGACAACCATCCCCGTCTCCAGTCGGCCGAGGCGGCCGTCGAGCGCACGAAGGCCCGGCGCGGCGAGTCGTGGGAGCTGGCTCCGACGACGGTCGACTACTCCTTCGGACAGCTCAACGGCACCGAGCGAAACGACCGCGAGATCAGCATTACGCAGTCGGTCGGCTCGCTGCTGACCCTCTTCTACAAGAATGCGCTCGTCCGGCGCGAGGCCGAGACCGGGACCCTCTACACGGAGCTCGTCCGGCGCGAGATCGTCGCCGAGGTCAAACGCGCCTGGTCCTACTACCTCTACACGCAGGAGTTATGCCGGCTCTACGCCGACCAGAACGCCCTGGCCGCAGAGCTCTCGCGCACGAGCGAGCTGCGCTTCGAGCAGGGAGACATCACCCGTCTCGAACGGAGCATGACGGTCACGATGGCCGCCGAGATGCGCAACCGGCTCTTCCAGGCACAGGAGGAGCACAAGGTGGCGGCCGCACGCCTGCAATGGGCCTGCTATGCCGATGCGCCGCTCGCCCCCGCAGACAGTCTGCTGACCCGCTTCATCCCCGTCGGGCAGACCTCGGCCGAGGTGCAGCGCAACTACTTTGAATCGCAGGTGCGGGAGGCCGAAGCGCGCACGCGCGTGGAGAAGAGCCGCTTCTTTCCCGAACTCTCGTTGGGCTACCAGCGGCAGAACATCCTGCCCGACAAGGGGCTGAACGCCTATGTCGTCGGGGCGTCGTTCCCGATCTTCTTCAACACGCAGCACAGCCGCATCCGCCAGGCCCGGGCCGACGCCTTCATCGCCCGCAACGACGCGGAGCTCAACCTGCGGGCGGTCAACAACCGGATCACCGAACTGCAAGCCTCCCTGCGCCGCTACGACGAAAGCCTGCGCTACTACACGGAGTCGGCGCTTCCGGAGGCCGACGCGCTCATCCGGGCCGCCGGTATCCAGCTCGCCAACAGCGAAACGAGCATCGCCGAGTACATCATGAGCCTGAACACGGCGCTCGAAATACGCCGCGGATACATCGAAACGCTCAACCTCTACAACATCGCCGCACTCGAATACGAACTCTACCGATAAACAACATCCGACATGAAAAAGATACTCATACCCCTTGCCGCGCTTCTCTGCGCCTGCTCGCAGCAGGGCGCCGCACCCGCAGCAGCTTCCGCGGCGGCCGACGCGGCTGTCGACACGACCCTCGACGTAACGGCCGACACGGTGGCAGCCGAGGCCGTAACCCCGGTCCCGCAGACCGGAATGGAGACCGACGCCACGTCGGGCGCCACCGCCGTGCCGAACGAAACGCTGTTCAACGGACTGCTCGTCATCCCGCCGCAGAACCGCGCCACGGTGACGCTGACGATGGGCGGCTCGATCCGCAGCACCTCGCTGCTGCCCGGAGCCTACGTCGAGAAGGGCTCCGTGCTGGCGACGCTCGAGAATCCCGACTTCATCGCCCTGCAGCAGGCCTATCTCGACAGCCACGCGCAGAACGAATACCTGCGCACGGAGTACCTGCGGCAGCAGACCCTCTCCCGCGAAGAGGTCGCCTCGCAGAAACGCTTCCAGCAGAGCAAGGCCGACTACCTCTCGATGCGCAGCCGCATGGACGCCGCCGCCGCACAACTGGCCCTGCTGGGCATCGACACGACGCGGCTGCTGACCTCCGGCATCGTTCCCTGCCTGGAGATCAAGGCCCCGATCAGCGGCTACGCCACCGACGTGAAGATGAACGTCGGACGGCACTTCGACGTCGGCGAGCCGCTCTGCGAGATCGTCGACAAGAGCAACATGATGCTCCGCCTGACCGCCTACGAAAAGGACCTCGCACACCTGAAGAGCGGCGAGCGGGTCGCCTTCCGCGTCAACGGCATGGGACAGGAGACCTTCCACGGCACGGTCGCCATGATCGGGCAGCAGGTCAACAACGAGAACCGCTCGATCGACGTCTATGTCCGCATTTCGGGGCAGCATCCGCAATTCCTGCCCGGAATGTACGCAACGGCCCGCATCCTGCGGAAATAATACTATTTTTGCACCGTGAAAGCACCCCTGCTGTTCAAGGACCGGTATCTGCTCTCCACGCTGATCGTCTCGGCCGTGGTCGCCGTGCTCATCCATTTCCCGGAGGTGCTCTCGCTCTCGGACAGCTTTGAACGCGAGGAGCTCTTCGCGGGGATGGAGCCCCGGGACGTCTTCAACGAAATATTTTTCACCTTCATCTCGCTGCTGCTGCTCTTCTGGGTCAACATGCGCATCTTCCGCTTCAACACCCCGATGATCCGCATGACCCGGGGCAAGATGGCGCTGTCGTTCTTCCTGACATGGGGCGCGAGCAGCCTCTTCGGGCAGCTCTTCGTCTGGCTCCACCACCAGTTCGACATCCCGGCCATCGACGCCATGGTGCACCACTACCTGCACCCGCTGCGCGACCTGATCATCGCCTGCATCGTGACCGGAAGCAACTACATCTTCCACCTGATCGTCAAGCAGCAGCGCATCGTCGTCGAAAACGAGGCGCTGCGCACCGAGAGCCTGCGCCACCAGTACGAGTCGCTCAAGAGCCAGCTCAATCCTCACATGCTCTTCAACTCGCTCAACACGCTCCAGTCGCTGATCCGCGAGTCGCCGCCCAAGGCGCTCGACTACACGCAGGAGCTGTCGCAGGTGCTGCGCTACACGCTGCGCGACAACGACCGGCAGAGCGTGACCCTTGCCGAAGAGATGCAGTTCGCCCAGGCCTACATCTACCTGATGAAGATGCGCTACGAGGAGAACCTCGTTTTCCGCATCGCCATCGACGAGCGGATGAACGGGCTGCTCCTGCCGCCGATGTCGGTGCAGCTGCTCATCGAGAACGCCATCAAGCACAACGAAATCAGCAACCGCAACCCGCTGACGATCACCATCCGCACGGAGCAGGAGGCGCTGCTCGTCTGCAACCCCATCCAGCCCAAGAGGGTGGCCCCGGCCGGTCCGGGCATCGGCCTGGACAACCTGGCCAAGCGCTACCGGCTGCTGTGGCAGGACGAAATCGGCATCACGGCCGGGAAGGGCATGTTCTGCGTCCGTCTACCGCTGCATCAACCCGAATCCGAAAAAGCGTCATGAAAGCACTGATTATTGAGGACGAAAAGGCCGCTGTCCGCAACCTGGAGGCCCTGCTCGCGGAGGTGGCACCCGACACGAAGATCATCTGCACGCTGGACAGCATCACCGACAGCGTCTCCTGGTTCGAGGCCAATCCGGCGCCCGATGTCGTATTCATGGACATCCATCTGGCCGACGGCTCCGCATTCGAGATCTTTGAACATGTACAGGTCGGGTGCCCCGTCATCTTCACCACCGCCTACGACGAATATGCGCTCAAGGCCTTCAAGGTCAACAGCATCGACTACCTGCTCAAGCCGATCGGCGCAGCCGATCTGCACCGGGCGCTCGACAAGCTGGAGGGGCTGCGGCACACGGCCCCGACGCAGGAGTCGCTGTCCGCGCTGATCGGCCAGCTGCAGCGGCGCGAACACTACAAGACCCATTTTCTGATCCCCTTCAAGGGGGACAAGCTGCTGCCGCTGGCCGTCGAGCAGGTGCAGTACTTCTGTATCGCGGACGGGGTCACCAAGGCCGTGGTCAGCGACCAGGAACGGTACACCGTACCCTGCACGCTCGACGAACTCGCCGACAGCCTCGATCCTGAATGCTTCTTCCGCGTCAACCGACAGTATCTCATTTCGCGCGGCGCCGTGCAGGACATCGACCTGTGGTTCAACAACCGGCTGGCCATCAATCTCAAGGTCCCGACCGACGGGAAGGTGCTGGTCAGCAAGCTCCGCGTCAACGAATTCAAGAGCTGGTTCGCAGGCCGGTAATCCTGCGGCCACCGCGCGGTGAGCAGATCCGCCCGACGGCCTGGATGCAGCCCGGAACGTCAAAGGTATACTTCGCAGGATTTTCGCTCCGAGCAGGCCTTTTTGAGCAGACGGCCGACCAGCGCGAGCAGCAGTCCGTTGACTCGCCGGGCCTTGTGGGGACAAACCGCCACACACCGCATGCAGGAGATGCAAACCTTTTTGTCCACACGGGTCGGGTCCGCGGGATCAATCGCTCCGACGGGACATTTCGCTGCACACACGCCACATTGCACGCAGGATCGCGTGGCTTTGGGTATCAGACCGGTCCCCGCAGCCTTGCGATAAGGTCGGTGGCCCGGGATTTTCGGCTCGCTGTCGTCCGCGCCGTCGATCTTTCGGCGAATACGCACGGCAAAGTTCCGCAAAAGCGCTTCGTCCGCCGCATCGGGACGCCCCGCGCCGTACTGACGGACGATCGAATGTTCGGCCACGGCAGCCACGACCCTGAATCCGGCCCGGGTGGCCGTATCCCGCAACTCCGCCAGCGTGTCCTCATAGGCCCGGTTTCCGTAGACACAGACCAGAATGGCACGGGCTCCGTTGCCGCACAGCATCTCCAGACGTGTTGCGGCGACGGCAGGGACCCGTCCGCTGTAGGAGGGTACTGCAATCAGCGCCACATCCCCGTCAGCCAGCTTCACGCTGCGGAAATCGACATCGCGCGCCGTCAGATCGACCCGAACAATCTCATTTGCCAACGCCTGGCTCAAGATCTCAGCCACACGCCTTGTCCCGCCCGTCGGGCTGAAACAGATTTCATGAATTTTCACTGGTATCCGAATTTTAGATGTAAACAATGACCTTTCCCCGGATCGGACCATCGGCCACAAGCCGCAGGGCGTCGTTGATCCGATCCAGCGAGAAACGGTGCGGGTCAATGGCCGGAGTGATATGATGGCGTTCGACGATCTGCGTAATCCGGTCGAGCTGTGCTCCGTCGGCATGCACGAACATAAACCGGTACTCCTTGCCCTGCCGGCGGGCTGCCCGGTCGTATTTCATCCCGGCCAGCGAGAAAAGCACCCGCTTGTACCACGGAAAGCCGCTTCGCCGGGCAAACTCCTCGTTGGGAGCGGTCCGCAGGCTCAACAGACGTCCTCCCGGTTTCAGCACCGAGAGTTCGTGCTCGAACTCTCCGGCGCCCAGCGTGTCGATGACCAGATCGATCCCCGAGAGCGTCTCCCAATAGTTCTCCCGGCGATAGTCCATGTAACGCTCGACGCCCATGGCGAGAAACCGTTCGCGGGCCCGGTCGTTACCCGTCACCAGCACGCGAAGTCCCAGAGCCCGGGCAATCGGCACGGCCATCTGTCCGAAACTGCCCGATCCGCCGGGGATGAGCAGCGTCTGCCCCGGATGCGCCTCCAGCACCTCGACCAACCCCTGCCAGGCTGTCAGGCCCGTCAGCGGAACAGCGGCCGCCACATCGAACGCATACCCGGCAGGCATCTTCGCCAAAGCGGCCTCCTCCACGGCGACGTACTCGGCAAAGGCACCGATCCGCTCCAGCGGCAACCGTGTATAGACGGCGTCTCCCGGCCGGAACTTTCCGACCTTGCTCCCGACCCGCTCGACGACGCCCGAGCACTCGTTGCCCAGCGTCTGCGGCAGCCGGTAATCCTGAATCAGCCGGACGCTTCCCGCGACGAGGAGCAGCTCCAGCGGATTGACGGCCGCCGCGCGCACCTTCACCAGAACCTCGTTCGCAGCCGGTTCCGGAACGGGAACCTCCCGGACAACGAGCCGGCCGGCTTTCGCATATCGATCCAATTGTGCAGCCTTCATGCTTTCAACCGTTTGTTTTCGTTTTTCGACGCATGGGCCCGCCGGCGATCCCGCATGACGGCATCCCGATTCTCCATGGCCCAGGCGAGCAGCTCTTCGAGAATCGGACGCAGCGTCCCGCCCCGCGCGGTAAGCGCATACTCCACCCGGGGCGGAACCTCGGCATAGAGCGTGCGCGAGACATAACCATCCTCTTCGAGCGTGCGCAGGGTCATGGCCAGCATCTTCTGCGAGATGTCGGGCATGGCCTGCTTCAACTCCGAGAAGCGCAGCTTCCCCTGCTCCGAGCGCTCCAGCAGGCAGAGAACCAGCAGGGCCCACTTGTCACAGATTCTCGCCAGAATGTTTCTCACGGGGCAGCCGGGAAACATGGCATCTTCGACAATCGTTCTTTTCATCGGTGCATCCCCCTTTCTTTTCGGACGGATCGGCGCATCTCCCCCTCACCGTCACCATGCCGGCACAAAAATACATAAATCTCTTTTTTATACCAAATATATTTTATAAACAAATACACGGAGACAAAAAACCGGACCTTTTCAAAAGGTCCGGCTCCGGGAAGCGGCCATCACGGCGGGTGCCGCCGCGACGGGCAGCTATTCGAGACGTCCGGTGGCGCGCAGGTACTCCGTCCTGTAGATCTGATACTGCGTCGCGGCCTCGATCCGGTTGCTGGCGGCCTGCTGCCACTGCGACTGGGCATCCAGCAGGTCGGTCAGCGGAGCCATCTGCGCCGCATGGCGGTTGCACATCACGCGCAGGTTCTCCTCGGCCTGCCGCAGCGCCAGCTCGGCGGTCTGAATCATCCGGTAGCCGTCCTCGACGTTGCGGATCGCCTGCTCGACCTCGAGCGACATCAGGCGCGTGTTTTTCTGCAGATCGAGCTGTGCGTTGCGCAGCTCGTAACGCGCCTTGCGCACCTTCTTGCGCCCCTCGCCCCAGTGGAAGATCGGAATCTTCACGGCCAGCATCGCCAGTCCCAGTCCGTCGCGGAACTCCTGCGTATAGGGAACGTAGTTGCCGCCGCCGGCATCGACCATGCTGTTGAGTTTGATGTTTCCGTAATAGGTGTACCCCAGCGAGAGCCCCGCCGCGGGGAGCATCGCCGAACGGGCATCGCGGATCTGCTGCTCGCCGACGGCCACCTGCTGCTCGAGCATCCGCAGTTCGGGCCGCGCCTCCAGATCGGCGGTCAGCTCGCCCGGAGCCGCCGCCCGCAAGAGCGTGTCGGTCGGCACGGGCCGCACGTCGCTCTCCACGCCGATCACGCGGCACAGCGACATGCGGCACAGGTCGGCGCCGTTGCGGGCCTTCTGAAGCTGGTAGCGGATTTCGCTGCGCTTGGCCTCGACGCGCAGCCGGTCGTTCTCGATGGCCATGCCCGCCCCGACGGCCGCAGAGGTCTGGTCGTAGAGTGTATCCATCTGCGCGGCGTAGCTCTCGAGCATGCGCACCTTGCCGTCGACGGCCACCAGCGACCAATAGGCGTTGTCGGCCTCGACCAGGGCATCCATGCGCGTCATGCGCCGCTGCTCCTCGGCCGCCTCCTCGCCGATGCGGGCCATGCGGCGCGCCGCCGCGATCTTGCCGCCGGCGTAGATCGGCTGCGTGAGGGTGAGCCCCGCCATGTAGGTGCCGCGCATGCGCAGCTCCATGCCCATCATGTCGATGTCGGGCAGGACATAGGCCCCCGTCGCCGAGCCTTCGATCTTCGGAAGGGCCGCCGCCGAAGCGATCTGACGGTCGAGACGCGCCTGCTCGAGGCGATTGTCGGCCTGACGGAGCTCCTCGCTGTGGGCCAGGGCTCGCTCGCGGCACTCGGCGAGCGACAGCGGCAGCAGCTGCTGGGCCCGGACAGCAGCGCCCGACAGCAGCACGGCCGCCAGCACCGCACATTTATTTCTGATATTCATGACTTATGCGTTTTGAGGTTTGCGAATCCGGAACATCGCCGCGTAGAAGAGCGGCAGCAGAATGAGCGTGATGATCGTACCGACGGTAAGACCGCCCATGATCGTCAAGGCCATCGACCCGTACATCGGGTCGCCGACCAGGGGGATCATGCCGACGATGGTCGTCAGCGAGGCCATCAGCACGGGCCGCACGCGCGAGACGGTCGCCTCGACGACGGCCGTATAGGGCGGCCGGTGCTCCTCGGTCTGCAGGCGGTTGATCTCGTCGACGAGCACGATGGCGTTCTTGACCATCATGCCGATCAGACCCATCATGCCGATGATGGCCATGAAGGTCATGGGCTGTCCCGTCAGCAGCAGCGACGGAGTGATGCCGCAGAAGACGAATGGGAAGCACAGCAGAATGAGCAGCACCTTGCGCCAGCTGTTGAACAGCGCCAGCAGGATGGCCAGAATCAGGAAGATCGTCAGCGGCAGGTACTTCATCAGGTTGCCGATCGCCTCGCCCTGCAGCTCGCCCTCGCCGACCCAGCGCATCGTATAGCCGTCGGGCAGCGCGATGGCCTCGATTTCGGGACGGATCTCGGCCACGACCCGGGCCGGCGTCGCCGCGTCGCAGTCGGGATTCGGGTCGCATTCGGCCTCGATCACCCGCCGGCCGTTCATCCGCAGCACGACATCCTCGTCCCAGTCGAGGCGGATGTCGCGCACGGCATTGCCCAGCGGCATGGCGCGGAACATGCGGTCCTGCAGCTCGCTCATCGCCCGGCCGCCCGTCAGCACGCCCCGCAGCTCCTCGTCGGTCAGCCGCAGGTTCATCATGCTCCAGACGGGAATCTCGTCAAGGTTGCGGATGCGGCTGCCGTCGTCGTTGCGCACCTGAAGGTTCAGCGTCACCATGCGCTCCTGATCGTTCAGCACGCCGACCGGCATGCCGTCCGTGGCCGCCAGCAGGGCGTTGGCCACATCCCCGCGGCCGATTCCCGCACGCAGGGCATCCCGCTGGTTGAATTCCGCCACGAGCGCCTTGCCCTTCGGCTTCCAGTTGTTCTGCACCGAATAGGGGTCGACGTAGGGACAGCGGCGCATGACGGCCTCGGCCTGAGCGCTCAACGCGCGCAGCACGGCCGGATCGGGCCCCGCGAACTCCACCTCGACGGTATGCGACGTCGAGATCGAGAAGTTGTACTTGCGGACGCGGACGTAGGCCTCGGGAAACTCCTCGCGCAGCTGCCGGCGGACCGAGGGGATCACCTCCAGCACGGTCCGGTAGTCGGGGCAGTCGACGATCAGCTCGCCGTAGCAGTCGCCGCCCGAGGTCATCGGACGCACCAGGCAGTAGTGGGCCGGGGCGCTGCCCTGGCTGACGGCCACGCGCTCGACACCCGGATGGAGCTGCACGCTGTCGCTCATGGCGAGCAGGCGGTCACGCACCCGGTCGGCATCCGTGGCCGAGGGGAAGAAGCACTCGACGACGAACTGCTTGTAGTCGAAATCGGGGAAGAAGAGGTTCTTCACGCGCGTCATGCCGAAGATCGAAAGCCCCAGCACGGCGAAGGCCACGACGATCGTCGCCCGCTTGTAACCGATCAGGAAGGAGATCGCCCGACGCACGAAGCGGTGGACCGGCGAGTTCATCACGACCGGTTCCTGCGCTCCGGCCTGCCGCTTTTCGCGGGCCGGGAGCCACGACTTGGCGCAGACGGGCACCTGGACGAGCGCCAGCACCCAGCTGGCCAGCAGGCTCACGCACAGCACCAGAAAGAGGTCGCCGGCGTATTCGCCCGCCGAGTCGGGCGAGAGGTAGATGCCCAGGAAGGTCGAGGCGGCGATGACGGTCGCCCCGAGCAGCGGCAGGGCCGTATTGCGGCCGATGCGGTAGAGGTATGTTTTCGGCATGAAGCCCCGCTTCCTGTCGATCAGGATGCCGTCCATGATGACCACGGCGTTGTCGACCAGCATGCCCATCGCCACGATGAAGGCACCGAGCGAGATGCGTTGCAGCGTCGTGCCGCACACGAGCAGGATCGGGAACGAGACGGCCACCGTCAGCACCAGTCCGAAGCCGATGATCAGACCGCTGCGGAAGCCCATCGTGAAGACCAGCACGAGGATGACGATCACGACCGACTCGAGCAGGTTCCACATGAACGACGAGATGGCCTCCGAGACCTTGTCGGGCTGGAAGAAGATCTTCTCGGTGTGGAAGCCGGCCGGGAGCTGCCGCATGGCCTCCGCGAGCCGCGCGTCGACCGCCTTGCCCACATCCGGCACGATGGCCGAGGATTCCATGGCAATGCAGAGAGCCAGCGCCGGGCGGCCGTCGACGAAGAAGCCGTTGCGCTGCGGCGTGGCATAATCCCGTTCGACGCGGGCCACATCGCCGAGGCGCAGCTGGCGGCCGTCCATCGTGCGGATCTCCAGGTCGCGGATCTCCTCCACGTCGTCGACCGCCGAATCGACATAGAGGGCGATGCGCTCGCCGTCGTTCGGATACATCCCCGCATTGACCGTCTTGCCCGCCTGTTGCAGTGCCGAGATGATCTGCGTCGGGATCACGCCGTTGCGGGCGATCTGCTCCTTCGAGAGGATGATGTTGATCACCTCGTCGCGGTTGCCGGCGATGTTGATCCGCTTGACACCCTTCACGTCCAGGAGCTCGCGCCGCAGGTATTTGGCGTAGCGGTACATCTCCGGGTAGTCGTAGCCGTCGGCCGTCAGGGCGTAGAAGATGCCGTAGACATCCATCATGTCGTCGATGACCACCGGATCGTAACACCCCTCGGGCAGGCGCGCCGCAGCATCGCTCACCTTGCGGCGCAGCAGGTCGAAGTGCTGCTCCAGATCGCGGTTCAGCACCGTCATCTGGAACTCGACGGTCACGATCGCCGAGCCGTTGCGGCACTCGCTCTTCACCTTCTTGACGTTGGGCAGCGCGCGCAGCTCGTCCTCCATCAGTTGTGCCGCCTTCAGCTCCACTTCGTGGGCGCTCGCGCCGGGATACGGGATCACGACCATCGCCTGCTTGACCGCCACGGCCGGATCCTCGAGCTTGGGCATGTAGAGGAACGAGAGCACGCCCGCCACGAGGATCGCCCCCATGAGCGACCAGAACAGCACCGGCCGCCGCATGAAAAATTCGGTCATTCGCATCTTCATCACAGCAGCCCTCCCACATTCGTTTGACTCGGTGCGGCCACCACGCGGACCTTCTCACCTTGCTCGAGTGCCGAGACGCCGGCCCGCACGATCCGCTCGCTGCCGTCGAGCCCTTCGACAACGACGGCGCGTCCTTCGGCATCGGTGTTGTCGAGCACGACGCTCCGGCGATGCACCGTGGAATCGGCTCCGAGGACCCACACGGAGGGAGTATTCCCTTCCAGGAAGAGGGCCCCGAGCGGCAGGCCGAAGCCCCGACGGCCCGCCGTATCGGCCAGCGTGATCCGCACCTCGACGTTCATGCCGGCCGTCAGCTGCCGGTCGGGCCGGGAGGCGAAGGCCAGCGTCAGGTGGTAGAGCTGGTTGCCGTCGGCCTTGGGCGGCAGCCCCGCAAGCCGCAGCGGCATTTCATCCCCGAGGTCCGCCGCCCGGCAGGCAAAACGGATGAAACGGTCGCGCCGGAGGTATTCGACGGCCGGGATGTCGACCTCGACCTCCATGCGCGAGACGTCCAGCAGCGTCACGAGCGCCGTTCCGGCATCGACCATCTCCGCCGGCGAGAAGTTCACCGCCTCAACATAGCCGTCGGTCGGGGCATAGAGCTTCGTGTAGTCGAGTTTGTTGCGGTTGACCTGCAACTGGACGCCCAGCTGCCGCAGTCCGGCACTCGCCTTCTCGTAATCGTTGGCCGAGACGCTCTGCCGCTCGAAGAGCTGCTTCGTGCGCGCCACCTCATCCTTGAGCTGGTCGTACTGGATCTGCAGCGCCTCGACCGCCAGCCGGTAGTCGGCATCGTCCAGTTCGGCCAGCAGCTGCCCCTTGCGCACGTAGTCGCCCTCGGCGACATGGATGCGGGCGATCTGCCCGGCGGTCTTGAATCCCAGGCTCACCTCGTTGGCCGCCTTCACAACGCCCGAAAAGGTGCGCGTCGTTTCTCCGCCCAGCGCCACGGGCTGCGTCACAGAGACGCTCCGCACGAAGGGCGCCTCCGCCCGTCCGCCCGAACAGGCGCTCAACACGATCGCCCCCAGAGCGATCCACCATCGGTTTGTTTTCATCATCGCTATCATCGTTTTTTTGAGTTGTCACGCCGGCAAAGTTCCCGTTTTTTCCGTAAAGCCTTTTGTTGCATGTTGTGGATCTATTGTCCTAAAAGATGGTAAAACACGCTTTTTGAAGATAAATCGCCCCAATTTATTGTTTGAATAAGTATATTTGCCAACAAAAACGACATACCGATGTCCGACTCAAAGATCTTCAATGCCCTCAACATAGCAGCCATTCAATTCAATGAGCGGGCCTGCGTCTTTGACAACAAAATCATCCTCGCCGACAATTCCGACGACGGGGACCGGCCACATGATCTGACGACCGACCCGACGATGCTGCCCTTTCTCTCGGCTCCGTATCCATTCAAGATTCAATTTTCGATCATCGAACTGTGTCTGGCAGGCTCGATGCGCGTCCGCATGAATCTGAACGAATACGAACTGCACCGCAATACCTTGATGATTGTAACTCCGGGAGCAATCGGTCAATGTCTGGAGGTGTCGCCCGACTGCCGGATCGCCATCATCGCCGTATCCAACGACTACGTCATTGCGGAAGAGAACTCCGAAGGGGCGCTTATCATCCGCAAGTTTCTCGCACGGCAATCGCTGCTCGAACTCTCCGATGCGCAAACGGCGGAGATTTTAGCCATCTACCGGACGTTGCGCGACAAGCTCCGGCAGCCAGACTTCCGTTTCAAGCACCATATTCTGAAGGGCTATCTGCAGGTGCTCTACGGTGATATATGCCAACTGATGGCGCCCCGGGTCGAGGAGCTGGACCACCGGCAAGGCTCGCGCAAAAAGCAGATTTTCGACCGCTTTCTCGAAGAGCTGCGGCAGCACTACGCCACCGAGCGCAGCGTCGGGTTCTACGCCGACAGGCTCTGCCTGACACCGAAATACCTCTCGCAGGTGATCCATGCCGTCAGCGGGCGCCACGCCGGGGAGTGGATCCGCGACTACGTGATCCTCGAGGCCAAGGCCCTGCTCAAAAGCGGGCAATATACGGTACAGCAGGTCTCCGACATGCTGAATTTCGCCAACCAGTCCTTCTTCGGCGTCTACTTCAAGAAGGGGGGGGGGGGGGGGCCCCCCCCCCACACCGGGGGGGGGGGAGCCCCCCCCCCCCCCCCCCCCCCCCCCCCCCCCCCCCCCCCCCGCCCCCCCCCCCCCCCCCCCCCCCCCCACCCCC
>UQUQ01000016.1 GCA_900544265.1 uncultured Alistipes sp.
TGATGATTATCTGCTCGGCGCTGACCATCTGGTTCTTCCGCTACAAGAAGTGGCTTTGATCGGTCGGCCCGGCCGTGCGGGGCGGTGATCCGCCCCGGCACCCGTTTTGGCTCTTTTCCGCCCCGGGCACCCGTATTCCCGCTCCCGTTCGCTTTACTCCCGGGCGGCCGTTTGGGGCTCTTTCCCGCTCCCGCTCGCTTTGCTCCCGGCGGCCGTTTGGGCTCTTTCCCGCTCGTTTTGTCCTCCGGCCGCCCCGTTTGGTGTCCTGCCATCTCCGGCAGCCTTCTTTCCGATTCTCGCCCGGCGGAAGCCCCCTCCGATTGCGGCCTGCCCCTCCCTCTGTTGTCCCGTGTGGCCCTTGTGAGGTCCCTGTCCGCCCGCTTTGTTCCCCGACCGTGCGCCGCCCGTCTTTCCGATCCCCGACCCCGACGGCCGGCAGCCCTGTTTCCTCTTTTTCTCTTCTTTCGGAGAAAGAAGGAGAAAGCCGCGAGGCTTTTCCGCGAATTTTCGTATCTTTGCAACCTTAACAGTCGCGTATGCTCGAAAAACTGGCGAAACAGACGGCCGTCTACGGCATCAGCACCATCGTGGTGCGCTTTTTGAGCTACCTGCTCACGCCGTACTACACGCGGGTCTTCGGACAGGAGGCCTACGGTGTCGTGACGTACGTCTACGCCCTCATCCCGCTCGTGCTCACGCTGCTGACCATGGGCATGGAGTCGAGCTATTTCCGCTTCTCGGCCAAGGCCGACGAGGCGGGCGGTGATGTCCGCGCGGCCAAGCGGCGCCTCTTCGCCACGACGTGGGGCGTCACGTCGCTCGCCGCGCTCGTCTTCTTTCTGCTGGCACTGCTTTTCCGCCACCCGCTCTCAGGCCTGATGGGTGCGGCCTATACGGCCCATCCCGAATACGTCGTCCTCGTCGCGGCGATCATCCTCTTCGACGTCTGGACCTGCATCCCCTTTGCGCGGCTGCGCGAACAGGGACGTGCCCTGCGCTACGTGGAGTTCAAGGCCCTGAGCGTCGTGCTGAACGTCGCCCTCGCCTTCGGCTTCGGCGCCGCGGGGCTCTTCGATTCCGCCTTCGGCGTGGGCTGGGTCTTCGTCGCCAACCTGGCGGCGAGTGCCGTCACGTGGCTGGCGATTCTTCCGACGACCGACCGCACCGTGCCGCGCATCGACCGGCGGCTGCTTGCCCGGATCTTCGTCTACTCGCTGCCGCTGCTCATCGGCGGGCTGGCCGGCACGGCCAACGAGTTCATCGACCGCCAGCTGATCGTCTACCTGCTGCCCGACGGGGCGCTGGCGCAGCTGGGCGTCTACGGCGCCATCACCAAGATCGCCGTCGTGATGATGCTCTTCTACCAGATGTACCGCCTGGCGGCCGAACCCTTCTTCCTCTCGAACTTCCGCAAGTCGGACTTCGTGCAGATGAACGCCGCGGCACTGAAATACTACGTCATGATCTCGATGCTGATCTTCCTCGGCATCGCCCTTTTCCGCGACCTTTTCGCGCTGATCGTGGGCCGCGACTTCCGCGAGGGGATCTTCATCCTCCCGGTCGTGCTCGGGGCCAATGTCCTGACGGGCGTCTGGCTGAACCTCTCGTTCTGGTACAAGCGCGAGGAACGCACCTCGCTGGCCATCGTCGTCACCGGCTCGGGGCTTGTGGCGATGCTGCTCTTCGGCGGGTGGTTCATTCCGCTGTGGGGCTACTACGGCGCGGCGTGGGCGCGCCTGGCGAGCGAGACGACGATGGTCGTCGTCAGCTGGTGGCTCAACCGCCGCTACTTCCCCACGCCCTATGCCTGGGGCCGCATCGGCGAGTATGTCGCCGCGGCCCTTGCGGTCTTCTTTGCCTGTGAATGGTTTACGCGCCTTGCGGACAATATGTTCGCGGACTATGCGTTCAATATTTTGTTGTTTGCACTCTACGCGGCCTACCTGGTCCGTCGCGAACGGATCGACGTGCGGGCGCTGCTGCGTTCGGTGCTCAAACGGGGAGGAGTGTAGCATGCGATTTGCGGAGATACCGGGTCAGGAGGAGCTCAAGCGGCACCTCGTGCGTGCGGCCGACGCCGGCCGCATCAGCCACGCCCAGCTCTTCACCGGGCCGTCGGGGCGCGGCGGGCTCGCGCTGGCCGTAGCCTACGTGCAGTACCTCTGCTGCCGCCACCGCCACGACGGCGACTCGTGCGGCGAGTGTCCCGACTGCCGGCAGATTGCGGCCCTGGCGCACCCGGACCTGCACCTGGTCTTCCCGGTCAACAAGCAGGGCAAGAAGTCGGGCGAGGCGATCGTCAGCGACGAGTTCCTGCCGCAGTTCCGCGCGCTGTTCGCCGAGCGGAACGGCTGCTTCTCGCCGCAGGAGTGGTACGACCGCCTCGACCTGGGCAAGACGCTCAAGGGGATGATCTCGGCGCGCGAGGCCGACGGCATCATCCGCAAGCTCTCGTTCAAGAGCTTCGAGGCCGACTACAAGACGGTGCTCGTCTGGCTTCCGGAGACGATGAACGAGGAGGCGGCGAACAAGATACTGAAGATTCTCGAGGAGCCGTGGGAGCGCACGCTCTTCGTGCTGGTCTCGGAGCAGCCCGACCGGCTGCTGCCGACGATCCTCTCGCGCACGCAGGAGGTGGCCGTACCGCGACTCGGGGCGGATTTTCTCGAAGCGGAGGCCCGCCGCGGCGGCGTCACCGATGCGGCGCAGGCCCGCAACCTGGCCCGCCTGGCGTGCGGCGACCGGCTGGAGCTCGAGCACCTGCTCTCCGGTTCGGGCGATGCCTCGCGCAAGGAGGATTTCGACCTCTTCTGCTCGCTCATGCGCCTGAGCTACAACGACCGGCACCTCGAGCTGATCGGGTGGGCCGAGGAGGCGGCGCAGCTGTCGCGCGAGCAGCAGCGGGCCTTTCTGCGCGATGCCGCACGGTTGTTGCGCGAGAGTTTCATGCTCCATGCGGGCATACCGCAGATCGGCTACCTCTGGGGCGAGGAGCTGGCCTTCTGCACGAAGTTCGCGCCGTTCGTCGGGACGCGGAACATCGAGCCGCTCCTGGCGCAGATCGAGGAGGCTTCGGCCCAGATCGCGCAGAACGGCAATCCGACGATCGTATTCACGCACTTTGCACTTGCCGTGAGCAAGATGATAAGACATTTGTAGGAGATTTATGGCACGTGTGGTATTATTGACAGGAGGAAATCAGGGAGACGTGAAACGCACGCTCCAGACGGTGCAGCGGCTCGTCAACGAGCGCGTGGGCGCAGTGCTGCGCTGTTCGCATCGCTACGAGAGCAAGCCGTGGGGCTTTGCCGCGGCGACGGACTTCTCGAACCAGGCGCTCGAGGTCTCGACCGACCTCTCGCCGTGGGAGGTGCTCGACGCCGTGAAGGAGATCGAGCGGCAGCTGGGCCGCAATCATGCGGCCGAGGCGCTCGAACGGGCGGCGGGCGGCAGCCGCTATGCGTCGCGGCCGGTCGACATCGACATCCTCTTCTACGACGACGCGGTGATCTCAGACGAGCGCCTGACGATCCCGCATCCGCTGCTTGCGGAGCGGGAGTTCGCGCTGGTTCCCCTGTGTGAAATCATGCGGACGCGCCGCCATCCCGTCACGGGCCGCACCGTGGGCGAGATGCTCGAGGCGCTGCGGGCCGCCAAAACCGTGGAGTCATGAGCCGGCGGGGAACGGGATGGCGCATCGCCGGCTGCCTGTGTGCCGCCGTGCTGCTTGCGGGATGCTTCAAGAAGGTCTCCTACGAGACGGCGTGCATCCTCAAGCCGCTCTCGCAACGCTCCTCGGGCGACGTCATCGAACCGATCCTCGGGGCGCAGGCCTTCGCCTACAACGTCGACACGACGCTGTGGACGGTCGCATCCTACGACGACGCCCTGAACGGAATCATCACCTCGAAGGAGAACCCTTCGGAGCGGATGACCGCTCCGGCGGCCGTCTCCGCCCCCTACGAATCTGACGGGGCCTCCGGCTGGCTGCAGCTGCGCCTCTCGCGGGAGACGCAGATGGTCGTCGTCGCCGACCCCGCGAGCCGCGTCTACGCCTATACGCAGCTGAAGTCGGCGCAGAACCTGCCGCACCTCTACGTTTCGGTGGTCTTCCGCACCTGGAAGGAGGGCAACTCCTACAAGGACGGCAACTGGAGCTTCTACAACGAATTCTACACCCCGCCCGTCTACCTCGACTGCTACATCCGGCCCGAGGTGCAGAGCACGGAGGGCGGCGCGGCGGCGCCGGTCCCCTCGGGCAAGGTCAACGCCTACGCCTACGACGCCGATACGACCTCGTGGTGCATCGCCTCGTATGCCGACGCTCTGGCCGGCACGATCACCTCGAAGAGCGATCCGGCGCTCAAGCGCACGACGCCGGCCTTCCAGGCCTACAAGCAGTCGGATTCGGACCTCTACAAGATGACCGTGTCGAGCCCGACGCTCATGGTGGTGGTCGTGGACGAGAGCGACCGCATGTACGCCTACACCGAGAAGCAGGTGGACCTCGAGGGCGCCGAACCGACCTTCGACGTGCTCTTCCGCCCGTGGCTGGGCGCCTGGATCACGCTCGATGACGGCTGGTGCTTCGTCGACGAGAGCAAGGCCCCCGGCGATACCGGCGCAACCGGCACAACCGACGCAACGACCCGAACCGCAATCCGGAGAGAACGATGAATATCCGCAACCGACATATCGTGGCACTGCGGGCCGCCGTGGCCCTGCTGTTTCTGCCGGCCTTCTTCAGCCGCTGCGCGAGCATGATGACCCCGACGGGCGGCCCGCGCGACAGCCTGCCGCCGGTCATCGTGGCGATGACGCCCGACAACTTTTCGACCAACCGCCCGCTGCTCAACCACGAGAAGATCTACATCGAGTTCAACGAGTTCGTGCAGCTCAAGGACCAGCAGAAGGAGTTTTTCACCTCGCCGGCCATGAAGAAGAAGCCGACGGTCTCGATCCGCGGCCGCGGCATCGTGATCCAGCTGCGCGACACGCTGCTCCCGAACACGACCTATGCGCTCAACTTCGGCAGCGCCGTGCGCGACAACAACGAGGGCAACCCGCTCTACTCGATGCGCTACGTCTTCTCGACGGGCCCCGAGATCGACTCGATGATCGTATCGGGCTATACGGCCGACAGCTACAAGGCCGATTCGGTCTCCAAGTCGTTCATCTGGTTCTTCCCAGCCGATTCGGTGGAGAATGTCCCGGAGTACGACTCGACGGTCTTCAAGTACAAGCCCGCGGTGATCGCGCGCGCCGAGAACAACGGCATCTTCATCGCGCAGAACCTCAAGCCGATCCCCTACCGCATCTATGCCGTCGAGGACAAGAACGACAACCAGATGTACGATCCGGGATCGGACCAGATCGGCTTCCTCGAGGGGACGTACAACCCCGCCGAGCTGCCCGATTTCGCCGTCTGGTACGACTCGGTCCGCATGTACGTTTCGGCCGAGCCGCAGCTCTACCTGCGCATGTTCACCGATGCGGTCTTCCGCCGCCAGGTACTCTCCGAAAGCGAGCGGCCGCTGCAGCACAAGGCGATGCTCTACTTTGCGGCGGCGCGTCCGCAGATCGAGCAGCTGCGCTTCGACAGCATTCCCGCCGAGCGGGTGATCGTCGATCCGCAGACCGTAGGCCGTGATACGATCGCCCTGTGGTTCAATGTTCCCGCCGCCGAGCTGCCCGATACGATCAAGGGCGAGATCACCTACCTGAAGCACGACTCGCTCAACGTGCTGCAACCCGTCACGGAGGAGCTGAAGCTCGCCTGGCGGAAGATCGAGACCAAGGAGGAGGAGCGCGAGCGCGAACGGCTCGAACGCGAGCGCCGCAAGGCCGAGGAGGCGGGCGAGGAGTGGGTGGAGCCCGAAAAGGAGAACCCCTTTGCCTACAAGATGCCGCTTTCGGGCGACGTGAACCCCGAAAACGACCTGACGATCGATTTCGACTACCCGCTCGTGCGGGTCGACTCGGCGTCGCTGCTGCTGACGCTGACCCACGAGGACCAGTCGATCGAGGACGTCCCCGTGCACATGGTGCGCGACACGGCGCAGCTGCGCCGCTGGTATTTCCGGGCGCCGTGGCAGACGGGCGGACAGTATACGCTGACCATCCCCGAGGGGGCGATCACCGACGTCGCGGGATTCTCCAACGACTCGATCGTCGGCAAGTACACGGTGCTCAATCCGGAGAAGTTCGCCACGGTGAAGGTCCATGTCAAGGGGCGCGACGACGGCTCGAAATACATCGTGCAGCTGCTCGACGAGAACAACTCGATGAAGCAGGAGCGGCGCGACGTGGCGACGGGCGACATCCAGTTCAACTTCGTGCCGGCGGGCAACATCAAGTTCCGCATCATCGAGGACCGCAACGGCAACGGCAAGTGGGATACGGGCAACGTTGTCGAGCGGCGGCAGCCCGAGCGCGCGGAGATGTACGCCAACGAGCAGGGCGAGGATACCTTCGCGACGAAGGCCAACTGGGAGATCGAGTTTTCGATGGACATGAACCGCATCTTCGCTCCGGTGACGATGCAGTCGCTGTCGCGTCTGCTCGACGAGCGCGAGATCCAGCGCCTGCGCCGCGAAGAGGAGGAGCGCGCGAAGCAGAAGCAGCAGAACCGCGGCCAGAACCGGAACCAGAATAATCCGCAGTCGCAGAGCGGCCTGATGAACAACAGCTTCGGCTCTGCGGGCGGCATGTTCAACAGCCTCAGATAGAAGACCATGACCCGACACAAGACAAGACATCTCCTGTTGCTCGTTGCGCTGTTCGCAGCGAGCCATGCCGCCACGGCGCAGCATACGCTGGGCTTCATGGCCGGATACGGCATGGCCAACGGACGCTTCGATCCCAAGATGGAGACCCGGGCGCAGTGGGGCATCTACACGGGCGGCCTTTCGTGGCGCTACTACGGCACGCAGCGCTTCGTCGGCGGCTTCGGCATTGATCTGGAGTTCATCCAGCAGGGTTTTTCGTTTGCCCCCAACGCCGCGCTCGTCGAGGAGGAGAAGGATTACCAGTGGTACACGCGGCGGATCAACTCGATCATGCTGCCCGTCGTGTGGCAGCCGCACGTCTACCTGCTGCGCAACCGCGTGCGGGTCTACCTCGAGGCGGCCGCGACCTTCAGCTACAACATCTCCTCGACCTACGAGAACGAGTATGCGCGCGATCGCGGCGAGGAGCCCTGGAAGGGCGACTACGACTTCAAGCTCCCGCGTGACAACCGCTGGGGCTACGGCCTTGCGGGCGGCGGCGGTATCGCCGTGCTCTTCGGCCGCTACGAACTGAACTTCCGGGCGCGCTACTACTTCGGTCTTTCGGACGTCGTGCGCAACCGCAACAAATACTACGACAACACCGACGACGGCCCGGAAAACCCCTTCTGGACGACGCCGATGCGTTCGCCGCTCGACAACATCACCATCACGGTCGGTTTGAGCTACCGCTTCAACAAGGAGGGCTTCGAGACGTGGAAGCCGCGGCCGAAGCGGGAGAAGAACCGCCGGGTGTTCAAATACGGACTTTAACAAGACAGGCTTATGGAAACCACCCGTCAGCAGAAAATCGCCAGACAGATTCAGAAGGACGTGGCCGAAATCTTCCAGAAGGAGGGTGCGCCGATCGTCCGCGGGTCGCTCGTCACGGTTACGGCCGTGCGCGTGTCACCCGACTTCTCCTATGCGAAGATCTACGTGAGCATCTTCCCCTTCGAGCGGAGCGGGGAGGTGATGCAGGCGCTCGAACACAATATCCGCCTCGTGCGCGGGGCGCTGGGGCAGCGGATCCGCAACCAGCTGAAGAACGTCCCCGAAATCCAGTTCTTCCTCGACGATTCGCTCGAGTACATCGAGCATATCGACGAGGCGCTCAAACGATAGCCCCGTCCTGCCGATGCTGCCGCTGCTCTTTGCCCGCCGCTACCTCTTCTCGGCACAGTCCCGGTCGGTCGTCAACCTGATCTCGGGATTGAGCGTTGCGGCCGTGGCGATGCCCGTGGCGGCGATGATCATCCTGCTGTCGGTCTTCAACGGCTTCGAGACGCTCGTGCGGTCGATGTATTCGGCCTTCGATGCCGACCTGAGCATCACGCCGCAGCGGGGCCGGACATTCGAGGCATCGGCGCTCGATACGGCTGCCATGCGCCGCATCCCGGGCGTTGCGGCCCTCTCCTTCACCCTCGAACAGAGCGCCCTGCTCGAACACGACGGACGGCAGGCCACGGCCACCGTGCGGGGGGTGGACGACGCCTACGGCGAGGTCTTCGCACTGGGCGACGCCGTCACCTCGGGCGAGTGGCGCGTGCGGCTGGGCGATCTCGAACGGCTGGTCGTCGGCCAGGCCATGGCCTACCGGCTGGGCATCCGCTCGCTGGCCGATGCCGACGTGACGCTCTACGCCGTGCGGCGGGGCCGCTTCTCGTCGCTGCTGCCGCTGGAGAACTACACGCGGCGCACGGTGCCCGTGGGGGGCGCCTACACGCTCGACCTGGAGACCGAACAGCAGTACGTGCTCGCGTCGCTGCGGCTGGCGCAGTCGCTCTTCAACTACCCCGGCCGCGCCTCGGCCCTCGTCGTGCGGCTCGCGCCGGATGCCGACGCGCGCGACGTGAAGCAGGCGCTGGCGCGCATTGCGGGCGACGACTTCCTCGTCCGCACGCGCGACGAGCTGCGCGCCTCGTTCTACCGGATCATGCTCTACGAGAAGTGGGGCATCTTCTTCATCGCCTTCCTGGTGCTCGTCGTCGCCTCGTTCTCGGTGGTCGGGGCGCTCACGATGCTCATCGTCGAGAAGCGCGACGAGATCGCCACGCTGCGGGCCCTGGGGGCCGACCGGCGCTTCGTGCGGGCCGTCTTCCGGCGGGAGGGCTACCTGATCTGCGGCTGCGGCGCCCTGCTGGGCGTGGTGCTGGGGGTCGGCGCCTGTCTGCTGCAGCAGTATTTCGGGCTGATCGAGATCCCCGCCGAGACCTTTCTCACGAAGAGCTACCCCGTGGAGTTCCGTCCTGCGGACCTGCTGGCCGTGCTGGCAGCCTTCGCGGCCGTCGCCTTCCTGCTGTCGAACCTGACCGTGCGCGGCACGATCAAAAACAACATCTGACCATGAAACGACTCATCCGCACGGCGCTTGCCGTCGTGACGCTGCTCTGCACGGCGGCCTGCGCCCGCCATACGATCATCCCGGACGACGAGCTGGCGCAGATCTTCCACGACGCCTTCCTGGCGAACGCCTACATCGGCAGCCAGAACGTCCGGATCGACTCGCTGAACATCTACGAACCGATCTTCGCCCGCTACGGCTATACGACCGAGGACGTGCAGTACACGATCGGCAACTTCTCGAAGCGCAAGAGCGCACGCCTGGGCGACGTCGTCGAACTGGCGATCGACCGGCTCGAGGAGGAGGGCAAGCGCTACGACCGCGAGGTGGCGATCCTCGACACGATCGACAACGTGGCGCGGCGGACCTTCACGCGCACGGTGCTTTCGGATTCGCTCATCCGCGTGCGGTCGCTGCGCGACACGGCCCGGTTGAGCTTCGTCGTCGACGTCGAGCCGGGCGAGTACCGCCTGACGATGAAGTATCTGGTCGATTCGCTCGACCGCAACGACCGGGTGCTGCGCAGCCGGATGTGGATCGAGCGCAACGACAGCACGCAGGCCTACCCCTATACGCTGACGCTGCGCCGCCACCGCGAGGAGAGCTTTACGCGCACGTTCCGTGTCGACACCTCGCACCGGCGGCTGCACCTGCACCTGCTGACCTTCACCGACCGTTCGCCCAAGCGGCCGTCGGTCACGGTCTCCGACCTGCGGCTCACGCACACGCCCGAGACCCGCACGGCCGTCGACAGCCTCTATATCAAGCAACTTGACGTGCGTATCTTCGCCGATGAATTCTTCCGTGCCGCCCTTCCGAAGGATAGCCTCTAACCGGCTGTGGACTCCGGCGGGCGTCGTGCGCGATCCGGTTGTGGAGGTTGCCCCCGACGGCCGTATCCTCGCCGTGGAGAGCCTTGCCGATCCCGACCGGCTTCCCCTGACGGAGTTCTACGCCGGGCTGCTCGTCCCCGCCTTCCCGGACGATTACCGCGCGGCCTTCGCCGCACTGCTTGCGCAGCGCGAACGGCCGTTGGAGGAGCTGCTTGCTGCGCTGATCCCTTCGGACGGAGCCCTGCGCGGCGGGGCGCTGGTGGTCATCTCGGGTCTGGACTATGCGCCGCTGCGCCTGACCGACCGGGCGCAGATCCGCCTGCTCGTCGCCGGACGGAACTTTTGACACTCCGGCCGCGGCCCCGCCGCCGTTCCCTTTCAATCATTGTGTTCCGATTGTCGCCCCGCACCCCCGGGGCCGCCTTCATGTTTCCTGTCGCCTTCGTGTTCCCGGCAGCCCGCAGGCCGCTTTCCGGATGCCCCCGCAGGATAGCCGCCCCGCTCAGACGGGCAGATGCTCCTCGACCGTGCGGCGCAGGTGCTCGCGGTTGAGGTGGGTGTAGATTTCGGTCGTGAGGATGCTCTCGTGTCCGAGCATCTCCTGCACCTGGCGGATGCCCGCACCCCCTTCGATCAGGTGTGTGGCGAAGGAGTGGCGGAAGGTGTGGGGCGAGATGTGCTTGGTGATTCCCGCGCGGCGGGCCGCCTCGCGCAGGATCGTGAAGACCATTACGCGCGTGAGCCCCTTGCCGCGGTTGTTCAGGAAGAGCACCTCCCCGTTGGTGCGGGCCTTGCGCCGCTCCTCGAGGTAGAGCTGGATCTTGTCGCGGGCCGCGGCGCTGACGGGTACGAGCCGCTGCTTGTCGCCCTTTCCCGTGACGCGGATGTACCCCTCTCCGAAGAAGAGGTCCGAGAGGCGCAGCGACGTGAGCTCCGAAACGCGCAACCCGCACGAGTAGAGCACCTCGAGCATCGCACTGTCGCGCAGCCCCTTGGCCGTCGAGGTGTCCACCGCAGCGATGATGCGGTCGATCTCCCCGGTCGTGAGGACGTCGGGCAGCTGCCGCCCGCACTTGGGCGCCTCGACGAACTCCGCGGGCGAGGCGTCGATCTGCTCGTCGAGAAGCAGGAAGTTGAAGAAGCTGCGGATGCCGCTCAGGTTCCGGGCCTGCGAGCTCTTTTCGCGGCCGTGGTCGTAGAGCCACGCCATGTAGCGCTCGATCATCTCGCGCCCGACCTTGCGGGGCGGCACGTCCCACAGCCGCAGGACGAAGTGTGCGAACTGCCGCAGGTCGCGCATGTAGGATTCGACGGTATTCTCCGAGAGCCGCTTTTCGAGCCGGATGTAGGTGCGGTAGCGGTGCCCGGCCTCCTGCCATTTTTTGGTATTTTCTGCCATGAAAACGAGCGCTTTCAAAAGTTTATCCGTAACTTTGTCCGGACGAAGGTACGAAAATTTTACATAATTATGGATTATGTCGCATTGAATGTCCCCGTTGCGGACGACGAGCAGTCCGATATCCTGACCGCCGAGCTGGCCGACTATCCCTTCGAGAGCTTCGAGACGGGCGGCGGCGTGCTCAAGGCCTACATCCCGCAGGAGCGGCTGGCCGACTGCAAGGAGCAAGTCGACGCCCTGCTGGCGCGCTACGGCGTGCAGGGGCGCTACATCGCCATCGAGACGCAGAACTGGAACGCCGTCTGGGAGAGCAACTTCCCGGCCGTGGATGTCGAGGGGCGGCTGCGCATCCGCGCGCCGTTCCACGAGGCCGCCCCTGTAGGCGAGGAGGAGGTGGTCATCATGCCGAAGATGTCGTTCGGCACGGGACACCACGCCACGACGTGGCTCATGGCGCGGGCGGTGCTCGATCTGGGTGTTGCCGGTCGTTCGGGCCTCGACATGGGCAGCGGCACGGGCGTACTGGCGATCGTGGCGGCCAGGTGCGGCGCCGCACACGTCGACGCCGTGGACATCGACGACTGGGCCGACGAGAACTGCCGCGAGAATGTCGCGGCGAACGGCGTGACCGACCGCGTGACGCCGATGCTGGGCGACGTGCGGCGCATCGCGGGACGCCGTTACGACTTCATCCTCGCGAACATCAACCGCAACATCCTCGTGGCGGACATGGCGGCCTATGCCGCGGCGCTGCTGCCGGGCGGCGACCTGGTGATGAGCGGTTTTCTGGAGCCCGACGTCGGGCCGATCGTCGCGCGGTCCGCGGAGCTGGGCCTCCGGCACGTCGCCACGCAGTCGCGCGAAGGGTGGATGCTGGTCCATGTGCGCAGGGAGTAGGCCGTGAAGAGTTACAAGGGACGGGGCGTGGTGCTCCACTCGCTCAAATACGGCGATTCGTCGCTGGTCGTCTACCTGCTGACCGACGTGGGCGGACGCCGCACCTACATGGTGCAGGGGGTGCGCAGCCGCAGCGGCCGGGGCTCGAAGCTGGCCCTTTTCCAGCCGATGTTCCCCGTCGAGTTCGAGGGGCTGGAGTCGCCGCGCCGCGAGATGGACCGCTTCCGCGAGGTCCGTGCGGGCTTCGTCCTGCAGTCGCTGCCCTTCGACGTGCGCAAGTCGACCGTCGCGCTCTTCATGGCCGAGGTGCTCTACCGGCTGGTCCGCGAGAGCGAGCCCAACGAGGCGCTCTTCGACTTCGTCTGGGGCTCGGTCGCCGAGCTCGACGCGATGCGGGAGGGGGTCGCCAACTTCCACCTCTGGTTTCTCGCCCACCTGAGCCGCCTGCTGGGCTTCTGCCCGGGCAACGACTACGCGCCGGGCGACTGGTTCGATATCAGCGAGGGACTCTATACGAAAAACCGTCCCGCGCACGTTCGATACATGACGCAGGAGTCTTCCCGCCTCCTGCACGAGATACTGACGTGCGACGTCGCCCGTCTGGGCGGCATCGGCCTCGGCCGCGATCAGCGGGTCGCCTTTCTCAATGCGCTGCTGGTCTACCTGGGCTACCACCTCGACGCGATCAATGCCGTACAGTCGGTTCGGATTCTGCGGGAAGTTTTTTGAAAAAGGTGTGCCATGAAAAAGATTTTGCTGCTTGCCGCGGCGGCCTTTGCTGCCGTACTGACGGTTTCGGCGCAGGAACCGTCTCCGTTCCAGACCACGCGTCCCGATTCGCTCCGCAACCGGGGCTTCTCGCTTCCCGACTCGCTGGCGCATCTCTCGCCGTGGCGTCAGGAGTACCGTAAAATCCCCCGCCGGGAGCAGACGCAGCCCGCCGTCTCGATGACCTCGATCGTCGTGATCGACCCCGAGCAGCTGCCCGACCGGATCACCGTCCTGGAGAACAATACGCTGCGCCTGACTCCGCACCTGACGATCGGCAACGGCCAGGCCTGGAACTGGGGCCCCTATCCCGACTCCTACCTCGACGCGCGGACCCTGTCGTTCCCCATGCCCCGATAGGGCGCCGGGCGCTCCGCCCGTTTCGTACATCCCCGTTCGGCGCCTTTCCGGCCGGACGACCGCAGCCCTGCCGACGACCGAAAGGCCGCCGGCTTTTTTTGTGCCCGGCCGGTCGCGGACGGCTCCGGCCGGCCCCGGTGAGAGGGCCGGAGATCGCCGGGCTACTCGAAGAGCAGGGTGAAGGTGACGCGGCGATCCGTGTTGGACGTGAGGCGCAGCGACCCGTTGTGCAGCTGCATGATGCGGCGCGAGACGCTCAATCCGATGCCCGACCCGTCGGCCTTGGTCGTGAAGAAGGGCGTGAAGATGTTTTCCGTCACGGCGGCGGGGATGGCCTTCCCGTTGTCGGTGACGTCGATGCGGATGTTCTCCCCCTCGTCGATGCGGGCCCGGACGTCGATGCGGGCGTCGGGCTGCGCGGCGACCGCCTCGCGGGCGTTCTTGAGCAGGTTGACCACGACCTGCGAGACGAGCCCCTCGTCGGCGTAGACGAGCATCTCGGCGGGCTGTACGTCGACCGTGATGCCGACCTGCGGCGTGGCAACGAGCGCCGCGGCGCGCTCGAGCAGGCCGCGCACCTCGACCGGCGCCTTCTGCGGCTCGGGGATGCGCGTGAAGCGGCGGAACGTCTCGACGAATGCCGTGAGGCGGCGGCTCGTCGCCGAGATCGTCTCGAGCCCCTGCGCGACGTCCGTGTCGAGCGGGCGGCCGAGGTGCAGCAGCGTGTCGCTGAGCGAGGTGATCGGTGCGAGCGAGTTCATGATCTCGTGCGTGAGGATGCGCGTGAGCTTGCTCCACGACTCGATCTGCGTCTGGGCGAGGTAGTCGTCGATGTCGCTGACGGCGATGACGCGCAGTCGCTTCTGGTCGAGCATGATCTCGGCGCAGGTGAGCGAGAGGTTGACCTCGCCGGCTTCGGTCATCTCCTTGACGTGGAGCCGCTGGCCGGTGCGGATCTCCTGCAGGGCGCGGCAGGCCTCGGGCATCGAGGTCTCGGTCTGCCGGATGTGGGTCATGCGGGGCAGGCCGAAGATGCGCAGAGCCTCGCCGTTGGCCTGGTAGACGCTTCCGGCGTCGTTGACCGTCACGAGTCCCGTGCGGGCGCACTCCATGATGAGCTGGTAGTAGCGTTCGCGCTCCTCGGCGCGGAGCTTGGCCCGCACGATGATCTCCTTGATGCGGTTGAGCGCCGTGTTGAGCATCCGGTTGTCGGCCTCGGCCTCGTCGTCGCGGAACCGGAACGTCAGGTCGTCGTTGTCGATGGCGTTGAACATGAAGGTCACGCGGCGGATCGACTCGCCGTAGCGGCGGATGATGCGGTAGATGCAGAGCCCGACGAGCGGCACGAAGAGGATGGAGAAGATGTAGAACCCGCTTGCGAGGATCGCCCCCAGCCCGGCCGTCGCCAGGACGAGCAGCACGAGCTGTTCGACGAGCGGCCCGTATGAGATGCCGTCGTTTTTCATAATCCGTAGCGCTTGATCTTGTTGTAGAGCGTCTGACGCGTGATGCCGAGCTGCTGGGCCACGGCCGAGAGGTTGCCGCCGTGGCGCACCATCGCCTGCGCGATCATCGTGCGCTCCATCTGCTCGAGGGTCGCCTCCCCGGGGTCGGCCGTCTGAACCGCTGCCGCGGCGGGGCGGAGCAGCAGCGTCTCGGGGGTGATCGGCCCGCCGTCGCTCAGGATCACGGCCTTCTCCACGGCGTGCTGCAACTCGCGGATGTTCCCTGGCCAGGCGTGCTCGACGAGCTCGTGCTCGGCCGCGGCGTCGAATCCCGTGATCGGCTTCTGGTACTTCGCGGTGTAGCGCTCGAGGAACTTCCGGCTCAGGGGCAGAATATCCTCGCGGCGCTGACGCAGGGGCGGCAGGTCGATGTGGATGGTGTTGATGCGGTAGAGGAGGTCTTCGCGGAAGCTCCCCTCGGCCACCATGCCGAACAGGTCGCGGTTCGTCGCCGAGATCAGCCGGATGTCGACCTTGCGCGGGGTGTTGCTGCCCACGCGGACGATCTGCCCGCTCTGAATGGCCGTCAGCAGCTTCGACTGCAGGTGCAGCGGGAGGTTGCCGATCTCGTCCAGGAAGAGCGTCCCGTGGTCCGCGACCTCGAACTTCCCGGCACGGTCGGTCCGCGCGTCGGTGAAGGCCCCCTTGACGTGGCCGAAGAGCTCGCTCTCGAAGAGTGTTTCGGGTACGGCGCCCATGTCGACCGGGACCATCAGCTCGCCGCTGCGGCGCGAGCGGTTGTGAATCTCGCGGGCGAGCATCTCCTTGCCCGTGCCGTTCTCGCCCGTGATGAGGATGTTGGCATCCGTTGCGGCGACCTTCTCGACGATCTCGCGGATGCGTCCCATCGCGGGGCTCGTGCCCCAGAACATCGGCTGCTCGGCCGTCAGCTCGCGCTTGATCTCCTTGAGCTGCTTCACCTCGCGCTGCGAGCGCGAGAGGTTGTAGGCGTTGCGCAGCGCGGCGACCAGCCGGTCGTTGTCCCAGGGCTTGACGACGAAATCGACCGCCCCGTCGCGCATGGCCTGCACCGCCAGGTCGATGTCGGCATAGGCCGTGAAGAGGACGACCTGCACCTCGGGGCGCCGGGCGCGGATCTGCCGCAGCCAGTAGATGCCTTCGTTTCCGGTGTTGATCCCCGCCGTGAAGTTCATGTCGAGCAGGACGACGTCGACACGCTCCTCGCGCAGCGTCGCATCGAGCGCATTGGGTCCCGGGAGCGTCAGCACCCGGGCAAAATATTTTTCCAGCAGCAGCCGCAGCGCCGCGAGGATGCTGCGGTTGTCGTCCACGATCAGTACGGTTCCCTCCCTGGTCATCTTTTCGGTCCTATTTTCGGGTAAAATTAGCGTTTTCGACGCGAAAACCGCCCCGGCGTGTCCACTTTTTTTTACACGGGTGTCCATTTTTTTTACAATGCCTGCCAAAGTGCAAAATCTTAAAGCACTGTAATACAATGTATTGAATGCTTTGGCACGCCGTTGGCATCCGAAAGGCCGAATGAAGAACAAACGCACAACCATGTTGAAATACCCGCTTCTGTTCCTTGTACTGTCCATTTTCTGGACACCCGCTGCGGCACAACAGCCCGCCGACAGCCTCGTCCGCCCCGATACGGTCCCTGCCGCCGCTCCTGCCGCCGCTCCTGCTGCCGCTCCTGCTACCGAAATCTCCGCCGGCCCCGCCGCTGCGGCATCTGCTGCTGCACCCGCCGCCGAATCGGCCGAACGGCTCACGCTTGACGACTGCATGCGCTATGCCGTCGAACACAGCCCCGCCGTCCGCCGCCAGGACTACACCAACCGCAACTACCGGCAGGACTACATCGAGTCGATCGCCGCGCTGGTCCCGTCGGTGAGCGGATCCATCGGGGCCTCGACCAGCTTCGGCCGTTCGGTCGACCCCGAGACCAACACCTATACCGATGTCTCGAACTTCGACAACTCCTACTCCGTTTCGGGGCAGATGCCCCTGTTCGCCGGGCTGACCGGCATCAACACGGTGCGGGCCGCCCGCATCATGCGCCTGCAGGGGGTCGAGGAGTTGCAGCTGGCCCGCGACGAGATCGCCCTGAAGACCATGCAGGCCTACTTCGACGTGGTCTACTACTCCGGCAGCGTGCGCCTTGCCCGCGAGCAGCTCAAGACCAGCACGGCCGAACTCGGGAAGAGCCGCAAGCTCTTCGAGCTGGGGCTGAAGAGCGCCGCCGACGTGGCGGAGGTCGAGTCGCAGCAGGCTTCGGATGACTACCTCCTGACGCAGCAGGAGAACAACCTCGCGCTGGCCGAGATCGCGCTGGCGGAGGCAATGAACTACCCCGCCGACCGGCCACTGCACATCGTCACCGACCCCGGGATCGAGACGCCGGCCGGCGTCGCCCCCTTCGACGAGGTGCTCGGCAACGCGCTGGAAAGCAACCCCAAGGCCGTGGCCGCGCAGTACGATGTGCGCCACTCGCGGCTGCAGTTCTCCATTGCCCGGGGCAACCTCTTCCCGTCGCTCTACGTCGGAGGCGGCTATTCGACCAACTTCTTCATGAGCCTCGACGACCGGTCGCTCTACGCCTCCTTCCCCAACCAGTTCCGCGACAACCGGGGCTTCTACGTCTCGGCGCAGCTCAACATCCCGATCTTCGGAGGGCTTGCGCGCCGCACCTCGGTGAGCCGCGCCCGCAACAACTGGCGCATCGCCGAGCAGAACCGCACGGAGACCCTCCGGGCCCTGCAGAGCGAGGTGGCGCAGGCCTACCAGCAGATGCTGGGCTACGGCAAGGAGTTCGCCCAGGCCTCGAAGAAGAGCGACGCCGCGCGGCTGGCCTACGAGGCCGTCTCGGGCAAGTACGAGCGCGGCATGGTCTCGGCCCTCGACCTGCAGACGGCGGCCGACAAGCTGCTCGAGGCGCGTTCCGAACGGCTGCGCGCCCGGCTGCAATACATCATCAAGGTGCGGCTGGTGGCCTACTACAACGGCGAGCCGCTGATCCGCTGACTGTTTTCTCCGTTGAACGACTTGAAAAACCGATACAACCATGGATATTCGCATTGAAAAGAAAAAGGGCCTGCGGGCCCTCTTCACCAAGCGGGGCATTCCCTACCTTGCGGGAGCCCTCTTCCTGCTCTTCGTCGTGTGGCTGCTCGTGCGCGACAACTCCTCGACGCTGCGCGTCGATGCCCGCACGATCTCCGTCGGGACGGTCGCACGCGGCGAGTTCAACGACTACATCCGCGTCACGGGACAGGTGCAGCCCATCACGACCGTGCAGTTGAGCCCGCTCGAGGCGGGCATCGTCGAGCGGCTCGTCGTCGAGGAGGGCGCCTCGGTGCGCAAGGGCGACGTCCTGGTCGAGTTGAGCAACACGTCGCTGACGCTCGAAATTCTGAACAGCGAGGCCGAGCTGGCCGAGAAGCAGAACATCCTGCGCAACACGCTCATCTCGATGGAGCAGCAGAAGCTCGACCTGCGACTCGACAAGGTGCAGCTGGACCTCGACGTCGAGCGCAAGCGCCGCACCTGGCAGCAGAACGAGGAGCTCTACCGCAGCAACCTCATAGCCCGCGAGGATTGGCTCCAGTCGAAGGAGGACTACGAGCTGGCCGAGCGGAAACGCGAGCTGAACATCGAGCGGCAGATACAGGACTCGCTCTACCGCACCGTGCAGATCGAGCAGATGGAGGACAACCTGGCCAACATGAAGCGCAACATGGAGCTCATCCGCCAGCGCATCGGCAACCTGCAGGTCAAGTCGCCCATCGACGGCGAGGTGGGGCTTCTGGACGTCGTGCTGGGACAGTCGGTCACCTCGGGACAGAAGATCGGGCAGGTGAACGACCTGTCGGACTACAAGGTCGAGGCCGAGATCGACGAGAGCTACATCGACCGCGTGCGCGCGGGGCTCGACGCCACCTTCGAGCGGCAGGACACCGCCTTCACGATGCGCCTGCGGAAGGTCTACCCCGAGGTGCGCAACGGCCAGTTCCGCGCCGACTTCACCTTCGTCGGGGCCCATCCGCGCAACATCCGCAGCGGCCAGACCTACTACCTGCATCTCGAGCTGGGGCAGCCGACCGATGCCGTCATCATCCCGCGCGGATCGTTCTACCAGTCGACGGGCGGCGCCTGGATCTACGTTGTGGCCCCCGAGGGCGACCGCGCCTACAAGCGCCAGATCCGCATCGGACGCCAGAACCCGCAGTACTACGAGGTGCTCGAGGGGCTGGAGCCGGGCGAGCGCGTCATCGTCTCGGGCTACGAAAACTACGGCGCCAACGACGTGCTGATACTCAACAAATAAACCCTGCCGCGCATGTTCCGCCAACTCGATTTCCGGTCGTGGTTCACTTTCCTGGGGCGCAACCGCCTCTATACGGCCGTCAATTTCGCCGGCCTGACCCTTGCGCTGGCCTTCGTGCTGCTCGTGGCCGACTACACGCTCCGGCAGCTCACCGTTGACAACTGTCAGACCAGGGCCGACCGCATCTATGCCGTCTGCTCCGAGGAGTCGGTCGCCAGCGGCTACTACCTCCAGAAGCACCTGCGCGACCGCTACCCCGAGATCGAATCGACCTGCGCCGTGGCCTTCTTCGAGGATTCGGATGCGGGCTCGACCCCCGTGGAGATCGGCCGGCAGAAGTTCCTCGCCTCGGTACTCTATGCCGATACGACCTTCTTCCGGATGTTCGACTTCCCGCTGCTCGAAGGCTCGCGCGAAGAGGCGCTCGCCGCCCGCGAGAACGTCGTCCTCTCGGAGTCGTTCGCCCGCAAGGTCTTCGGGACCTTCAACCCGCTGGGACAGACGCTCCGCGTGGACAACGACGAGCGCACCTATGTTGTCAGCGGCGTGATGCGCGACATCGAGCGCTCGACGATTCCCGCGGCCGACATCGTCATGCGGGCCGAGCGCATCACCGAGACCAATGCGGCCAACGACGAACGCATGTCCAACAGCGGCGCCGGCGTGACCTTCGTGCTTGCCCGCCCGGGGGCCGACCTGCAGGCCAAAGTTCCCGACATGCTCTCCTTCTTCAAGGAGATCTATTGGCCCTATTTGGGCAATGTCGTGCAGCAGGTGCGGCTCATCCCGCTGCGCGACCTCTACTTCGACCCGGTCAACAACTCCTTCAAACTGGCCCACGGCAGCCGCTCGTTCCTCTTGATCCTGCTGGGCGTGGGGCTCGTGGTGCTCGTCTTCGCCGTGATGAACTACATCAACCTCACGGTGGCACAGTCCGGCTTCCGGGCCCGCGAGATGGCGGCCCGGCGGCTGCTCGGCGCCTCGCGCGGCAACATCTTCCTCAAGTGGATTCTCGAATCGACGCTCTTCTGCGCCGCGGCGCTGCTCTTCGCCTCGTGCTTTGCGGAGCTCTTCGTCCCGTGGGCTTCGCGGCTGCTCGGTGTGAAGGTCGCCGTCTGGGACGACATCTCGTGGCCGGTGGCCGGTGTGAGCCTGCTCGCCGTCGTCGCGCTGGGCGTGGTCTCGGGCCTTGCCCCGGCGCTCGTCGTCTCGCGTTACCAACCCATCGACATCGTGCGCGGCACCTTCCGCCACCGGACCAGGACCCTCTACGGCCGCCTGCTCATCGCCCTGCAGAACGTCATCACGATTGCGCTGCTCGCCGCCTCGATCACCATCGGGCTCCAGATCCGCCATCTGGTGCAGGCCCCGCTGGGTTATGAGACGCGCGACATCCTCAATATCTGGACCGAGATCTTCCCCGACCGGAGCTCGATGCGCCGCTTCTGCGACGAACTGCGCTCGCTGCCCGGGGTCGAGGCCGTCGGGCTCGGATGCGGCACGCCCCACGACCGCGGCAACAACAACACCATCGCCTACGGGCCCGACCGGATGGTCTCGTTCCAGGTCTTCATCGGCGACTCGACCTACTTCCGCATGCTGGGGCTCGAGCGGCTGCGCGACAACCATGTGGCCGTTGCGAACGAGCGTGCCGCATCCCGGAATTTCTGGGCCTCGAATGTCTGGTACATCAACCAGTATGCCCTGCGCGAGCTGGGCATTGCGGAGGATGCCTCCGAATTCAAGGTGGGCGAGAACCTCTCCCAACCGATTGTCGTTGCGGGCATCTACCGCGACTTCCAGATCGGCACGGCACTCGACGCCCCGACCTCGGCGCTGCTGCGCGTGGTGAACGATCCCGACGGATTCTATCCCTGGAACATTCTCGTGAAGACCGGCGGGGATCATGCCGCAGCCTACCGGGCCATCGAGGAGCTCTTTGCCGGAATGACCGACGGCAGCTTCTTCGCCGCCCGCTACCTGACCGATGAGATCGCCGACGACTTCGCCGCGCAGCGGCGCCTGCTGCACATCATCGGGCTGTTCACCCTCGTGGCGCTGCTCATCTCCTCGCTGGGGCTCTTCGCCATGGCGGCCTACTATATCCAGCAGCGGCGGCAGGAGATCGCCGTGCGCCGCGTCTTCGGCGCCACGCGCGGCGAGATGCTCTCGCGCCTCGTGCGGCGCTTCATGATGCTCGTGGGCGCGGCCTTCGTCATCGCCGTGCCGGTCGCCGTCTGGGGGCTGAGGCGCTGGCTCGAGGAGTACAGCGTGCGCATCGCCCTCTCGCCGTGGATCTTCCTTGCCGCCGGGCTCTTCGCGGCCGTCGTGGCGCTGCTTTCGGTCGGGTGGCAGAGCCGCCGCGCCGCGGATGCCGACCCCATCGAATCGCTCAAGAACTGATTGTCCGGATAAATTGCCTTTGCCATGAAAATCGCCTTCCATAACTTTCTCACGACGCTGCGGCGCTACAAGGTCTCATCACTGCTCAATGTCATCGGGCTGACACTGGCCTTCACGGCCTTCTACGTCATCCTGGTGCAGGTGCGCTGGGAACTGACCTTCAACCGCGACATTCCCGATGCCGGCCGCATCTGCCTGGTGGCCCCCCGCTCGTGGTTCGACGAGACGGGCTATTCGATCTGCTCGCCGCGCCCCGACGGCGAGCAGCTCATCGCCCGCTCGCCCGAGATCGAGGCCGGCGGTTGCATCCGCCCCTGGCGCTGGGATCAACCCGTCTGGGTGAAGCGCCACGGCGAGTTCCACCGTTTCCGGATGTCGCTCAACACCGTCTCGACGGGCTTTCTCACGACCGTGGGCATGCGGGCCGTCGAGGGCGATCTCGGGGCCCTGACGCAGCCCAACAGCGTGGCCCTCTCGCGCTCGCAGGCCGCACGGCTCGACGTGCATGCCGGCGACCTGCTCTGGCTGGGGGACCGGGAGGGCAAGCGCACCGACGTCCAGCACGAAGTGGTGGCCGTCTACGAGGATTTTCCCGCAAACAGCTCCTTTGCGCACATCGTCGCCGTGACCGACGTCGGCGACCGGGACATGACCCCCGCCTACTGGAACGACTGCTATTTCGTCCGCCTGCGCGCGGGGGCCGACCCCGACGTGCTGGCCCGCCGCTGGGAGCAGATTCACGCGGAGAACTACCGCGCCTACGTCGAGCGCATGGCGCCGGTCTGGGGCGAGGAGCTGACCGAGGAGGAGATGGAGGACCCGTGCGACTGCCTGCTCGTGCCGCTCGACCGAATCTATTTCGACCGCCGGGTCTTCGACGGCATGGGGACCTTCCCCAGCGGGTCGGCCACGCTGACCTACTCGCTGTTGAGCGTCGCGGTGCTCGTCATCGTGATCGCGCTCATTAATTTCGTCAACTTCTTCTTCGCGCTGCTGCCCGTGCGGCTGCGGGCCGTCAATATCCTCAAGGTCTTCGGCGCGCCGAACGCCTCGCTGCGCTTCAGCTTCCTGTTCGAGGCCCTGGGCTTCGTCATCCTCTCGCAGCTCTGCGCCTGGTATGTCGCCATTGCGCTGCAGGGCACCGAGTTCGCCTCGTATGTCAGCAGCTCGCTGGCCCTTGGCGACAACCTCCCCGTGCTGGCCATCTCGCTCGCGGTGTCGCTCGTCGCGGCACTCGTTGCCGGGAGCTTCCCGGCGTGGTACATCACCTCGTTCAACCCGGCGATGGCCGCCAAGGGGTCGTTCGTCGGCTCGACGACGGGCCGCCGCTTCCGCACGGCGCTGCTCGGCGTGCAGTTCACGGTCTCGATCGCGCTGATCGTCTTTTCGGCCTTTACGCTCCTGCAGCAGCGCTACGTGCGCCGCTTCGACCTGGGCTTCAGCCACGAGCGGGTGCTGACCTTCGGGACGAACTCGCAGCGGCTGATCCGTGCCGACCGCTTCGATGAGTTCGCGTCGGCCCTGAAGCAAAATCCGCAGATCATCGGCGTCACGGCGGGACAGGGGCCGCTCGTCGCCGGGAACCACTCGATCTGGGGCCGGGAGATCGCTGGCGAGGAGGTGATGATCCACGTGCGCCCCGTGCGCAGCAACTTCCTCGACGTGCTGGGCATCCCGGTCATCGCCGGCGAGGACTTCCGCCCCGGGTACGACCGCGATACGACGCTGCACTACATCGTCAACGACCTGCTCGCCCGCAAGGGGCTCGGACTCGGCGACCGGCTGGAAGACGGCACCGTCGTCGGCATCTGCCCCGACATCCACTTCCGGCCGCTGCAATACCCCGTCGTGCCGTTCGCCTTCGTGACCATCCCCGGCGACATGGAGACCTTCTACGTGCGCCTGGCCGCCGGGGCCGACCCGGACGCCGCCTGCGACCACATCCGGCAGACGGTCGAGCGCCTCGACCCCGACTGCGACCCGGTCGAGATCCGCTTCATGGACGAGGAGATCGAGGCGCAGTACGCCCGCGAGCGGCGCATCGCAACCATCGTGGGGCTCTTCACGGTGCTGGCCGTCGTCATCGCGCTGATGGGCGTCTTCGGCATCGTGCTCTTCGAGGCGCAGCACCGCCGCCGCGAGGTGGCCGTGCGCAAGGTGATGGGCGCCACGACCGCCGAGATTCTCCGCCTCTTCAACCGGCGCTACGTCCTGCTGGTTGCCGTCTGCTTCCTCCTTGCCGTGCCGGCGGGCTTCTGGGCCGTCGACCGCTGGCTGGCGTCGTTCGCCTACCGCACGCCGCTGCGCTGGTGGGTCTTCGCCGCGGCCCTTGCCGTCGTGCTTGCCGTCACGGTCGCCACGGTGACCTTCTGCTCGTGGCGCACGGCCGGCGAGAACCCCGCCGACGCTGTCAAATCCGAATAAACAACAATCCTTCCGATATGAAAATCGCTTTCCGAAACTTTCTCACGACGCTGCGGCGCTACAAACTCTCGTCGCTGCTCAACATCATCGGCCTGACACTGGCCTTCACGGCCTTCTACATCATCCTGGTGCAGGTGCGCTGGGAGCTGACCTACAACCGGACGCTCGACAATTCGGAGCGCATCTACCTGGTCGAAACCACCGACTGGTACACTCCCGGCCAGTGGCAGGCCTGGGTCTGCCGGCCCATGGTCGAGCGGCTGATCTCCTCGACCTCGGCCGTCGAGGCCGGCGGCTGCACCTGGAGCGGCTTCGGCCCCGCGGTCGTGCTGCGCGAGAACGCCTCGAAGATGGGTTACGACCGCTTCAACTTCGAGTTGGGCATGATCTCGCTGCCGCTGCTCGACGTTTTCGACTTCAAGACCGTCGCGGGCGACGTCCACGACCTGAAGCGCGCGCAGAGCGTCATCATCTCGCGCACGACGGCCGAAAAACTCGGCGTCGGCATCGGTGACATGATCTGGTGCGACACCGACCAGCCATCGGCCGAAAACGCCTGTGAGGTGGTGGCCGTCTTCGAGGATTTCCCCGCCAATTCGCTGCTCTCCGGCTGCCAGGTGGCCATGGACCTGGGCGACCGCTGCCTTGACGACCCTTCGGAGTGGAGCTACAACTACTATGTCAGGCTCCATCCGGGAACCGATCCCCGGCAGGTGATCGAGGAGTGGAAGAAGGTTTACGCGGAGATGTACCCCGGCGAGGCGAACGAGGAGGGGGTGCTCGAGACGGAGCCCATCCGCCTGTCGTGCATCCGCGACCTCTACTTCGAGACCGACGGCCGCGTGCCGTGCGCCCAGGGCTCCGCCGTGACGACCTATTCGCTGCTGGGTATCGCCCTGCTGGTCATCGTGCTGGCCTTCATCAACTTCGTCAACTTCTTCTTCGCGCTGGTTCCCGTCCGCATCCGCACGGTCAACACCTTCAAGGTCTTCGGCGCCTCGAATGCCGCGCTGCGCTTCAGCTTCGTCTTCGAGGCCGTGGGGCTGGTCTTCATCGCGCTGCTGCTGGCGTGGTACCTCTCCTTCGCCATCCAGAGCACCGAACTGGCGGGTTACATCTCCGCGCCGCTCGCCCTGGCCGCCAACTTCCCGGTGCTCGGCCTCGTGCTGATCGTGGCCGTGGCCATGGCACTCGTAGCGAGCCTCTACCCGGCGTGGTACATCACCTCGTTCCGCCCGGCGCTGGTAGTCAAGGGCTCCTTTGCCGGCACCTCCGGCGGACGGCGCCTGCGCCTGTTGCTGCTGGGCTTCCAGTTCACCATCTCGATGGGGCTGATTATTGCCACGGGCAACATCCTGCGCCAGCACAACTACATGCTGCGGCAGGAGATGGGCTTCGACCGCCGCAACCTGATGGCCGTGCAGCTCTCCGAAAAGGCCGCCCTGGGCTACGATGCCCTGCGTGACCGGCTGCTCGCCGACCCGCGCGTGGTCGACGTCACGGGGGCCGAAGGGCGTCTGGTCAGCGTCAACCGCATGGCGTGGGGCCGCACCTACAAGGAGCGGCGGATCAGCATGCAGGCCTATATCGTCCGCTGGAACTTCCTCAGGATGATGGGTATCCCCGTTACGGACGGGCGCGACTTCCTCGAATCGGACGAACACAAGCCCACCGGTATGCTGATCTGCAACGAGGCGGCCCGCCGCGAATACGGCTTCGAGCTGGGCGACGAGATCGGCGGATTCTTCGGATCGGATCCCCTCGTGGGCGTCTGCGCCGACTTCAACTTCCGCCCGATGCAGTACGGCGTCGTTCCCTTCGTCTTTTATGTGGTCCCGGAAGAGTGGTCGCGCAATTCAAACGGCCGCGCCTCGCAGCTGCTCTACCTGCGCTACCGCCCCGATGCCGACGTGGAGGGCGTGGTCGATTACCTGCGGCAGTGCATCGCCGAGGCGGACCCGCACCTGACGCCGGGCGAGATTCAGGTCCGCACCTTCGAGGAGGAGCTGGGCGAGGAGTATGCCAAGGAGCGGCGTCTGGCGACCGTCGTGGGGCTCTTCACGCTGTTGTCGGTGGCCATCGCGCTGATGGGCGTCTTCGGCATCGTCCTGTTCGAGGCGCAGCACCGCCGCCGCGAGGTGGCCGTGCGCAAGGTGATGGGCGCCACGACCGCCGAGGTGCTGCGGCTCTTCAACCGCCGCTACCTCGTGCTCGTCGGCATCAGCTTTCTCATCGCCCTGCCCGTGAGCCTCTGGATCATCAACCGCTGGCTCTCGAGCTTTGCCTTCCGGGCCCCCTTCTCGGTCTGGATTCCTCTCGCGGCTCTTGCCGTCGTGCTTGCCGTCACGGTCGGGACGGTGACCTTCTGCTCGTGGCGCACGGCCGGCGAGAACCCCGCCGAAGCGGTCAAGTCCGAATAAAACAGACATTCCTCCATGAAAATCGCCTTGCATAACTTCTTCACGACGCTGCGGCGCTACAAGACTTCGTCGCTGCTCAACGTCATCGGGCTGACACTGGCCTTCACGGCCTTCTACGTCATCCTGGTGCAGGTGCGCTGGGAGCTGACCTTCAACCGTGCCATCCCCGATGCCGACCGCATCTGCCTGGTTGCGCCCTTCTCCCGGTTCAGCGAGACGGACTACTCGTTCAACTCGCCGCGTCCCGAGGGTGAGCAGCTCATCGCCCGCTCGCCCGAGATCGAGGCCGGCGGCTGCCTCCGTCCCTGGGGCTGGAAACAGCCCCTCTGGATCCGCCGGGGCGGCGATCTGCTCCGCTTCGACGAGCGGTTCCACGAGGTGTCGCAGGGCTTCATCGAGACCATGGGACTGCGGGCCGCCGAGGGCGATCTCGGGGCCCTGACCCGTCCGAACAGCGTGGCTCTCTCGCGCTCGCAGGCCGCGCGGCTGGGTGTGCATGCCGGCGACGTGCTCTGGTTCGACAACGAAGGGGGGCGCCGCCCCGAGCGGCAGATGGAGGTGGTGGCCGTCTACGAGGATTTTCCCGCGAACAGCTCCTTTGCGCACATCGTCGGGCTGACCGACCGGGGAGATGGCGACCTCGACCGCCCCAACAACTGGAACGACTGCTATTTCGTCCGCCTGCGCGCGGGGGCCGACGCCGAAGCCGTGGCGCAGCGCTGGTCGGAACTCCATGCGTCGATCTTTCACGACTACATCGAGCGCATGGCGCCGATCTGGGGCGAGGAGGTGACCGAGGAGGACAAGATCGACCGGCGCGGCTGCCTGCTCGTGCCGCTCGACGGGCTCTATTTCGACCGCCGGGTCGTGGGCAACCCCTCGCCGTTCCCCGTCGGGTCGTCCACGCTGACCTACTCGCTGTTGAGCGTTGCGGTGCTCGTCATCGTGATCGCGCTCATTAATTTCGTCAACTTCTTCTTCGCGCTGCTGCCCGTGCGGCTGCGGGCGGTCAACATCCTCAAGGTCTTCGGTGCACCGAACGCTTCGCTGCGCTTCAGCTTCCTGTTCGAGGCCCTCGGCTTCGTCATCCTCTCGCAGCTCTGCGCCTGGTATGTGGCCATCACGCTGCAGGGCACCGAATTTGCCTCCTACATCAGCTGCCCGCTCTCGCCGGCGGAGAACCTCCCCGTGCTGGCCCTCTCGCTCGCGGTGTCGCTCGTCGCGGCGCTCGTTGCCGGGAGCTTCCCGGCGTGGTACATCACCTCGTTCAACCCCGCGATGGCTGCCAAGGGGTCGTTCGTCGGCTCGACGGCGGGCCGCCGCTTCCGCACGGCGCTGCTCGGCGTGCAGTTCACGGTCTCGATCGCACTGATCGTCTTCTCGGTCTGCGCACTGCAACAGCAGCGCTACGTGCGCCGCTTCGACCTGGGCTTCGACCACGAGCGGATGCTCTCGTTCGACCTCCCCTCGCCGAAACTCTACAACCCCGACTCGTTCGACACCTTCGCTTCGTCGCTGCAGGCCGACCCGCAGATCGTCGGCGTCACGGCCTCCTCGAGCCGCTTCGTCGCCGATGCCGTCTCGATCTTCGGCCGCGAGATCAACGACCGCAAGGTCGATATCCACATCCGCATCGTCCGCAGCAACTTCCTCGACGTGCTGGGTATCCCGGTCATTGCCGGCGAGAACCTCCGCCCCGGGTACGACCACGACTCGACGCTGCACTACGTCGTCAACGAGCTGCTCGCCGGCCAGGGGCTCGGACTCGGCGACCGGCTGGACGACGGCACCGTCGTCGGCATCTGCCCCGACATCCACTACCGTCCGCTGCAATATCCCACCGAGCCGTTCGCCTTCGTGGCGGGCACCTACTGGCCCGTCCCCATGAGCCACTTCTACGTGCGCCTGGCCGCCGGGGCCGATTTCGAGGCGGTCTGCAACCACATCCGCCGGGCCGCCGAGCGCTTCGATCCCGACTGCGGGGCGTTTGACATCCGCTTCATGAACGAGGAGATCGACGTGCAGTACGCCCGCGAGCGGCGCATCACGACCATTGTGGGGCTCTTTACGGTGCTGGCTGTCGTGATCGCCCTGATGGGCGTCTTCGGCATCGTGCTGTTCGAGGCGCAGCACCGCCGCCGCGAGGTGGCCGTGCGCAAGGTGATGGGCGCCACGATCGCCGAGGTGCTGCGGCTCTTCAACCGCCGCTACGCCCGGCTGGTTGCCGTCTGCTTCGTTGTCGCCGCACCGGTTGGCTACTGGACGGTCGACCGCTGGCTGGCGTCGTTTGCCTACCGGATGCCGATCCGCTGGTGGATCTTCGTTGCGGCCTTTGCCGTCGTGCTCGCCGTCACGGTCGCCACGGTGACCTTCTGCTCGTGGCGCACGGCCGGCGAAAATCCCGCCGATGCGGTAAAAAGCGAATAAACATAGAAACGAAATAAAGAATTGTATAACCCTCAAAATTTTCTGTTATGTCCATGTTGAAAGTGGAGAACCTGCGCAAGGTTTTCCGTACCGAAGAGATCGAAACCATTGCCCTGAACGGCGTCTCGTTTGAAGTGAACGAGGGCGAATTCGTCGCCATCATGGGCCCCTCGGGCTGCGGCAAGTCGACGCTGCTCAATATCCTGGGCCTGCTCGACAACCCCACGTCGGGCAGCTACCAGCTGCTCGGCCGCGAGGTGGCCACGCTGCGCGAAAAGGATCGCACGCGCTTCCGCAAGGGCAACATCGGCTTTGTCTTCCAGTCGTTCAACCTCATCGACGAGCTGAACGTCTTCGAGAATGTCGAGCTGCCGCTGATCTACCTGCGCGTGAAGGCTGCCGAGCGCAAGCGCCGCGTGAACGAGATTCTGAGTCGCATGAACATCTCGCACCGGGCCGAGCACTTCCCGCAGCAGCTCTCCGGAGGTCAGCAGCAGCGCGTGGCCATCGCCCGCGCCGTGGTGGCGAATCCCAAGCTGATCCTCGCCGACGAGCCCACCGGAAACCTCGACTCGAAGAACGGCCGCGAGGTGATGGAGATGCTCTCGGAGCTGAACCACGACGGCACGACGGTCATCATGGTGACCCACTCGCAGCACGACTCGACCTATGCGCACCGGGTGCTGCACCTGTTCGACGGCGAGCTGGTGCAGGACCTGACCAACCGACTCTGATGCGTGCCGGCGGGCGGGACCGCCGGTCCGTAAAATAAAAAGTTCACCAATCCCTCACCACAAGCGTCGGGGGCCGGGCTGCTGCCCGGCCCCTTTTTAGGTATTTTCGCGTATTGCCCGTTTGCCGCGGAGTTGCGAACTTTGCAAAAAAACCGATCTCCCGCTTATGAAACCTCTTCTTCTGACACTTGCGCTGCTTGCGTGGGCGCTCGGGGCCCGGGCCGGATTGCCGGCCGCGGAGCCTCCGGCCGCCGAAATTGCCGCCGCCCCAGCTCCCGCCGCCCCAGCTCCCGCCGCCACCCCAGCCCCTGTCCTTGCCTCTGCTCCTGCCGCCGCCCCGGCTTCCTCGGTCTCTGGTCTCTCCGCCGCAGCTCCCGCCTCGTCCGATTCCGCGGCGGGGACGGCAGCCGAAACCCCCTCGCTCGAATCACTGGCGGCCGAAGTCGCGGCGCTGAAGGCGCAGGCTGCGGCTCGCGACGCACGACTCGACCGCCTTCCCCGCCTCTCGGGCTACGTGCAGGCGGGCTACGAATGGAGTGACGGGAGTTCGTCGTTCTTCATCAAGCGCGTGCGGCTCGACCTGCGGGGCGCCCTGGCACGCACGCTCGACTACCGCGTGCAGCTGGAGTTCGCCTCCTCGCCCAAGATCGTCGACGCCTACCTTCACTACAAACCCTTCCGGCAGCTGAACTTCAAGCTGGGTGAGTACAAGATCCCCTTCACGATCGAGAACACGGACTACGTCCCCCTGAAATTCGAGCTGATCGAGTACCCGCTGGCCCTGCAGCGGCTCATGGGCTTTGCCGAGCCGATCGGCGGCCGCTATGTCGGCGGTGCGATGCAGGGCGGCGAGACGCTCAAGGATACGGGCCGCGACATGGGCCTCACGCTCCACGGCAGCTTCTTCCCCTGCGGGGAGCGGGCGCTGCTCTCCTACGATGTGGGTGTGCTCAACGGTGCCGGCATCAACCTGCGGGACAACAACCGCTCGAAGGATGTGGTGGCGCGGCTGACCCTCCGCCCCGTGCGGGGCCTGACGCTCTCCGGGTCGTGGTACGGCGGCGAGTACGGTGCCGACTGCCTCGAGCGGCAGCGCGTGAGCGCCGGGGTCTGCTACGACCACGGGCGCGGCGTGGTGCGCGGCGAGTGGATCGGCGGCCGCACGGGCTATGCCGCCACGGAGGAGTATGCCGCCGGAACGTTCGACAGCTCGGGCTGGTACGTGCTGGGCGGCGTGCGCGTGACACCGTCGCTGATGCCCGTCGTGCGCTACGACACACTGCTCCCGGATACCGCCTCGGCCGATTCGCGCCAGACGAACTGGACCGCCGGCATCCTGTGGCACCCCGTGAAGTACCTGCGCTGCCAGTTCAACTACACCTATGAACACTACGCCGCGCCGGGCATTGCGGACCGCAATGTCGTTGCCGTGATGTTCTCCGGTATCTTCTGATTTTTCATCAACCGAATTATCCCTTGCAATCCATGAAAACACTGCTTGAAAAACTCCGTGTCGAGGACTGGGTCGTCGTCTGGGTCTCGATTCCGCTGCTGGCACTGGCGCTGCTGATCCCCGGAAAGCTGCCGAGCGTCCCCTCGACCTTCGTGGGCGAGGTCGCCTGGTACAACATCGCCCTGCTGTTCGTGATCGTCCTCATTGTCCTCTATGCGGGCATGGCGCTGCTGCGCCGTCCGATGCGGGGACTGCTGCCGTCGCTCGTCGTGGTCTTCGCCGTCTCGCTGCTGGCGCAGGTCGTGGCCAAGATTCCCGCGGTGGCCTACTACGGCTTCGAGTCGGTCTTCTTCTCGGTGCTCTTCGGCCTGCTGATCCGCAACGTGTGGCACGTCCCCGCGTGGATGAAGCCCGCGATCCAGGGCGAGTTCTACATCAAGATCGGCGTCGTCTGCCTCGGTGCCACGATCCTCTTCAGCGACGTCATGAAGTCGGGCATCTTCGGTCTGGTGCAGGCCTGCCTTGTCGTGGCCGTCGTCTGGTTCTTCGCCTACTGGGTCTCGCGGCGCATGCGCGTCGACCGGCGCACGGCGATGATCCTCTCGAGCGGTGTCTCGATCTGCGGCGTCTCGGCCTGCATCACCGCGGCGCGCGTGGCGGGCGGTGACGACCGCAAGCTGTCCTACATCGTCTCGCTCGTGCTGATCGTCGTCGTCCCGATGATCTACCTCATGCCGTGGCTGGCCTCGTGGCTGCTGCCGCTGCTCTTCGACAATCCGGAGACGGTGCAGGAGGTTGCCGGCGCGTGGATCGGCGGTACGATCGACACGACGTCGGGCGTGGCGGCCTCGAGCATGATGGTGAGCGACCTGGCCAACCGGCACGCCGTCATCATCAAGGCGGCACAGAACGTGCTGATCGGTGTCGTGGCCTTCTTCATCGCCCTCTACCTCTCGACGCGCGGCGAGCAGGGCGGCGCCCGCCCCTCGGCGGGTATCGTCTGGGAGAAGTTCCCGAAGTTCATCCTCGGCTTCGTCGCCGCCTCGCTCCTCTTCAGCCTCTGCCAGAGCTACGGGCTCTTCACGCCCGACGCCCGGGGCAAGCTGGCCGAGCCGGGTGTCGCCAAGATGTTCTCGACGCTCTTCTTCTCGCTGGCGTTCGTCTGCGTGGGGCTCGAGACGCGCCTCAAGGAGATCATCTCGAAGGAGAACCGCAACGCCCTGTGGGCCTTCCTCACGGCGCAGTGCTTCAACATCGTTGTGACCTTCGTGATCGCCGCGCTGCTCTTCGGCGTGCTGAAGCCCATGTGGGCATAACCGGCCGCAGGAGGGCCGCTGCGCTCCGGCCGCTGTCCGATCCGATACACAATCCCCGCTCCGGATACCGATCCTTCGGCCCGGAGCGGGGATTTTCGTTCAACGGGAGTTCCCTCGTGGAATGCGGGGAGGAAACCTGCGTTTTGCCGAAAAACAGCGGACAGGATTCGCTGCCCGTCCGCACGCTTTCGGACAACTGTCGGAATGGCTGCCCGAGGCGCCCGTCGGCAGCCTGCGCGGACGCGGTCCGCGCTACCGCTTCTTGCGAAGCGGCTGCCCCGGACCCGTCCCGGTGCCCGGCCCGGCGTGCCGCGGCGGGCGGAATCCCTGCCGCGAGGCCGTCTTTTCGCCGCTGTGCCGGGCCGCACCGCCTGCCGGGTTCTTTCCGACCCCGCTGCGGGTGGCCGCACCTTTGGCCGGAGCGGTTCTCTCCCCTTTGTCCGGGGAGGTTCTCTCTCCGTTGTGCCGGGCCGCGCCGTCTGCCGCGTGTACGGCCGGTCGCACGCTGCGCCGCCCCGAAGCACCTGGTCCACCTGATCCACTTGGTCCACCCGGTCTGCCCGGGGCCGCCATCTTCCCGCCGAAGAAGTAGCTCTTCTGCCGCCGCTTCTCCTCCTGCGAGCGGGCGACGTAGACCTTCTCGTGCGTATAGGGGTTCTCGCCCGTGTAGAACATCACCGACGAGAGGGTCATCGGCGTGGGGGTGAGGTCCTGCACCTGCTCGAGGTTGAAGTGCAGCCGTCCGAGCACCTTGTCGGCCAGCGCCCGCATGTCCTGCTCCGTGCAGCCGGGGTGCGACGAGATGAAATAGGGGATCAACTGGTAGGGGAGCCCCTCGCGGCGGCAGATGCGGTGGAAATCGGCATTCAGCTGCTCGAAGAGCGCGAAGGGGGGCTTGCGCATCAGTTGCAGCACATGCTCCTCGGTGTGCTCGGGCGCCACCTTCAGCCGTCCCGAGGTGTGGTGGCGGATAACCGTCTCGAGGTAGGGCGAGTCGTCGAACAGGTCGTAGCGGATGCCGCTGCCGACAAAGGCCTTCTTGATCCCCTTCACGGCGCGGATCTTCTCGTAGAGCGCCAGCAGCGGCCGGTGGTCGTTGTCGAGGTTCGGGCAGCGCTTCGGATGGAGGCACGAGGCGCGGCGGCAGCGCGCGCAGAGCCTCCGGTCGCGCCCGCCCATGCGGTACATGTTGGCCGACGGGGCCCCGACGTCGGAGAGATACCCCTTGAAGCCCGGCATCCGCACGACACGCTCCACCTCGGCGAGGATCGACCGCTCGCTGCGCGAGGTGACGAACTTGCCCTGATGGGCCGAGATGGTGCAGAAGGCGCAGCCGCCGAAGCAGCCGCGGTGGATGTTCACCGAGAAGCGGATCATCTCCCACGCCGGGATGTCGCCCTTGCCCGCATAGCGCGGATGGGGCGCCCGCTCGTAGGGTAGGTCGAACGAGTGGTCGAGCTCCTCGGTCGTGATCGTCGCGTGGGGCGGCGTGACGACGACATAACGGTCGCCCACCGCCTCGACGAGCGTCGCCTCGGGCTCCATGAGGTTGCTTTGGGTCTCGATGACGGTGAAGTTCTCGCCGAAGGCGCGCTTGTCGCGGCAGCACTCCTCGAAGGAGTGCAGGCGGATCGTCCGCGCGGGGTCGAGCCGCGCGACATACTCCTCGTCGGCGAGGAAGGCTACCTGCCGCAGCTTGCGCAGCAGCTTGGCGTTGTATCCGTTGCGCAGCGTGCGGGCCACCTGCTCGACGACGCGCTCGCCCATGCCGTAGATCAGCAGGTCGGCGCCCGCCTCGGCCAGCACGGAGGGCTTGAGCGCATCGCTCCAATAGTCGTAGTGGGCCAGGCGGCGCAGCGAGGCCTCGATGCCGCCGACCACCACCGGCGTGTGGGGAAAGAGCCGCTTGAGGATGCGCGTGTAGACCGTCACGGCGTAGTCGGGGCGGAATCCCGCCTTGCCGCCCGGCGTGTAGGCGTCGTCGTGGCGCAGCCGCAGGTTGGCCGTGTAGTGGTTGACCATCGAGTCCATGGCTCCGGCCGTGACGCCGAAGAAGAGCCGCGGCGTCCCCAGCTTGGTGAAGTCCCGCAGGTCGTCCCGCCAGTTGGGCTGGGGCACGATGGCCACACGGTACCCCTCGGCCTCGAGCAGGCGGCCGATGACCGCGGCGCCGAAGGCCGGATGGTCGATGTAGGCGTCGCCCGTGAAGAGGATGACGTCGAGTGCGTCCCATCCGCGGGCGCGCACCTCCTTGATGGTCGTAGGCAGAAACATGGTTTGTTGCTGTGTCTGACGGTCGGGGCTACGGCTCCGTGGCGGCCGCTTCGGGTGTCGATCCTGCGGTGTAGCTGTCCCACTTGGCCAGCACGGCGCGGAAATCCTCCGGCAGTTCGCTCTCGAAGAGCATCTCGCGGTGGGTTGTCGGGTGCTCGAAGCCCAGCGAACGGGCATGCAGCGCCTGCCGGGGCATCGTTGCGAAGCAGTTTTCGATGAACTGCCGGTACTTGGCAAAGGTCGTGCCCTTGAGGATGCGGTCGCCGCCGTAGCGTTCGTCGTTGAAGAGCGGGTGCCCCTGCCAGGCCATGTGGACACGGATCTGGTGCGTGCGCCCCGTTTCGAGGCGGCACTCCACGAGCGTCACATAGCCGTAGCGCTTCAACACACGCCAGTGCGTCACGGCGTGCTTGCCGTCCGACCCGTCGGCGAAGACGTACATCTTCTGCCGGTCGCGGGGGCTGCGCCCGATGTTCCCGGTGATGGTCCCCTCGTCGGCCTCGAAGTTGCCCCATACGAGGGCCACGTAGCGGCGCGTGATCGTGTGGTCGAAGAACTGCTTGGCCAGCCGGGCGTGCGCCTGCTCGTTCTTGGCGATGACGAGCAGCCCCGAGGTGTTCTTGTCGATGCGGTGCACGAGCCCGGCGCGCAGCTCGCCGTCGCCGACGATGTCGGTGCCCTGCAGGTGGTACATCAGCGCGTTGACGAGCGTGCCCGTGTAGTTGCCCACGCCCGGATGGACGACCAGCCCCGCGGGCTTGTTGACGATCAGCAGGTCGTCGTCCTCGTAGGGAATGTCGAGCGGAATGTTCTCCGGACGCAGTTCCACCTCGCGCCGCGGATAGGGCAGCACGATGCGGATGTCGTCGAGCGGCTTGACCTTGTAGCTCGACTTCGCGGCCTTGCCGTTGACGAGGATGTTGCCGCTGTCGGCCGCCGCCTGGATGCGGTTGCGCGAGCAGTGCTCCATGCGCACGGTGAGGAACTTGTCGAGCCGCATGGGGGTCTGTCCCTTGTCGGCCACCACGGCGAAGTGCTCGTAGAGCCCCGCCCCCTCGTCATCGTCCGAGTCGTCCGCGTCCTCCCCGGCGTCCGATCCCGTCTCCGTCTGCCCGTTCAGCTCGTCGTTCAGGTCGGGACGGGCGGCGTCGCGCACGGTCTCCGTATGTCGCGTGTCGGTCATCAGTAGAAGAATGCGTCGGTTTCCGATTCGGTTTCATTGCTTTCCGTCGGCGTCTTCGCCTCAGGCGGCAGGACGAAACCCCGCTCCAGTGCGGCCTGCGCCAGCGAATCGGCCCGCTCCTCCTCGAGCCGCATGCGCTCTTCGGCGATCTCGCGGGCACGCTTCTCTGCCGCGGCCCGGCTCTCAGCCACCTTCTTCGTGTCGAGCGTCAGCCTGATGTCCACGCGCGAACCGGGGGCGGCGTTGTACTCGGCCGCCGGGGTCTGGATGTAGACGCGGGCATCCTTCTGGTTGAGCAGGTTCACCCCCTCGTCGAAGTCGATGCGCCCGACGTTGAGTCCCGTCTCCCAGAGCCGCCCCTTCGCCGCCTGCAGGGGCGCCCCGACGAGCTGGGGCACGACGGTCGGCCCGGCCCCCTCCGCGATGCCGACGTGGAGCGTCACACCGCTGCCCATCTCGGCCTCGAGGCGGCTCTCCGGCAGTACGGGCTCGCGGTCGAGGTACTCCTCGAGCACGTAGTTCGTGGCCATGTCGGGGCGGTAGACCAGCTCGGCGATCTCCAGTCCGGCGATTTCGAGCATGTTCTTGGCCTGGCGCAGCGAGCGTCCCGCGACGTAGGGCACGGGGACCATCTTTTGGCGGAAGGAGTTGATCGTGATGTAGACCGTGCGCCCGGGCTTGACCTCGACGCCGCGCTCGGGCAGCTGGTCGAGGACGATGCCGCCCTCGTAGGCCGGCACGAAGAGCGAGTCGTTGACGTGGATCTTCAGGTCGCGTTTTTGCGCCTCGGCAAGGGCCGTCTTGAGGGGCATGCCGGCAAAGTCGGGCACGGTGCGGCGGGCGCCGTGGCGCGTGCCGATCTGCATGACGAGGTGTGCCGCGACGGCCAGTATGAGGATGATCGTCGCGATCATCGCCAGGTTGAAGAGCAGCGGCCAGCGCTCCTTGTAGTATGCGGGATTCTTCATGGGTCGGGTGTTATTTCGGTGCTTTCCGGTAGAGGTAGACGGCAATGCCCAGGTAGATGATGTTGGGCAGCCAGACGGCCAGCCCGGGCGGGAGGGTTCCGCTCTTGGCGAACTCCTCGAAGAAGCGGTTGAAGAGGATGTACGAGAAGCAGAGACCCGTTCCGATGCCGATGTGCAGGCCGGTTCCGCCGCGCACCTTGCGCGAGGAGAGCGACACGCCGATGAGCGTCAGGATGAAGGTCGAGAGCGGGTAGGCGTAGCGGGCGTGGCGTTCGACCTGGATGATGTTGATCGAGTCGGAGCCCTTGGCCTGCTGCTGGGCGAGGAAGTCGTTGAGCTCGGAGATGTTCATCGTCTGGATCAGGTCGTTGATCTCGCCCAGTTCGGAGACCTCGAGGTTGATGAGCGTGTCGAGGTTGCGGTACTGCTCGAAGTGTTCGACGCCGAGCGAGTCGAAGTCGCGGCGCGTGTATCGCGGGGCGGTCCAGCGGCGGCTCTGTGGGTCGACCTTGGCGTCGGCGGCCTCGAGCGAGTGGGTGATCGAGCCGTTCTCGTAGTGTTCCAACACGAAGAAGAGGGCGCGGTGCGAGCTGCCGTTGTAGCCGCGGATGTAGGCGAACGTGCCGGGTTCGATCTGCCGGTAGATGTGCTGGTCGTAGCGGGCGTTCTGCTTGCGGCGGAGGTACTGCGACTCGAAGTCGACGATGTGTCGCTGCGAGATGGGGATGAGCCAGAGGTTGAGGGCGAGCGAGAGCGAGCCGATGATCAGGGCGCCGAGGAAGTAGGGCCACATGAGGCGGCGGAACGACATGCCGCCCGAGAGCATGGCGACGATCTCGGTCTGGTAGGCCATCTTCGAGGTGAAGAAGATGCAGGCGATGAAGGTGAAAAGGCCGCTGAACTGGTTGATGAAGAAGGGGATGAAGTTGAGGTAGTAGTCGAAGATCACGGCCTTGAAGGGGGCGTGGAGCTCCGTGAAGTCATCGACCTTCTCCACGTAGTCGAAGAGCACGACGACGATGATAATCATCGCGATGGCGAAGAAGTACGTGGCGAGGAACTTGCCGAGTATGTAGCGGTCCAGGATTTTGAATCCGGGGAATTTCAGTCTCATAGCCCACAAATGTACGACATTTCGCGCGAAATCCGTGCGCTTTTTCCAAAAAATGGCGGCGGAAGAGGTGCCGCGTTCCTGCGGGATAGAACTTTGCCGCCCGATTCCGGTCCGCGACGCGAAAAAACGGCCGGTAACGTTTGTTTTTATCCCCGTTTTTTTTATATTTGCCACAAGCCCTCCCTTGGGGGTATCATCCTGTCCTTTAACAAAAACAGAGTGCCTATGTGGACGATTCTTCTCTATTGCGTTCTCTTTGCCTGGTATCTCTATGCGCTGGTGACCTTTTTCCGCGGCGCGGAACGCAACGGCTGGTCGGCGTGGTGGCTGCTGCCGATCCTGATCTGCCCGTCGAGCGTCGTCGTGCTGCTTGCCCGCACACGGCGTGCGCAGCTGCGCGCCGCGCAGGCTTCCGCCCCGGAGCTCCGGGCCGCTGACCGCCGGGTGAAGGCTTCCGGCTGGTTCCTCGCCGCCTGCATTGCGGCGATGCTGGTTCCCGGAGTTGTCGTGTACTACCGCGTGATGGACGGCGCTTCGGCCGAGCTGCTGCGCACGGTGTCCGCCTGGGAGACCGTATGCCTTGTGGCAGTCGCAGCCCTCTACCTGCTCTGCCTGCGGGCGGGGCGTGCTGTGACGGTGTCCCGCTGATCCCCGCTTCCGCGCTCCAATCCGCGTTCCAAAGGAAAACGCCGCCGGCCCTGTCGGGCTGACGGCGCTTTTGCGTGCGGATGACCCGGCCTCGCCCCGGCGGTTACAGCCGGCGCGTGAGGCGCGGGACCATCGCCTCCTTCCACGCCTTGAAGTCCCCGGCCGCGATATGCTCGCGGGCCATCGTGACCAGCCGCAGGTAGAAGGCGATGTTGTGCAGCGAGGCGATCTGCGCGGCGAGCATCTCGCCGCAGGTGCAGAGGTGGTGCAGGTAGGCCTTCGAGTAGAGCGTGTCGACGAAGGCCGTGCCTTCGGGGTCGATGGGCGAGAAGTCGGCCTCCCACTTCTTGTTGCGGATGTTGATGACCCCCTCGGCCGTGAACAGCTGGCCGTTGCGGCCGTTGCGTGTGGGCATCACGCAGTCGAACATGTCCACGCCGCGCTCGATTCCCTCAAGGATGTTCACCGGTGTGCCGACCCCCATCAGGTAGCGGGGCCGGTCCTCGGGCAGGACGGCGTTCACCACCTCGATCATCTCGTACATCACCTCCGTCGGCTCGCCCACGGCCAGCCCGCCGATGGCGTATCCGTCGGCATTGTAGCGCTGGACATTCTCGGCGGCGCGGACCCGCAGGTCGGGGTAGGTGCACCCCTGCACGATGGGGAAGAGCGCCTGGTAGTGTCCGTATTTGGGTGCGGTCTGGTGGTAGCGGTTGAAGCAGCGGTCGAGCCAGCGCTCCGTCAGGTCGAGCGAGCGGGCCGCATAGTCGCGCGGCGCATCGCCCGGGGGGCACTCGTCGAAGGCCATCATGATGTCGGCGCCGATCGTGCGCTCGGTGTCGATAACGCTCTCGGGCGTGAAGAGGTGCTTCGATCCGTCGATGTGCGAGCGGAAGTAGCACCCCTCCTCCTTGAGCTTGCGGCAGGCCGCGAGCGAGAAGACCTGGAAGCCGCCGCTGTCGGTCAGCATCGGGCCCTCCCACGTCGAGAAGCGGTGCACGCCGCCGGCCTGTTCGATGATCTGCATGCCGGGCCGCAGGTAGAGGTGGTAGGTGTTCGCGAGGATGATCTGCGCGTGCGCCTCGTCGCGCACGTCGCGGTGGAAGATGCCCTTGACGGTCGCCGCCGTGCCTACGGGCATGAAGATCGGGGTGCGGACGACGCCGTGGTCGGTCTGCAGGCTCCCCGCCCGGGCGTGCGACGCCGGGTCCTGGTGTTCGACTGTAAATTTCATGCTCATCTGTGCGGCAAAAATACGCAAAATATTTCTATCTTTGGCGCATATTTCGTCAATATGCAACTCATCGAACGTATTTTGACCTGCTACGGCTGGGAGGGCGCCGCCCTCGCGGGGGTGCTGCTCCTGCTGCTGGGCGTGCAGCTCTACTACTATATCTTCGTCTACGGCCGCATCCCGGGCTACAGGAACAACCGCCGGCCGACGGTCCGCGAGACCGAGCCGCCCGTCTCGGTCATCGTGCCGATGTTCTCGGAGGACTACTCGTTCGTCGAGGAGCGACTGCCGCTCATCCTGGCGCAGAGCTACCCCGACTTCGAGGTGGTGATCGTCTACGTGGGCCACGACACCGACTTCTATGCCGACCTGGTGCGGCTCAAGCAGTCGTTCCCGCTCATCACGACGACGAAGATCCACCTCGACCCGCGCTTCCCCATCTCGCGCAAGATGGCCCTGAATGTGGGCATCAAGTCGGCGCACTACGAGTGCATGGTCTTCACGTCGACGGACGCCTGCCCGCAGACCGACCGCTGGCTCTCGCTCATGGCCAAGGGCTTCATGCGGGGCGACATCGTCCTGGGCTACTGCGGCGTCGAACGCCTCAAGGGCTTCACCAACTACATGATGCGCACGTGGCGCATGATGCACGCCGTGGACTGGATCGCGCGGGCCGTGCGGCGGCGTCCCTACCGGGGCATCCTCCACAACTTCGGCTTCACGAAACGCATCTACTTCGGCGCCAACGGCTTCAGCCACCTGAACATGAACATCGGCGAGGACGACCTCTTCATGCAGCGGGTCATGACGCGCGACAACGTGAGCGTCATCCTCTCGCCGCGGGCCACGCTGCGCGAGAAGGTGTGGGGCGGCATGAGCTGGTGGATGGGCAACCTGCGCTACTACGGCTCGGCCTTCCGCTTCTATCCGCAGGCGGTCAAGAACTACATCCAGTGGGAGCTGGGCTCGCGCTCGCTCTTCTTCCTGGCGGTGATCTGCGCCGTGGCCGTCATGCCGCTCGAGTACAAGCTGGGGGCGCTGCTGCTGCTCGTGGCGCGCTATGTGACGGTCTTCGTCGAGGTGCGCCGCATCGCGTTGCGGCTGGGCGAGGAGCGCCTCATGAGCCGCTATTTCATCTATGACCTTTTGAGCCCGCTGTGGGCGCTGGCCCTCGGGGTGATGCTGCTGCGCCGGGACGACCGCGTATGGAGATAGCCGACTACATCGTAGCCGACGACCGGCAGCTCGTGGCACGGGTGCTCGAGGGCGACGACGTGGCCTTCGAGTACCTCTTCAACCGCTACCGCGACGCCATCTACCGGCTCTTCGTGCAGCGGCTGGGGGGCGTGAACGATGCCGACGACCTGCTGCAGGAGACCTTCATCAAGGTCTACATCAACCTGCACCGCTACCGTCCGGACTACACCTTCGGACAGTGGGTCTACACCATCGCGCGCAACACCTTCATCGACTACGTGCGGCGCCGGCAGGAGGACCTGCCCATCGACGAGCGCTTCGCGGCCCCGGCCTCGAACGCCCCGACCCCCGAGGAGAGCTTCATCAACCTCCAGCAGCGCCGGCAGATCGAACACTACCTCGAACGCCTCGCGCCGCGCTACCGGCAGCTCATCCTGATGCGCTTCTTCGACGAATACTCCTACGAGGAGATTGCCGCGAAGCTCTCGCTGCCGCTCGGCACGGTCAAGACGCAGATACACCGCGCCCGCGAGCAGATGTGCCGCATGATTGCCGAGGGCGAGAAGTGACGACCGCGGCCGGCACCGAAAACGGAACGGACAAGCCCGCCGGGGTGCGCAAGCCCCGGGGCAGAATCGGAAATACAACCGCCATGGAACTGATCCTGAAATACTTTCCCGACCTGACGCCGCGCCAGCGCGAGCAGTTTGCGGCGCTGTGGGACCTCTACGCCGACTGGAACGCGAAGATCAACGTCGTCTCGCGCAAGGACTTCGACCAGCTGTACCTGCGGCACGTGCTGCACTCGTTGGCCATCGCGCGGGTCTGCACCTTCGCTCCCGGGGCGCGCATCCTCGATGTGGGGTGCGGCGGCGGCTTCCCGTCGGTGCCGCTGGCGATTCTCTTTCCCGGGGCGCGCTTCCTGGCCGCCGACTCGATTCGCAAGAAAATCACCGTCGTCGAGGGGGTCGCCCGCTCGCTCGGACTGGAGAACCTCGAGGCACGCACGGTGCGGGTCGAGACGCTCACCGAACGTTTCGACTATGTCGTTTCGCGGGCCGTGACGGCCATGCCCGAATTTGTCGGCTGGGTGTGGAAACTCATCGAGCCGGGTGAGCGGGGTTCGCTGCCCAACGGTATCCTCTATCTGAAGGGGGGCGATCTGGCCGAGGAGCTGGGCCGCACCGGCAAGCGGTGGTACATCTACGACATCCCGCGCTTCTTCGACGAACCCTTCTTCGAGACGAAAAAGGTGGTCTATACCCCCAAACGCTGATGGCGGCGGAGCAGCTCCCGGATCTGTTGTTGTGGGCCTTGCCTGTCCTGTTTGTGGCGCACGATGCCGAAGAGGCCCTTTTCCTTCCCTCGTGGCTGGGGCGCAACCGGAATTTTCTCCGGCGGCGTTTCCCTCGCATGGCGGATTGGACGGATCGGGCTGCATCGCTTTCGCGGAGCCGCTTTGCCTGCATGGCGGCCGAGGAGCTGGCGCTGCTCCTGCTTGTGACCGCTTATGCCTTCATTTCACACGATTATTATCCGTGGCTGGCCCTTTTCCTGGCCTTTGCCCTGCATTTGGCGGGACATCTTGTCCAATGGGCGGTCGTTGGCCGGATATTTCCGGCTGTCGTTTCGTCCATTCCGGCGTTGGCCGTCTGCGGTTGGATGCTGCACCGGCTGATTGTTTCCCGGGTCTTTGACCTTCGGGAATAAATATCTGTTGTGCGGCGTGTCAGGCGCGGTCGTTGCAGCGCTCAATCTGTGGTTGCTGCATGCCGTTGCAGGGACGTTCCGCCGGCGGTGACGCTTGCTCTTTGGGTTGGCAGATTGTACTTTCCGGCCGTTATTCCGGCTTCCAGGCGCTGTCGGCGATGCGGGCGAGGTTGCGCATGAAGGTCTCGGCGTCCGAAGCCCCCGTGATGCGCCCCAGCAGGTTGCCGTCGGTGTCGAAGACCAGATAGAGCGGAATCGACCCGCTGCCGTAGCGGCGCATGAGTTCGCGCCCCGTGTGTTTGTCGACATCGTATTTCGCCGCGACGAAGCGTGCCTCGACAAATTCGCCGACTTCGCGCAGCGAGAAGACCTCGCGCTCCATCAGTTGGCAGGGCGGGCACCACGAGGCGTAGAGGTCGATGAGCACCAGCTTGCCGCTGCGCAGGGCCATCTCGCGCACGGCGTCCGTGGATTTGGTCTCGAAACGTACCTGTGCCGCGGCGCCGAGCGGGCCGAGCAGCAGCAGGAGCATCAGCAGTCTCTTTTTCATCTTCAGCGTGTGTGTTTTGGGTTCCCGGCGTGCAATTACCGCGCCGGGATGTTCGTCTCGGGCCCCGGCCGTTGCTGTGGCCTTCGCTCCGTGTCGAAGACCGGTGCCGTCAGCCGTTGTGCCGCTCCAGCTCCTGCGTGCTCAACAGCCCGCAGGCGGCCTGGATGTCCTCGCCGCGCGAGGCGCGGATCGTCGTCTGGATGCCTTTGGCCGTGAGCGTGTCGCGGAAGCGGACGATCTCCTCGTCCGGGGGCGAGAAGTAGGGCGATCCGGGAATCTTGTGGAAGCGGATGAGGTTGATGCGGCACTTGATGCCGTCGAGCAGGCGGCACAGCGCGCGGATGTGGCGCGGCGAGTCGTTCAGCCCGCTCATGAGGATGTACTCGAACGAGACGCGGCGCTGGTGCGTGAAGTCGTACCCGCGCAGGATGTCGATGACTTCGGCAATGGGCCACGCCCGCTCGACGGGCATGATGGCGGCCCGCTCCTCGTGTACGGGGTTGTGGAGGCTGACGGCCAGGTGGACCTTTGTCTCGTCGAGGAAGCGCCGCAGCGCCGGCACGACGCCCGCCGTCGAGAGGGTGATGCGCGTGGGCGACCAGGCGAAGCCCCAGTCGGCAGTCATGATCCCGAGCGCCCGCAGCACGTTGTCGAGGTTGTCCAGCGGCTCGCCCATGCCCATGAAGACGACGTTCGTCAGGCGGTCGCGCTCGGGCAGCGAGACGATCTGGTTGAGGATTTCGGCGGCCGAAAGGCTGTGCTGCAGCCCCTGCCGTCCCGTGGCGCAGAAGCGGCAGCCCATGCGGCACCCGGCCTGCGACGAGACGCAGAGCGTGGCCCGCTCGCCGTCGGGGATGTAGGCCGACTCGATGAAGTGGCCCTGCGCCGTGCGGAAGAGGTACTTCTTCGTGCCGTCGGCCGAGACGGTGACTCGCTCGGGGGCGTGCAGCGCCGTCGCGAAGCGCTCGGCGAGCCGGGCGCGGCTTGCGGCCGACAGGTCGGTCATGCGCTGCGGCTCCTCGGTGTGGCGCACGTAGAGCCAGCGGGCGATCTGCCGGGCCGCGAAGCGGGGCATGCCCTCCGCGGCGCAGAGGGCCGCCAGTTCGTCCGGATTCTTGCCGTACAGGGTCTCTTTGGGTGTCATTTCGGTGCGCATTGGCCGTTTGTCAGCACAAAAGTAGGCAAAAAATGAATATTTTTGCGGGCGGATGGTTCGTTTTTGGATTTTTATCCCTATATTTGTGGTGCATAGCGTACCCATACGCTGCTTTGCCGTGCGGCAAAGCGATCCGAAGGCAGAACAACAATTAAAATTACGGATAGATGGAAATCAAGAAATCGCCCAAAGCGGACCTGCAGAACAAACGCGGTCTTTTGCTTGAAATCGGACTTATCATTGCGCTTGTTGCGGTGATCGGTGCCTTCAGCTACACGCCGAAGGAGTATCGCATCGAGCAGATCGAGACGGAGACGGCTCCGGTCGAGACCGAAATCACCGAGATTACCCGCCAGCCGGAGAAGCAGCCCGAGGCTCCCAAGAAGGTCGAGGTGAAGGTGATCGCCGACATCCTCGAGGTGGTGACCAACGACACGCAGATCGAGACGGACATCACGTTCGTCGACTTCGATCAGGAGGCCGACGTCATCCAGCAGGTGGCTATCGAGGAGGAGGTGATCGAGGACGACCAGCCGTTCCTGGTGGCCGAGACGATGCCTTCGTTCCAGGGTGGCGACCTCAACACGTTCCGCAACTGGGTACAGCAGAACGTGAAGTTCCCGCAGATCGCCCTCGAGAACGGTATTCAGGGCCGCGTCGTGCTGACGTTCGTGATCGAGAAGGACGGCCGTCTGACCAACATCCAGGTGCTGCAGACGCCCGACCGTTCGCTCTCGGAGGAGGCCATCCGCGTGCTGAGCAAGTCGCCGAAGTGGTCGCCCGGCAAGCAGCGCAACCAGGTGGTGCGCGTGAAGTATACCCTGCCCGTCGACTTCCGCGTACAGAACTGATGGTGCGTTCTTTCCTATGGAGGGTATCCGGCTTTCGGGCGGGATACCCTTATTTTTAGCCATATTCAGCATCGGATTTGCATCGGGACGACGTTCCCGGGTGCAGATGCCGGGCCGGCCGTCGACGACGGCGGCTCCGCAACCCTAAAAACGATTCGATTTGGAAGAGAAACAGAACAGACATACTGCTCCGGCCGACGGCCCTGCCACCCCCTGCGAGCGGGCCGTGCTGGTCTCCGTCGTGCGCGACGGGCAGCCTGTGCGTCAGGCCGAGGAGTACCTCGACGAGCTGGAGTTTCTGGCCGAGACGGCCGATATCCGGGCCGTCAGGCGGTTCATGCAGCGGCTGCCGCAGCCCTCGGCCCGCATCTACGTGGGGCCGGGCAAACTGGAGGAGATTGCCGCCTGGTGTCGTGACGAGGAGATCGACGTGGCGATCTTCGACGACGAGCTCTCGCCGTCGCAGACGCGCAACATCGAGAAGGCGATGCCGTGCCGCATCCTGGACCGCACGCGCCTGATCCTCGACATCTTCATGTCGCGGGCCCAGACGGCCTACGCCAAGACGCAGGTGCAGCTGGCCAACTACGAATACATGCTGCCGCGGCTGTCGGGCCTGTGGACCCACCTCGAGCGGCAGCGCGGCGGCACGGGCACGCGCGGCGGTGCGGGCGAGCGCGAGATCGAGACCGACCGGCGCATCATCCGCGACCGCATCGCCAAGTTGAAGGAGGACCTCAGGAAGATCGACCGCCAGATGGCCGTGCAGCGCTCGAACCGCGGTTCGCTGGTGCGTGTGGCGCTGGTGGGTTACACCAACGTGGGCAAGTCGACGCTCATGAACCTCATCTCGAAGAGCGACGTCTTTGCCGAGAACAAGCTCTTCGCGACGCTCGACACGACGGTGCGCAAGGTGGTCTTCGACAACCTGCCCTTCCTGCTCTCGGATACGGTGGGCTTCATCCGCAAGCTGCCCACGGAGCTGATCGAGTCGTTCAAGTCGACGCTCGACGAGGTGCGCGAAGCCGACCTGCTCGTGCACGTGGTCGACATCTCGCACCCGCAGTTCGAGGATCAGATCGCCGTCGTCAAGCAGACGCTGCAGGAGATTGGTGCCGGGGAGAAGCCCGTCTACCTGGTCTTCAACAAGATCGATGCCTACACCTATGTAAAGAAGGAGGAGGACGACCTGACGCCCGCCACGCGCGAGAACCTCTCGCTCGAGGAGCTGAAGCGCAGCTGGATCGCCCGGGCCAATACGCCCTGCATCTTCCTCTCGGCGCTGACGCGGACCAACATCGAGAAGTTCCGCACGGACCTCTACGGCATGGTGCGGGAGATCCACGCCGGCCGTTACCCCTTCAACAACTTCCTCTACTGACCATCAAAACAGAACCGATATGACATTGCACATTCTCTCGCAGCAGAACACCGTTCTCAACAAATTCATCGCCGAGATCCGCGACAAGTCGATCCAGCGGGATTCGATGCGTTTCCGCCGCAACATGGAGCGCATCGGCGAGGTGACGGCCTACGAGATTTCGAGATCGCTCAACTACTCGCCCCGCGTCGTGGAGACGCCGCTGGGTGAGGCGACCGTGCAGACGATCGACGACCGGCTGGTCATCGCGACGATCCTGCGGGCGGGCCTTCCCTACCACCAGGGCTTCCTGAACTACTTCGATGATGCGCAGAACGCCTTCGTCTCGGCCTACCGCAAGAGCACGAAGGACGGCAAGTTCACCGTGAAGGTCGAGTACATCTCGTGCGGCTCGCTCGAGGGCAAGACGCTGCTGCTGGTCGACCCGATGCTGGCCACGGGTTCGTCGCTCGTGCTGGCCTACAATGCGCTGTGCGAGCGGGGCGGGGAGCCGCTCCACACGCACGTTGCGGCGGTCATCGCCTCGGAGCAGGGGATCGACTATGTCGAGAAGAATATGCCGCGTCAGACGACGACGATCTGGGCGGCGGCCGTCGACGAGGAGCTGACCTCGCGCTCGTATATCGTTCCGGGCATCGGCGACGCGGGCGACCTGGCCTACGGCGAGAAGATCTGATCCGCGCCCTTCGGCCGGGCTCCGCACGGAGCGACACCCCCCCCGCACGAACCGTAAATGTTGGACGGAATGAAGAGAAAGCTGTTGTTCGTACTGGTCGTTTTTGCCGCCACCGTCGTGATGATGGCCGTGCAGAAACCCGTTTTTCTGGCCTACTACGCCGCCGAAGCCGCCGAAGCGGGATTCGGCGGCTGGTGCCGTGTCCTCTGGCACGGGCTGTCGCTCGACATGACCGTCGCGGGCTACGTGACGGTCGTGCCGCTGCTCGCGACGCTCGTATCGCTGTGGGTGCGGCTGCCGCAGCGCCTCTGGCGGGGTATCCTGACGGGCTACTTCGTCCTCATCGCGCTGGTCACGGCGGCGATCTTCGCCGTGGATGTCGCCCTCTATGAACACTGGGGCTTCCGCCTCGACTCGACGATCCTGATCTACCTGGCCGATCCGAAGGAGGCGATGGCGAGCGTCGATTTCTGGCTCGGCGTGCGGCAGCTGCTGCTCTTCGCGCTCTATGCCGCGGCGATGATCTGGGGTTACCGCCGCGTGCTGCGGCTCTTCGACGGCGAGCCCGTCGGAGGTCTCGGCGCCCTCTTCGGGTCGCTGGCTATGGTGATGCTTGCGGGCTTCGACTTCCTGGCGATCCGCGGCGGTACGGGCGCCTCGGTGGCCAACGTCTCGAAGGTCTACTTCAGCCCGGTGCTCTTCCTGAACCATGCCGCCACCAACCCCGTCTTCTCGTTCCTCTCCTCACTGGGCGACCACAAGGACTATGCGGCCGAATACCCCTTCTACGACGAGCCGACGCGCGCCGCGAAGTTCGAGGCGCTGCGCGGCAACCGTCCGGACTCGGCCCCGGCGCGGCACGTGCTGCGCACGCAGCGACCCAACGTCGTGGTGGTGATCCTCGAGAGCTTCGCCCGCACGGTGATGGATGAGCAGGTCGACGGCGAGCCCGTCATGCCCCACATGCGGCGGCTTCGGGAGGAGGGCATCTGGTTCGAGAACTTCTTTGCCAACTCCTTCCGCACGGACCGCGGCGAGGTGGCCCTTTTGAGCGGCTTCCCCGCGCAGACGCGCACCTCGATCATGAAACTCCCGGGCAAGAGCCGCTCGCTGCCCTCGCTGGCGCGGTCGCTCGACAGCGCGGGCTACGCCACGAGTTTCTCCTACGGCGGCGACCTGAACTTCACGGACCAGGCCTCCTACATGTATGCCACGGGGTGGCAGGAGCTCGTCTGGCAGAAGGACCTGCACTTTGCCACGACGCCGTCCGACTGGGGCTACGACGACGCCGTCATGTGCGACTGGTTTGCCGACCGGGTGATCGACCTGGACCGGCGCGGCGAGCCCTTCCTCGCGGGACTGCTCACCCTGAGCAGCCACAAGCCCTTCGACGTCCCCTACGAGAAGTTCGAGAACCGGATTCTCAACGCCTTCGCCTTCTCGGACGAGTGTGTGGGCCGCATGGTCGAGCGGCTGAAGGCCTCGCCGGCGTGGGACAACCTGTTGCTGGTCCTTGTGGCGGACCACGGCTACCCCTACCCGCGCTCGCTGACCTACAACGAGCCGCTGCGCCACCGCATCCCGATGATCTGGACGGGCGGTGCCGTTGCCGCCCCGTGCGTCGTCGAGGAGTACGCCTCGCAGATCGACCTCTGCGCCACGCTGCTCGGCCAGCTGGGCCTTCCGCACGACGACTACGACTACAGCAAGGACATCTTCGCGCCGGCCCCGCCGCGCAAGTTCGCCTACTACACCTTCAACGACGGGTTCGGCGTGGTCGACGCCTCGGGGGCGGTCGTGTGGGACGCCACGACGCAGCAGACCGTCTCGGGCGATGATCCGGAGCTGCTGGAGATCGGCCGCACGATGCTGCAGACGACCTACGTCGACATCTCGCGCCGCTGATCGCGCAGAATACCCACATGTAGGTATTGCGCCGCGCGTCCCGGCTCCTTATCTTTGCGCCGCAAAGATAAGGAGAAAAGGAGAGGACTGTCCGCCGGAGCGGGTTGCCGTTCGCCGGAATGGGCCGGCGGTCCGGCCGCAATAAATGATTGAATACCGCAGTGCCGGGAATGCGCCGGCAGAACGAACTATGTACAAGTCGGGAGGTTATACGGGAGAAGACAGAATGTGCGACCTGGTGTGCGACCGCTACCCGGTCCTGCAGGTGATGAGCCGCTTCGGCATCTCGCTCGGGTTCGGCGACAGGACGATCGCCGAGGTGTGCGACGAAAACCGCGTCGATACGGCGACGTTCCTCGCGGTGGTGAACCTGCTGATGAACTTCGGCAACGGCGCCGAGCTCGCCGAGGGGGTCTCGGTCCGCGCCCTGACGGACTATCTGCACAATTCGCACGGCTACTTCCTCGGCTTCCGTCTGCCGGCCATCCGCCGCAAACTGATCGAGGCGGTCGATTGCAGCCTGAGCGACGTCTCGTTCGCCATCCTGCGCTACTTCGACGAGTACGTCGCCGAGGTCGACCGTCACATGGCCTACGAGGAGAAGACCGTCTTCCCCTATGTCGAGTCGCTGCTTTCGGGCGAGAAGAACGAGTCCTACTCGATCGACATCTTCCGCCGCCACCACGACCAGGTGGAGACGCGGCTGCGCGAACTGAAGAACATCATCATCAAATATTACCCTGCCGGCGGCACGAACGAACTGAACGGCGTGCTGTTCGACATCTTCACCTGCGAGCAGGAGCTGGCATCGCACAACGCCGTCGAGGACGAGATCTTCATCCCGGCCGTCGAGCGGCTGGCGGCCGACGCCCCGCGCCAGGCGAAGCCCGAGCCGTTGAGCGCCCGCGAGCGGGAGATCATCGTCTGCGTGGTGAAGGGCATGACCAACAAGCAGATCGCCGACACGCTCTGCATCTCGGCCCATACGGTCATCACCCACCGCCGCAACATCGCCGCGAAGCTGCAGATCCACTCCGCCGCGGGGCTTACGATCTACGCCATCGTCAATAAACTGGTCGAACTTTCCGAAATCAAGGAGACCATAACCGATACGCAGTCATGACACACGCACATCATCACCATGCGGTCGACCCCGCCGTGGCGTCGCTCAACCGTTCGTTCCGCGCGGGCATCGCGCTCAACGTCGCCTTCGTCGTCGTAGAGTTTGCCGTAGGCATCTGGTACGGCTCAATGGGGCTTCTGTCGGATGCGGGACACAACCTCTCCGACGTGGCAAGCCTGCTTCTGGCCCTGCTGGCCTTCCGCCTGGCGCAGGCCCCCGCCACACCGCGCTACACCTACGGATACAAGAAGAGCACGGTGCTCATCTCGCTGCTCAACTCGATGATCCTGCTTGTGGCCGTGGGAGTAATCGTCGCCGAGAGCGTCGGCCGCCTGCTGCACCCCGCCCCGATCGAGGGCGGCGCCATCGCCTGGACGGCCGGCATCGGCGTCGTGGTCAACGGATTCACCGCCTGGCTCTTCATGAAGGAGAAGGACCGCGACCTGAATGTCCGGGGCGCCTACCTGCACATGGCCGCCGATGCGCTGGTCTCGATCGGCGTCGTCGTCTCGGGCCTCGTCATTTCGTGGACCGGCTGGACACTCATCGACCCGATCGTGGGTCTGGCCGTCGCCTGCGTCATCTTCGCGTCGGTCTGGTCGCTTACGCGCGACAGCCTGCGCCTCTCGCTCGACGGTGTTCCCGACGGGATCGACCTGGCGAAGATCGAGCAGGCCATGTGCCGCGTCGAGGGGGTTGCGGCCGTGCACCACATCCATGTCTGGGCGATCAGTACGACCGAGAATGCCCTCACGGCGCATGTCGTGCTGTCGGCGACCGAACGCCTCGCCGAGGTCAAGGCGGCGCTCAAGGCGACGCTTGCCGCTGCGGGCATCCGCCACGTGACGCTCGAATTTGAAACGGCGGCGGAGCATTGCGCCGATCTGCGGGACTGATCCCGCCCGGCGCCGGCCTGCCGCGACCGCAATACGCAGCGGGGGGGCGCGGGCGGGGGGGTGGGGGCCCCCGGGTTTGGGGGGGGTGGGGGGTTTTGGGGGGGGGGGGGGCGGGAGGCGGCGGCAAAGCACCCCCCGGGGGGCGGGGGGGGCGAGGGCCGCGGCGGGGGGGGGGGGGGGGTGAAAAAACAACACAGCGGGGGGGGG
>UQUQ01000017.1 GCA_900544265.1 uncultured Alistipes sp.
CCTTTTTAAAGCAGAACTAACATGTTACAGCCGAAAAAGACCAAATTTAGAAGAATGCAGAAAGGCCGTATGAAGGGTATCGCTCAAAGAGGTAACCAGCTTGCATACGGATCGTTCGCAATCAAGGCACTTGAATCGTCCTGGATCACAGGTCGTCAGATAGAGGCAGCACGTCAGGCCATTACCCGTTACATGAAGCGTGAGGGTCAGCTCTGGATCCGCATCTTCCCCGACAAACCCATCACGAAGAAGCCCGCCGAGGTGCGTATGGGTAAGGGTAAGGGTAATCCCGAAGGCTTCGTGGCACCCGTCACCCCCGGACGTATTCTCTTCGAGGCAGAGGGTGTGCCCCTGGCCGTAGCGCAGGAGGCGCTTCGCCTGGGTGCGCAGAAGCTGCCCATCACCACCAAGTTTATCGTAAGACGTGACTACGTCGAAACCACAATCTAACGGAACGAAGATGAAAAGTGCAGAAATCAGGGATATCGCCGTCAAGGACCTGCAGGAGCGCATCGAGGCCGAGAAGGCGCAGCTGGCGAAGCTGAAGGTGCAGCACGCAGTCTCCCCCGTCGAGAATCCGTCGATCATTAAGAAAAACCGCAGAGACATAGCTCGCATGCTGACAATTCTGCGTCAAAAGAACGCCAAATAAGGAACAACTATGGAAAGAAATCTTAGAAAAGAGCGTATTGGGGTGGTTGTCAGCAACAAGATGGAGAAGACCATTGTGGTTGCAGTAGCCCGCAAGGTGAAGCATCCGATCTATGGCAAGTTCGTCAACAAGACGACCAAGTTCGTCGCCGAATCGCTCGACGAGACCTGCAAGGAGGGCGATACCGTGCGCATCATGGAGACGCGTCCGCTGAGCAAGACGAAGCGTTGGAGATTAGTACAAATCATTGAAAGAGCCAAGTAATTATGATACAGCAGGAAAGTAGACTCGTAGTAGCTGACAACAGCGGTGCCAAAGAGGTTCTTTGCATCCGGGTGCTTGGCGGCACGAAACGTCGCTACGCATCCATCGGCGACAAGATCGTGGTCGCCGTCAAGAGCGCTTCGCCCTCGGGCGACGTCAAGAAGGGCGCCGTATCGAAGGCCGTCGTCGTGCGGACGACCAAGGAGATCAGACGTGCCAACGGTTCGTACATTCGTTTCGACGACAACGCCGTGGTGCTGCTCAACAACCAGGGTGAGATGCGCGGTACCCGTATCTTCGGTCCCGTAGCGCGTGAGCTGCGTGACCAGTACATGAAGATCATCTCCCTCGCACCCGAAGTATTGTAATCATCAAAAACGATTTCGGATATGTCAGTGAAATTGCATATTAAGAAAGGGGATATGGTTCAGGTCATCGCCGGCGACAACAAGGGCAAGCAGGGCAAGGTCCTGAAGGTCGAGGTGTCGAAGCAGCGTGCCATCGTCGAGGGCGTGAACATCTGCAAGAAGGCCACCAAGCCCAATGCGCAGAATCCCCAGGGCGGTATCATCGAGAAGGAGGCGCCTATCCACGTTTCTAACCTCATGGTGCTCGACCCCAAGAGCGGCAAGCCGACGAAGGTGGGCCGCAAGGCAGACGCCAAAGGTAAATTAGTTCGTTACGCTAAAAAGTCAGGGGAGGAGATCAAATAATGGCATACGTTCCTACACTCAAGACACAGTATAAGGAGCAGATCGTTCCTGCCCTTATGAAGGAGTTCGGTTATTCGAGCATCATGCAGTGCCCGAAGCTCCTCAAGATCGTCATCAACCAGGGTATGGGTCAGGCCGTCGCCGACAAGAAGCTCATCGACGTGGCCCAGGCCGAGTTGACGCTGATCGCCGGCCAGAAGGCTGTCCAGACCCGCTCGCGCAAGGACATCTCGAACTTCAAGCTGCGTCGCGGCATGCCCATCGGCGTGCGTGTCACGCTGCGCGACACGAAGATGTACGAGTTCCTGCAGCGTCTGATCGCCGTGGCGCTGCCCCGTATCCGCGACTTCAAGGGTATCAACGAGAAGTTCGACGGCAAGGGCAACTACACCCTCGGCATCACCGAGCAGATCATCTTCCCGGAGATCGACATCGACAAGATCACCAAGATCTTCGGCATGGAGATCACCTTCGTAACGACGGCCAAGACCGACGAGGAGGCTTATGCCCTGCTCCGCGAGTTCGGCCTTCCTTTCAAGAACGCTAAAAAGAACCAATAGTTATGGCAAAAGAGTCAATGAAGGCGCGCGAGGTGAAGCGTCAGAAGCTCGCAAAGCGTTACGCTCACAAGCGCGAAGAGATCGCCGCAAAGGTCAAGAGCGGTGAGATGGACCACGAGGAGGCCTGGATCGCCCTGTCGAAACTGCCGCGCAACTCGAATCCCATCCGCCAGCACAACCGTTGCAAGATCACGGGGCGTCCCAAAGGCTACATCCGCCTGTTCGGCATCAGCCGTATCCAGTTCCGCGAGATGGCCTCGAAGGGTCTGATCCCGGGCGTTACGAAGGCCAGCTGGTAACAACTTTCGCAGAGAGGGGGCGTGTGTCCCGCTCTCTGTGATCGTCTCACAACAAGTTCCGCATTCCGCGGGTTTGCAGCCTGTGCCGGGCGGGGACAAGGAGCGCGCAAGCGGTCCCGTGGTCCCTCCGGGCGGAGGAATCGGAGCTGATACGGGTATGGAATCCGTGTAGATACGTCACAGTGTCGGGGAAAGTGCCGCCGCAAGCGGTAACTTCCCGATATGTGGGGCGTAGCGAAAGATTCGATACTTGGTCGCAGATTTCCCGGGCTCAGTAGAGCCGCAGGGATTCGTCCGGCGCCGCCTGTGCGGCGCCCGGGACCGAAAGGGAGGGCCCCGGCAGGGGCATGCCTTTTCGCGTGTCGGTATCCGGCCGAAAATCGGATGCAGCGCGTCGTCCGCCGGGGCGGTCCGAGGGACGGAAAAGGGGGATTTGCGCGGATGACATGTTGGCTGCTGGGGCACGCCGACATGGTCCGTATACCGCAAGTGGGGCTTAAAATGCTAAAAATTAGGCGCTAACTTGCTTTTTTGTGAAATATTGCGTATATTTGCGCGCTTTTAAGTTTAACCAAATCATTAATTTTTAACTTCTTATTCGTTATGACTGATCCTATTGCGGACTTTCTGACCAGAATTAGAAACGCAGTGAAAGCCAACCACAAGGTGGTTGAAGCTCCTGGCTCAAAAATTAAGCAGGAAATCACGAAGATTCTCTACGAGCAGGGTTACATCCTCGCTTACAAGTTCGACACCGACGAGAAGGGACACCCCTCGATCAAGATCGCACTCAAGTGGGATGCCGCCACGAAGACCAACGCCATCAAGGACCTCAAGCGCATCAGCCGCCCGGGTCTGCGCCGCTACGCTTCCGTTTCGGACATGCCCCGCGTGCTGAACGGACTGGGAATCGCCATCGTATCGACATCGAAAGGCATCATGACCGACGCCAAGGCCCGCAAGGAGAATGTGGGTGGCGAGGTGCTGTGCTACGTCTACTAATCGGAAATCATTAAACAACAACGCAATGTCAAGAATTGGTAAATTACCTGTAAACCTGCCCGCTGGCGTTACCGTAGAGGTATCCGCCGACAACGTGGTAAGCGTGAAAGGGCCACTCGGGACGCTGAGTCAGAAGGTTGACTCGGACATCAAGGTAGAGGTCGGCACGCACAAGGATCCGCACACGGGAGCCGATATTCCCGCCGTGCTTGTAACGCGTCCTACGAACCAGCCCCGCCATCGTTCGCTGCACGGTCTCTACCGCGCACTGATCCACAACATGGTCGTTGGCGTCTCCAAGGGGTATGAGATCAAGCAGGAGCTCGTGGGCGTCGGCTTCAAGGCCGAAGTCAAGGGCCAGGTGCTCGAGATGAGCCTCGGCTACTCGCACGATACGCACTTCCTGCTGCCCAAGGAGGTGACCGCCACCGCCGTGACGGAGAAGAAGGGCAACCCGATCGTGACGCTGAAGTCGATCGACAAGCAGCTCATCGGCCAGGTCGCCGCCAAGCTGCGCTCGCTGCGCAAGCCGGAGCCGTACAAGGGCAAGGGTATCAAGTTCGTCGGCGAACAGCTGCGTCGCAAGGCCGGCAAGTCGGCAGGTGCTAAATAGTAGTAAAAGTCTGAAGTTATGTCACTGAACAAGATAGAAAGAAGAGAGAGGATCAAGATGCGTATCCGCAAGATCGTGAGCGGAACGCCCGCACAGCCTCGCATGACTGTATTCCGTAGCAACAAGCAGATCTACGTGCAGTTTATTGATGACCTCGCAGGTGTAACCCTGGCAGCGGCCTCCTCGCTCGACAAGGAGGTGGCCGAGGCAGCCGCCGGCAAGACCAAGTGCGAGGTGGCAGCCCTCGTGGGCAAGCTGGCCGCAGAGCGTGCCGCCGCCAAAGGCATCACGGCCGTGGCTTTCGACCGAAACGGCTACCTGTATCACGGAAGAGTTAAACAGCTGGCCGAAGCAGCACGCGAAGGCGGACTTAAATTCTAAGCGATCATGTCAAATACCAACATAAAGAAAGTACGCACCAGCGACCTCGAGCTCAAGGACAGACTCGTAAGCATTCAGCGTGTTACCAAGGTAACCAAGGGAGGTCGCACCTTCAGTTTCTCGGCCATCGTCGTCGTGGGTAACGAGGACGGCGTCGTAGGCTATGGCCTGGGCAAGGCTTCGGAGGTTCAGGCCGCCATCGCCAAGGGCGTGGAGGATGCCAAGAAGAACCTGGTGAAGGTCCCCGTCATCAAGGGCACGATTCCCCACAAGCAGGAGTATCGCTACGGCGGTTCGCTCGTGATGATCCGTCCGGCCGCTCCCGGTACGGGTATCATCGCCGGCGGTGCCATGCGTGCCGTGCTGGAGTCGCTCGGTATCAAGAACGTGCTCGCCAAGAGCAAGGGCTCGTCGAACCCCCACAACCTGGTGAAGGCTACCATCGGCGCCCTGTGCGAACTGCGCGATGCACGCAGCGTCGCCCAGCTTCGCGGCATCTCGATGGACAAGGTGTTTAACGGTTAATTCTCAACAAGCAATGGCAAGATTGAAAATCACCCAGGTGAAAAGCCGCATCGGCGCCACGGAGCGTCAGTGCAAGAACCTCGACGCGCTGGGCCTGAAGCGGATCAACGCCGTCGTCGAGCACGACGACTCGGCGATCATCAAGGGCATGATCGAGCGCGTGAAGCACCTGGTCAAGGTCGAGCAGGTCGCAAAATAAGTTTAACGGCTAACGGAATATTTAAGCATGGAACTCAATAATCTCAAACCCGCAAAGGGTTCAACGCACCACGACAAGCGTATCGGCCGCGGTGCCGGTTCGGGACACGGTGGCACGGCCACGCGTGGCCACAAGGGTGCTCAGTCGCGTTCGGGTTACACGCGCAAGCTGGGCTTCGAGGGAGGCCAGATGCCGCTTCAGCGCCGTCTTCCCAAGTTCGGATTCACGAACCTGAAGAGAGTCGAATTCAAGGCCATCAACCTTTCGACGCTCGAGGAGCTGGCAGCCAAGAAGTCGCTTGCTGAAGTTACGGTCGACACGCTGGTGGAGGCAGGATTCATCTCGTCGAACGACAAGGTGAAGATCCTGGGCAACGGTCAGCTGACCAAGTCGCTCGTCGTGAAGGCTCACGCATTCTCGAAGAGCGCCGAGGCAGCCATCACGGCCGCCGGCGGCAGTGTCGAAAAACTGTAAGCAACCTTAGAACCCCAAAACTATGAATCAGTATCTTGTTGTTGGTATCGTCTTTATAGTGGTCATCGCTCTTCTGGCGACCAACAAGAAATTGGTAGAAACGCTCAAGAACATCTACAAGATCGAGGAGCTGCGCAAACGTGTCCTGTACACGATCGGGCTGCTGCTGGTCTACCGCTTGGGCAGTTTCGTAGTGATCCCGGGCATCAACCCCAACGCCCTGGGCGAGGGGTCGGCTTACGCGGGCCAGCTGGAGGGCAACAGTCTTCTGGGACTGCTCGACGTCTTCTCCGGCGGTGCATTCGGTAATGCCGCCATCTTCGCGCTCGGAGTCATGCCGTATATCACCGCCTCGATCGTCATCCAGCTCATGGGCATGATGATCCCGTATTTCCAGAAGATGCAGAAGGAGGGTGAGAGCGGCCGCCGCAAGATGAATCAGTGGACGAGGCTGCTGACGATCGTGGTCCTGGTCATCCAGGGCCCGGCCTACATCGCCAACCTCTACCACCAGGTCCCCTCCGCCTTCGTCTACGGCAATACGTGGCAGTTCGTCGTCTATGCGACGGTGATCCTGATCGCCGGCACCATGTTCATCATGTGGCTCGGTGAGAAGATCACCGACAAGGGCATCGGCAACGGTATCTCGCTCATCATCATGATCGGCATCGTGGCCCGTCTTCCGCACGCGCTGCTGGCCGAGGTCAACGCCCGTTTCCAGACGGCATCGGGCAGCGCCATCATGCTGATTCTCGAGCTGGTGCTCCTGTTCCTTGTCTTCATGGCGACGATCGCCCTCGTGCAGGCAGTCCGCAAGGTGCCTGTGCAGTATGCCAAGCGTATCATCGGTAACAAGCAGTACGGCGGTGTGCGTCAGTACATCCCGCTGAAGATGAATGCGGCCAACGTGATGCCGATCATCTTCGCGCAGGCTCTGATGTTCATTCCCGCGCTGTTCACCGGAACGGCCTTCGCAGCGGCCTTCAGCTCGATGACCGGTTTCTGGTACAATATTACGCTGGCCGTGCTGGTAATCGCCTTCACGTACTTCTACACCGCGATTATCATCAACCCTCAAATGATGGCCGATGACATGAAGCGAAACGGCGGCTTCATCCCGGGCGTGAAACCCGGCAAGCAGACCGTGAACTACATCGACACCATCATGACGCGCATCACGCTCCCCGGATCGTTCTTCCTTGCCATCGTGGCCATTCTGCCGGCGCTGGCGATGAAGTTCCTGGGCATCCAGCAGTCGTTCGCCTACTTCTACGGCGGTACGTCGCTGCTGATCATGGTCGGCGTGGTGCTCGACACTCTCAAGCAGATAGAGAGCTACCTGTTGATGCGCCATTACGATGGTCTGATGAAGACCGGACGTATCCAGGGTCGTCATTAGGAAGTTTTCGACAGAGAATCTTAGCGAAGTAAAATGATATATCTGAAGACAGACGAGGAGATCGAACTGCTCCGTGAGAACAACATCCTGGTGTCGAAGACGCTGGCCGAAGTGGGTCGCCACATCCGGCCGGGGATCTCGACCAAGGAGTTGGACCGCATTGCCGAGGATTTCATCCGGGCGCACGGAGCAGTTCCGGCCTTCCTCGGGTACGAAGGCTATCCGGCCTCGTTGTGCATATCGGTCAACGAGCAGATAGTTCACGGTATCCCGTCCCCGACGTGCATCCTCAAGGAGGGTGACATCGTCTCGGTCGATTGCGGTACGTTTATGAAGGGGTTTGTTGGTGATTCGGCGTATACGTTCGCCGTGGGAGAGGTTGCCGGGGAGGTGCGGCAGCTGATGGAGGTCACCAAAGAGGCTCTTTATAAGGGTACCGAACAGGCGAAGGCCGGCAACCGCGTAGGCGACATTTCGGCCGCCGTGCAGGAGTATGCCGAGCGCTTCGGTTACGGCGTGGTCCGGGAATTGGAGGGACACGGCCTGGGTCGGAAAATGCACGAAGACCCGGGTGTCCCCAACTACGGAGCACGCGGCCGAGGACCCCTTCTGAAGGAGGGCATGGTCATCTGCATCGAACCCATGATCAACATGGGAACCAAGGCGGTGGTCTTCGAGCGGGATGGCTGGACGGTCCGCACCCGGGACCGCAAACCGGCGGCGCACTACGAGTTCGCCGTGGCGGTTCGCAAGAACGGGCCCGACGTGCTGACGGATTTCAGTATCATCGAACAGGCAATAAACAACTAAGACTCTATGGCAAAACAGGCTGCTATTGAAAGGGACGGGACGATCATCGAGGCCCTCTCGAACGCGATGTTCCGCGTCGAGCTGGACAACGGTCACGTGCTCACGGCCCATATCTCGGGAAAGATGCGCATGCACTACATCAAGATCCTTCCCGGAGATAAAGTGAAAGTGGAGATGACGCCCTACGATCTGACGAAGGGCCGTATCTCTTTCCGGTACAAATAACCTTAGATTGCTTGAAATCATGAAAGTAAAGGCATCCATCAAGAAGAGAAGCGAGGATTGCAAGATTGTGAAGCGTAAGGGCAAGCTCTACGTCATTTGCAAGAAGAATCCCAAGTTCAAAATGCGCCAGGGTTGATGGTTTTAACACAAATTCGTAAAAAAGTAAAAGAAGTAATATGGCACGTATAGTCGGTGTAGATTTACCGAAAAACAAGCGAGGCGAGATCGGTCTGACCTATATCTACGGTATCGGTCGCTCGACGGCCCGCAAGATCCTTGATGCGGCAGGCATCAGCTACGATCTCAAAGTTCAGGACTGGACGGACGACCAGGTCGGCGCGATTCGTGCAACGATCGCCGAGATGGGTATCAAGGTCGAGGGCGAATGCCGTTCGCTCGTTCAGCTCAACATCAAGCGACTGATGGATATCGGCTGCTACCGCGGCATCCGTCACCGTCTGGGCCTTCCGGTTCGCGGTCAGTCGACCAAGAACAACGCCCGCACCCGCAAGGGCCGCAAGAAGACGGTCGCAAACAAGAAAAAGGCAACAAAGTAATCTTTAGAGAATTATGGCAAAGAAAACTGGAACAGTTAAGAAGAAGGTTGTTAAGGTCGGTGCCGTGGGTAACGCCTACGTTCACTCCACTTTCAACAACGTGATCATCACCATCACCAACGAGGTGGGTGACGTCATCAGCTGGTCGTCGGCCGGTAAGATGGGTTTCCGTGGTTCGAAGAAGAATACTCCGTATGCCGCACAGACGTCGGCCGCCGACTGCGCCAAGGTCGCCTACGACATGGGTCTGCGCAAGGTGAAGGTCTACGTCAAGGGTCCGGGTGCCGGTCGCGAGTCGGCCGTGCGCACGATCCACGGCGCCGGTATCGAGGTGATGGAGATCATCGACGTCACTCCGCTGCCGCACAACGGTTGCCGCGCTCCTAACCGCCGTCGCGTATAATTGCAGTCGAGGTTCAGGATAAATCAAGGTTTTTTAATACGTTAAGACAATGGGAAAATACATAGGACCAAAATCGAAAATCGCCCGCAAGTTCGGCGAAGCAATTTACGGTGCCGACAAGGTGCTTGAGAAGCGCAACTTCCCTCCCGGACAGCACGGACTGGCTCGCAAGCGCAAGAAGGTGTCGGAGTACGGCACGCAGCTGAGCGAGAAGCAGAAGGCCAAGTATACCTACGGTCTGCTCGAGAAGCAGTTCTCGCGCACCTACGAGCAGGCTGCCCGCATGGGCGGCATCACGGGTGAGAACCTGCTGAAGCTGCTCGAGTGTCGTCTGGACAATGTTGTTTACCGCTTGGGTATCGCCCCGACGCGTGCAGCTGCCCGCCAGCTCGTTTCGCACTGCCACATCTGTGTGAACGGCAATGTCGTGAACATCCCCTCGTACTCGCTGCGTGCGGGCGACGTGGTGTCGGTTCGCGAGAAGTCGAAGAGCCTGGAGGTGATTACGGCATCCCTGGCCGGCTCGTCGAAGAGCCGCTACGCCTGGCTTGAGTGGGACGGCGCCACGATGAGCGGCCGCTTCCTGCAGAAGCCCGAGCGTGAGGAGATTCCCGAGAACATCAAGGAGCAGCTTATCGTCGAGTTGTACTCGAAGTAGTAATCAAACAAATTCAAGATTATGGCAATATTAGCATTCCAGAAACCTGAGAAGGTTATAATGCTCGAGTCCACTTCGTCGTTCGGAAAGTTCGAATTCCGACCGCTGGAGCCCGGATTCGGCATGACTGTCGGTAACGCTTTGCGTCGTATTCTGCTCTCTTCGCTGGAGGGGTACGCAATCACGACTGTCAAGGTCGCCGGTGTCGATCACGAGTTTGCCGCTATCCCCGGTGTGATGGAGGATATGTTGAACATCATCCTCAATCTGAAGCAGGTTCGTTTTATCCGCACAGTCGATAATCAGGATGCCGAAAAAGTGTCCATTAACGTAGCGGGTGTTACGGAGCTGACTGCCGGATATATCTCGAATTATCTGTCGTTCTTCAAGGTGCTCAATCCGGACCTGGTGATCTGTCACCTGGCCCCGGACACCAAGATGCAGATGACGCTCACGATCGGCAAGGGTCGCGGCTACGTTCCCGCCGAGGAGAATGCGCCTGCCGAATGCGAGTTCGGTACGTTGCCGATCGACTCGATCTTCACGCCCATCAAGAACGTGAAGTATTCGATCGAGAACTACCGTGTCGAGCAGAAGACCGACTACGAGAAGTTGAATTTGGAAATTACTACCGACGGGTCGATTCACCCCAAGGAGGCTCTGAAGGAGGCCGCCAAGATCCTCATCCAGCACTTCATGCTCTTCTCGGACGAGAAGATCACCGTCAACATGGAGGAGCCCAACGGCGCCGAAGAGTTCGACGAGGACGTGCTGCACATGCGTCAGCTGCTGAAGACGAAGCTCTCGGACCAGGACCTCTCGGTCCGCGCCCTGAACTGCCTGAAGGCCGCCGACGTCGATACGGTGGGCGATCTGGTGAAGCTCAACCGCAACGACCTGCTGAAGTTCCGCAACTTCGGCAAGAAGTCGCTCACGGAGCTCGACGAGCTGCTGGCCTCGCTGAACCTGAAGTTCGGTATGGACGTATCAATCTACAAACTTGACAAAGATTAATTTATGAGACACAATAAGAATTTCAACCACCTCGGCCGTCAGGCGGGACACCGCAAGGCGATGCTTTCCAACATGGCCTCGTCGCTGATTCTGCACAAGCGCATCGAGACGACGCTCGCGAAAGCCAAGGCCGTTCGCATGTTCGTGGAGCCTCTGGTGACCAAGTCGAAGGAGGACACGACCCACTCGCGCCGCGTCGTATTCTCGTACCTCAAGCAGAAGGAGGCCGTGACGGAGCTCTTCCGCACGATCGCCCCGAAGATCGCCGAGCGTCCGGGCGGCTACACGCGCATCCTGAAGACGGGCTTCCGTCTGGGTGACGGTGCCGACATGTGCATCATCGAGTTCGTCGACTTCAACGAGCCCTACACGCTGGGTATCACGCCCGCTGCTACGGAGGCGAAGCCCAAGACGCGCCGTTCGCGCAAGAGCGCTGCGAAGAAGACCGACGCCGTCGAGGATGCCACCGTTGTCGAGGGCGAGAAGAAGGCCCCGAAGAACGTCGCTCCGAAGGCCGCAGCCGCCAAGAGCGCCGCTCCGAAGGTTGCCAAGAAGACCAACGTCGGCAAGAAGATGTAATTCGGGCCGGGACCGGGCCGAAGGCTCTCCAAGGTGGGGTTCTTCTCTTTGGAGGGGACTCTCAACGGCGGTGGAGCTCTTCTCTTCGGAGGGGGCTCATCAGGGGCAGTCTCATCAGGAAGAATCCCTTTTTCGGGGGCTTCTCTCCGGGCAGGTCCGGCGGCCGATCGGTTGGATGGTGCGGGTGATCCGCATCATCGTCGGAAAATCTCCGGATGGATGGTACGCGAGTACATCCGTCCGGGGATTTTTGCGTCGTTTGCTCCGATTTTTGGCTGAAGTCTGGCTGGAAGAAAGCCGGGTGCCGGGTGCCCGATCGTGTGTGAACCCCGCCATGAGCGGTTTGTTTTTGTTCTGACCGGGATTCGCCTATCCCCGGTGGGCGGGTGGTTCCTGGATTGTGCCATTCCCGCGCGCTTCTGCCTTGCGGAAAAGAAAACGCCGGCCCGGAACTCTCCGGGCCGGCGTTGCGATGACGAATCTGTCGGGAGTCGGGTGGTGGTGCACTTTGCCAATTTGCGCGTTGCGGCCTGTCTGGCTGATCGGCGTGCGCCTGCCACCCCGCGGATGAAGGAACTATACGGTCATGATCTCCTTCTCTTTCTTCGCTACGGCCTCGTCGAGCGCCTTGGTGAACTTCTCGAGGAGCTTCTGTGCCTGGGTCTCGCCGTCCTTCGACTCGTCCTCGGGCATGCCCTCCTTCTGGGCCTTCTTGAAGGCCTCGACCGCATCGCGGCGGGCATTGCGCAGGCTTACGCGGGCCGTTTCGGCCTCGGAGCGCACCTGCTTGACGAGCCCCTTGCGGCGCTCCTCCGTCAGGGGCGGAATCGTCAGCCGGATCGTCTCGCCGTTGTTCGACGGCGTGAGGCCGATGTTCGAGTCGAGAATCGCCTTCTCGATCGGCCGCAGCATGTTCTTGTCCCAGGGCTGGATCAGGATCGTCTTGGCATCGGGGACCGTGACGCTGGCGGCGCCGGATACGGGCACTTGCGACCCGAAATAGTCCACCATGACGCCGTTCAGCACGTTGGGCGAGGCTTTGCCGGCGCGGATGTTCAGCAGTTCCTCTTCGAGGTGGTCGACGGCCTTCTGCATGCGGGCGGAGGCGTCGTTGAGAATCGTTTTGGTGTCCATATTCGTTCTTGGTTATTTTTCGAGTGTCTTTTCGATGTTTGCTATCAGGGCGTCGAACTCCTCCGGCTCATAGCCGATCGTGGCCTGCACGACGTTGCCCTCCCGGTCGATCAGGAAGTTGCGCGGGATGAAATTCGTGGCGTAGAGCCCGTAGACGCTCTGCGCGGAGTCGAGCCCCATCGGGAAGTCGTATCCCTTCTGGTTGCGGAAGGTCTCGACGGCGCTGCGGGCCTCGCCGCGCGAGACAGGCAGGAAGATGAAGTCGCGTCCGGCAAAGCGGTCGATCAGGTCGCTCTGCACGCGCGCGAGCTCTTCGCGGCAGGGCGGGCACCACGTGGCCCAGAAGTTCAGCAGCACGACCTTGCCCCGCAGGTCCGAAAGGGTGACGCGGCTGCCGTCGAACATCCCGACGGTGAAGTCCGGAGCCTTGTCGCCGGCCTGCACAAGCGTGGTGGCCTCCGCCTCCGCGGCGGCTTTCCGGGCGCTGCGGTTGCCGCACGAGGGCAGCAGCACCATGACGAGGATGATGAGCGCGATGAGCGCCAGCATGATCCACAACGAGGTATTGCTCTTCTTCTTGACTCTTCGGATCGGTTCCATGGCTTACAGTTTTACGAGGGTTCCGATGGGTTCGCCGGCCAGCACCCGACCGAGGTTGCCTGCGGTGTCCATGTCGAAGACGATGATCTGCAGGCGGTTTTCGCGGCAGAGCGTGAAAGCCGTCAGGTCCATGACCTTCAACCGGCGGTCGAGCACCTCCTCGAAGGTGATCTCGTCGAACTTCACCGCCGCGGGGTCCTTCTCCGGGTCGGCCGTGTAGACGCCGTCGACGCGCGTGCCCTTGAGCAGGACGTCGGCCTCGATCTCGATGCCGCGCAGCGCCGAGGCGGAGTCGGTCGTGAAGTAGGGGTTCGACGTGCCGCCGCCGATGATGACTACATAGCCCGCCTCGAGGTACTCGATGGCGCGCGCCTTCGAGTAGTATTCGCCGATGGGCTCCATGCGGATCGAGGTGAGGACCTTGGCGCGCACGCCGTTGTCCTCGAGCGCCGACTGGAGGGCCAGCGAGTTGATGATCGTGGCGAGCATGCCCATCTGGTCGCCCTTCACGCGGTCGAAGCCCTTCTTGGCGCCGGAGAGGCCGCGGAAGATGTTGCCGCCGCCGATGACGATGCCGATCTGCACGCCCGTCGCGGCGGCCGCCTTGATCTGCTCGGCGTAGGATTGGAGGACTTCGGGCGAAAGTCCGTATTTCTGTGTGCCCTGGAGCGATTCACCGCTCAATTTCAGGAGTATCCGTTTGTATTTCATGGTTGTGGGGGTTCTATCGTATTGCGAAGATAGAAAAATTTCCCGAAAAATTCATATTTTGTATTATCTTTGTCCTGCCATGACATCTGGCTATTACAAACTTCTGGACAAGGTCGACTCGCCGCGGGACCTGAAAAAGCTCTCGCCGGAGGAGTTGCGCGCCTATTGCGACGAACTGCGGCACTACATCATCGAGCAGTGTTCGGTCAATCCCGGGCACCTGGCCTCGAGCCTCGGGGCCGTGGAGCTCGCCGCGGCGCTGCACTATGTCTTCAACACGCCCGATGACAAGATCGTCTGGGATGTCGGGCACCAGACCTATGCCCACAAGATCATCACCGGACGCCGCGAAGCGTTCTGCACGAAGCGGCAGCTGGGCGGCATCAGCGGCTTCCCGCGTATGGCCGAGAGCGAGTACGACGCCTTCGGCGGCGGCCACGCCTCGGTGTCGATCTCCGCGGCCTTCGGCATGGCCAAGGCGGCCGAGCTGCGGGGTGAGAAGCGGCAGGTCGTGGCCGTGATCGGCGACGGCTCGATGACCGGAGGCCTCGCGTTCGAGGGGCTCAACAACGCCGGGGCGAGCAAGCGCACGAACCTGCTGGTGATCCTCAACGACAACCACATGGCCATCGACCAGGCCACCGGCGCGCTGAAGAACTACCTGCTCAAGATCTCCACGTCGGTCCACTACAACCGCTTCAAGCAGCGGCTTTGGGGCATTCTGTCGCATACGCCGCGGCTGCTGCGGCTCTGCCAGAAGGCGAGCAACGCCGTCAAGCAGGGGCTGCTGAGCAACTCGAACTTCTTCGAGAGCCTCAACTTCCGCTACTTCGGTCCCGTCGACGGCCACAACCTCACGGAGCTGGTGCGCACGCTGCGCGAACTGCGCGACATCGAGGGGCCGAAGCTGCTGCACGTGCTGACGGTCAAGGGCAAGGGCTACCTGCCGGCCGAGCACGACCAGCCCGTCTGGCACGCTCCCGGGCGCTTCAATCCCGATACGGGCGAGCGCCTCGCGGCGAAGAGCGGTGCGGCGCGCTACCAGGATGTCTTCGGCGAGACGCTTGTCGAGCTGGCGCAGGCCGATCCCCGCGTCGTGGGCGTCACGCCCGCCATGCCGTCGGGCTGTTCGATGAATCTGCTCATGCAGGCGATGCCCGAGCGGAGCTTCGACGTGGGCATCGCCGAGGGGCATGCCGTGACCTTCTCGGCGGGGCTGGCCGCCGCGGGGATGGTCCCCTTCTGCAACATCTATTCGACCTTCATGCAGCGGGCCTACGACAACGTGATCCACGACGTGGCGATCCAGGACCTCCCGGTGGTGATGTGCCTCGACCGCGGCGGTTTGGTCGGCGAGGACGGCGTGACGCACCACGGGGTCTTCGACATGGTGGCCTTCGCCCCCGTGCCGGGGCTGATCTTCGGGGCTCCGATGAACGAGCGGGAGCTGCGCAACATGATGTATACGGCGCTGCACAGCGGCCATTCCTTCATGATCCGCTACCCGCGCGGGACGGGCGAAGGGGTCGCCTGGCGCGGCGAGCCCTTCGAGACGCTGCCCGTGGGCCGCGGTCGCAAACTGCGCGACGGCAGCGACGTGGCGCTCGTGACGATCGGCACGGTGGGCAACGATGCGGCCCGTGCGGCCGTGCGGGCCGCGGAGCGGGGTGTGAGCGTCGCCCACTACGACCTGCGCTTCGTCCGGCCACTCGACGAGGAGCTGCTCCGCGAAGTCGGCAGCCGCTTCCGCCGCGTGGTGACCGTCGAGGACGGTGCGCTGCGGGGCGGTGTGGGCGAGGCCGTCACGGCCTTCTTCAATGCGGCAGGGTACGAGGTCGCCGTGCGGCGACTCGGTGTCGGCGACCGGTGGGTCGAACACGGTACCCCCGCACAGCTGCATGCCCTGTGCGGCTACGACGAGGAGGGTATTCTCGCGGCGCTGCTCGATCAGGTCGGCGTAAAATAGCGTGCCGGCGCGGTTTCGGCACGGATTCTGCTGAATCTCCGGACGAAACCAATCTTTCGGGAGATGAAAATCGTTTACATGCTGCTGCTGGTCGTCGTGCTGGCCCTTGCGGTGGGTTACTGCCGTGCGGGCCGGGAGGTGAACCGCACCCCCGTGCGCACGTTCGATCTGAACCGTTATCTGGGTACATGGTACGAGATCGCACGCTTCGATTTCCGCTTTGAACGGGGACTCGACCACGTGCAGGCCACCTACGAGCGCCGGCCGGACGGCCTGATCCTGGTCCGCAACAGCGGCCGCGAGGTCCGCACAGGCAAGCGCCGCGTGGCCGAGGGCAAGGCGCGGCTGACGAAGGTGCCGGGACGGCTGCGGGTCTCGTTCTTCTGGTTTTTCTATTCGCAGTACAACGTGCTGGAGCTCGGCGAGGAGTACGAGTGGGCACTGGTCGGCGGCCGTTCGGCGAAGTATCTGTGGATCCTGTCGCGCACGCCCGAACTGCCGCCGGAGACCTATCACCACATCGTGCAGCTGGCCCGCGCACGCGGTTACGACACCGACCGGCTGCTCGTGGTCGATCAGTCGGAGGAGTAACGCCGCGGCGCCCTTCTGCCGTGTCCTTCTGCGGCGCCCTTTTGCCGCGTCCTTCTGCAGTGCCCTTTTGTGACGGCTGTTCCCTGCCGGGACCCTTTCGTGTTCGTGCCGACTTTTTTGCCGCCTTTTTCCGGCCTGTCGTTTCGTGCCGCCTTTCGAGGGCGCTTTTTCACTCCGCCTTTTCGCGGCGCGTCCTTTCGTGTGATTTTTTGAGGTCTCCTGCCGAGGCCCTTTCGCTGCGTCTGTCCGGATGCTCCGGCGTCACATCGTGAAGAGGGGGCTGTTCGGCGTGCTGCGCGCCTCGTCGAAGCGGAATCCCTCCCAGGTGAAATCCCGGAGTGCTTCGGGGTCGGTGGCCCGTCCGCACAGCAGCTGCCGGGTCATCTCCCCGCGGCACATCTTCGTGTAGACGACCGCCGTGCGCAGGCGTCCGCCCTCGTCGAGCTGGAACCGGGGTTCGATGACGCGGACCTCGCGGCAGATGCGCTTCCAGTCGAAGAGCCGCTTCATCTCGCTGCTGGCCAGGTTGACGAGCACCCCGTCGTCCGCGCGGATGGCGTCGAGCAGCCCGTCGGTCAGCCGTGCGCGCCAGAAGTCGAAGGCGCTGCACTCCTCGCCCGGCAGGACGACGTCGCCCTCGAGGCGGTAGCTGCGGATGGCGTCCAGCGGACGCAGCAGCCCGTAGAGGAACGAGGTGATGTGGAGGTGCTGCTGGGCGTATTCAAAATCCTCCGGCGTGAAACGCTCCGGTGCGATGTGCCGGAAGACGACGCCCGTGTAGGCCGTGAGGGCCGCATGGGCCGGTGCGTCGTGGAAACGGAGGTAGCGGCGGCGGTTCTCGGCGGCCAGTCCCGCGTTCACACGCAGCAGGCGCCCGAGCTCGTCGGCCGGGAGCGCCGCCAGGTGCGAAGCCAGCCGGTCGGCCTCGGCCGCGAAGCGGGGCCGCGTGGTGCGGGGCGGTGTGACGGCGGGGGCCTCCGCCATGGTCTTGGCACAGGAGATGAGCAGCTGCATGGCGTCAGGCGACTGAACAGGGGATGCCGAGCGCCTCGACGCGGGCGGCGATGCGGAGCAGCTCCTCGCGCGGAACCTTCTCGAGGGTGGGGCAGGGGGTGTCGCGGTCGAGCGAGTAGACCATCACCTGCCGCGGGCGGATTTCGTCGACGAGGCGCAGCCATGCCGCGACCTCCTCTTCGGTGGTGTTGTCGACCGGGGTGCCGTCGCACGTGCCGCGCAGGAACATCGTCTGGAGGATCATCCGCCCCTCGAAGCGTTTCATCGCCTCGACCGTGGCGCGCACGCTGTAGGCGGCGCTCTGCGGGTTGTTGATGCGCCGCACGGTGGCGTCGAACGCCGAGTCGAGCTTCAGGATCGGATTGTCCACGCGCAGCAGCGCCTCACGGACCTCCGCGCGGTGGATCTGCGTGGCGTTCGAGAGCACCGAGACCTTCGCCGTCGGGCAGAGGGCGTCGCGCAGCGCCAGGACGTCGCCGATGATCTCGCCGAAGTCGGGATGGAGCGTCGGCTCGCCGTTCCCGGCGAAGGTGATGACATCGGGCGGCGTGCCCGCGGCGACCATGCGCCGCAGCGTCTCGTCCAGCAGGCGTGTGACGTCCGCACGGTCGTTGAAGCGGCGTGCGCCCGGATGCTCGGCGTTCCAGCCGCACTCGCAGTAGATGCAGTCGAACGAGCAGAGCTTCGATTCGGTGGGCAGCAGGTTGACGCCCAGCGAGAGACCCAGCCGCCGCGAGTGGACCGGGCCGAAAATGATGTCGTGGTAGAGGGATGTCATACGGCAAATTTAAGAATTATCGCTACCTTTACAAAAACTTCGCCTATGAAACTGCGATTCGGACTGCTGCCGCGCGTCGTGGCGGCCATCGCCGCGGGCGTCGCCTTCGGCTTCCTGCTGCCCGACTGGGCCGTGCGCATCTTCACGACCTTCAACGCCCTGTTCGGCCAGCTGCTGGGCTTTGTCATCCCGCTGCTGATCCTCGGGCTCGTGGCGCCGGGCATCGCCGACCTGGGGCGCAGCGCCGGGCGGCTGCTGGCTCTCACGGCGGCGCTGGCCTATCTCTTCACACTCGTCTCGGGATTCGGCACCTATGCCGTCGGACGGGCCCTCTTCCCGCGGCTGCTGGCCGGCTCCCCGGCCGTGCTGCCCGAGGCGGACGCCGTCGATCTGGCCCCCTTCTTCACGGTCGACATGCCGCCAGTCATGGGGGTCATGTCGGCACTGATCCTCGCCTTCGTGCTGGGGCTCGGCATGGCCTATACGCGCAGCGAGCGCCTGAAGGGGGTGATGGACGACTTCAAGCTGATTGTCGACCGCACGATCGCCGGGGTCATCATCCCGCTGCTGCCGCTCTACATCTTCGGCATTTTCCTGCAGATGACCCGCTCGGGACAGGTGGCGGGCGTGCTGGGCGTCTTCGTGAAGCTCATCGTCGTGATCTTCGCGCTGACGGTCGTGCTGCTGCTCCTGCAGTTCTCGGTGGCGGGCCTCGCCGCGCGCCGCAACCCCCTGAAGATGCTGCGCACGATGCTCGCGGCCTACGTCACGGCCCTCGGCACGCAGTCGTCGGCCGCGACGATCCCCGTGACGCTCGAACGGACCGTGCGCCTCGGCGTGCGGCCCGAGCTGGCGTCGTTCGTCGTGCCGCTCTGCGCGACGATCCACCTCTCGGGTTCGATGATGAAGATCACGGCCTGTGCGCTGGCCGTGGCGATGCTGGCCGGGCTGGAGATTCCGGCGGCGACCTTCGCGGGGTTCATCCTGCTGCTGGCCGTGACGATGGTGGCGGCGCCGGGCGTACCGGGCGGGGCGATCATGGCGGCGCTGGGGCTGCTCGAGAGCATGCTGGGCTTCGACGAGGCGCTCCTCGGGCTGATGATCGCCACCTACATCGCCATGGACAGCTTCGGCACGGCGACCAATGTCACGGGCGACGGCGCCGTGGCGGTCATCGTCGATGCCGTCGACCGCCGACGGCGGTGAGTTTGTGCTCCTTGCGTCGGGCGCAAAAGGCAAAAATAGGTATAAATGCGTATCCGCACGGAATAAAAAACGGCTAATTTTGACCGATTAATCCACATTATTTATACTTTTGCGCGTCCGAAACGGAATACGGAAAACACAAACACATAAAACTCGATAAGAAATGGTTGATATTTTTGAACGCCTCGAGAAAAATGCGGGCGGACCGATCGGTCAGTACATGTCGTATGCCCACGGCTATTTCGCCTTCCCGAAACTCGAGGGCGAGATCGGCCCCCACATGCTCTTCCGGGGCAAGATGATGCTCAACTGGAGTCTGAACAACTACCTCGGCCTGGCCAACCACCCCGAGGTCCGCAAGGCCGATGCCGAGGGTGCCGCCAAGTTCGGCATGGCCGCCCCGATGGGCGCCCGCATGATGAGCGGTCAGACCAAATACCACGAGCAGCTCGAGCGCGAGCTGGCCGCCTTCGTCGGCAAGGAGGATGCCTTCCTGCTCAACTTCGGCTACCAGGGTATGCTCTCGATCATCGACTGCCTGCTCACGCCGCGTGACGTCGTCGTCTACGATGCCGAGGCCCACGCCTGCATCATCGACGGCCTGCGCCTGCACAAGGGCAAGCGCTTCGTCTACGGCCACAACGACATGGAGTCGCTGCGCCTGCAGCTGCAGCACGCCACCTCGCTGGCCGAGGAGCAGCACGGCGGCGTGCTGGTCATCACCGAGGGCGTCTTCGGCATGAAGGGCGACCTGGGCAAGCTCGACGAGATCGTGGCCATGAAGAAGGACTTCAACTTCCGCCTGCTGGTTGACGATGCCCACGGCTTCGGTACGATGGGTGAGGGCGGCCGCGGTACGGCGTCGCACTTCGGTGTGGTCGACGGCGTGGACGTGCTCTTCAACACCTTCGCCAAGTCGATGGCCGGTATCGGCGCTTTCGTGAGCGGCCCCCGCTGGCTCATCAACCTGCTGCGCTACAACATGCGTTCGCAGCTCTACGCCAAGTCGCTGCCGATGCCGATGGTGATCGGTGCCATGAAGCGTCTGGAGCTGATCCGCAACCACCCCGAATACCAGCAGAAACTCTGGGAGATCGTGCGTGCGCTCCAGAGCGGCCTGCGTGAGAACGGCTTCAACATCGGTGTGACGAACTCGCCCGTGACCCCCGTCTTCATGAAGGGCGGCATTCCCGAGGCCACGAACCTGATCGTCGACCTGCGCGAGAACCACGGTGTCTTCTGCTCGATCGTCGTTTACCCGGTGATCCCGAAGGGCGAGATCATCCTGCGCGTCATCCCGACGGCGGCCCACACGCTCGAGGACGTCAACTTCACGCTCGAGGCCTTCAAGTCGGTGCGCGACAAGCTCGAAAGCGGTTACTACGCTTCGCTGCCCATCCCGGTCCGCGCCGACGAGGATTTCAAGGTGCGCTGATCGGGTCGCCGGACCGCAGCGGCGCGCGACAGCTTCCGCCCGGGAGGGCTTTGCCCCGATGGCGGGAAGGACGCGGCCGCGAAGGGCGCGATTCCGCAAACAAACGGCACTCCGGTTTTTCCGGAGTGCCGTTTTTGTTCCGGTCGACCTTTTGTGTCGGCCCTTTGTGTCGGCCGGTCTTTTTTTCGGTTTGGGTGGTCGGATGAAACTTTTCTGTTCGGAAAACGTATTATTTTTATCGAAAATTTTGCAGGAACGAATTTTCATTCTATATTTGCAGTCCCGAAGCGCAGGTTTCGGAGACGTCATGCGGAAATAGCTCAGTTGGTAGAGCGCAACCTTGCCAAGGTTGAGGTCGCGGGTCCGAGTCCCGTTTTCCGCTCCAGAGAGGCAAGAGTGGCAAAAGAAAGGAGAATCGCAAGATTCTCCTTTTTGTTTTTCGGGGGGGGGAACGGGATTCGACGCCCGCGACCTCAAGGCGCCCCTTTCAGGGGCCGGGGGGTGTCAACAACGAATCGCGGCCGTCACTCGCGCTATGTGCGAGTCCCGTTTTCCGCTTCAGAAAAAAGGGAAGAATCTTGCGACTCTTCCCTTTTTGTTTTGTCTGCATGGTACAGGGGCTTGTGCCGTTTCCGGGTTTCGGATGCCGATTCAGGCAAGGTGTAGCCGATTGTATTGCCGACCGGCCGGCGACTTATCGTAAAAAATGCTCCGTTTTGTGATTTCTCGCGGCAATGTGCTAACTTGCCTTACGGAAACCGCTTGTCGGAATCCGAACTTTAACCCAAAATATTGCAGGATATGAAGATCGTACACTGGTTGTGCGCCTTGTGCCTGGTGGCTGCGGCGGTCCCGTCGGCGGCGCAGGTGCGCATCGTAAGGCATGGAAAGGCCGTGGCGCGGATTGTCGCCGATCCGGCCGATTCGGTGGACATGCGGGCGGCGGCGCTGTTGCAGGAGCTCGTCGGACGCATCAGCGGGGCGCGGCTGCCCGTCGTGGCGCCGGGAAAGCCCCGTCGCGGCGACATTGTCCTCGGCGCCGGGGATGCCCGTGGATTGACCGAGGACGGCTTCCGGCTGAAGACCCGCGACGGGCGGCTGATGATCTCCGACGGAGGCGGCAAGGGGACCATTTACGGCGTGGTGACCCTGCTGGAGCAGTACCTCGGCGTCGCCTGCTACGGAAACAACGCCTGGCGGCTGACCCGGAGCCGCGACGTGACGATCCCCGCACTGGACCACGCCGAGAATCCGGCATTCCGCTACCGGCAGAGCCAGTGCTATGCGATGGCCGAACCCTTCTACCGCGACTGGTTCCGCTTTGAGGAGCCGCAGGAGACCTTCGCCGGCGGCTACTGGGTCCACACCTTCGACCGCATCCTGCCGTCGGAGGTCTACGGACGGAGCCACCCCGAATACTACGCCTTCATCAACGGCGAGCGGCGTCCGGGCAAGGCGAGCCAGTGGTGTCTGACCAATCCCGAGCTCTTCGAGGTGGTCTGCACGAAGATCGACTCGATCTTCCGGGCCAACCCCGGGATGCACACGATCTCGGTGAGCCAGAACGACGGCAACTTCACCAACTGCACCTGCCCCGCGTGCCGGGCGCTCGACGAGCGCGAGGGCGGGCCGTCGGGCAGCCTCATCCACTTCCTGAACCGGCTGGCCGACCGCTTCCCCGACAAGGAGTTTTCGACGCTGGCCTACCTCTACACGATGCACCCGCCCAAACATGTCAAGCCGCGGCCCAACGTCAACATCATGCTCTGCGACATCGACTGCAAGCGCGAGGTGCCCCTGACGGACAATGCCTCGGGCCGCGACTTCGTGCGGGCGCTGGAGGGGTGGTCGGCCATCAGCGACAACCTCTTCGTCTGGGACTACGGCATCAATTTCGACAACATGCTCTCGCCCTTCCCCAACTTCCCGATCCTGCAGAAGAACATCCAACTCTTCCGCCGCAACCACGTGACGATGCACTTCTCGCAGATCGGCGGCGAGCGGGGCAGCTGCTTCCCCGAGATGCGGGCCTACATGGTGAGCAAGCTGATGTGGAATCCCGATCTGGACAGCGACTCGCTCATGCGCTCCTTCATGCGCGGCTATTACGGTGCGGCGGCGCCCCATATCTACCAGTACGAGAAGCTGCTCGAAGGGGGCCTGCTGGCCAGCGGCAAGGAGCTCTGGATCTACGATTCGCCGGTGACCCACAAGGAGGGCATGCTCAATGGCAACTGCCGCCGGCGCTACAACGAACTCTTTGACCTGGCCGAGGCGGCCGTGGCCGACGATTCGGTGCTGCTCGACCGCGTGCGCCTCTCGCGCCTGCCGCTCCAGTACTCCGAGCTGGAGATCGACCGTGCCGAAGGGGTGCCGGACCCCGCCGCTACGGCGGCCCGGCTTGCGCTTTTCGAGGAGCGCTGCCGTCATTTCGCTATTCCGATCATCAACGAGCGGCGCAATACGCCCGAGGAGTACTGCCGCCTCTACCGTGTGCGCTACATGCCCGACAGGACGCGGCGGCCCGACCTGGCGCGCGGTGCCCGGGTGGTGTGGATCGAGGCTCCGTCGCCCAAATACGTGCAGCTGGGTGAGACGGCGCTGACCGACGGACTCTTCGGCGGCACGACCTATGTCGAGAGCTGGGTCGGCTGGGAGGGGCGCGACGGCAGCTTCCTCATCGACCTCGGGGAGGAGAAGGAGGTGTCGGAGGTCGAGTGCGACTTCCTGCACCAGCTCGGGGCATGGATTCTGCTGCCCGAGCGGGTCTCCTGCTCGCTCTCGTGCGACAACGCCGCCTACGAGCCCTTCGGCGAGCAGGCCTTTGCCGAGGACCGCTCCCCGCAGGTCAAGTTCGTGCAGGCGACCTTCCGGCGCGACAAACCCGTCCGGGCGCGGTATGTGCGCATCGACATCGTCGGAACGAAGAACTGCCCGTCGTGGCACTACGGCGTCGGACACCCCTCGTGGTTCTTCCTCGACGAGGTGAGCGTGCGGTGACGTGGTGATACGGTGACGCGGGGGATGACGTGGTAGTGCGGCGCCGGCAGCCAGGTTGGCTGAAAAGGGGTCGATTCTGCGGAATCGGCCCCTTTTGCCCGGTCCGGATCCCCTGTTCGGATGACGGTCAGGCGTTCGCCGGTCGCGGGTTGTCGTTTTTTTGCGGTCCTAACGTGTTGGAACAGCGGATGGTATACTTACGTGTCGTTTTTTCGGACGGTGAAAAAGGACGGAAATCCATTCTGAATGATTATCTTTCAAGGGTGATTCGGCATGCGGCGGTGCCGGTCCGGGACGAAAAGGGGGCGCTCACGGCCGCTTTGTGGCGTGGGCCCCGGTGATCAGGCCGCCTCGCCGCGCATTCCGAATGACGTTTGCCTTGTGAAGAATCAGGATGAAACCATGAGACCCATTCAAACCATTGCGTGCGCGCTGTCGCTGTTCCTGTGCGGATGTTCGGCCGGAAGTGCCTTCCGGGAGGTGGAAATCGGAGAGCCCTACGGCCGCAAGGTCGACTCCGTGCTGTCGCTCATGACGCTGGAGGAGAAGATCGGCCAGCTCAATCAGTATACGGGCAACGGGCAGGCGACGGGCCCCGTCATCGACGACACGACCAAGATCGCCCAAATCGAAAAGGGGCTGGTGGGCTCCATGCTCAACATCCGGGGGGCGGAGCGGACCCGCAGGCTTCAGGAGCACGCCATGAAGTCGCGGCTGCGCATTCCGCTGCTGTTCGGGCTCGACGTCATCCACGGCATGCAGACCGTCTTCCCCGTGCCGCTGGCCGAGGCGTCGAGTTTCGATCTCGACCTCATGCGGCGCACGGCTGCCGGTGCGGCGCGCGAAGCGGCGGCCCAGGGGGTGCACTGGACCTTCGCCCCGATGGTGGACATCAGCCGCGACGCCCGGTGGGGGCGGGTCGTGGAGGGGGCCGGCGAGGACCCCTGGTACGGATCGCTCGTCGCCCGGGCCCGGGTCGAGGGGTTTCAGGGCCGCTCGCTGGCGGATGTCACGACGGTGATGGCCTGTGCCAAGCATTTCGCCGCCTACGGAGCCTGCATTGCGGGCAAGGATTACAACACGACGGACCTCTCGCTCCTGACGCTGCACGATACCTACCTGCCGCCCTTCCGGGCTGCCGTCGAGAGCGGCGTCGGCTCCGTCATGAACGGATTCAACGACCTGAACGGCATCCCGGCCACGGGCAACGCATACCTTCAGCGCACGCTGCTCAAGGGCGAATGGGGATTCGACGGGCTGACCGTCTCGGACTGGGGCTCGATCGGCGAGATGGTGCCGCACGGCTATGCGGCCGATCTGCGCGATGCCGCCCGGGCCGCCATCACGGCCGGCTGCGATGTGGACATGGAGTCGCGGGCCTACGTCTCCCGGCTGCGCGGACTGGTCGCGGACGGCGAGGTCGCCGAGGCCTGCATCGATGATGCCGTGCGGCGCATCCTGCTGAAAAAGTTTCAGCTCGGCCTTTTCGACGATCCGTTCCGCTACTGCGATCCGGAGCGGGAGGCCCGGACTGTTCTCTGCGATTCGTTGAGGAGCCTTGCACGGGAGGCCGCCATGCGGTCGATCGTCCTGTTGAAGAACGACGGCGAAACCCTCCCGCTGGACCGTTTCACGGGGACCGTTGCGCTGATCGGTGCCCTGGCCGACTCGCGCATCGACATGCGCGGCATCTGGGCCTCCGATGGGGCGGTGGAGGAGGTGGTGACCGTCCGGGAGGGGCTCGAGGCCCGGTACGGACGAGCGAAGGTCCTCTATGCCGAGGGGTACGATCTGGAGACCAACCGGCTGCATCTGGCACCCGCGCTGGCAGCCGCCCGCCGGGCCGACGTGGTGGTGGTCGCCGTGGGGGAGCGTTATTTCCAGAGCGGCGAGGCCCGGTCGAAGGCCGACATCGCCATCCCGCGGCAGCATGAGGAGCTGGTCCGCGCCCTGAAAGGGTGCGGCAAACGGGTCATCACCCTGCTTATGGGCGGGCGTCCGATGATTTTCGACGGGGCGGCCGCCCATTCCGACGCCGTGTTGCTCACCTGGTGGCTCGGGACGGAGGCCGGGAACGCCATTGCGGACGTGCTCTCCGGGGAGTACAATCCCTCCGGGAAGCTGCCGATGACCTTCCCGGCACACGTCGGACAGATTCCCATTTACTACAACTACAAAAGCACCGGCCGCCCCGAGAGCAAGGCGGGAGGCTATACCTGCTCCTACCAGGACATCGACTTTGAACCGGCCTATCCGTTCGGCTTCGGATTGAGCTATACGACCTTCGAGATCGGCACGCCGACCCTCGAAAAGCGGGAGTGGCGGCTCGACGAGCCGGTGACGGTCCGCGTTACGGTCAAGAATACCGGTCACCGCACGGGTCGGGAGACCGTCCAGCTCTACATCCGGGATCACGTGGGTTCCGTGACCCGTCCCGTGCGGGAGCTGCGCGGGTTCCGTCAGGTGCTCCTCCGGCCCGGCGAACAGACCGAGGTCGTCTTCACCCTGGGGGCGGCGGAGCTGGGATTCTGGAACGCCGATCTGCGCTACGTCGTCGAACCGGGCGTCTTCAGCGTGATGTGCGGCCCCGATTCAAAAAACGTGAAGACAGCGGAGTTCGAGTTGCGGTAGTCGGTCCGCGTGCCCGCTTGCGGGATACCCGGGCTGTGAGCGGTCTCCCCGTGATGCCGTTTTGAGGAATCTTTGCACATCTTTGGGGATAATCCGGTAAGCGGCGAATAGTGGAAAATCGCGATTTTTGCCCGAAAAAGATGACAATTATGGAGCAACAGAACAACGGAACTCCGACGCCGCCCCGAAGCAATCCCTATGCAGGCCTGTTGTGGGTCGTGCTGATCGTCCTGTTCCTCAACGGGTTGATCTTCCCGAACTTTTCGGGCCGCCGGATCATCGAGACCGACTACGGAACCTTTATCGGCAAGGTGGACAGCGGGTTGGTCGAACGGGTCATGATCGAGAACGGCCTGATCTATTTCAGCGCCAAGGGCGAGGACGACAAGACGCAGACCTTTCAGACCGGTGAGATCGGCGATCCCGAGCTGGTCGACCGTCTGCTGAAGGCCGAGAGCCCCAATTCCGACGGACGGATCGCCTTCAACCGGAGCGTGCCCCGCCAGAACTCCCCCGTGCTCAATTTCGTGCTGATGTGGGTGCTGCCCGGTCTGGCCTTCTACCTTATCTGGCGGCAGATCGGCCGGAGCATGCAGGCACGCATGCAGGGCGGCGGTAACTTCCTTTCGTTCGGCAGCAGCGGCGCCCGGATCTATGCCGAGTCGGACGTGAAGACCACGTTTGCCGACGTGGCCGGGCAGGATGAGGCGAAGGAGACGCTGACCGAGATCGTCGATTTTCTGCACGATCCCTCCCGCTATGCCGAGATCGGAGCCACGCTGCCGAAGGGTGCCCTACTGGTGGGCCCCCCGGGAACCGGCAAGACGCTCATCGCACGGGCCGTGGCCGGGGAGGCGAAGGTGCCGTTTTTCGCCATTTCGGGATCGGAGTTCGTGCAGATGTTCGTCGGCATGGGCGCGGCCAAGGTGCGCGACCTCTTCAAGCAGGCGGGCGAAAAGGCTCCCTGCATCATCTTCATCGACGAGATCGATGCCGTCGGCAAGCGGCGCGACGGCGCCTACGGCGGCAACGACGAACGCGAGCAGACGCTCAACCAGCTCCTGACCGAGATGGACGGCTTCGACGGCCGCAAGGGTGTGGTGATCCTGGCTGCGACGAACCGTCCCGAGAGCCTCGACAAGGCGTTGCTGCGCCCGGGGCGCTTCGACCGTCGGATTCAGATGGAGCTGCCCGACCTCGAAGGACGCAAGGCAATTCTCGGCGTGCATCTCAAACACGTGCGGCACGAGGAGGTTGACCTGGGGATCGTGGCGCGCGCGACGGCCGGGTCGTCGGGTGCCGAACTGGCGAACATTGTCAACGAAGCGGCTCTGCGGGCCGTCCGCATGGGGCGCAAGCAGGTCACGACGGCCGATCTGGAGGAGAGCGTGGAGACCGTGATCGCCGGGGCACAGAAGAAGAACAAGCTCGTCTCCGCCTCCGACAAGCAGCTTGTCGCCTGCCACGAGATCGGCCATGCACTGGTTGCCGCGATGCAAAGCCACTCGGCGCCCGTGCACAAGATTACGATCATCCCCCGCACCTCCGGAGCGCTGGGCTATACGATGCAGGTCGAGGACGAGGAGGAGCTGCTGCAGAGCCGCGAGAGCCTTTTCAACCGCATCGTCACCCTGACGGGCGGCCGTTCGGCCGAGGAGCTCGTCTGCGGGACGGTCACGACCGGCGCCTCGAACGACATCGAGCAGGCCACGCGGCTGGCCCGGGCGATGGTTACGCGTTTCGGCATGAGCGAGCGCTACGACATGATGGCGCTCGAGACGGTCAACAATGCCTATCTCGGCGGGGATGCGTCGACGGTTTGCTCCGGCGCGACGGCTGCGGAGGTCGATGCCGAAGTGCTGCGGCTGATCCGCGAGGCGCATGCGAAGGCCCGGGAGATCATCTCGGCGAATCCCGAGATCATGCGCCGCGCCACCGACTACCTGGTGGAGAAGGAGACGATCACGGGCGACGAGTTCATGAAGATCGTCCGCGAGTGCTCCGGGAAGCAGTGACCCGCACCCTTCACCGGCGGCGTGTTGCGTGCGGCACGCGTCCGGCCGGGACGGTTCCCGCCGTGTCCTGCCGGCCGTCGTTCCGGGTGTGCGCATTGTCCGGCACGGGTTCTTCCGGCTGCGGCATGTTCGGGGGTCAAAAGAGGTAAAAAAACGAAATATTGCATATTTTTGTGCCGTGTGCGGCAATACAATATCTCCGTCGCGGAATTACCTTTGCGGTGAAGTGATTAAAAACGGAAAAGCCATGTTACGGAAATCGGATCGGAGTGGAAATCTCTTCAGGTATTGGTGGGTTTCGCTTGTCGTCGGAGTATTGGGTATTGCGACCGGAGTCGCATGTGTTGTCGTCCCGGCGGATTCGCTGGCGGTATTGACGGTCTTCTTTATCTCGGTGCTGGTTGTCGGCGGTATTTTCAACATCGCGTGGGCCGTGGCGAACCGCAACTGGAACGATACGTGGGGCTGGAGCCTGGCCCGGGGACTGATCGAGTTGCTGCTTGGCGTGTGGCTGATGCTGCTGCCCCTGCCGCTGGTTACGACGCTGCTGATCTATGTCGTCGGCTTCTGGATGCTGTTCCAGTCCGTGCTCGGCATCTGCGAATCGTGCGCACTGGCGCCGTTCCGCGGAACGGGATGGGGCTGGCTGCTTGCCTGCAATATCCTGAGCCTGATCTGTTCGTTTGTTTTTCTGGCTGCGCCTCTTTACGGAGGAATCTTTATCCTTGCCTGCATCGGCACGGCCTTTATCCTTTACGGATTTTTCCGGATTGTGCTGGCGTTTGTCTGGCGTCGGATCAACAGGGAGCTCCGCCGGTCGGGCGGAGACGGATTCGTCGACGCGGAGGTGGTCGAATAACGGCATCCGGTGTGCGGAGGCCGGGGGTCCGGACCCCGGCTCACACACCGTTTTTTCATTCTCTTTTCCTTATAATCCGGTTGTCGGAGCACCCGTGCGTTCCGGCAGCCGGTTTTTCGTGTCCGGTCCGTTTCCGTCGCGGATGGGAACAATAAAAGAACCGCGTCAAACTTTCGTTTGACGCGGTTCTCAGTGCCCAGGACAAGACTCGAACTTGCACGAACGCAATTGTTCACTACCCCCTCAAAGTAGCGTGTCTACCAATTTCACCACCTGGGCCTCTATGGCCGATTTGTAATTCGGGTGTGCAAATATAGATACTATTTTGTGATTCGCAAAATTTTTCTGACAAAATCCCGAAAAAATAGCTCCGAAACAGCGACGGGACCCCGCAAAAGGTCCCGTCGTATCGGTCGGAAAGGCCGTTCGGCCCGCCTGGCTGCCCTCCGCCCGCATCGGGCGGGGCGGCGTGTCAGCGGAGCGTCATCTCCCGGATGAGCTCCCCGGCATCGCCGACGCGGTCGATGACGAACAGCACGTAGCGGATGTCCACGGCGATGTTGCGGCAGATCGTCGGGTCGAAGGCAATGTCGCTCATCGTCGAGCGCCACGTGCGGTCGAAGTTCAGGCCGATGAGCTCACCGCGGGCATTCAGCACCGGCGAGCCGGAGTTGCCGCCCGTCGTGTGGTTCGTCGCCAGGAAGCAGACCGGCACCGTGCGGCGGCCGTCGATCTCGACGCCCCAGCGTCCGTAATCCTTCGTCGCGTAGAGGTCGCGCAGCCGCTGCGGGATGTCGTAGTCGTAGATTTCGGGGTTGTCCTTGGCGATGATGCCGTCGAGGGTCGTCTGCGGCGTGTGGTACTCGCCGTCGGCGTACTCATAGCCGGCGACGGAGCCGTAGGCCACGCGCAGCGTGAGGTTGGCGTCGGGGTAGAAGGCCCGCGTGGTGTCCCACTCGCGCAGCCCGCGGATGTAGAGCGTGTAGAGCTCGTTCAGGCGCCGGCTGTTGAGGTTGCGCAGGGCGTCGGTGCCGAGCAGCCAGCCGATGTGTTTCGTCATGCGCGTGACGCCGACGCGCAGCGAGTCCGAGAGGGGCGTTGCGCCGCCCTGCCATACCTCGTCGAAGACCCGGTCGGCAAAGGCTTCGACGGAGCCGGCCGCCGCCACGCCGTCGAGGAACTCCGGCACCTGATACTGTGCCGGGCAGCGTTCGGCGTACTGACCGAAGAGGTAGCGGTAGAGGGCCCGTTCGGTCGGCTCGCACCGTGCGAAGAGCTCCGCGGCGCGCTCCGCATCCGAATATTTCGCTGGCAGCGAGCGCAGCGTCTCCAGCGTGATCTCGCGGGCGAAGTAGGGCTCCGTGACGCGGGCGTATTCGGCCTTGAGGTCGCGCACGACGTCGCGGTAGGCGGGTTTGTCCGCGGCCCAAGCGGTGAAGCGCTCCTCGTAGTCGCGCTTCGAGGCCACGGTGCCGCGGCGCGTGAGGCCCAGCACCTCGCCCTGCCACTTCTTCCAGGCATTGGCGATGGCGGCGTGCTTGGCCGCATAGTGGATGCGCAGCGCGGGGTCGCTCGCCTGGGCGGCGGCGATGATTGCGAGGCGACCGTCGCGGATGGCGATCTTCGCCGGGTCGGAGCGCTCGGCGATGTAGGCCACGGCGTCCGAGAGGATGTACTCCTGCGTGTTGCCCGGGAAGCCGTAGATCATCGTGAAGTCCCCCTCGCGCACCCCCTTCGTCGAGATCGTGAAGTGCTTTTTCGGCCGGTAGGGGACGTTGTCGGGCGAGTAGGCCGCCGGCTTGTTCTCCTTCGAGGCGTAGATGCGGAAGAGGGAGAAGTCGCCCGTATGGCGCGGCCAGATCCAGTTGTCGGTGTCGCCGCCGAACTTGCCGATCGACGAGGGAGGCGCCGCCACGAGGCGCACGTCGTCGAACTGCTCGTAGACGAACAGGAACTGCTGGTTGCCGTAGTACATCTGTTCAACGGCAGCTTTGTAACCCGTCCCTTCGGCCTCGGCCGCACGGATGATCTCCTCGGCCGTCTCGCCCGCCGCGAGGCGGTCGGTGATCTCCTCCATTCTGACGAGGAACTTCACGTTCAGCTTTTCGTTGGGCAGCTCCTCGGCGCGCGTGCGGGCCCAGAATCCGTAGGTCAGGTAGTCGTGTTCAACGGACGAGTGGGCCTGGATGGCGTCGTAGCCGCAGTGGTGGTTGGTCAGCAGCAGCCCTTCGGCCGAGATCAGCTCGCCCGTGCAGCCGCCGTCGAAGAGTACGACGGCATCCTTCATCGAGGCGCGGTTGATCGAGTAGATCTCTTCGGCCGTGAGGCGGAATCCTTTGGCGCGCATGTCGTCGATGCGCGTCGAGATGAGGCTCGGGAGCCACATGCCCTCGTCGGCGAGGGCGGGCAGCAGCGTCAGCGCCGCCAGCAGTGTCAGCAAGGTTCTTTTCATAGGATTATAACAGGTCGATGAATTTATCCAGTTCGGTGTAGAGCCGCTGTACGGGCAGCCCCATGACGTTGTAGAACGAGCCGTCGATGCGCTCGATCGCGGCGTAGCCGATCCACTCCTGAATGCCGTAGGCGCCGGCCTTGTCGAAGGGGCGGAACGTGTCGACATAGTAGACGGTCTCCTCGTCGGTCAGGGGGCGGAACCAGACGTCGGTCTCGACGGCGAAGGTGTGCATGCGGGTGGCGGTGCGGAGCGTGACGCCCGAGACGACCGTGTGGCGGTGGCCCGAGAGGGCGCGGAGCATCGCCAGTGCCTCGTCGCGGCCGGCGGGCTTGCCCAGCACGCGGTCGCGGAGCACGACCACCGTGTCGGCCGTGAGCAGAATCTCCCCGGCGGCGAGCGGCGCGGGGTAGGCCTCGCTCTTGAGGCGCGAGAGGAAGACCGGTACCTCGCGGGCGGGCAGCGTTGCGGGGTAGTGCTCCTCGCAGTCGTATTTCGGGGCGAGGGTGTAGGGCAGGCCGCAAGCGGTCATGAGCTCCCGGCGGCGCGGGGACTGCGAGGCGAGCAGCAGGCGGCGGGAGCGGAGTTTTTCGTGTAGCAGCATGGTGTGCGGATGTTAGCGGATGTCGAAATTGAGCAGTTCGCGCCCCTCGAGCGTGGCGCGGAGGTTGTCGCCGGCATGGACGGGCCCGACCCCGGCCGGGGTGCCGGTGTAGAGCAGGTCGCCCATGCGCAGGGTCATCTGCTGCGACACGGCGACGATCAGCCGGTCGACGTCGAAGAGCATCTCGGACGTGTCGCCGCGCTGGCGCACCTGGCCGTTGACCTCCAGCGTGAAGTGCAGGCGGCGGATGTCGCCGCCCAGCTCCGATAACGGGGTGAACACGGGCGAGAGGGCCGCCGAGTGGTCGAAGGCCTTGCTGCGCTCCCACGGCAGCCCCTCGGCGATGGCCTGCCGCTGGAGGTCGCGGGCCGTGAAGTCGATGCCGAGCCCCACCTCGTCGTAGTAGCGGTGGGCGAAGCGCTCGGAGATGGCGCGGCCCACGCGGTTGATGCGCACGACCAGCTCGCACTCGTAGTCCACCTGCTGCGAGAAGGCGGGAATGTAGAAGGGGTCGTTGTTGCGCAGCAGCGCCGTGTCGGGCTTCAGGAACCAGACCGGCTCGGCCGGGCGGGCGGTGCCGCCGCCGACGGCGCGGTGCAGCTCTTCGGCGTGCGCCGCATAGTTGCGGGCGATGCAGATGATCTTCATGGTGTCGTATGGTTCGGACCCGCCGGCCGGGCGGGACGCCCGAGCAGGCGCTCCGTGAGCCATTTGCGGATCGGTATGTCGTAGTATCTCAGGCTGACCCATGCCAGCAGCAGGCACCCCGCGACGAGCGCCGCGGCTCCGGGCAGCGACTCGCCGAAGGTGAGCTGTTCGCGCTTCACCCATCCGTAGTAGAGGTAGATGAAGGGGTAGTGGACGATGTAGAGCGGGTAGGAGATTGCACCCAGGAAGCGGCACAGCGCCCCCGTGAAGCGGTCGGTCGTTTGGCCCGAGGCGCCGATCCACACCAGCAGCGGGAAGGCCGCGACGGCGCAGAGCGTGTCGTAGATTCCGTTCATCCAGCGGGCGTCGGCCCCGCCGATGCGGGGCACGGTGAGCAGCGCGACGACCGCCGCACCCGACCACCAGAAGGCGCCGCGGACGCGGAGCGCCCCGCCGCGGCGAAAGAGGCGGTAGAGGAGCAGTCCGGCCGGGAAGGCGAACAGCACGCGGAGCATGCCGCCGAGAAACTCCATGCCCGTGAGCGAGTAGCCGACGCAGATGTCGCCCAGCGGCCCGAGCGTGGCGTAGAGGGCCAGCCCGGCCCCGGTTGCGGCGACCAGCGCGGCGAGGGCGCGGGTCGACAGGCGGTGGATGAAGAGCGCATAGCAGAGGTTGGCGATGTACTCGAAGAGCAGCGACCAGCTCGGACCGTTGAGCGGATACATCTCGCCCAGCCCGCGGATCTCGCACCCCACGGGCGCCGGGAGGAGCAGGGCGTTGAGCAGCGTGGCGACGGCCAGTGCCCCGAGGCTCACGGACGCCACGTCCCAGACGGGGCACTCCTGCACGTAGAACATCGCCCCGCCGAGCAGCGCCCCGAAGAGGATCATCGGGTGCAGGCGCACGAGGCGCCGCTTGAGGAACGCTCCGGCCGTGAGGTGCCGCCAGCGGTCGTCGTAGGCGTATCCGATGACGAAGCCCGAGAGGAGGAAGAAGAAGTCGACGGCCAGGTAGCCGTGGTTGATGCGCTGGTCGAGGTGGCTCGTGGCGTAGGCCTCGAACAGGTGGAAGCAGACGACCACGAGGGCCGCCACGCCGCGCAGTCCGTCGAGGATCGCGTAGTGGGGTTTCGTGTCGGGAAAGGCACCGGTCCGGGGTTGTGTCATGGGTGTTGTCGGTGTTCGGGTTCGGTTATTTTTCCGGCTTTCCGGCGCGCAGCAGTTCGACCATGCGTGCGGCGAAGCGGTCGCTGGCTCCGGGGCCGCCGATGATGGTGCGCAGCTCCCGGAAGTCGGCCAGCATGCGTTCGCGCTTTTCGCCGCCGGGCAGGATCGCGCGCAGCTCGCGCTCGGCACGTGCCGTGTCGAGGCTGGACTGGAGCACCTCGGCCACCGATTCGCGCCCGAGGTTGAGGTTTACGAGCGAGATCCACGGGCAGCGCACCACAAGGGGCATGCAGCGGTACTCGATGGCCGGCAGACGGTAGACGACCACCTCGGGCGTGCCCAGCAGGGCCGTCTCGAGCGTCGCCGTGCCCGAGGTGACGACGGCGGCCTCGGCGGCAAGGAGCGTCTCGTAGGTCTGGTCGCAGACGTAGCGGATGCCGCTTCCGGCGGCCGCCTCCTCGTAGAGTGCGCGGTCGAGCCACGGCACCCCCGCCACGACGAACTGCCAGCCCTCGAAGCGCTGCGCCAGGCGTGCCATGAGCGGGAGGTTCTTGCGGATCTCCGAGCGGCGGCTGCCGGCCAGCAGGGCGATGATCGGCCGCGGGTCGAGGCCGTTGCGGCGGCGGAACTCCTCGGGTGTCGGGAGTGCGGCACGGCGTGCTTCGAGTGCGTCGACCAGCGGGTTGCCCTCGAAGAGGGGCTCGATGCCGTGGCGCGGGAAGTAGTCGCACTCGAAGGGAAAGATGACGAAGAGGCGGTCGACGTCGCGCCGCAGCGCGCGGATGCGCCCCTCGCGCGAGGCCCAGACCTTCGGGGCGATGTAGTAGAAGGTGCGGATGCCGCGTGCATGGGCCCAGCGGGCCATCTTCATGTTGAAGCCCGGGTAGTCGACGAGGATCAGCACGTCGGGCTGCCAGGCGGCAACCTCCTCGCGGCACTCGCGCATCTGACGGCGGATCGTGCCGAGGTTGCGCAGCACCTGCACCACGCCGAAGAACGACGTCTCGCGGTAGTGCTTGCGGAGGTTCTGCACACCGCCCGCCGCGGCCATCAGGTCCCCGCCCCAGAAGCGGAACTCCGCCGCGGGGTCGGCCTTGCGGAGCCCCTTGATGAGGTTTGCGCCGTGCAGGTCGCCCGATGGCTCGCCGGCAATGAGAAAATATTTCATGAAGGTGAAAGTTGAAAGGTAAAAGGTGAAAAGTGCATGTTGAAAGTTAGGGTATCGCGGCGAGTTTCTGTTTGGTCTTCTTGACTGTCCGGGTCAGCAGTTTCTGCAACTCGATACACGCTTCATAAAGCGTGCGGCAGGAGTCCTGCCCGGTCAGACCCGATTCGACAAGCACTTCCAGCCAGTATTTCGTTTCGGTACACTCTTTCAGTGCGATGGATATTTTGGACAGAAAATCTTTGTCACTTTGCGCATTGGCAGCCTCGGCGATATTCGCTCCGATGGCGGTGCCGCTTCGTAGCAGTTGCCTGGACAGGACATGCTCCGCCTTTTCGTCGGTCAGATACTTGTAGAACCGGACGATGTCAACGGCGAACCTTTTGCTCTTGTCCTGTATAATCATTATTGTCTGTCGTTTATCTGATTTTTTATTCTCACTTTATTACCTTTTACCTTTCACCTTTTACTTTTCCAGCAGGTCGGGACGCAGGCGGCGCGTGCGCTCCCACGACTGTTCGTCCTGCCACTTCTCGATCTCGGCGAAGTTGCCCGACAGCAGCACGTCCGGCACGCGCCAGCCCCGGAATTCCGCGGGCCGCGTGTAGATGGGCGGCGCCAGCAGGTTGTCCTGGAACGAGTCGGTCAGCGCCGAGGCCTCGTCGCCGATCGCCCCGGGGATGAGCCGCACGACCGAGTCGGCGATGATGCAGGCGGCCAGCTCGCCCCCCGTGAGGACGTAGTCGCCGATCGAAATCTCGCGCGTGATGAGGTGCTCGCGGATGCGGTGGTCGATGCCCTTGTAGTGGCCGCAGAGGATGATGATGTTCTCGAGCGTCGAGAGACGGTTGGCTTCGTGCTGGTCGTAGCGCACGCCGTCTGGCGAGGTGTAGATCACCTCGTCGTAGTGCCGCTCGGACTGGAGCTTCTCGATCAGCTCGAAGACCGGCTCGCACTTCATGACCATGCCCGCCTCGCCGCCGAACGGGTAGTCGTCCGTCGTCTTGCGGCGGTCGTGGGCGTAGTCGTGGAGGTTGTGTACGACGATTTGGGCAAAGCCCTTCTCCTGCGCCCGCTTGAGGATCGATTCGTTCAGGGGCGAGGTCATGAGGTCGGGGACCGAGGAGATGATGTCGATGCGCATGGCTGTGTCGTTTTTTCGGATGTTACTGCGGCCGGAAGATGATGTCCTTCATCGAGCCGGCGGCCAGCGGCACTTCGCGGCCGTTGTCGAGCGTGAAGCCCGCATAGCCCATCGCGGTGAAGAGGCGGATGACCTTCGGCCGGTTTTCGCCGCCCGTCTCGATGAGCACCACGGGGCGCAGCCGCTCCAGGAGGGGTTGCATCTCGCGCATGACGTGGAGCTCGTACCCCTCGATGTCGCACTTGACGAAGTCCAGACGGTCGAGCGATGCGAAGAGCCGGCTGCCGCGCCGCATTTCGGCCTCGAAGGCGACGCCCCGGGCCGTGCCGTGCTCGTCGACGAAGTTCTGCCCCGTGCCGAGGTAGCCCGTCGCGCAGGCCGAGTCGTTGGCCATGCGCACGGTGCGCTCCTCCTCGCCGAGGGCGTAGGGGAGGATCTCGACGTTGCGGCAGCGGCGCGTGTTGTGGCGCAGGACCTCCAGCATGGGCGGCATGGGCTCCACGGCAAGGACGCGCCCCGCGGCCCCGACCAGCCGCGACAGCGTGCGGGTGTAGTAACCGAGGTTGGCGCCGATGTCGATGCAGACGTCGCCCTTGCGGACGAGCGACGCGAGGTGGTAGACGTACTCCGTGGCGGGGGCGCGGCGTCCGATGCCGAGGCGCTGCCAGAGGAAGAACAGGCGGCTCACGGCGCGGAGGTAGCCCCCGAGCGGCAGCGTGCGGTAGAGTATTCGGTGGATCAGGCTTTTCATCTTGCTGGTGTGTGGGCCGGGCCGCCGCGGCGCCGTGCGGGGCGTGCCGCCGGGGTCCGGCGGGGCGGATTTACCGGTCGCGGTAGTTGACCTCCTCGTTGAGAACCTCGACGATGAAGGGGTTGTAGAGCGCCTCGTGGCCGAGCGTCGTCTCGGGTCCGTGGCCCGGATAGACGTGCGTCTCGTCGCCCAGGGGCAGGAGCCGGTCGAGGATCGAGCGCATGATCCACGAATAGTCGCCGCCCGGCAGGTCCGTGCGGCCGATCGACTCGCGGAAGAGCGTGTCGCCCGTGAAGAGGGCCTTCGACTGCGGGTCGTGGAAGGCCACGTGGCCCGGCGTGTGGCCCGGCGTCGGGATCACCCGCAGGGTCGTCTTTCCGAAGCGCAGCTCCGTCATCGTCTCCAGATCGAGGTCCACCGAGGGCATGGCGCCGGTCTTCACGCCGAAGACCGACCCGCTCACCGAGGCGTTGTCCAGCAGGAACCGGTCCTTCGACGAGAGGGCGAAGGGGATGCCGTAGCGCTGCTTGAGGTGCTCGACGCCCATCGTGTGGTCGAAGTGTCCGTGGGTGTTGGCCGCAAGGACGGGTTTCAGCCCGTGCCGGGCGATGAAGTTGTCCAGCGCGGCATCCTCGCGCGGCGAGGAGTTGCCGGCGTCGATGACGATGCACTCGTTCGTGTCGTCCCAGACGACATAGGTGTTCTCCTGGATCGGATTGAATTGCAGACAGGCGATTTTCATGTTGCGGACTTTTGTGCCGTTTTTGTACGTTGGGACAAAGATACGATTTTTTGCGGGAAAATACCCGTTTCGGATTTTCTCTTCGCCCGCTTTGTGCCGGTCCGTTCCGGCGCCGCAGCACGCCGACGGCCGACCCTTTCCGGGGCGGGGGTCGGCCGTCGGACGGTTCTGGCGGGAAAAATGGGCCGTTTTGTGCCGTAAATTTCGGAGATATTGTACCTTTGCGGAAAAACCGGAACAGATGGCAAGAAAAAAAGCGAACTATCCCCTGATCGAGGGGCTTGAGATAACGACGCTGGCGGCCGAGGGCAAGGCCATGGGACGCTGGCAGGATGTGGTGGTCTTCGTGCCGATGACCGTGCCGGGCGACGTCGTCGACGTGCAGATCCGCTGCAAGCGCCGCCGCTACATGGAGGGCTACGTCGTCCGCTACGTGAAGCGTTCGCCGCTGCGCGTCGAACCCTTCTGCGAGCACTTCGGCGTCTGCGGCGGCTGCAAGTGGCAGAACCTCCCCTACAAGGAGCAGCTGCGCTTCAAGCGCGAGCAGGTGTGCGACCAGCTCACGCGCATCGGCAAGGTCTCTCTGCCCGAAATCCGCCCCTGCCTCGCCTCGGCGCAGACGCAGTTCTACCGCAACAAGCTCGAATTCACCTTTGCCGACCGCCGCTGGCTCACGCGCGAGGAGGTCGCCTCGGGGGCCGCGCTGGAGGCCGCGCCGGCCGTCGGGTTCCACATCCCCGGCATGTTCGACAAGGTGCTCGACATCCGCCGCTGCTGGCTGCAGCCCGAGCCGTCGAATGCCATCCGGCTGGAGGCCAAGCGCTTCTGCCTGGAGCACGGCTACACGTTCCACAACGCCCGCGAGCACAGCGGGCTGATGCGCAACCTGATCGTGCGCACGGCCTCGACGGGCGAGGTGATGGTCATCGTTGTCTTTGGTGCCGACGACCGGCCGCGCATCACGTCACTGCTCGACCACCTTGCGGAGGCCTTCCCGCAGATCACGTCGCTCTTCTACGTCGTCAACACGAAACTCAACGACTCGGTGGGCGACCTCGAGGCGGTCTGCTACCGCGGCAAGGACCACATCATCGAGCAGATGGAGGGGCTGCGCTTCAAGGTGGGGCCCAAGTCCTTCTACCAGACCAATTCGGCGCAGGCCTACGAGCTCTACAAGGTGGCGCGCGACTTCGCCGACCTGCAACCCGACGAGGTGCTCTACGACCTCTATACCGGTACGGGCACCATCGCCAACTTCTGCGCCGCGCGCTGCCGCCGCGTCGTGGGCATCGAGTATGTGCCCGAGGCGATCGCCGACGCGAAGATCAACTCCGAGCTGAACGGCATCCGCAACACGGTCTTCTATGCCGGCGACATGAAGGCGGTGCTCGACGACGCCTTCGTCGCGGCGAACGGGCACCCCGACGTCGTGATCCTCGACCCGCCGCGCGCCGGGGTCGACGAGACGGTGCTCGACGTGCTGCTGCGGGCCGCACCGCAGCGCATCGTCTACGTGAGCTGCAACCCCGCGACGCAGGCCCGCGACCTGGCGGTGCTCGACGCCGCCTACCGGGTCGAAGCCGTGCAGCCGGTCGACATGTTCCCCCACACGCACCACGTGGAGAATGTCGTGAAGCTCGTGCGCCGCTGATTCCGCGGTGCGGGTTTGGGCGGGCGGCGGACACACTATTTTGCGCTGCCGGCCGTTTGATAGGAAGAACCAACCAAAACGAAACGATATGAAACGGATTATTTTGCTGGCTGCCGCGGCGCTGATCGCCTGCGGGGCCGTTGCACAGACGAACGAGACCTATCCGAGCTACGTGCAGGTGACCGGCAGCGCCGAGCGGGAGATCGAACCCGATGAATTCTACCTCGCCGTCACGATCAACGAGCGCGACTCGAAGGGCAAAATCTCCATCGAGCAGCAGCAGCGGGAGATGGTCTCCGCGCTGAAGAAACTGGGGGTCGATGTCGCCGCACAGCTCAAGGTCTCGGACCTCTCGAGCGAGTTCTTCAAGCGCAAGACATCGGTCGCAACGGCCCGGTATGAACTGCGTCTGGGCTCCGCCGCCGAGGTGGTCGCCGTGTGGCAGGCGCTGGATGCGCTGGGCATCTCGGAGGTTGCGATCGAGCGCGTCTCGCACTCGCGCATCCGCGAACTGAAGGAGGAGGTGCGCGTCGAGGCGATCCGCAACGCCCGGCAAAAGGCCGCAACGCTGGCCGAAGCGATCGGACAGCAGGTCGGCCGCTGCTTCTATATCTATGATCCGAACAGCGACGTGACGCCCCGTTATTACGGCAATTCGCTCCAGGTGCGCAGCGTCGTCTTTGCGGACGCGGACTATGAGGCCAAGGAGCTGCCGCTCGACTTCAAGACCATCCGGCTGGAGTACAGCGTGCAGACGAAGTTCGTGCTCGAGTGACGCATCCGCAGCCCGGGGCGTGCCCCGCTGCGCCGAAATTCCCGCGTGCGGCTCGCCGCAGCCGCAGCCTTCCCGTCCGGGCCTTCGGGCCCGGGCGGATTTTTCGTCTGCGCCCGTGCTTCGGGCTGCGCGTTTTCCGCCATGCGGCGGAGCCGCCTGCGATAAAACGGGCTTCGGGGCTGCTGCGGCGTGTGAAATATCGCCCGCCGAAGGGTGAAAAAGTAAAAAAATGGTCTTACGGAGGAGTTGATTCCAAAAGTTTTCGTATCTTTGAAAACTTTACCCCAAAAACGAAGGAGTATGGAAAAGCAGTTTGTATTTGATTACGAGCACTACGCGTCGCTTGCGGAGCTCTCCGCGGCCGACCGGGAGCTGGTCCGCGAGGCCGAGCGGGCCACGCAGCATGCACATGCCACCTATTCCAAATTCCGTGTGGGCGCTGCGGCGCGGCTGCGCAGCGGCCGGATTCTCCACGGCAGCAACTTCGAGAGCGAGGTCTATCCCGCCGGTCTGTGCGCCGAGCGGACACTGCTCTTCTACGCGCAGGCCAATTATGCCGACGATCCGATCGAGACGCTGGCCATCGCGTCGGACCCCTCCGAGCGCGAATGCTACCCCTGCGGGCAGTGCCGGCAGGTGCTTGTCGACGTCGAACGCCGCCAGGGCTCGCCGCTGCGGGTCATCATGAGCGGCGGCGGCACCGCTTCGGCCGTTTCGTCGGCCACGCTGCTGCTGCCCTTTACGTTCGTTCTGTAATCCGAACGGTTTTCTGCCCTTTTTCGACATGTTCTCACCCGAAGACATCCTCTACGAAGACAACCACCTGCTGGTGGTCAACAAACACTGCGGCGACCTCGTGCAGCCCGACCCCTCGGGCGAAAGCGCCCTCGAGGACCAGATCAAGCAGTACATCAAGCAGCGCGACGCCAAGCCCGGCGCCGTCTTCCTCGGCGTCGTGCACCGCATCGACCGCCCGGTGAGCGGCGCGGTGCTCTTCGCCAAGACCTCGAAGGCCCTCGTGCGGCTCAACGAGATGCTGCGCGAGGGGCGCATCCGCAAGGTCTACTGGGCGCTGACCGAACGCACGCCCGACCCCGAGGCGGGCGAGTTGCGGCACTACATCCTGCGCGACGCCCGCACGAACCGCTCGCGGGCCCTCACGGCCCCGAAGGGCGATGCGAAGCTGGCGCGGCTGCGCTACGAGACGCTCGGCGTCTCAGACCACTATACGCTGCTGGGCATCGAACTGCTCACGGGGCGCCACCACCAGATCCGCGCCCAGCTCGCGGCGGTCGGCTGTCCGATCCGCGGCGACCTGAAGTACGGCGCGCGGCGCTCGCTGCCCGGTGGCGGCATTTCGCTGCATTCGCGCAGCGTGGAGTTCGACCACCCCGTGCGGCATGAGCCGGTCTCGGTCACGGCCCCCGTCCCGGCGGGCGATGCCCTGTGGGCCTTCTTTGCAAACCGTTGATCCCCCAATTTCGGAAAGCGATGCGAATGCTTGTCCAGCGTGTGAAACACGCTTCGGTGACCATCGACGGCCGGCTCCACTCCCGCACGGGTGCGGGCCTGCTGGTCTTTGTCGGGGTCGGTCTGGAAGATACGTCAGAGGATGCGGAGTATCTGGCGGGAAAGCTCGTGCGGCTGCGCATCTTCGACGACGAGGCCGGCGTCATGAACCTCGACGTGCGGCAGACGGGCGGCGAGGTGCTCGTCGTGAGCCAGTTCACGCTCCAGGCCTCGACGCGCAAGGGCAACCGCCCCTCCTACGTGCGGGCGGCTCCCGAGGCGGTGTCGCGCCCCCTGTACGAAGGGTTTGCCGCGCGGGTGGCCGAACTTCTCGGACGTCCCGTCGCCATGGGGGTCTTCGGCGCCGACATGCAGGTCGAACTGCTCAACGATGGCCCGGTGACCATCTGGATGGATTCCGAAAACAGAAATTACTAACCCTATAACCGCAAGGAATGAAACAGTTTCTCTTCTTGATCTTTTGCGCGCTCTCCGCGGCCTTTGTCTCCTGCAAGGAGGAGACGGACGGCGCCGCGGATTTCCGTTTCGTGCAGCCCGAGGTCACGGACGTGACCCAGACGACGGCCAACGTGTCGAGCCGCGCCCTCTTCACCCTGAACGACTACCCCGGTCTGGTGAAGGGCTTTGCCTACGGTCCGGCCGACGGGGCGGCGGAGAGCTACCGCACGCTGACGGTCGCCGATTTCGAGCGCAACGCCATCTCGGCCCGCCTGACGGGCCTCGTACCGGGAACCCGCTACCGCGTGCATGCCTATGTCGAGCTGGGCGCTTCGCGCATCATGAGCGACGGCGCCGAATTTGCGACCCTCGCCGGGGGTGACGCCCCCGTGCTGGAGATCGTCAGCGAGACGACCCTCTCCGTGCCGGCCGCGGGCGGGCGGCAGACGATCCTCTACGAGGTGCTCAACCCGGCGGCGGGCGTCGACGTCACGGCTGCGGGCGACGTGACGTGGCTCACGTCGTTCGACAACGCGGAGTACGGCGTGATTTCGTTTGAGGTCGGCACCAACGAGGGTGCGGCCCGCTCGGGCGTCGTCACGCTCTCCTACACCGGGGCCGACGACCGCACGGTGGTTGTCAACCAGGCGTCGGGCGAGGAGTCGGCGCCCGATGAGCCGACTTTCGGTACGCCGTCGCACAGCGGCGTGGCTGCCGACCGCGCAACCGTCACCTGCTCCTTCTCCTACGACGGGTCGGAGCGCATCTCGAAGGTGTGGTTCGCCTACAAGGTTTCGGGCGGCTCGGAGCGCGAAGTCTCCGTCTCGGCCTCCGCGGGCGAGAAGAGCACCACGCTGACGGGGCTCTCGGCCTCGACGACCTACACCTACCGCCTCTGCGCCGCGATCGGCGGGCAGAGCTACTCGAGCGCGACGGCAAGCTTCACGACCTCCGCGACCAGCGGCGGCGGTACGGGGGCCGGGCTGACGAAGCACTCGGGCTGGCCGGAGCTGGTGCCCGAGGAGGAGGGCAACAGCGACTACTACTACGCCTACCACATGTGCCCCGACTTCAAGATCGACGGCCGGGCGGCCCGCAACTACACGGTCTGCTTCAGCGCCGAGCACCACTGTCCGGTGTGGGTCGCCGCGCCGCGCCACGACTGCTACGAGGGCAGCGCCAACCGCACGAACGCCTACCGGCAGGACCCCGACATTCCTTCCAACATCCAGTATGACAGCAAGGAGACGGGCGGCGGTTGCAACAAGGGCCACATGCTCGGTTCGGCCGAGCGGACCCGCTCGACGGCCATCAACCGGCAGGTCTTCTACTACTCGAACATCGCCCCGCAGTATTTGAGCGGCTTCAATACCGGAGGCGGCGGCTGGAACATCCTCGAGGACTGGATCGACAAGAAGGTGTGCGCCGACACGACCTACCTGGTCATCGGCACCTACTTCGAGAAGTATACCGACCGCTACGGCAACTCGGCCTCGCCCAAGCGCATCTCCTTCGGCGGGCGCAACGACGTCTCGTGCCCCACGATGTTCTACATCGCCGTGCTGCGCACCAAGTCGGGCCGCACGGGCAAGTCGGTGCTCGACTGCTCGGCCGACGAGCTGATGTGCGCGGCCTTCGTGCGCTGCCACAACAACAACCTCAAGGGCAAGCAGGTGTCGGCCAAGGACATGTATTCGATCCGGGAGCTGGAGGAGCTGACGGGACATACCTTCTTCTCGAACGTGCCCAACGCCCCGAAGGATACCTACAAGGCCTCCGACTGGGGGTTGTAGCGCGATGATCTATCCCTGGGGCGACAGTCGGCGGTTCAACTCCTATGCGGGGTATTTCCGCCGCACGTTCGGCAGCCGGGTGCAGAAACTCTCCGTCGACGCGGGCTTCGGCTGCCCTAACCGCGACGGTACGATCTCCACCGGGGGGTGTACGTTCTGCAACAACGGAGCGTTCACCCCCTCCTACTGCTCCCCGGCGAAGAGCGTCCGGCAGCAGATCGAGGAGGGGATCGAGTTCCACCGCCGGCGCTACCGCACGGCCGGGCGCTACCTGGTCTACTTCCAGGCCTACTCGAACACCCATGCGCCGCTTGCGCGGCTGCGGGAGTTGTATGCCGAGGCGCTGGCGCACCCGCTCGTCGCGGGGCTCGTCATCGGCACGCGCCCCGACTGTGTCGACGAGGAGAAGCTCGACTACCTGGCCGGCCTGGCCCGCGACCGCTACGTGGCCGTCGAGTACGGCATCGAGTCGACCTCGGACGCGACGCTGCGCGCCGTGAACCGCGGGCACGACTTCGCCGCGGCCCGCCGCGCCGTGGAGATGACCGCCGCCCGGGGGCTGCCCGTCGGCGGGCACTTCATCCTCGGGCTGCCGGGCGAGACGGACGAGATGCTGCTCCGGCAGGTCGCGACGATCAACTCGCTGCCGCTCACGACGGTGAAGTTCCACCAGCTGCAGGTCTTCCGCGATACGCCGATGGCCGCCGAGTACGACGCCGACCCCGGGCGCTTCCGCTTCTGGGAGATAGACGAATACCTCGACCTCTTCGTCGAGATCCTGCGCCGCCTGCGGCCCGACCTGGTCGTCGAGCGCTTCGCCTCGGAGGCGCCGCCGCGCTACCACTACGGCCGCAACTGGGGCCTCGTGCGCAACGAACAGCTGCTGGCGATGCTCGAAAAAAAATTGGCCGGGCGCAACGCATACCAAGGGGAAATTTTTTTAACTTTGCAAAGATAACCGTTAAAACCCCCGTCACATTATGAAACCCATCTCTGCGGATTCGGTGCTGAAGACCGTCAAGGAGTATTTCCTGATGGCATTCGGCATGATGCTCTACTCGTTCGGCTGGATCGGCTGCATCCTGCCGGTCCGGGGTACGGGCGGCGGCGCCGCGGGTCTCTCGCTCGTCGTCTGCAACGCCCTCGAACAGATCGGAATCTCGATCCAGATCGGTACGATGGTCTTCGTGCTCAATGCCATCCTGTTGCTCATCGCGGGTTTCATCGTGGGGTGGAACTTCGGTGTGAAGACCATCTTCTGCGTCTTCGTCATCTCCGTGGGCATGAACTTCTGGCAGGACGTGCTGCCGGCCGGCGACTTCCTCCACCTGGAGCGCATCCTGGCGGTGATCCTCGGCGGCATCCTCGCCGGCGTGGGCATCTCGATGTGCTTCGCACAGGGCGGCTCGACGGGCGGCACGGACATCGTGGCGATGATTATCAACAAGTACCACACGGTCAGCTACGGCAAGATCCTGATCTACTCGGACTTCGTCATCATCGGTTCAACGCTGCTCGTGGGCTTCCACATCGACACGGTGATCTATGGTTACGTCATGACGGCCGTCGTGGGCTACACCGTCGACATGATCATGGCCGGCAACCAGCAGTCGAGCCAGGTCTTCATCGTGACGCGCGACTACGAAAAGATGGCCGACGCCATCGCGCAGAACGTCCACCGCGGCGTGACGCTCATCGACTCGCAGGGCTGGTACTCGAAGGAGCACTCGAAGATCGTCATGGTGGTCTGCCGCAAGCGTGAATCGGCCGTGATCCTCAAGTTCGTCAAGACGATCGACCCCGACGCCTTCATCACCGTCGGCTCGGTCATGGGGGTCTACGGCAAGGGCTTCGAGGCGCTCAACAAGCTCTGATGCCCCGTTATGCCGACATAGTCCTGCCGCTGGCCCAGCCGGCCTATACCTTCTCCGTGCCGGAGGGGATGGCGCTCGGGGCGGGCGAGGCGGTGGTCGTGCAGTTCGGCGTCCGCAAATTCTATACGGGTCTTGTCTGGCGGGTGCATGAAACCCCGCCGTCGTCCGGGCGCGTCAAGCCCGTGCAGCGGAAACTCTACGACCGGCCGCTGCTCACGCCGCAGCGCATGGCGCTGTGGGAGTGGATCGCATCCTACTATCTGTGTACGCTCGGCGAGGTGATGCGCGTGGCGCTGCCGTCGCTGATGAAACCCTCGGCCGCGACCGAGGAGGCCTTCAGCGAGGAGGAGTTCCGCCCCCGCACGGAGTGCTATGTGTCGCTCGCGCCGGAGCTGTGCGACGAGGAGCGCCTGCACGAAGTGTGCGAGCGCCTCGAACGGCGGGCGCCGCGGCAGTACGAGGCGCTGCTCGAGGTGGCCGCCGCGGGCGACGAGCGCCGCATCTCGACGGGCGAGGTGGCGCGCCGCCTGCTGCGGGCCGACTACGGCGCCCTGCAGGCCTTGTGCCGCAAGGGGTACCTGCGCTCTGCGGAGCACGAACGCACAATAGAGCGGGGCGGCTCGCACTTCCTGCTTCCGGAGCTGACACCGCCCCAGCAGGCGGCGCTCGGAGCGCTGCGCGCCGCCTACGCCGCCGGAAAGGGCACGGCGCTGCTGCACGGAATCACCGGCTCGGGCAAGACCGAAATCTACATCCACCTGATCGCCGAAGCGCTCGCCCGCGGGGGCGGCGTGCTGCTGCTCGTGCCCGAAATCGCCCTCACGGCGCAGCTTATCGCCCGCATGGAGCGCATCTTCGGCAGCCGCGTCACAGCCTACCACTCGAAACTCACGCCCCGCAGCCGCACGGAGACCTACCTGCGGCTGAACCGTTCGGAAGGGGGCGAACTGGTCGTCGGCGCACGGTCGGCGATCTTCCTGCCGATCCACAACCTGCAACTGATCGTCGTCGACGAGGAGCACGACGCCAGCTACAAGCAGACGGACCCGGCGCCCCGCTACAACGCCCGCGACTGCGCCGTGGTGATGGCGCGGCTGCTCGGGTGCCGCACGCTGCTGGGCAGCGCCACCCCCTCGCTCGAGACGTGGCTCAACGCCGAGGGCGGAAAGTACGGCCGGGCCGTGCTCACGGAGCGCTACGGCGCCGCCCGCCCGCCCCGCATCTTCGTCTCGGACACGCTGCGTGCGGCGCGGCGCGGCGAGCGGCACGCCCACTTCAACAAGCTGCTGCTCGACAAGATGGCCGAGACGCTCGACCGCGGCGAGCAGGTGATGCTCTTCCAGAACCGCCGCGGCTTCTCGCCCTATGTCGAGTGTACGGCGTGCGGCTGGACGGCCCGCTGCCCGCACTGCAACGTGACGCTCACCTACCACAAGGCGGGCGGGCGGCTCGTCTGCCACTACTGCGGCCATACGGAGCCGGTGCCCGAGCGCTGTCCGCACTGCCGCGTCACGGATGTCGTGCCGATGGGCTTCGGCACCGAGAAGATCGAGGAGGAGGTCCGCGCGATCTTCCCCCGGGCGCGCGTCGAGCGGCTCGACCGCGACAGCGTGACGAGCGAACGGGCCTTCCGGCAGATCGTCGCCGCATTCGAGGCCCGCGAGACGGACATCCTGGTCGGCACGCAGATGATTACCAAGGGCTTCGACTTTGCGGGCGTCGGTCTGGTGGGCATCCTCAATGCCGACAACCTGCTCAACAACCCCGATTTCCGGGCCGCCGAGCGGGCCTTCCAGCTCATGACGCAGGTGGCGGGCCGCGCCGGACGCCGCGATGCCGGCGGCGAGGTGGTCATCCAGACGGCCGACCCGGCCCATCCCGTCATCCGGCAGGTCGTCGAGGGCAACTACGAGGCGATGGCCCGTGCGCAGCTTGCCGAGCGGCAGGCCTTTTTCTACCCGCCCTATGCGCGGCTGACGGCGCTGCAGTTGCGCCACCGCGACATGGAGCTGCTGCGGCGGGCCGTGCTGCACCTCGCCTCGGCCCTGCGCGCACGCTTCGGACGGCGGCTGCTGGGCCCCATGACCCCGCCCGTGGACCGCATCCGCGGCGAATACCTCGTGGGGCTGCTGCTCAAGATCGAGAGCGGCGCCTCCTCGGCCCGGGCCCGCGAACTGCTCTTCGCCGAGCTGAAGACCTTTACGGAAAATCCCGAATACCGCACCGTGGCGGTCACCGTCAATGTCGATCCTCAGTGAACTGTGGGGCGACCTCGTGTCGCTCCTCTTTCCGGCGCGCTGCGCCGTCTGCGGCTCACCCCTTGTGCGGGGCGAGCGCACCGTCTGCACGCTCTGCCGCGCCACGGCGCCCCTGACGGGCTACTGGGCCGAGGCCGACAATCCGGTCTTCCGCAAGTGCTGGGGGCTGGTGCCTCTCCACCGCGCCTCGGGCTTCCTCTTCTTTGTCCACGGGAGCGGCTGGCGGCAGCTGATCCACGGCTTCAAGTACCGCGGGGCGTGGCGCACGGCCCGCGAGATGGGCGAGTGGTACGGTGCCTGCCTGGCCGAGGGCGGGCTCTACGACGATGTGGATGTCGTCGTGCCGCTGCCGCTGCACCCCTTCAAGCGGCTGCGGCGCGGATACAATCAGTCGGAATACATCGCCGAGGGGATCGCCGCGCAGCTGGGCGTAGAGGTCGACCGCTGCAGCGTCGTGCGGCGGCGCAACACGGCAAGTCAGACGCGCCAGCCCCGCCGCGAACGGGCCCGCAACGCCGGGGTGGAGAGCTCCTGCAGGCGGGCCGGGGTGGCGATTGTTTTTTTCATCCGTTAATTTTTGAAATTCGTTTTTAATTCGTCCGATTTATCCGTACTTTTGAGGTCCGAAAGTGATCGAACGAAATGGCGAAAGAGTATACCCCCTCCTCCCGCAACCGGGAGGCATTCGAGGCGATGACCGAGACGGTCGGCAACGTGCCGCCGCAGGCCGTCGAACTGGAAGAGGCCGTGCTGGGCGCGCTGATGCTCGAGAAGGACAGCATCATTGCCGTGCAGGAGTACGTCACGCCCGAGGCATTCTATACCGAGGAGCACCGGCTCATCTACAAGGCGATCGAGGAGCTGTCGATGGAGCTCAAGCCCATCGACCTCTACACCGTGACCGAACGGCTCAAGGCCAAGAAGGAGCTCAAGAAGGTCGGCGGCGCGTCGTACCTGGCACAACTGACGCAGAAGGTCGGCTCGGCGGCCAATGTCGAGTTCCACGCCAAGATCATCGCCCAGAAGTACGTGCAGCGCGAACTGATCCGCTCGGCCACGGAGATCCAGCGCCGCTCCTACGACGAGTCGACCGACGTGACGGAGCTCATCGGCTTTGCCGAGGGTGAAATCTTCAAGGTCGCCGAGGGTCATGTCAAGCGCTCGGTGCAGTCCTCCAAGGAGATTCTCTCGCGGGCGCTTCAGCAGATCGAGGAGGCCTCGAAGAACGCCAACTCCTACAACGGCGTGCCGTCGGGCTTCACGGCCATCGACCGCGTGACGCTGGGCTGGCAGCTCTCGGACCTCATCATCGTCGCCGCGCGCCCCTCGATGGGCAAGACAGCCTTCGTCCTCTCGATGGCCCGCAACATGGCGGTGAACTACGAGCAGGGCGTGGCCTTCTTCTCGCTCGAAATGTCGGCCGTGCAGCTGATGATGCGTCTGATCATCGCCGAGACGGGCCTCTCGGGCAACGACGTCAAGTCGGGACGCCTGACCCCCGAGCAGTGGCGCCACCTCGAATCGGCGACCAAGCCCCTGGCCTCGGCGCCGCTCTACATCGACGACACGCCGGCGCTCTCGGTCTTCGAGTTCCGCTCGAAGGCGCGCCGCCTGAAGATACACAACGACATCAAGATCATCATCATCGATTACCTCCAGCTGATGACCGGCAACCAGGACTCGAAGGGCAACCGCGAGCAGGAGGTGGCCTTCATCTCGCGCACGCTCAAGGCGATCGCCAAGGAGCTGAACGTCCCGGTCATCGCTCTGTCGCAGTTGAGCCGCGCCACGGAGATGCGCGGCGGCTCGAAACGCCCGCAGCTCTCGGACCTGCGCGAGTCGGGCGCCATCGAGCAGGATGCCGACATCGTGGCCTTCATCCACCGTCCGGAGTACTACGGCCTGACGACGACCGAGGACGGCATGCCGACGGCCGG
>UQUQ01000018.1 GCA_900544265.1 uncultured Alistipes sp.
GCGCCCTGTTTTTTCCCCGCGGGGGCGGCGGGGGGCCGCCGGGGGGCGCCGCCCCCGCGGCGGGGGGGCCCCCCCCCCCCCCAACCCGGGGGGGGGGGGGGGGGGGGGGGGCCCGCCCCCCCCCCGCTTTTGTGTCGCGTTTCCCGTTTTCAGGGGACAGGGTCGTAGCCGCTGCCGCCCCAGGGATGGCAGCGGGCCAGGCGGCGCAGGGCGAGCCACGTCCCCTTGATCGGGCCGTATTTGCGCAGTGCCTCCAGCGCATATTGCGAGCAGGTGGGCGTGAAGCGGCACGAGGGCGGCGTGAAGGGCGAGATGCACAACTGATAGAAGCGCACCAGCACGATCAGCGGCAGGGCGCATAGCCGCTTACAGATGCTCCACAACCGATTCCAGAATCCGGCGGACGGCATGGGCGATGGTTTTGTAGGAGACGACCTCCTTCGAGGAGTAGATGAGCGCCAGGTCGAGGTTGACCGGGGCGTCGGCCCGCAGCAGATTCTTCTGCAGCCGGTAGGCCTCCTTCGTACGGCGGCGCAGCAGGTTGCGTCGGTTGGCCCGTTTGTGGAACTTCTTGGGCACCGAAAAGAGCACCTCGACCGACTGCACGAGGTCGGGTTCCGCGAACCAGACGTAGCGGAACGGGTAGATGAAGCCGCTTTCGCCGCTCTCGAACAACCGACGCACGGCTCCGAGCGAGCGGAGCCGCTCCGTGCGGGGTAGCGAGCGGTCGGGCATGGGGCGGTGTTATTTGCGGGTTTCGGCGGCCGGACGGCGCGTGCGGCTCTTCTTGGCGAGCTTGTGCTGCTGGCTGCGGATAAACTCCTCCTTGCGGGTGTCGGTCGTCGGTTCGACGGGCTCGATCGGCTCGCCCTTCTCCACCTTCGAGAGGTAGATGTCGACGGCCTTGGCCATCGAGGGGGCCTCGGGCGTCGGGGCGTTGGCCAGGACGGGAATCCCGGCATCGAAGGCCGCGCGGAGCGTCCCTTCGCCGAAGACGGCGACGGCCGGGAGCTGTTCGGTGCCGAACTTCGCAACGAGCGTCGCCACGTCCGTCGGCGAGTAGAGTGCCAGCAGACCGTACTCCGCGAGGTTCAGGTCGTCGAGGTCGGAGGCCACCGTGCGGGCCAGGATGACCGGGTCGAACGAGAGCTTGAGCTTGGCGAGCGTCTCGGGCAGCTCGGGCTTGTGGGGCTCACTCAGGGCCAGCATGAACTTCTCCTCCTTATGCTTGATTATCAGCTCAATGAGCGACGTGAAGGAGCCGTCTCCGAACGAAATCTTGCGCTTGCGGTAGACGATGTACTTCTGGAGATAGAGCGCCACGGCCTCCGTCTGGCAGATGTACTTCATGGTCTCGGGAACGGTGATGCGGGCCTCCTCGCAGATGTGGAAAAAGCTGTCGACCGTCGTGCGGGAGGTGAAGATCACGGCCGTATGGGAGAGAATCTCGACCCGTTGAGCGCGAAATTCCTTCAGCGAGACGCCGACCACGCGGATGAAGGGTTTGTAGGTGATTTCGACGTCGTATTTCTTGGAGAGTTCGTAGAACGGGGACTTTTCAATGATGGCAGGCCTCGGTTGCGAAACCAATACTTTCTGGATTTTCAACTTTTCGGGAATTAGTTTTACAATGCTCTTTTTACCTAACCGCAAGCAGCCACAACAGGCTGATCGGGAATATTTCCACGGTGCAAAGGTACAAAAACCAATGCAAAATCGAAACTTTTTTGGAAAGAAAGAGATTCAGCGTCTCCCGGAAGTAGAGGAGTGCCGTTATCGTGAGCTCGGCGACGATGACCGTGAACCAGACTCCGCCCCTGCCCGGCGGGCAGAGTGCGAAGAGCAGCAGGGCGGGCGACGAGACGATCACGGCGAGGGCAAAATAGGTGCGTTTGAGCAGGACGATCTGCGCGGTGAAGGGCTGCGAGAGAGTGACGGCGCCGATCAGGCGCGTGGCCAGCAGCTGGAAGGCAGCCACGGCCGTGCAGGCCGCCGTGGCGAGCAGGCTCATGGCGAGCACGGCGCCGTGCGGGAGCATGGCGACGAGCCGCTGCGGGATGAGCGCATCGCCGTATTTGACCACCATGACCCCCATGAAGAGCATGCCGATGGCCGCCGTGATGTTCAGGAAGCGGGAGAATCCGCTGCTTCCGGGCTCTTCGGCAAGCCGCTGCCCCGAGGCCGTGTCGCGGGAGATGCGGCCGATCAGCATGCGCACGTCGCTCAGGTTGCGGTAGAGCAGCGTGCCGTAGGTGGCGGCCAGCAGCAGCACGAAGCCCTGGAAGACGGCGTTTTCGATGAGTGCATCGCTCGGCCGCGGAACGATGGCGCCGGGCGCCGCCGCAACGGATTCGCTGCCGAAGACGGCCTGTGCGGTCGTGTCGCGCCAGCCGACGTCCGGCCCGCAGGAGCCGGTGTCCGCCGGAAAGAGGAGCCCGCCGAGGCCCAAGCGGGCCGTATCGGTCGGGAACAGGCTCGTGTCCGCCGGAAGGAGGAGGCTGTCGCGGTGACGTGCCGCCGTATCGGCCGGCGTGCGCGACAGGGTGTCACCGGACGGTGCACCCACGGCAGACCACCGGGCGGAGTCCGTCGTATCGGCTGCCGCAGCTCCTGCCGCGGGGCCGGTCGTGGCCTCCGGATGCGGCGTGGTGCCGGCTGTGAAGCCCCCCGACCGCCCGATTGTCCCGACCGTTCCGGCACTTCGGTATGTCAGCGAATCGGTCATCCGGCGAAGGTGCGTTTGAGGAGGATGCGGATGGTCGTGCCCTTGCCGATCTCGGAGTCGACGACAAAGATCTTGCCCTGGTGGTACTCCTCGACGATGCGGCGCGAGAGCGAGAGCCCGAGGCCCCAGCCGCGGGTCTTGGTCGTGAAGCCCGGCTCGAAGATGCGTTTCCAGTTGCTCTTGGGGATGCCCTTGCCCGTGTCGCGCACGTCGATCATCACGTTGCGGTCATCCGACGAGATCTTCACGTCGATCGTGCCGTGCCCCTGCAGGGCGTCGAGCGAGTTCTTCATGAGGTTCTCCACGACCCACTCGAAGAGGGCCGAGTTGATGTTGGCCTGCACCGGGGCGATGGCCAGTCCGTTGTAGTCGAGCGTGACGTTGCGCGGGATGCGCTTGCGGAAGTACATGACCGATTCGCCGACCACCTCGTTGATGTTGGCCGGGGTGAGCGGCGTCTCGGAGCCGATCTTCGAGAAGCGGTCGACGATCTTCATCAGGTGGGCGAGGTCCTTCTGCATCTCGTCGACGGCCGACTGGTCGATGTCCTGCGCCCGCAGGTATTCGAGCCACCCCAGCAGCGACGAGGTCGGCGTGCCGAGCTGGTGGGCGGTCTCCTTGGCCAGCCCGATCCACACGCGGTTCTGCTCGTCATGCTTCGACGAGCGGAAGGCGATGAATCCCAGCGTGATGAACGCCGCGATGACGAGCAGCTGGATGTAGGGGAAGTAGTAGAGCGACTTGAGCAGCGCCGACTTGCCGTAGAAGATGATGTAGTAGTAGCTGTCGGTCCACCAGAAGCGGACCGTGCGCGGGGTGTTCTCCTCGGTGAACTTCTCGATCTGGCGGCGCAGCCTGTCGGGATGGTCGATGACCTCTTCGGGAATCAGGTGCGAGTAGTTGACCACCTCGAGGTCCTGGTTGGTGATGATGAAGGGGATGTTGTTGTTGTTCGAGATGAGGTCCTCGACGAGCGGGTCCTGCGTCTGGATCGTGCCGCTGAGCACCTCGCGGTTCACGCGCTCCATGGCGTGGGCCCAGAGGGCGACGTCGTGCTGCTCCTTCTCCTTGAGCCGTTGGGCCATGTTGTTGGTGTAGAGCAGCGAGAGGCCGCCCAGCACCACGCCCACGACGATCACCACCACGCGGTTACGGAATGAAAATATGTCACGTCGCAGTTTCATAGAGAGTCTCCCTTTTCAAAATGGCTGCCGCTTCGGACGTCCGGGGCTGTCCCCTTCGGGCCGCCGCTACTTTTTCTTCGTATCCTGCTCGGTGGTGATGCGGCGGTATTCGTCGGGCGACTGCAACACCCCGACGGCCTGCTGCAATTCGGCGTCGTCCGTGAGCGAGTGCTCGATGACCCCCGCCGTATAGGCGTGGCGCAGGATGATGTCGTTGTTGATCGCCTCGACGACCTCCCGGCGGTAGGTCTCCAGGTTGGTCTGCGTATCGTCCTTCAGCTCCGACTCCACGCGCTCGAACTTCGCGGCCAGCTCCTCGAAGCGGTCCTCCTCGGCGGCCTTCTTCAGCGCCTTGAGCGCCCGCCGCGTGTCGGATTCGTAGGGCACCTTCTTGTCTTTCATGAACTCCGCGAAGTCGGCATAGTCGGCATCGGTGATCGTGAAGGTGCGCACGTCGATCGTGTCGCCCGCATGGCGGCGCATGTAGTCGTCGCCGAAATCCTCGATGAATCCCAGGGCGTAGAGCGTCACAGCGAAGCGCGAGACGTACTCGGGTTCGGTGACGAGGTCGGGCATGATGCCGCCGCCGTCATAGACCTTGCGTCCGGCGCGCGTCGTGAACTCCGAGATGAGCGAGTCGGGCACCGTGCGGACGCTGCCCTGCTGCGAGTGGGAGTAGTCGACGGCCTGGATGCAGCGGCCCGAGGGGATGTAGTATTTCGCCGTCGTGAGCTTGAGCATGGTGTTGTAGCCCAGCGGGCGGGTCGACTGCACGAGCCCCTTGCCGAAGCTGCGCTGCCCGACGAGCACCGCGCGGTCGAGGTCCTGCAGGGCGCCGGCCACGATCTCGGCCGCCGAGGCCGTGTTGCCGTTCACGAGCACCGCGAGGGGCAGGTCGGGCAGGATCGGCTCCGACTCGGTGCGGTAGGCCTGCCGCGAATCCGCCGTGCGGCCCTTCGTGCTCACGACCTCGGTCCCCTTGGGCACGAACATCGAGAGGATCTTCACCGCCTCCTGCATGATGCCGCCGCCGTTCGAGCGGTAGTCGAGCACGAGGCCCTTCAGCTCGCCTTCGCGGCGCAGCCGCTCGACGGCCGCACGCATCTCCTCGTAGCACCCCTCCGTAAAGTCGCTGTGGCGGATGTAGCCGATGCCGTCGGTCACCCATCCGGCGTAGGGCACGCCCGGGATGGCGATCCGCTCGCGGCGGATCGCGACGCTTTGGCGCGTGCCGTCGAGGTGTTCGACCGTCACCTTCACCGTCGAGCCCGGCTCGCCCTTGAGCCGCTCGGAGACCTGTTCGGTCGTGAAGCCCCGGGCATCCTTGCCGTCGATGGCGATGATCTTGTCGCCGATCTTGAGCCCGGCCTTGTCGGCCGGGGAGTGCTGATAGGGCTGTGCGATGCGCACGTAGTCCTCCTTTTGGCGGATGAGCGAGCCGATGCCGCCGTACTTGCCCGTCGTGAGGAGCTCGAAATCCTGCATCCCCTCCTCGGGAATGTACTCCGTATAGGGGTCGAGGTCCTCGACCATGCCGCGGGCGGCCCCCTCCATCAAGTGGTCGGGGTCGACCTCGTCGACATACTCCAGCGAGAGGGCCCGCATCATGTTGACCGTGATCTCCATGTTGCGTCCCAGCCCGAAGTCGTTGCGTGCGGCGAAGAGCGTGAGGGCGGCCGCCGCAACGAGCGCGCCGCCGACGGCGGCTCCCTTGATCTTACTTTTCATTGCGTCTTTTCATTTGCAGGTACGAGTCCAGCCGGTACTGCACGCGGGCCACGCCGCGGCGGATGCCGTCCAGCTCGATCCATTGTCCGTACTGCGAAACCCTGATCTCGTCCTCCCACAACAGCAGCAGCTTCTGCACGAAGCCGTCGGCGCGGAAGAAGAGCGTGCCCTCCTCCTCGCGGCGCAGCGAGAAGCCCGCCGAGCGGAAGGCGTTGACGATCTGCTCGCGGTCGAGTTCCGTGTCTCCCTCGACGCGGCGCACGATGAAGCCGAAGCGGGGGTAGCAGAGCGCCAGCACGACGACCACGACCGGCAGCAGCAGCCCGCGTGTCGTGTGGAACATCACGTAGAAGGTCTCCCGGATGGTGAGCGTCGAGCCCATGGCGCGGTTCAGCGCCATGATGGCCACCAGCAGAACGCACAGGGCGACGAAATATTTTGCGGAACGGATCAGATACTTTTTCATGGCTGTGTTTTTTTGTCGGATTCTTTGAATTTCAAATCGTGGGGATGTGGGCGGCTGAAAGCCCCGTGTCCCTCTATGCCTTCTCCTCCTGCGGCGGGACGATCCGGCCGACGGCGTCGGCGACCTGCTGCATGAGCCACTTGGGGGTCGACGTGGCGCCGCAGATGCCCACCGACGCGGCGCCGGCGAACCATTGCGGCTCCAGCTCGGCGGCCTCCTCGATGTTGTAGGTCGCCGCGTTGGCGCGGCGGCACACCTCGAAGAGGACCTTGCCGTTCGAGGACTTGCGCCCGCAGACGAAGATCACGACGTCGAAGCGCCGGGCGAAGGCCGCCAGGTGCTCCTCGCGGTTGGCCACCTGCCGGCAGATCGTATCCTCGATCCGCACCTGCGCGGGGTCGGCCGCGCGGCGGCGCATCTCGTCGCACAGCCGCTCGAAGAGGGCGATGCTCTGCGTCGTCTGCGAGAGGAAGTAGACCGGCCGTGCGAAGTCGATGGCGTCGAGGTCCTGCGGCCCCTCGATGACGATCGTCGGGGCGTCGACCTGCCCCGTGAGCCCTACCACCTCGGCGTGCCCCCGCTTGCCGAGGATCACCACCTGCCCGCCTATGGGGCGCATGAGTTCGTGGGCCCGGACGACGCGCGTCTGAAGCCGCGCCACCACCGGACAGGTGGCGTCGATCAGGTCGATGCCCAGCTCGCGGGCCCGCGCATAGGTCGTCGGCGGCTCGCCGTGCGCCCGGATGAAGAGGCGGCACCCCGCCAGGCGGGGCATCTCGTCGTGCGTCACGGTCTGCAGCCCGAGGCGTTCGAGACGCTGCACCTCGATGCGGTTGTGGACGATGTCGCCGAGCGAATAGACCGTGCCGCCCTCCGCGAGGGCCTTCTCGGCCTCCGTGATCGCCCGGACCACGCCGAAGCAGAATCCCGATTTGTCGTCTATCTCGATGCGCACGCCGCCTTGAATTTATCGAGGAACCATACCATCTGTTCGTCGACGGTCATGTGGCTGTTGTCCAGTACGATGGCGTCGTCGGCCTGCCGCAGGGGCGACACGGCGCGGCTCATGTCGGCCTTGTCGCGCTCGCGGACGTTGCGCTCGATCTCCTCGAGCGTCACGCGCTCGCCCTTGGCCTTCAGTTCGTCGTAGCGGCGCTGCGCCCGCACCGCGGGGTCGGCCGTCATGAAGAGCTTGAGCTCGGCGTCGGGGAAGACCACCGTGCCGATGTCGCGGCCGTCCATCACCACGCCGCGGCGGCGCCCCATCTCCTGCTGCATGGCCACGAGCTTGCGCCGCACCTGCGGGATGGCGCTCACGCGGCTCACGCAGTTCGAGACCTCGATCGTGCGGATCTTGCCCTCGACCAGGTCGCCGTTGACGTAGATGTCGCTCGCACCCCGCTCGGGGTTGAAGCGGAAGGTGATCGAGATGTCGTCGAGCAGCCGCACGACGGCCTCCTCGTCGACCATGCCCGAGCGGATGGCGCCGTGCTCGAGGGCGTAGAGCGTCACGGCGCGGTACATGGCGCCCGTGTCGATGAAGATATAGCCCAGGCGTGCGGCGATGGCCTTGGCGAAGGTGCTCTTGCCGCAGGACGAGAAGCCGTCCACGGCGATTATGATTTTCTTTTCAGTGTCCGACATTGGGGAATATGTCAAAAAAGGTGGATAGTATCGTGTAGATGCCGAGAATGCCGATCAGGAGCCCGGCGACGTGGTTGATCGTGAGCATGTGGCGGGGGCGGAAGCGGCGGCGGAAGAGGTTGAGCACGCAGGCCAGCAGGGTCCACCACGCCGCGGCGCCGCCGAAGAAGCCGATGATGACGAAGACGGCGCGCATGAAGCCCTCGAATCCCGAGTCGGTCATGTCGACGCTCGAAATCTTGAAGACGGCGAAGAAGGCGAGGATGTAGGGCACGACCATGATGAAGTTGGCGATCGTCAGGCCGAAGATCGAGGCGAAGTCCTGCCACAGGGAGCTCTTTCCGGCGCGGTTGCGGCGGATCTGCGGCACGGGGTTCTGCGAGAAGATGTAGACGCCGACGATGACGACGAAGATGCCGCCGATGACGCGCAGCAGCGTGTTGTACTGCTCGATCTGGGTCTGGAGCATCGAGTAGAAGAAGAGGGCCGCCATGGCCATGAAGGTGTCGGCGCAGGCGACGCCGATGCCCGAGACGATGCCCGAGCGGCGGCTTTTCGAGAGGGTGCGCTGGATGCAAAGCACCGCCACGGGGCCGACCGTGATCGAAGCCGCGAGCCCCACGCAGATGCCGCGGAAAAGGACTGCCAGGATGTCGAATGCCATTTTTTACGTTTTGCCGTGCGCCGTCGAGCGCGGGTTAATACTCCTCTCCTCTTGGGAAGGCAAAGATACGAAAAAGCTCCGATTTCCGCGTAGCGGCGAGCAAAAAAAGGGGAGGTGTTTGTTCCGTCCGTCGGGGGATGTTGATAAAATATCGAAAACTTTTGGCGGCGGAGATACCGGTGGCGGCCCGAAATTCGTTATTTTTGTGAAACAACACCTTATCGATCATGGCGGAGATGAAACAATTCGGGCTCGACGTGGAGCTCGGCGACGACGTGGCCCAGGGCCACTACTCGAATCTGGCGATCATATCGCATTCGACTTCGGAGTTCATTCTCGACTTCGCGACCGTGCTGCCGGGCGTGCAGAAGGCGCGGGTGAAGAGCCGCATCATCCTGACGCCCGAACATGCCAAACGGCTGCTGCGTTCGCTGCAGGAGAACATCGTGCGCTACGAGACGAACGTGGGCAAGATCGAGATACCCAAGCCGCAGCCCGCATCGGACGGCGGTCCCAAGATGGGACAGGCCTGATCCGCGGGGGCCGGAGGTCCAAAGGGCAAAGGGGCAAAGGTCTGGAGGGTCAGAGAACCGGAAGGCCGGATGGGCGGAGAGCCGGAGTGCGGAGGAGTGCGGCGGTCGGCCGGCGGGCGGCGGACGGCTGCGGGACGGACGCTTCCGTGCCGGAGGGCGGCTGCCGTGCGGAGAGACGCATGCCGGGTTTCCCGATCCTGCGTCTGTGCATCTTGACCCTGCGCCCGTGCATACCGAACGGGCCCAGCCGAAGCAACCTGCCGGAGCAACCTGCCGCGGCTGTGCCCGGGTTTGTCCCCGGGCGGAACGCACCTGCCCCGGCGCTGCCTGCAACCAAAGATACGAAGAATCCGTCCGGACCAATCCGGACGGATTCTTTCTGTTTAGGTATGGCGTCGGGGCGTCCTACAACGCCTCGGCCACGACGTAGGTGCTGCCGCCGATGAAGATCATGTCCTCGGCTGCGGCCAGCTCCCGGGCCCGGGCCACGGCAGCCTTCACGTCGCCGACCGCCTCGCCCTGCAGACCGTAGATCGCCGCCTTGGCCGTCAGTTCGTCGGCCGGCAGGGCCCGTTCGCTGCGGGCCTGCGTGAAGATGTAGTGTGCGTCGCGGGGCAGCAGGGGCAGGATGTGCGCCAGGTCCTTGTCGCGCACGAAGCCCATGACGCAGTAGAGCTCCCGGTGCGGCGTGCTCTTGAGCTGCTCGGCCACGTAGGCGATGCCGTGAGCATTGTGTCCCGTGTCGCAGACGGTGAGCGGCTCGCGGCCGAGCGTCTGCCAGCGTCCCCTGAGCGAGGTGTTGGCCGCGGCGCAGCGCATTCCTTCGATGTAGGCGCGGCGCGAGATGGTCAGCGGCGTCTCCTCGTGCAGGAAGTCCACGGCGGCCGAGGCCGTGAGGATGTTGTGCACCTGATAGTTGCCCTGCAGGTCCAGCTCGACGTCGAACTCATGTCCGTCGCGCGTGCGGCGCAGGCGGAAGAGCTGGCTCTCGCCCTCGATGCGGTGCTCTTCGCACGTGAAGACCTGCTCGGCATAGACGACCTTCGACTTGTTGGCCGCGGCGGCCTGCTCGATGACGCTGTTGTAGCGCACGTCGCTCTCGCCGATGACCACCGGAATGCTCTTCTTGATGATGCCGGCCTTCTCGGCGGCGATCTTCTGGAGCGTGTCGCCCAGCAGGGCCGTGTGCTCCAGCCCGATGTTGGTGATGATGCTCAGGATCGGCACGATGACGTTCGTGGCGTCGAGCCGTCCGCCGAGCCCCGTCTCGATGACGGCCACCTCGACCTCGCTCTGCGCAAAGTAGTCGAAAGCCATGGCCGTCGTCATCTCGAAGAACGAGAGGTCGAGTTCGACCATCTTGTCATGGTGCTTGTCGACGAAGTTGACGACCTTCTGCTTGGGGATCATCTCGCCGTCGACGCGGATGCGTTCGCGGAAGTCCTGCAGGTGGGGCGAGGTGAAGAGCCCCGTGCGGTATCCGGCCTGCTGGAGCACCGAGGCGATGATGTGCGACACGGACCCCTTGCCGTTCGTGCCGGCGACGTGGATCGTGAAGAAGTTGCGCTGCGGATTGCCCAGGTGGCGGCAGAACGCGGCGATGCGCTCCAATCCCGGCTTGTAGGCCGTCGCGCCCTTGGTTTCAAATGCCGGGAGCGACTGGAAGAGGAATTCGAGGGTTTGATTGTAGTTCATATCGGGATGCGGATTGTTTGTATTACGGTACGAGGTAATTCCGCCGCTTGACGCGGTAGGCGACGAAGTAGAGCACCGAGAGCAGCGTCACGTACTGCGCGATGCGGCCCAGGTAGTCGCCGTAGCGGGTGTAGAAGGTCCGTGCGGAGCAGAGCGGCACGCGCGCCGTGAGGACGCCGCGCTCCTCCCAGCCGAGAGTCTCGCCCACCTCGCCGCGCGGGGAGATGAATCCCGAACGGCCGGTGTTGGCCGAGCGGGCGATGGCGCGGCGGTGCTCGATGGCGCGCAGGCGCGAGATCGAGAAGAGATGACGGTAGCCGGGCGTATCGCCCCACCAGCCGTCGTTCGAGACGATGGCCATGAACTGGGCGCCGCGGCGCACGAAATCGCCGAAGAAGTCGCCGTAGAGCCCCTCGTAGCAGATTGCCGGGCCCATGCGCACGCCGCCGTGCTCGAAGGCCGTGCCGTGCTGTCCCATGCCGATCTGCCCCACGACGCCGCCCAGGTCGATGACGAGGAACTGCATGAGGTCGAAGACGATCGTCGGGGTGTTCTCCACGCCGATGACCAGCTTGCCCTTGTGGTGGATCTGCGTCCGTCCGGCGGAGTCGAGCCCCACGGCCGCGTTGAAGTTGTCGTAGCGGGCCTCGCTGAAGGGGATGCTGCGGGCCGTGCGGGGGTAGACGCCGCCGGTGTAGAGCACGCGCGTCCCGGCTCCGGTGACGAGCAGGGCGCCGGGGTGTGCGGCGCGCAACGTGTCGCGCAGCTCCTGCCAGAAGCGGCCCGGAGCGGAGCCGCCGGGCTGCTCCGTGAGCCCCGGCTCCCAGTAGTAGCCCGGCACGGCGGTCTCGGGCAGGAGGATGAAGTCGGCATCGGACGGCACCTGCGCCAGCAGCTCCAGAATGTTGCGCTCCTGTAGCGCCTCGTCCTCGTGGAACTTGTCGTAGCAGTCGACGTTGGGCTGGATGATGCTCACCGTGACGCTCCCCTCGTCGGGGTCGTCCCACGTCCATCCGACAAGGAGCGAGCCGATGACGGGCAGCAGCAGGGCTGCGGCCGCCGCGCTCCAGCGCCGGAGGTTGCGGCGCTGCTGCCACGCCTCGAAAAAGAGAATGTTGCAGACGAGCACCCAGAGCGAGCCGCCGAAGACGCCGGTATATTCATACCACTGCACGGCCCACACGTCGTGCGAGAATCCGTTGCCGAGGATGAGCCACGGCCACGAGAACTCCCCCGTCGTGTACCAGTATTCGGTCATGATCCATGCCGCGACGAGCGTCGTGTAGGCCAGGGCCTTGGGGGCGCGCTTGGAGACGGTATGGAAGAGCATGAAGGCGATCAGGTTGAGGGTGGTCGAGACGAGGGTCGCCGCGACGGGCCCCACGGGCGTGGCGTACCAGATCCACCAGACGGTGGCGGCGTTCCACAGCACGAACGTGAGGGTTGCCCAGCCGAACATGCCCCACCAGGCGCGGCGCGAGGCGTCGTAGGAGGCGCTCACCCACAGCAGCGGGACGAGCGCCACGGGCAGGGTGAATCCCGTCGCACCGAGCCACGCCGGAGCGAGCAGGAGCGCCGAAAGAAGTACCGCCGCGAATCTTCGAGACATTGGGTGAGATTTTATGCCGACAAAAGTACGCAAACGGGGGCATTTTTCAAAATAATTCCTACATTTGTACAAACCCCTCAAACCCCTCGGAGATGAAGACGTTTATGATGTGGTGGTGCGCTCTGGCGTGCCTGCTGCTTGCCGGATGCCGTGCGCACGACGGTTACTCGGTGCGCGACGGCGTGATTGTTTTCGACGAACCCGCCCGCGAGCCCGGGCAACAGTCGGTGCTCGGCTTCCGCTGCGCACCGATCGACACGGTCCGTGTGGGCTTCATCGGCCTGGGCATGCGCGGCCCGGGGGCCGTGGAGCGCTTCACGCACCTCGACGGCGTGGAGATCCGCGCGCTGTGCGACCTCTACCCCGAGCGGGTAGCCTCCGCGCAGGAGATTCTCGTGCGGCGCGGCCTGCCCGAAGCGGCCTCCTACAGTGGCGAGGAGGGGTGGAAGGAGCTCTGCCGCCGCGACGACATCGACCTGGTCTACATCGCCACGCCGTGGCAGCTGCACACCCCGATGGCGGTCTACGCCATGGAGCAGGGCAAGCACGTGGCCCTCGAGGTCCCCGCGGCGATGACGCTCGAGGAGTGCTGGCAGCTGGTCGATACGGCCGAGCGGACGCAACGCCACTGCATGATGCTCGAAAACTGCGTCTACGACTTCTTCGAGCTGACGACGCTCCACATGGCCCAGTTGGGGCTCTTCGGGGAGATTCTCCACGTCGAGGGCTCCTATATCCACAACCTGGAGGAGTTCTGGGACTACTACCAGGGCAACTGGAGGCTGGACTTCAACCAGAAGAACCGCGGCGACGTCTACGCCACGCACGGGCTCGGCCCCGCGTGCCAGCTGCTGGACATCCACCGCGGCGACCGGATGACCTACCTGGTGGCGATGGACACCAAGTCGGTCAACGGGCTGAAGCTCGCGCGCGAGAAGATGGGCGCCAAGACCTTTGCCAACGCCGACCATACGCTCACGCTCATCAAGACCGAGCAGGGACGCACGATCCACCTCCAGCACAACGTCTACACGCCGCGCCCCTACAGCCGCATGTACCAGCTGACCGGCACGGAGGGTTTCGCCAACAAGTACCCCGTCGAGGGGTATGCCTTCCGCCCCGAACAGCTGGCCGGCAGCGGCATCCCGGACCACGAGAACCTCTCGGCGCACGGTTTCGTGCCGGAGGAGGTGAAGGAGCAGCTGATGGCCCGCTACAGGCACCCGATTCTGCTCGAGGTCGGGGAGAAGGCGCGCGAGGTGGGCGGCCACGGCGGCATGGACTTCATCATGGACTACCGGCTGATCTACTGCCTGCACCACGGCCTGCCGCTCGATCAGGATGTCTACGATGCGGCCGAATGGTCGTGCATCGGGGCCCTGACGCGCATGTCGCTCGCGCACAACAGCGCTCCGGTGGCCGTCCCGGACTTCACGCGCGGCGACTGGGCGAAGATCGACGGCTACCGCCACGCCCTGGTGGTCGAGTAGGCTCCGGTATGGCGTTTGTGTCCCGACAGCGGGACTTTTTGCCGTTTTTCGGCCGCCGCAGTGGCCGAATCCCGAAAAAACTGAGTATCTTTGTCCCTACTTTTGTGTAATTGCCGGATCGGAATGGGACGGAAAATCGCTGTGCTGTTCGACCTTTTGTCGGTCGTCGCATCGGGGCTACTGCTTGCCGCGGCCCTGCTGTGCCGTCATGCGTCGGACATCTCGCCCGAGACCGGCCGCTTCTGGGCGCTGCTGGCCCTCTCCATGCCGGGGGTGCTGCTGCTGAATCTGGCGGCGCTGTTCTACTGGCTGCTGCGCCGCCGCTGGCTGGTCTGTCTGCTGCCGCTCGCGGCGCTGCTCTCCAACGGCGAATACGTGGCGGCCATGGTGCAGCTCCATCCCGCCGCGGATGCCCGGACCCGCTCCGACCTGCGCGTGGCGTCGCTCAATGCCTTCAACTTCAATTTGGGGGAATCCCGCTACCGCACGGCGCATGCCGTGGCCGGGATCATGTCCCGGGAGCGGGTCGACGTGCTTTGCCTGCAGGAGTTTCCGGTCTTTGCGGATACTTCAGTCGACAGCCTGCTCGGCTGTTTCACGCCGCGCTTTCCCTATTCGGTGCAGGACGGCTGGGAAGCGATCCTGAGCCGCTATCCGATCGTGAATCACCGCTACGCGCAGTTTGCCGATGCCTGGAATGCCTACCTCTTGGTTGATCTTGCCGTTGGTGGAGATACGGTGCGGGTTGTTTCGGTGCACCTGCAGACCACCGGCATTGCCTCGCTGCGTGCCCGCTACCGGAAGGAGCACGACCGCGAGGCGCCCGTCGAGGCGCTGCTGGGCGAGGTGGAGCGCAACAGCCGGCTCCGGGCCCGACAGGTCCATGAACTGGAGCAGCTGATCGACTCCGTGCGCGGGCCGCTCATCCTGGCCGGCGATTTCAACGACACCCCCTCTTCGTACACCTACCGCCGCATCGACAGCCGCCTGCAGGACGGGTTCCGGGCCGCCGGCCGCGGCTACGGCAGCACGTTCCGTTCCCTGGGCGGAGTGCTGCGCATCGACTACATCTTCTGCAACGACTCCCTGCGGTGCGTCGGCTACCGCACGCTGCCCGACACGGTCAGCGACCACCGGGCCGTCATTGCCGATTTCCGGTTCGTGCGCTAACACGCCTTCCGGAGCGGCAAAAACCCTGCGCCGAAATTTGCGGATTCGGATATTATCCCTATCTTTGCGTTGCAAAGGTCTCCGCGACACACCCGCCCGGGCGGGCCGATGTCGGGATGAAAAGGGAATGCAGTGAGAATCTGCGACAATACCCGTTGCTGTGAGTTTCTGCCCCTCGGGGCGCAAGGGGTTCCGCAATCTTTGCCACTGGCCGTCAGGCCGGGAAGGCGCGGAACCGGAACGAGTCAGAAGACCTGCCTTTGGCGTTTTTACGTGATTTGCAACCTGCGGGATTACGGGTGGAAATCAAAACGGCGATATCATCTCTTTCCGACGTCCGGTCAGATCTCCGTTTGCGGCAGATCGTATGAAGGGCAGGGTGCGCATCCGTTTTGAACCTCCGCACACCGTATTCCGCGACACATGCGGCCGACAACTGCCTGTCGGCGCGGGAGCCGCCGGCTTTCCGGCGGAGCGGCACGGACCCCCGCGGGGCCGGGCCCTCTCCCGACATCGCCTGAATCCCCGCAACCCGGGGGCCGGATTTTTTGGAGATTAGTGGGTTTGTTGTCTGCCATACAACAATATGCCTCCGGCCTCCCGTTGCGGGGATTTTCCATGCCCGGCTGCCGCCCTGCGGCGTTTGTACGGCAGAACGGTCCGCTTTCAGGCCCCGGACCGGTATTTCGGTTTCAGACCGCCGATCCGGATCCTCCTCTTCGTGACTGACAACGGCCTGACAGTCGAACTCCTTGAGGTAGAAACAGGAATTCAATGACGTTGCGGACTCGCCCGGAGGAAACGGGACGGAGATGCGAAACACGTTGCCGGCGCGCCTGCCGACCCTTGAGGTCGCGGTTCGGATGCGGGTGTGGCCGGACTGTTCGCTCAGAATGGGGCGCATCGGTGTCCCGCAGTCGTCTTTCGGCAGGCGGCAGATGGGGCGCATCCCGCCCGCGCCTCCTGCCACATACGAAAAAGAGGTCGCATCCTGCGATGCAACCTCCTGATTTCGAGCCGAAACCGAGATTTGAACTCGGGACCCCTTCATTACGAGTGAAGTGCTCTACCGCTGAGCTATTTCGGCCTGGGAAGACTTCCTGTCTCCTTTCGGACTGCAAATATCTGAAAAAAATTCTTTTCCTGCAACAATTTTGCAAAAAATCTCTCATTTCTTCTTATCTTCGCATCTGAAATAATCCCAAGCTCTTGTTTTTGCGATGATTACTTTTTTGGTGTGCCTTGCCCTGCTGGTGGGGGCATACTTCGTATACGGGCGCTATCTCGAGCGGCTCGTGGAGATCGACCCGGCGGCCGAGACCCCCTGCCACCGGTGCTATGACGGCGTGGACTACGTCCCGCTGCCACGCTGGCGCATCTTTCTGATCCAGCTGCTCAACATTGCCGGGCTGGGCCCGATCTTCGGCGCCGTGCTCGGGGCCGCCTACGGACCCGTGGCCTTTCTGTGGATCACCTTCGGCGGCATCTTCCTCGGGGCGATGCACGACTTTGTGGCCGGAGTCATCTCCCTGCGGCACGACGGGGCGAGCCTTCCCGAGTCGGCCGGGCATTACCTCGGCCGCGGCACCCGCCTCTTCATGCGGCTCTTCTCGGTGGGACTCATGGTCCTTGTCGGGGCGGTCTTCCTCTCGCAGCCCGCGTCGCTGATCGTCAACCGGCTCGACATCCCGGCACTCGAAGGGGAGGCCTTCGGCGGATTCTCGTGGCTGATGCTCCTCGTGCTGGGTGTGATCCTGCTTTACTATGTTGCGGCCACGCTGCTGCCCGTCGACAAGATCATCGGGCGCATCTATCCCGTGTTCGGCGTCGCGCTGCTCTTCATGGCCCTGGGCGTCCTCTTCGTGCTGCTCTTCAGCGGGCGCTACACCATTCCCGAGTTCACGTCGTTCGAGAACTGCCTGACCGACGCCCACGAGTTCCCGATCGTGCCGATGCTCTTCACAACGATCGCCTGCGGCGCCATTTCGGGCTTCCATGCCACGCAGTCGCCCCTGATGGCCCGCTGCATGCGCAGCGAGGGCGAGAGCCGCTCGGTCTTCTACGGTGCGATGATCTCCGAGTCGATCGTCGCCCTGATCTGGGCCGCCATCGGCATGGCCTTCTGGGGCGACGTTGCGGGGCTGAACGCCGCCATCGCCCGGTACGACGGGCAGGCGGCCATCCTCATCGACCTGATCGCCACCGAGACGCTCGGTCCCGTGCTGGCCGCCTTCGTCATCTTCGGCGTCGTGGCCTGCGCCATCACCTCCGGCGATACGGCCTTCCGTTCGGCACGTCTGATCGTCGCCGACTTCCTCGGCATCGAGCAGCGCTCGCTGCGCAAGCGCATCTGGATCAGCCTGCCGCTCTTCGCCGCGGGGCTCGTCATCATCTTCGCCCTGCCGTTCCAGGTCATGTGGAGCTACTTCGCCTGGATGAACCAGACGCTGGCCGTCGTGACGCTCTGGATGATCGTCGTCTACTTCGCCCGGCGGGGCCGCGGGGTGGCCGTGGGGCTGATCCCCGCCCTCATCATGACTTACGTCTGTGCCAGCTATATCTTCGTCTCACCGCTCATGTTCGGCATGCACAACCGCGTGGCAGCCTACGTGCTGGGCGGGGTGCTGACGCTGGCCATGCTCGTGTGGATCATCATCAAACTGCGTCGCGACCATGCAAAAGGCAATGCTTAACCCGACCCCCGACCAGACCTTCGAGGTGATCGGCGAGGGTCCCTACGATTTTTCCCGCGTCCTGCGCCACAGCCGCGAACTGCAACAGGCAGGCCGCGTCGAGGAGGCCTGCAACGAACGCTTCCAGGCCTTCCAGCGGCTGGCGGAGCTGATTCCCGAACAGGAGGAGGTGATCCTCGAGTGGAACCACCGCAACTCGCGTGCGGCGCTCGAGCTGATCGAGGCCTCGGCCATCGACCACTTCCTGATCAACGACTTCGAAATGTCGGCGGCGCTGCTGGAGATGCTGCTGGAGCTCGACCCCGAAGATCACCTCGAGGGGAGCGAGCTGCTGGCGTTCGACTACCTGGCCATGGATGAGCAGGAGCTCTTCGACGAGGTCATCAACGACATCTCGGACAAGTGCGCCAGCCGGGAGCTGCTGTTGCTGTGGTCGGCCTACCGGCGCGACGGCCGCCTGCCGCAGGGGGAGTTGCAACGCTTCTGCACGCGCTTCGCCCCCTATTTCGCGGAATTCACCGCGGCGGAGCACCCGGCCGACGAGGCCTACCTGCGCGACATCGAGAGCGAACACCCCTCCGTCGCGGCGCAGGCCCGCGAACTGTGGCTGCGGACCGAGAACCTGTGGGTACTGTGGCCCGGGTTCATCGAGGCGCTCCGGGCCGCACGTTGACCCCTTTCGGAGGAGGGCCTCGCTGATCCCCTTCCGGAGGGGGCCACGCTGATCCCTTTCGGGTGCCGTCCCGGGCCGCGCGCAGGTTTCTTTCGAGACGGCCCAGCCCGGGCCGCGCGCTGTTCCTTTCCGGAAATGTCCCGGACGTCGTTTCCGTTTTGAATAAAACCTTGAAAAACCGATAATTATGAAAGCATCTCTCCTTTTGGCCGCCCTGCCTTCGGCGCTTATGTTACAGGGATGCGGAGAGCAGGCTGTTCCGGCCCCGCCGCACCCCAATATCATCTTCATCTACGCCGACGACCTGGGCATCGGCGACCTGAGCTGCTACGGCGCCACGAAGATCTCGACGCCCAATATCGACCGGCTGGCCGCCCAGGGGCAGCGCTTCACCAACGCCTACGCGACCTCGGCCACGAGTACGCCGTCGCGCTTCGGCCTGCTGACGGGCATGTACCCGTGGCGGCAGAAGAATACGGGCATCGCCCCGGGCAACTCGGAACTGATTATCGATACGGCCTGCCATACGCTGGCCGACGCCCTGCACGGTGAGGGCTACGCCACGGGCGCCGTGGGCAAGTGGCACCTCGGCCTCGGCTCTGCGGGCGGCACGGATTTCAATGCGGAGATCCGTCCCGGGGCCCGCGACATCGGCTTTGATTACGAGTTCCTGATCCCCGCGACGGTCGACCGCGTGCCGTGCGTCTTCGTCGAGGACGGTCATGTCGTGGGGCTGGACCCCGCCGATCCGATCACGGTGAGCTATACGCAGAAGGTCGGCGACTGGCCCACGGGCGAGGAGAACCCCGAACTGGTGACCCTCAAGCCGAGCCAGGGCCACAACAACACGATCATCAACGGCATCCCGCGCATCGGCTGGATGACGGGCGGCCGCGCCGCGCTGTGGGTCGACGAGCACATTGCCGACACGATTACGGCCAAGGCCACGCGCTTCATCGCGCAGCACCGGGACGAGCCCTTCTTCCTTTATATGGGTACGCAGGACGTGCACGTGCCCCGCGTGCCGCATCCGCGTTTTGCGGGCAAGAGCGGGATGGGAACCCGCGGCGACGTGATCCTGCAGCTCGACTGGACGATCGGCGAGGTGATGCGCACGCTCGACAGCCTAGGCATCGCCGACAATACGCTGCTGATCTTCACCTCGGACAACGGGGCGGTCATCGACGACGGCTACCAGGACCGTGCGCTCGAACTGCTCGACGGCCATACGCCGATGGGCATCTACCGCGGCGGCAAGTACAGCCTCTACGAGGCCGGCACGCGTGTGCCGTTCATCGTGCGGTGGCCGGCGCGCGTCCGTCCCGGCATGCAGCCGGCCCTCTTCTCGCAGATCGACGTCTACCGCTCGCTGGCCTCGCTCACGGGAGCCGACATCCCGGCCGGGGCGGCACCCGACAGCCGCGACTGCCTGCCGGTGCTGCTGGGCGAGTCGCACGAGGACCGCGAGTATGTCGTGCAGCAGAACCTGAACAACACGCTGGCGATCATCTCCGGCCGTTGGAAATACCTTGAGCCGAGCGACGGCCCGCGGCTCGAATACTGGACAAAGACCGAACTGGGCAACGCGCCCGAGCCGCAGCTGTACGACCTTTCGACCGATCCGTGCGAGCTGAACGACGTGGCCGCGGAACATCCCGACCTCGTGAAGTCGCTCTCGTCGAAGCTCGCCGAGGTGCGCGGCGCTGTCCGCTCCACAACGCGGTAAGCCCCTCCGACAACAGCAGCAGCCCGCCTCTTGCCGAGGCGGGCTGCTGTCGTATGACGGGGTTGGTTGTCTATTCGCTCTTTTTCGCTGTTTCGGCAAGCCGCAGTTCGCGGAAGCAGTGGCGGCAGATGGGTTCGTAGCTGTCCTGCGCCCCGAGCATCACCTGCTTTTCGTCGGCCGTCAGGCGGTGCGAGTGGTGCGCGAGGTTGCCGCAGCGCACGCAGATGGCGTGCACCTTCGTCACATATTCGGCCGTGGCCATCAGCTCGGGCATCGGACCGAAGGGCTTGCCCGTGTAGTCCATGTCGAGCCCCGCGACGATCACGCGCACGCCGCTGTCGGCCAGCTGCCGGCAAACCTCCACGATGCTCGCGTCGAAGAACTGCGCTTCGTCGATGCCCACGACGTCGACGTCGGCGGTCATCAGCAGGATGTTCTGCGGCGATTCGACCGGTGTCGAGCGGATGGCGTTGGCGTCGTGCGAGACGACCTCCTCCTCCGAGTAGCGTATGTCGATGCGGGGTTTGAAGATTTCGACCCGCAGGTGGGCGAACTGTGCCCGTTTCAGGCGGCGGATGAGCTCCTCGGTCTTGCCCGAGAACATCGAGCCGCAAATCACTTCGATCCAGCCCTTGCGGCTGGCATTTTCCAAAAACATAGTCTCTCTGTTCTGTATTGCCTCTCTTGTGTTTTCTGTTGCGTGTGTGCGCGGGACCGCACACAAACCATCTTCGCACGGCGGCGTGCCGCGCGGAGCGGGATGGTAAACCGGCGGGCCGCGATCAGCGGCTGCACTCGTCGACGCGCGTGATCCTTGCGCCGAGGGCGTTCAGGCGGCGGTCGATGTCCTTGTATCCGCGGTCGATCTGGTCGATGTTCTGGATCGTCGAGACGCCGTCGGCCGACATGGCGGCGATGAGCAGCGCCACGCCGGCGCGGATATCGGGCGAGGTCATGCGCGTGGCCCGCAGCTGCAGGCGGCGGTCATGTCCGATGACCGTGGCGCGGTGCGGGTCGCAGAGGATGATCTGCGCCCCCATGTCGATGAGCTTGTCGACGAAGAACAGCCGGCTCTCGAACATCTTCTGGTGGATCAGCACCGCTCCCTTGGCCTGCGTGGCCACGACCAGGAAGATCGACAACAGGTCGGGCGTCAGGCCCGGCCACGGTGCGTCGGCGATGGTCATGATCGACCCGTCGAGGAAGGTCTCGATGCTGTAGTGGTCCTGCTGCGGGATGTAGATGTCGTCGCCGCGCTGCTCGAAGCGGATGCCCATGCGGGCGAACTGCGCGGGGATGATGCCGAGGTTCTCGTAAGAGACGTTGCGGATGGTCAGCTCCGAGCGGTTCATGGCGGCCATGCCGATGAAGCTGCCCACCTCGATCATGTCGGGCAGCAGCGTGTGCTCCGTGCCGCCCAGCGCCTCGACGCCCTCGATGGTCAGCAGGTTCGAGGCGATGCCCGAAATGCGGGCCCCCATGCGGTTGAGCATCTTGCAGAGCTGCTGCAGGTAGGGTTCGCACGCCGCGTTGTAGATCGTCGTGGTCCCCTTGGCCAGTACGGCGGCCATGACGATGTTGGCCGTGCCGGTTACGGATGCCTCATCGAGCAGCATGTAGGTGCCGCGCAACTCGTCGGCCTCGACCATGAAGAAGTCGTCGGCGACGTCGAAATTGAACTTCGCGCCGAGCTTCTGGAATCCCAGGAAGTGGGTGTCGAGGCGCCGGCGTCCGATTTTGTCGCCGCCCGGGCGGGGAATGAATCCCATGCCGAAGCGTGCCAGCATCGGGCCGATGAGCATCACCGAGCCGCGCAGCCGCGTGCAGCGCTGGCGGTAGTCGTCCGTGCGCAGGTAGTCGAAGTCGATGTCGCGGGCCCGGAACGAGTAGGTGTCGTCGGCGAGCTGCTCGACCTCGACGCCCATGCGGCGCAGCAGCTCGATGAGCTGCAGGACATCCAGGATGCGGGGGATGTTGCTGATTGTGACCCGCTCGGGGGTCAGCAGGGTGGCACAGAGAATCTGCAGCGCCTCGTTCTTGGCGCCCTGGGGGGTGATGCTGCCCCGGAGACGGTGGCCTCCTTCGACTTTGAATATTGCCATGGCTGTTGCGGTGTTCGTTGGCGCGAAACGTGTCGCGGTCTTTGACAAAGTTAGCAAGATTTCGTGCTTTTGCCCGTCATTTTGAAATATTTTCGTGAAAAATTTTTGCGGATCACTTTTTTGTTGTACTTTTGCAATCCGTAAAAATGTCTGAAACAACAAAAAGGATATAGCTATGGCAATGAAGAGAACTTACCAGCCCTCGCGCCGGAAGAGAATCAACAAGCATGGTTTCCGCAAGCGTATGGCTACGGCGGAAGGCCGCAAGGTGCTGGCAGCACGTCGTGCAAAGGGCCGCAAGAAGCTGACCGTCTCGGACGAATCGACGTTCAAGTACGCTTAATTCTCGCGCGAATGAAACAAAGGCCGGCTGATGTCGGCCTTTTTTCATTGAGGTTGCCGCGGTCGGTCTTTTGCCGGGCCGTCGGACCTGCCGGAGCGTCTGACTGCTGGCCCCTCCCCGGATTCCCGGACGACCCGATTTTGGGCGGCTTCCCGATTGCCGGGCCGCGGCTGAATTGCCGGGTTTCAGACTGCCTGGCTGACAGGTTTCTGGCGTGCCGGCGCACCCCCCCCCGCTTCCGGTTTTGGATATTTTGTTGAAAACCTTGAATCCGTTACCCAATGTTGACGATCCGCGACGCTTCCGAGCGTGATATCGACCTGATCCGCCGCCTGGCCGGCGAGGCCTTCCCCGCCACCTACCGGGAGCTGCTCACCCCCGGGCAGCTGGACTACATGATGGAGTGGATGTACTCCGAGGCGAGCCTGCGTCGGCAGCTGGCCGAGGGGCACCATTACTTCATCGCCGAGACCGACGGCGAGCCGTGCGGCTACCTCTCCGTCGAACGGCAGGGGCCCGACCTGTTCCACCTGCAAAAGATTTACGTCCTGCCCCGGTACCAGGGCATCGGCGCCGGAGCCGCGCTCTTCCGCCACGCCGTGGCCTACATCCGCAGCGTGCATCCCGGCCGCTGCCTCATGGAGCTGAACGTCAACCGGCAGAACCGCGCCCTGCACTTCTACGAGCTCATGGGCATGCGGCGCCTGCGCGAAGGCGACTTCCCGATCGGGGAGGGATACTACATGAACGACTACATCATGGGGCTGGAGATCGACTGACCTCCGGCATCTGACCTCATTCGGCCACACCGGGCGGCTCCGGCGCTGTTTTGCCCCCTCCGGCCTCCAACCTCCCCTGACAGAAAAGGCCTCCATCCACCCGCTGACAAAAAATAGAACGGGACCGGTCGCATGACCGGTCCCGTTTTTTCGTCGCGGTTTCCCGCCTCCGCTTCTTCTTACTGCTCGCACTGCTTGAAGAGGTCGATCTCGCCGCGCTCGACCTTGCCGTGCATGGCGGCCAGCTCGCCGATCACGGGCGAGATGAACTCGATGGTGTCCGCCACGGCGGACTTGTCGCCCTCGCCCTTGATGCGGTAGAGCATCGTGGCGTAGAGCGCCCGGAAGCAGAGCTCCGTGTCGCTCATGCCCGGATTGCCCATCACCTCGCGCAGGCGCGGCAGCAGCGGCTCCAGCCGGGCGTAGGTCTGACGGTAGTGCGCTCCGGCGGGCAGCTTCATCAGCTGCAGGTGCAGGTCGTGCAGGTCGCGGATCAGGTGCAGCGTGTGCTCGAGGTGTCCCTTCTCCTCCTTGCCCTCCTCGCGCAGCAGGTTGACGATGTCCATGTACCACATGAGGAAGACCGGGCGGCGCGTCTCGTCGAGGTCCTTGCGCGGGGCGATGAGCTGCGAGTAGATCGCCTCGGGGCTGAACTGCAAGGCCCGCAGCAGGTCCTCCAGCTGCCACAGGTAGAGGATGTATTCGGCGATGTTCTCGCGGCGTTTGGCTTGTGCGATGTCCATGTCCTATTGTTGTTTGATCCAGGTCGTGGGACCGTTGCGGTGCTTGAGGAAGTACTGCTGCGACTTGAGCAGGTTGCGCGACTGGAGCACCATGTTCTTCGTCTCGTTCAGGATCGTCAGGTAGAGCATCGAGGCCTTGGTGTTCGAGCGGGCCTCGTTGATGCGCGTGAGCTCCGACTTGATGGCCTCGGCAATCGACTCGAAGAGCATGTCGCGCAGCGAGAGCACCGTCTCGATGTCGGCGAAGTCGCCCTCGCGCAGCATCTGGTTGATGCGGCGGTAGATCGACTCCACGTCGTCGTTGATGTTCATCAGGTCCTTGACCTGCTCCTTCGAGAGCCCTTCGTGGTTGTTGTCGATGTGCTCGAAGGCCGGGCGCGTGGTGTGCATCAGCGCCTTGGTCATCTCGTTGAGGTAGTCGACCACCTGCACGTAGTAGTGGGCCGTGTTGACGTCGTTGCCCTGCAGCTTCTTGAGCGTCGGCAGCAGCGTGTATTTGCGGTCGCGCGAGTGGTAGAAGAGGTCGTTGGACTCCTTGACCATGTCGCGCAGCACCTTGCGGTTCTCCTGCATCACGGCGATCAGCGTGCGGTCGTAGATCTTCGTGGCGCTCTCCATCGTGGCGCAGACCTCCTCGCGCAGCGAGGCGATGATGTCCTCGTTGGTCTGGACGGCGGGTGCTGCCGAGCCGCTCTTGTCGTCCTTCTTGCGGAAGTTGCTGTGGATGAGCATCCAGCCGCAGAGCACCGTGATGATGACGAAGGCCGGGATGCCGCCGTAGATGAGTGCCAGCCCGACGACGAAGGCGATCAGGAATCCGCCCAGCGCCGTGACGAACCATCCGGCCACGACGGTCATGACGCCCGAGATGCGGTAGACGGCGCTCTCGCGGCCCCAGGCGCGGTCGGCGAGCGACGAACCCATGGCCACCATGAAGCAGACGTAGGTGGTCGACAGCGGCAGCTTGAGCGACGTGGCGATGGCGATGAGCAGCGCCGAGGTGGTGAGGTTGACCGTGGCGCGGATCATGTCGTAGGGGGCGCCGCTGTGCTCGACATCCTCGTATTCAAAGCGGTGGGCGACGGCCGTGCGCACGCGCGGCGGAATGACCCGCTCGACCCCCGTGTTGATGTTGAGCGCCGCGCGGACGATCGTGCGCGAGAAGAGCGACGAGCCGTACTGCTCCTGCCCCTCGTCGCCCTGTGCCGAGAGCGAGATTTCGGTCTCGGAGACGTGCATGGCCTTCTTCGAGGTCCAGAGCGTGGCGATCATGATGACGCCCGCGGTGAGCAGGATCACGAAGTTGGCCGGGACGTTCTCGTTCAGGGCCTCCATGAGCATGTTCGAGTCGCCCGAGTGGCGGGCGATCGAGAAGGCGTCGAAGCTGGCCACCGGCACGCCGATGAAGTTCACCAGGTCGTTGCCCGCGAAGGCGAGGGCCAGGGCGAAGGTGCCCGAGAGGATCGTGATGCGCAGGATGTTGATCTTCAGCCGCTGGATGAAGAAGAGCGCGAGCGAGCAGACGATCCAGCAGGCGAGCAGGGACAGCAGCAGGTGGCGGTCGACGAACTCGATGAAGGCGTGTCCGTCGAGGACCGTCTTGAGCCCCTTGAAGAGGGCGAAGTAGACGATCGAGGTGAGCGAGGCGCCGCACCAGAGGGCTCCGTAGCGGCGGAACGTCGTCGTGTAGCGGAACGAGAAGATCAGGCGCGAGATGTACATCACGATCGTGCCGCAGGTGAAGGCGATGACCACCGAGAGGAGGATTGCCGAGACGATACCCATGGCGCGCGAGGTGTTGATGTACTCGCCCAGGGCGCCGATGCCGAGCGCCGGGTCGTTCGAGATCTTGTAGATCGACACGGCGATGGCCGAGCCGAGCAGGCAGAAGATCAGCGAGACGGTCGTCGAGGTGGGGAGTCCCCACGAGTTGTAGAGGTCGAGCAGGATGACGTTGGCGAACATCACGCCCAGGTAGAGCATCATGACCTCGTGGAAGGTGAAGAGCCCCGGGTTGAACATGCCGCTGCGCGCGACCTCCATCATGCCGCTCGAGGTCACCACGCCGATGAGGATGCCGACGGAGGCGACCGAGAGGATGACCTTCATGGAGGCGACCTTGGAGCCGATCGCGGAGTTCAGGAAGTTGACGGCGTCGTTCGTCACGCCGACGAAGAGGCCCGAAATGGCGAGGACACCCAGGATGCCGATGATGACGGTGTAGATTTCGCTCATGGAAGGTGTTGGTGCAAATTTTGAACAAAGTTACGGCATTTTTTCCGATGAAACGGTTTTGTTACCCAATGTTAACATTAATTTAACACAGCCCGGATAATATCGCGGCCACAGCTACGCACGGGCGCCTGTGCCCGGATCGAGGCACGGGGAGTGCCGGAGGCGGCAGCCCGCCGGCGGGGGCGGACCGGCCGCAAAAAAAGCGGACGGGACACGAATGCCCCGTCCGCCGTTGGAATGCGGTCCGATGCCTACTCGTCGTCGGTATCGGTGTAGGCCTTGAGCAGCTTCTCCTGCACGTCGGCGGGCACCTGCTCGTAGGAGGAGAACTTCATCGAGTAGGTCGCCGATCCGGAGGTGAGCGACGAGAGGGTCGTCGAGTAGCGGTAGAGCTCGGCCAGCGGCACCATGGCGTTGAGCCGGTCGAATCCCTTGTCGGACTCCATGCCGGCGATCATCGCGCGGCGGTTCTGCAGGTCGGACATCACGGCGCCCATGTACTCGCTCGGCACGAGAATCTCGACGCTGTAGATCGGCTCCATGATCTTGGGTCCGGCGTTGCGGAAGGCCTCCTTGAAGGCGTTGCGGGCCGCGAGCTTGAACGAGATTTCGTTCGAGTCCACCGGGTGCATCTTGCCGTCGTAGACCACGACGCGGATGTCGCGGGCGTAGGAGCCCGTCAGCGGGCCCTCGTCCATCTTCTCCATGATACCCTTCAGGATGGCGGGCATGAAGCGCGCGTCGATGGCGCCGCCGACGATCGCCGAGTAGAACTGCAATTTGCCGCCCCACGGCAGGTCGTACTCCTCCTTGCTCTTGACGTTGACCACCATGTCGCCCTTGCCCGGCACCTTGTAGTTCTTCGGTTCGGGCATCCCCTCGTAGTAGGGCTCGACGATCATGTGCACCTCGCCGAACTGTCCGGCGCCGCCCGACTGCTTCTTGTGGCGGTAGTCGGCCTGTGCGACCTTCGTGATGGTCTCGCGGTAGGGAATCTTCGGTGCGATGTAGTCGTAGGTGAGCTTGTTCTCCGAGAGGATGCGCGAACGCAGGATGTTCAGGTGGTGTTCGCCCTGGCCCTGGATGATCGTCTGCTTGAGCTCCTTGGAGTAGTCGACCAGGATCGTCGGGTCCTCGAACTTGGCGTCGTTGAGGATCTTGCCGAGCTTCTCCTCATCGCTCTGCTCCTTGCACTTGAGGGCTGCGCGGTAGCGCGGTTCCGGGAATACGATGGGCTCGATCGTCACGGGCGCCGAGGCGGCCGCGAGCGTATCGTTCGTGCGCGTGCCCTTGAGTTTGACGGTGCAGCCGATGTCGCCGGCCGAGAGCTCCGTCACCTTGATGCGGTTCTTGCCCGCCACGGCGAAGAGCTGCGAGAGCTTCTCCTTGTTGCCCGTGCGGGTGTTCACCAGCTCGGTGCCTTCGGTGATCTTGCCGCGGATGACGCGGAAGTAGGTGATCTCGCCGATGTGCTGCTCGATCTGGCTCTTGAAGACGAATGCCACGACGGGTCCCGCCTCGTCGGCAGCCACCTCCTCGCCCTCGGTGGTGAGGAACTTCGGGGCCTTGAGCGGCCCGGGGGCCACGTTGATGATGAACTCCATCAGACGCTTCGTGCCGATGTCGTACTTGCCGCTGGTGCAGAAGACGGGCATCACCTCGCGGTTGGCCACGCCGATCTTCAGACCCGCGCGGATGTCGTCCTGCGTGAGGGTTCCCTTGTCGAAGTAGAGTTCCATGAGGGCCTCGTCGTGCTCGGCGGCCATCTCGACGAGCTCCTTGTTGAGCGCCTGGGCGCGCTCCAGCTCCTCGGCCGGGATTTCGAGCTCCTCGCGGTGTCCGTCGTGGTCCTTGAAGCGGTACATCTTCATCAGCAGCACGTCGATGAAGGCGTTGAACTCCGGACCCTGGTTGACGGGATACTGCACCAGCACGGGCTTCACGCGCGAGGCGGCCTTGATCGACTCGAAGGCGGCCTCGAAGTTGGCCTTGTCGGCGTCGAGCTGGTTGATGACGCCGATGACGGGTTTCTTGAGCAGGCGGGCATAGCGGGCCTGTATTTCGCTGCCGACCTCCCAGCCGTTGACGGCGCTGAAGAGGAAGAGGCCGACGTCGCCGACCTTGAACGCCGAGAAGAGGCTTCCGCAGAAGTCGTCCGAACCCGGGCAGTCGATGATGTTCAGCTTGCGGTCCATGAATTCGGTGAAGAGGATCGTCGAATAGATCGAGCGCTTGTATTCGTGCTCGATATCCGTGTTGTCCGAGAGCGTGTTGTTCGTCTCGATACTACCCCTGCGGTCGATGACCTTACCCTCATAGGCCATCGCTTCGGCAAGGGTAGTTTTTCCCGTGCCGGGCGCGCCGATGAGTACGATGTTCTTGATCTCTTTGGCTGAATAGTTTTTCATATTCCCGTATGGTTTTAAGGTTGTTTTTCGGTAGCTTTTCGATTAGCCGACTATAAATATACGAAAAAATCCAAAAAAACAAGAACCGACGCCTCTTTTTCGGGGCGAAACGGCGTTTCGGGCGGGGTGAGGGGCCCTTCCGGGGCCCAAACGGGCGGCGGCGAAGGCTTGCCTGGCGACAACAAAAAGTCCGGAGCCCGCAGGCTCCGGATCGGTCGCATGTTGCTGCCGGAGGGCTATTTGCCCACGACGGCTTCGAGCTCTTCGGCCGTGATCGGAATCTTCCGGTCGCCGAGTATGCGGCTCCCCTCCTCCGTGACGAGGATGTCGTCCTCGATGCGGATGCCGCCGAAGTCGCGGTAGGCCTCCAGCGCGTCGTAGTCCACGATGCCCTGGTACTTGCCCTCGGCGCGGCACTTGTCGATGAGCGCCGGGATGAAGTAGAGGCCCGGTTCGTCGGTCATCACCGTTCCCGGTTCGAGCCGCCAGGCGGCGCGGTAGATGCAGGTACCCGAGGCCGCGGCGCGCTCCCGGATCTGCGAGAAGTCGAACGACCGCTCGCCCATCGCCTCGCAGTCGTGCACGTCCATGCCCAGCCCGTGGCCCAGTCCGTGGGGCATGAGCATCGTCATGGCGCCCGATGCCACGGCATCGGCGGCCGAACCCTTGAGCAGGCCCACGCCGATGAGCCCTTCGGCCAGCGTCATGTAGGCGGCGTTGTGCACCTCGGTGTACATCATGTGCGGGCCGACGATACGGGCCACGTGGTCGTGTGCCGCGAGCACGATGTCGTAAATCTCGCGCTGCTGCGGCGTGAACCGTCCGCTGACGGGATAGGTGCGCGTGTGGTCCGAGCAGTAGCCCTCGACGCTCTCGGCACCGGCGTCGCACAGCAGCAGCCGGCCGTCGGTCAGTCGGCCGTCGGCGTTGAGGTTGTGCAGCGTCTCGCCGTGCTGCGAGACGATCGACGGGAAAGACACGCCCTGCCCCTTCGACTTGGCGACGCCCTCGATCGCTCCGGCGATCTCGCGCTCGACGACGCCCGCGCGGCACATCCGCATGGCGAGCGTGTGCATTTCGTATCCGATGCCGAAGGCGCGCTCCATCGCCTCGATCTCCTCGGCGCTCTTCTTCTCGCGCATCTCCGCCACGGCGAACATCAGCTCCACGGACTTGTAGTCGTGCAGCAGCGCGGGCTTGATGCCCAGCAGCGCCGAGAGCTGGAGTTTCGTTTCGCCGCGGTAGGGCGGCAGGTAGTGGATGCGGCGTCCCAGCGCAATGGCCTTGCGCAGCCGCCCCTCGAGCTCGGCCATCGGGAAGGTCGCCGTGACGCCCACGCCGGCGCCCAGCTCGCGCAGCGTCGGCTGCGGACCCGTCCAGATGATGTCCTCGACCGTGAAGTCGTCGCCGTAGAGGGCCTCCTCGCCCGAGTCGGCGTCGATCAGGCCGACGACCGACGGGACGTTCAGCCCGAAGTAGTAGCGGAACGTGGAGTCCTGACGGAAATAGTAGGCGTTGTTGGGATAGTTGTTCGGCGTGAGGGGGTTGCCCGGCAGCAGGATGATGCCCGAGCCGATCTTCGTGCGCAGTTCGTGGCGGCGCGCCGTGTAGGTTTTGGCTGAAAACATGGTTTCGGAATTTTGTTTGCCTCAAAGATACAAAGAACTTGCGTAAAAATGGCAGGATGAGGGTGAAATTTGATAAGTGGTTGGTACATATACCATTTTTGTGTTACCTCACCATATTGTTAATTTCGGCAGAATGAGCCGTATATGGTGGGGATTAGAGAAAGAATTGCTACCTATCCGTTGCCTTTTTATGGAAGGGAAAGTTGGTAGAAATAGCATCTTTAATCTCTTGCACATACCCTACAACAGCCACAAAGAACGCTTGTTTTTCTATCATTGCACTGACAAAGGTAATCATTTTTTCTCGTTGGAAGAAAAATACGGGAATGAGATTAATTGTCAAGTACTTGTTGCCTTGTTTCGCTATGTTCTACATGCCATTCATTAACTCTGTAAAATTTATTTTTGCAACCAAAGAAATGAGTTATGAATCAGGCAGATGTAAAGGTGTCGTTCTACCTCAAAAAGAGCGAAGCAGATGTCAAAGGGAACTGTCCCGTAATGGCAAGGTTGAATGTCGGCAAGTACTCCGAGACGGCATTCAGTGTGAAAATGTCGGTACCACATACGATGTGGCACTCCGGTCGTGCTACGGGTAAGAGTGTCGCAGCACGCGAAATCAATCGTCTGTTAGACGAAATCAGAGCCTCGGCTCTACATATCTATCAGGAACAATCTGCAATACGAGAAGGAGTAACTGCCGAAGATGTCAAGTGCCTGCTCTTGGGTATGGCTTCAGGGCAGCAGACCTTGATGAGCTATTTCCGCACCTTCATCAAGAACTTCGAGAAGCGTGTAGGTGTCAATCGTGTCGCAGGTTCTCTGCGTGCTTACAAATACGCCTATATGCATGTGGAGAAATTCCTCAATGAGAAATACAAACTGACCGATATTCCCTTTACGGCATTGGATCGTTCGTTTATCGAGAAATATGATCTTCACTTACGAACCGACTGCCATTTGGCTCTTGGTACGATAGTCCATCTTACAACCTCTTTTAGAACCATTATCAATGAAGCCATAGCAGACGGTATTCTTACCTTCAATCCATTTTGGGGATATGAACCTGAACGTCCACAGCGTGAACAGAAGTATCTCACGGCAGAGGAACTGGAACTGATGATGACAACACCATTGCATAATGCAAGACTTTACATCGTCAGAGATTTATTCTTGTTCTCATGCTACACCGGAATATCTTATGGAGATATGTGTATGTTGACCAAAGAGGATTTGGTTACGGACGAGGAAGGTACACTATGGATAAGAACATCTCGTAAGAAGACCAAAGTCGAGTATGAAGTTCCGCTCCTTGATGTACCTATTCATATACTTAAAAAGTATCGTGATGTAGAGCCTAACGGAAAACTGTTGCCCATGTATTGTAATTCTGATGTAAATCTTTCCCTGAAAAAGATTGCTGCAATATGCGGTATTGAGCGAAGAATAGTCTTTCATGCCGCCAGACATACATATGCTACGGAGATCACCCTATCTCACGGTGTGCCATTGGAAACGGTCAGCAAAATGTTGGGACATACACGGGTTGATACCACTCAGATTTATGCGAAAGTTACCGATGACAAGATAAATGCTGATACCAAGAGATTAGACAACAAGATTAGTGAACGCTTTACAATCGCCATTTGACAACCATTAAAACGACTATATATGAAAACAGACAAGAATACAGATAACCAGAACACAAAGCGTCGCAGTACCTTCGCCATATTGTTCTACATCAACCGCACGAAAGTACGCAAGGATGGTATGTGCCAACTATTGTGCAAAGTCAGTATTGATGCCGAATGGGAACAAATCGGTACGAAAGTATCAGTGAATCCTGCCATCTGGAATCCCGATAAGGGTCGTGCCGATGGTCGCAGTGAGAATGCTGTAACGGTAAACAGAGCCATTGACGAACTTACCAAGGAGATTACGGGACACTACAATCATATCAAGAAGAGTTTAGGCTTTGTTACCGCAGAACTTGTCAAGAACGCAGTCAAGGGTATCGGGCAAAAGCCTGTAACATTGCTCGCCCTCTTCCGTGAGCATAACGAGGAGTTCAAGAAGCGTGTTGGTGTGGATAGAATCAAGGAGACCTACGACTGTTACCAACGCTCATACAAGCACCTTGCGGCGTTTATTCAGAAGAAACGGGGTGTAGAAGATGTCACATTGCGAAGCCTTGACAAGGTGTTCTATGACGACTTTGAGATATTCCTGCAAAGCGATTGCCGTCTAAGTCCCAAGACGGTACACGAACATTTGTATAGGCTGAAAAAGATGACAATGCGAGCCGTCAGTCAAGGAACATTGCGCAGAGATCCATATTGCCGTCTGCATCCGGAACTCCCCAAACGTAAAAGTCGGCACATGAAGTTGGAAGACCTCAAGACATTGATGTCTACTCCTGTGGATAAGCCCCAATTGGAACGGGTACGCGACTGGTTTATCTTCTCCACCTTTACAGGATTAGCATACGCTGATTTAAGACGGTTATCCGTGAACGATATAACACAGGCAGAAGATGGCAGCTGGTGGATACACATCAAGCGAAAGAAAACCGACACGTTGTCATCTATTCGATTGTTGGATGTGCCTCTTCGCATTATTGAAAAGTATAAGCACGAGCGACAGGGAGATAAAGTCTTCAACCTCTATTGCCGTGAATATCTCATTAAATTGACAGGAGAATTAGGTAAAGAGTACGGCTTCCATCTGACCTTTCACAAAGCCCGTCATAATTTCGGAACACATATGACTTTATCGCTCGGCGTACCAATAGAAACAGTAAGCAAGATGATGGGTCATACCTCCATTACCACCACACAGATTTATGCCCATGTAACGGACAAGAATGTTGATGAGGATATGAAACGCCTGCGTGAGGTTACTGCCGATAAGCAGATAGAACTCGCAGATGAAGGACTGAAGTTTGAGAGATGTATCAAATGGAAGCGGACAACAACAGTATAAAAACAATAGCAACGGCCTCAATCGGGGTCGTTGCTATTGTTTAGGGTCATACCCATCGCTGTTCCTCTATGCAGCGTTTATGGGAATCATTGAGAATCTTTTCAATTTCGGACTCTTTGTAAAGAGCCTTGCCCTGAACAAGGTAGTAAGGTATTGCACCTGCCGAGCGATACTCCTGCAATGTGCGGCGACTCACTCTGAGTATCTTGGAGAGTTCCTCATCAGTCAGGAACCTCTCATTGTTCAATGTAGGTTGTACCAGAGTCTCCGTCTTGTGGAGAATCTTGTTTACTCGTCTTAGACGCTCAAGTATCTCCGCGATATGCGGGTCGGTCTTGTCTATAAAAAAGCTGCTCATATTCTCTTCTTTTTAATGGGGTGATAAGTGCTGTCAATAAATCTCTGAATATCCTCGGGCTTGTAGAATATCTTGTGTTTGATGCGTGCAAACGGTATCAATCCCTTTTCTCGGTACACTTGCAATGTGCGTTTCGATATACGGAGTATCTGGCATACATCCTGGTTATCCATCCAGTTCTTGAGACCAAGATCCTGATTAGGCTGGCATAGTCTGTTCACTCTATCCTCAAACTCGCTGAAGTGGTTGCATATCTCATCAAATGCTTTCTTGTCTATACATACGATTTCCATATTACATAGTTGTTTTGAGGTTAGAAATTGGTGTTATTTCTCATGCTTGCCGGAAGCGGCAAGCCCTTCTGCTCGAAGAAGTCCTTGACCTCGGAAGCCTTGTAGTATGTGCGTCCGTCAATCATATAGTAGCGGATAAGTTTCTTTTGGCGGTAGCGTGCAAGGGTACGGTGAGTCACGCCAAGCAGTTTGCTCAGGTCGTAGTTATCCAGCAATGTGTCGCCATCGAGACACTCCTTCATCTTGTTCTGTCGCTCCAGCATCTTCTCAATCTTATCGAAGCGTTCCATCAGTTGGATGAACATCTTGTGGGCGGTTTCACTATTTATCTGTAACATCGTATAATCTGTTTAAGTGTGAATAATCGGGTTATTTACACCGTGTTGCGCAACAGGTTATACTTATTAAATGGCATCCTGCGTGCCAATGACATGGAATGACACGAAAAGACACCGATACATCATTGTGTATCAGTGAAATAAAAATTTTCAGCGTGAAATTTGAGGATTTTCAGAGTATTGCAAAATGCAACACTTTTTCGCAACCTGCTATTGCAAAATGCAAGAGTTGCGATAGATGATGCGAGTTATTCCGTTGGAGAAGGATGTTGTCTTATACATATTCCAACGGCTTGGAGTAAGGTCATCAAATACGAGAGTTCCCTTACCTGCAATGACAGGCAAGATATAGACAACCATCTCGTCAATGAGGTTGTAGCGTGAGAGTCCACGTATAAATTCTATGCTATCCTTGTCGGATATTTCAGCTATGTATGTATCGGATTGGTTGTTGTCGGAGTGTTTCTCGGCAAGCAGGTCAAGCAACGGATAGTGAGGCATAAGGCGGTATATGCTATGCTCGTGCCAATATGGAAAGCCTTTGGCATCATTCATTACCCACTGCATTAAGTTCTCGTCAGCTTTCGGAAGAAAGCCGTCCATTGTCATCGCTGCTATGATCTGAATCTTTGCCATATCGTTACCTCCGTCCAAAAAAGAAGCGTGGTCATCACGCATCCGAACAGAGGCTCTGGCATGGGCCTAAGGAGAGTACGTAACACCACGCTATGCCATGGGCATAGCATAAGCATACGCAATACTCTCCTTAACTTCAACTGCCAGATTTCTGTTCGGGATTCTTGCGAACTTATGTCTATATAAACGGACAGAATCAACTAATGTTCCGCCGCGATATTTCAATTTTACGGCTCAAAGATACAACTTTTTGCCGATATGCGGTTCATATTGCCACCACAATCATCATTTTATACCATACTTTTTCATCTTGCGGTATAGTGTAGATGAGTCTACATTAAGCATTTGAGCCGCTTTTGTCTTGATGCCACCACACGACTGCAAGGCTCTTATGATGCTCTGCTTTTCCAGCTCATCATCCTTCAATGGTAACAGCGGAGCCCCTGGAATATCTACTGGCTGTGCCTGTACAATATTCAAATCTGCAAAGTCAATGTGCGTATCTTTAGCCATCAATACCGCACGCCTAATCTTGTTCTGCAACTCCCTTATATTGCCTGACCAGGAGTGTGAGAGCAATAACCGTTCCGCTTCAGCGGTAAAGCCTGTTCTCTCACGGTGCAGTTCTTTTGAGAATTTCTCGCGGAAGAAGTTGGCAAGTGGGAGTATATCTTCGGGACACTCGGCAAGTGAGGGTTGTCGTATCTCAAATTCACCCAGACGATGGTACAAGTCCTCACGGAAACGCCCCTCGGCAATAGCCTTCCCAATATCTTCATTAGTCGCTGCCACGATACGGACATCCGCCACACGCTCCACACTTGAGCCGACTGGCATAAATGTTCCCTCTTGTAACACTCGCAGCAATGAGGACTGCATATCGTATGGCAATGTTCCTATCTCATCAAGAAAGAGCGTACCGCCATTGGCGGCTTCAAAACAACCACCCTTGTCGGCATCAGCACCTGTGAACGCACCTTTTGCGTGCCCGAAGAATGTAGAAGCAGCCAGTTCATGAGGTATGGCACCGCAGTTCACCGCAACAAAAGGCTTATCCTTGCGGTTGCTATGGAAGTGAATGGTTCGCGCTATGGACTCTTTGCCTGTTCCGTTTGCTCCGAGAATCAATACTGAAATATCCGATGGAGCAACCAACTCCGCCATATTCATAGCTTCCATAGCCTTGGGGCTTGTACGCTTGAAGAGTTCCTTCTCCTTACTGCGAACAGTTGATACGGGTTTCAATAGTTCCTTGACCATTTCCACCAACTGCTCGTGGAATACCGGCTTGGCAAGATAGTCCTTTGCACCCATCTTGATTGCCCTGACTGCATCCGTTACCGATGCATACTCGGTCATTATCACAAATGGGATATCCATCTTCTCCTTATTGATCCATTCAAGAAGTGATATACCGTCACCTTGTGGCAGACGCACATCTGAGAGTATCAGATCGAACGACTCCTTACGTAATAACTTACGGGCATAAGGTTCGTCTATTGTAGTCGCCACAGCGTATCCTTCACGCTCCAGCCAGTCTTTTACTATCTGCGAAAGGATTATATTATCCTCTACTATTAATATTCTTTTCTTCATCGGCTATTCTTTCTATCTCATTTCCGGCATCCTCAATCAGGTGTTCAATGTGAGTAATGATATGATTCGTGTGGTTCAACACGGTTTGAGTATCACAGTCCGGGTCCTTCAGGACATTGCGGTAAGCAAGCAGAATTTCATCCATCGAAACCATCTCCCACATCGGGAACATACGATGTGCTATGCTTCGCATCGACTCCCTGTTCTCGGCTGTCATTGCAATCTTCAAATCGACAATATCCTTCTCGCAGGACTCTATCATCGTTCTCAATATTTTCTTTTTGTCCGATACATTGGCAAGTATCATTGAGAAGTCCGTATCACTGCCTGGTTCGCGGCCCTTGACTACTGAAGCAATGACCTTCAACAGTTCATTCATGGAGAACGGCTTGAAGATGCAACCGTCAAATCCAGCCTCAAGAAGTGCTTCACGCTCACTTTCGCTTCGTGCTGTCATTGCCACTATCGGAATATCCTTAGAGTTACCGATGCGTGATTTGCGGAGCAATTCAAGCAACTTGAATCCATCGGTATTCGGCATCTGAATATCGCTCAAAAGCAGGTCGTAGTTCTTCTTACGCAGTTCCTCGGTCAGTTTATCTACCTTGCTGCATATTGTACACGATACTCCATTACGCTCCAACATCTCCTTTACAAGTTCAAGTTGCAGCATATCATCATCGATGGCAATGACATTCTTCGGCAGATGCAGAGATGCGTCAAACGAAACATTTTCCTCTTCTATAGGCTCATTGGTAACAGGTAGAGGCAAAGTAACTGTAAATGTCGTGCCTTTATTCAACTCACTCTCCACATTGATTGTTCCACCAAGCATTGTTACTATTCCGTGGGCGATTGGCAGACCGAGACCATAGCCATCGGAGTTTTCTGCACTCGCAGCACGCTCAAATGGTAGATAGATACGCTTCATCATCTCTTCGGTCATACCCACACCCGTATCGCTAACTTTCATTGTGAATGTGCCGTCCATATAGGTTACATTGAATCCGATATGTCCTGCGGAAGTGAACTTGACGGCATTGGCAATAAGGTTGTTGATGATTTGCTCTATTCTATCGACATCGCCTTTGACTACTGTATCAACACCTATGAACTCATGCTCAAAGAGAAGCCCTTTATCATTGATAGGCTGTGTGGCACCGTCCACCACACGATTCAGTAAATCGGAAATTCGGAATGGCACAGGGTGCATTGTCTCTTTCGCTTGATTAAGACGATAAACATCGAGCAGGTTGTTTACAAGGTGCAGTATATGCTTGCTGCGACCTAATACCTTTTTCAGTTGCAGATTGCGTTTCTTCTTCTCCCGTGTGTCCATGGCCAGATCTGTATAACCGATAATGTTGTTGAGTGGCCCTCGTATATCATGTGAGATGGTAAGGATAATCTTATTACGCATTTCAAGTAACTCAGCGTTCTTGCGGTTACTCTCCTCTAACTTGCGTCGGCCACGCTCTTTCTTGCCATAGTCACGCATAATGACAAAATACGAGGCTATGAGAGCAATGAAAATAAAAGCTGTAATGCTTCCTAAATAAACCTTTGTTCTCTCGCGAGTCTTAATAATCTGTTGTTCCCTTGCTTGAAGATCCTCCGTTACACGCCCGTCCATTGCAGCAATAAGGTCCTTCAATTGCTGGTTGATTACATAATTGCGATGAGCAAGGCTGTCTGCCGTTTCAGAGAGTTGACGGCTCTGCTCGAACTGCTTCTTGATAACATCCCGATTAAGGGTATAAAGTTTTGTGGTTGTCGTGGATTGCGGTTTCTCCTTCTTCTTGAAGAGACCCAGGAAACCACTCTTCTTCTCAGCTTCCTGCGTACTCTCATATGCTATGACGGGAACACGCTCGGCAAGTTCTTCGCCGAGTTCTACCTGCTTTTCAAACAGCTTGGAGATATTGAATAGTTGGATTTCTTTCTCTGCCATCAACACCCGTAGGCTATCTATCCGTTCACCGGAATAGTAATCCTTGAACTCACAAAGGATGCTATCCACCTTGAGGCGTTTGGCACGATAGAGAGTTGTGTCGGCTCTTTCCCATTCGAGAATGGTTTCACCGAACATCGTAAGGTCGAGCATATGTACATATGCCTCATGCACACTTTGTCGGAGACGGTGAATCTCTTTCACTTCACGCTCCAATCTGTTCATTTGTCGCCATTCGTGCAGGTACGTATATACGATACCACCAATTAGGGCGACAATAATAGTATAGCCAATGGCTATCTTCCTTTCTATTTTCATTGCGTCCTATATTTAAGTCGGGTTAGTCCGAACTGTTTATCATATATGCCTAATGTGCAAAATTACTAATAAAGCAAAAAAATTAGGTTGCTTTATCATTTTTTAATAGCATTTCAAGGCATTTTTAATATAAAACGCTATAAATGATGAAGATATTGTAATAAATATGGGGCGATAGCATAAAAAAAGCCATCATACTCGTTAAGAATATGACAGCTGTCTATTACGATTATACCATTATGGGATTGACCTTCATCGTACTGAGGTTGAGATAAAGTCCATGATGCTCTATCATTCCGTGTCGGAACATCTTCCAGAGTATGTTGCAGCCGAGTTGAGCCAATGTGGAGTTGATGAACAGGTCCTGCTTCTCCAAAGCCTCGGCAAGCGAGCAACTCGGACCGGAGTCCTCCTCTTTGATGCGAGCATACTTCACAAGTTTGGTAATGACCTTTAATGATGGTACGGTCTGGTAGATTTGAGAAGTAGGTTGCTTTATCTTCTTTGGGATACTGCCCAATACAACCTGTCCCGATGTTTGCGTATTGCCGAAGTCGAGCCAATACAGTGGTGTCTGATAGTTTGTATAATTGTACTGTGGCAATGCTTTTAGTACATTCCAGAGGTCTATTCTCGACTTTATATTGTCCGTACAGGTGATAGTGATATTTGCAAGATGCTCCTGTCGTGCATCTTTCATATTTGAGGGATAGAATGCCGGCACAGCCTTCCAGTCATTTCCGAAGAAGTTGTTGATGCGTGTTATCAGACAGTTCGCCTTATTCAGTCCCAAGTCGGAATATCCGAAGAGTTGTCGTCCGATGTTGGCTTCCGTTACAATATCGGGATCGTATAGTGTTACGAATAGTCCCGGATGTCCGAGGGCACGAAGTGTTACATCCAATCGTGCAAGGTTTGTCAATACTTGCGAGCCTGTACCTCCACCACCTATAAGGTTTACCGTTACGGGGTGTTGTGGATTGAGCAGATAGCTGTCGGTATAATGTACTCTTTTCATCGTAGTATATCTTTAAGTTTCAAATTCTTTAGAGGCTTTAACTCTTCGAGGTTGAAGGGAGCATCCTTTGCTGCCTTTGTTACGAGTACAAGGTTGCTCTTTGTGGGATTTCCGTTACCTCCGAGGTGTGAGAACTCCGTGAGCCAGAACTTCTTCTCCCAGTACTCAAGTAATTTGTCGTAGGTAATCTCTGTCGGTTTGTCAATCTTTGCCGAGCCAAGACAGACGCTTGCCCCCGTGACATTGAAGAACGGAGCAGCGTAGAGTTCCGTTTCAGGCTTCAGTTCGTTGTCTATGTATGCGTAGATATTCATACGCTCATCGCGCACCTCATAGATGACACCGGGCAGGTTATACTCGGCATTCTCAATATGTAGCGACTCCTTGAAGAACATCATACGCTTTTGTGGCGGGTTATACCAGATATATTTCTCGTAGCCCTTGCGGGTATCACTCCATAGCATATTTGTTGGGATGCGACCATGCGGTGTGCTGCTGTGCCTCTCGGAATATCCCTTGATGAGTTCGTTGATGAAGTCCACCGTCACGGGACGTCCTTCGCTCATGGCTCCCTCATTATCTATGCTCCGTACTTCAAGGAAGTATGTATCTCCTCCATCTGTGGAGTATGCTATCAATGCCGCACGGGGGCGCAGCATCGTATTTATCTGCTTGGTAAGTTTGTTGGTATCCATAGTGATTATCGTATGTAGTGAATAAAATCATCTGCCCACTTGAAGAACCTTTCAGGATAGGTATCTTCAAGAGTAAAAACCTTGTCGGTCGTTGGAGAGACGGCAAAGGTTGATGCAGGAATAATATCGTATGACTCCTGACGGGAGGAATTATAGAAGTCGATAAGGTGTTCCGTCATTATATCATCGCTATCATAGACAACCCTTATCTGCTGTTCGAGTGTCATCGGCAGATAATCGGGCTCCTCATCGTAGAACGGGTCATAGCCATAGTACATGATGGCTTTCTCCGTCTTTATGAACTCAAGTCCTCTTCTCAGCAGTTTGATAAGACCTTGTTCAAAGCCATTCTTACACTCATATTCTTCTATAGCTTTCGGCAGGTTCTTGTAGTAGGACTTTCGCCACACCCTGTCGAGGAGTTTATATGCTCTACCATCCTTGTATGATTTCACGAGCTTTTCCCTCGCTCGCCTCTCTTTGGCATCTTCATCCTCATAGCAGCCTTCAGTCAGCATATCAATAGCCCAGTCCATATCTGACTCATCGTTGATAGTGGTTATACCGTTCTCTTTCATGAAATTATGATAGAATGTGATGACAATGCGTCTGAGTGTGGGATTCAGTTCCTCCACAAACTTTACAGGGAAGTAATACAGTGTGTACTCACCCCAAGTATGTGTGTTCCACACATTGAAGTATAGACAGCCATTGTCATCCTCAAGGTTGATATACATGCCGCTTTTATTTACGAGGTCGTTCATCTCATTGTAGAGATTGACAATACCTTCACCAATAGTTCTGCCTGGCGTATGCTCCGCCTTTACATTCATAAGTTCAGCATAGCGGAAATAAGAATCACGCAGGTATTCGTAATTCTCCTGCGTGATTAGGTTATAACTGTTTCCGCTATAGCTCTCCCTCATAATAGTCTGTGGTGCTATGGGGAGAATAGGTGTCTTTAGAAAAGAATTACGGCACCCGTTGGCGCCGTAACTCTCTCTACTCTTGTCACACCGTATCGTACCTCCCGCTTGGTCGATGCGATTATCATCCTCGCGAGCTGTTCCGACTGATGTTCGTCCAATGGTCTGCATGACTTCTTCTTTTTAGTGTCCTTACTCATAGTTCTCATCCTTTTGTTCCGATGGTTGTCTTGAACTCATATACCGCCTTATCATCCTTGATGGTCGGGCCGTGTACGGTTGCTGTGGTCAGTTCTGGATAGATGTTCGAGTAGAAACTCATAACACTCTCCGGAGAGTCGTTCGGATTAGGATCAGGAAGTGTAATCATCTCTGTACCTTTCTTGAAGGTGAATGATCGCTGCATTTCGTTTCTTAAAAGTGCCATATTCTTAAACTGTTTGGGCGTATGCCTGTGAATAATGATTTTCTAACATTGACTGAGGGAAGTCGGGATATTCCTCATAATCCTCGGGGCGATATGCAGGGCCTTCGTGCATATATGCCTGCTGTAACTCTTCAGGCATAGGAGGCTCCTCATGATGTGGGAACATCGGAATCTCACCCTGCGGATAGTGAGGATGCTGCTGTCCTGCATTTTGAGGTGGATAACCGCCTTGTGGTGTGGTGAACATAGGCTGCCCACCATACTGAGGCTGTGGGGCTTGCTGAACAGGGCGTTGCATAGGCTGCTGCACGGGACGCATTACAGTCTGTTGTGGCTGTGGCGGCATCTGTCGGGGTGCTGCCTGCGGCTGTATAGTCTGCTGTGCAGGTTGCGGTACCACATTCTGTGGTTGTGCCACTTGTGGAGCCGGTGCAGGAGTCTCTTCCATCATCTCGAAGAGCGATCCTTGGTTCATCGCCTTCTTCTGTGCGGCAATCTTCTCATCTACCTCCTTCTGCTTGTCGGCAGTGGCATACATACGAGCCTGTTGGAGTGCGGTGATGGCATCCTTATGATTCTTGGCTGTGATAAGTTCCTCAGCCTTCTTCATATGCTTCTCGTACTTCTCACGCTTCTCCTTCTCCTCTTTGGTTTCCTTGGCTTTGGCATCCTTTGCCGCCTTGCTGTTGGCAGCAGCCTTATCTGCCTGCTTCTCGAACTCCATCAAATTGGAGATAAGTCCCGTAGCCTTGCGTATAGGCTGTATGATGTGTTGCAGGAACTCTGCATCCATCTCTTCGGGAGTGCCCGTTAGTGTCAGCGGAACGATGTGGTTCTGGGCTTCATCTTTCAGCCCATTAGCCTTCGGCAATGTTGATACAGTAAGTTGTCCGTTCGCTTTGCGGATGACCAGAGTCAGATCTACGCTCTCGGTCATCATCTGTGAAATTGATGTGAAAAACATAACTTTATGATTTAATGTTAATACTGAATTATTTTCTTGTGATGTTCACTGGTTGAAGAACTCTGCAAGCAGTCTGTTACGGTCAGGGTGCTTGCTTATCTCCAGAATGGGATTGAGCAGCTCCGATATATGTACCGGACCTCGTGAGCCTCTTGGCGGCAACTTGATTTCAGGTTCAGTGACCTTTACTCTTCTTCTACGTACCACAGGCATCTGCATCGGTGCCATCGGTACACTTGCGATGATTGCTTGATTCATAGCTTTATCTTTTATTATATGGTTAATACTAGGACTTTGGCAGTCCGTTGAACTACGAGGGCGTTACGGCTAATGCTTCCGGTAAGGCAAGGTTTTCGGGGAAAATACCGCAGCACGGCGAGGATGATTTTCTCCGAAACCACCTGTGGCCCGACCTTGCTGTCCGATAAGAAGCATTGGCCAACTTTGCCCTGTAGTTCATCGGCTTGCCAATGGCTGGTATTTTCTCTATCCCTTTCTTCATTCATATCCTCATTCTTGAATCGTCCACCTACAAAAAGAGCCGTCCGAGAAGGACAGCTCCCATAACCCATATCGCAATATATCTGCTTATATGTTGTATGTCGATGACAAGACCTTTTCATTGCTTTAAGAGTTAGAAGACTAAGAAACTGAGGATAGCAAAGAGTATCAATGCTGCCATTACGATGCAGGCAATCTTGTATATGAATCGGAAGAAGCCAGGGAAACATACGATGGCTACCGCAGCCCATACGGGTGATACACCTCGTGTATAGAGATAGCTGAAACCTAATGCTGCTACTACGGCTAAGAGTATCATACCTATCCACTTCATTCTCTTTCTTACGGTCGGGTCATTTGTTTTCATATCCTATATTATTTAGTGGGAACAGTCGTTCCCGATTTCGTGGGCTTGGATGTGAAACGCCTCCACCTGCAAGGTTTTCGGGAAAAATACCGCAGCCGTGCGAGGATGATTTTTGCCGAAACCGCCTGCGGCACGACCTTGCGGGGTGGAATGAGGGCGGTTCACTACCTTTGCCTACGAATCGGGATAACTGACATCATCTTTTCTTACCTCTCTTCTTGTCGGGAAATGCCAGCGTTACATTGAACTCATCGTCAAAGGCTACGGCGGCATCGAAGGAGTTGCCTTTCTTGCCTTTGAAACCCTTGATCAGCTTGGTCGCTCCCGATGAAAATAACTGTTCCAGATGTTGCTCGTTAAGCTCCTTGTTCAGTACCTTGCGGAATACAAGCAGACCGCAATCCGGATTGTCGCACTTGGCGACCTTCGGGCGTATCATCACTTTACCTGTACCGCATTTGGGGCAAGGAATGGTACGCTGTTTGGGTGCCGGGAATTTCAGTCCGAGGACCTCGCGTGTAACCTGCGAGGTGAAACTCTCGATGGAGTGCATAAAGGAGCGTGTCTCCAAAGTATGTTGCTCTATTTGCAGGAGTGTCTTCTCCCAACTGCCTGTCAGCTCCACATTGGCGACCTGCATATCCTTTACCGCCTCGTAGATGTATAGTCCCTTCTCGGTAGGTATGAGTGCCTTGCCTGAACGCTCGATGTAGTCACGCTTGAAGAGTGTCGTGATGATGGCGGCTCGTGTGGCTGGTGTTCCGATACCGAAATCCTTGATGGCCTCCTTCGCCTTATCATCGGTGATGTTCCTACCGCAGGTCTCCATAGCGGCAAGGAGTGTCGCTTCGGTGTATAGAGGTTTCGGCATTGTCTTTCGCTGTGCCGTGCCATAGCCCGTAACGGGTATCTGCTCACCCTCGGCGAAGCGTGCCGTACCCTTGTTGGCTTCAGTCTCGTCCTTCTCGGCATCCTCCTTACGGGCAAAGATTGCACGCCAGCCCGGATTGACGATGGTGGTAGAGCGTGAACGGAACTTCATATCCTCTGCTGTCGCCTCCATTACCAATGACTCCTTCTCGCAGCGTGGCGAGAACGCTTCAAGCATACGTCCTGCAATCATCGTGTAGACAATCTGCTCGTGGGCGTTCAACTCCTCGGGCTCTACGCCTGTGATGATGAGTGCGTGGTGATCCGTTACCTTGTCATCATCTACACTACGCATATTCAGATGCTCGAAGTCGAAACGCTTGCCATACTCCTTGAACTCGGGCATAGTGGCAATCTTCCAAAGGGAATCATAGACCTGCTCCATCAAGTCGTGCGAGATATATCTGCTGCCCGTTCTCGGATATGAGATATACTTCTTCTCATAGAGAGCCTGTGCCACAGAAAGAGTCTTCTCCGCACTCATATCGTGATGGGTGTTGCAGTCCTTCTGCAAGGTGGTAAGGTCGTAAAGTAGCGGTGCCTGCTGGTAGGTACGCTTGCGCTCCACCTTTGTGATGAGTGCCGTTGAGTCGGGCGAGAATCGTGCGTGTGCCGCTTCTGCCTGCTCCTTGCTCTTGAAGTCCTCGATATGGGCGAACTGACGGAACTCGCCCAAGCGTTCAAGGGTGATGTGCAGTTGCCAATAAGGTGTGGAAACAAAGTCACGGTTCTCCTTGTAGCGGCTGCATATCATCGCCAGCGTAGGAGTCTGCACTCGTCCGAGGGAGTTGTTGGGCATACCCGAAGCCAAAGCCAATGCACGGCTGGCATTCATACCCACGAGCCAATCAGCCTTTGCACGACAATCGGCAGTGTGGTAGAGACTATCGTAAGCCTCGCCATCCTTGAGATTGCTCATACCTGTACGGATAGCCTCGTCCGTGAGCGAGGAGATCCAAAGACGCTTGAAGGGCTTGGTATATCCGAGGTAGTGGTAGATGTATCGGAAGATAAGCTCACCCTCACGACCTGCATCCGTTGCCACGATGATGCTGTCGCACTTGCTGAATACCTCGTCAATGACCTTGAGCTGCTTGGCGGCACCGATGTCCGTTACCATACCTCTGTCGGTCTTGATCTGTCTTACCACAAGCTGGAACGGCTCGGGGAGCATAGGCAAATCCTCGTGCGAAGCCTTACTGTATCCGTATGCCTGCGGCATTGCGAGGGAAACAAGATGTCCCAATGCCCAGGTTACAAGATACCCGTTGCCTGCCATATAACCGTCCTTCTTCTCTGTTGCACCGATGACGCGGGCGATGTCCTGACCTACACTCGGCTTTTCTGCTATAATTGCTATCATAATATTCTTGGAATTAAAGAAGCCGTCTCCCGTCCCGATTACGGTGCGGGAAACGGCTGTCAGGTTAGTAAAGGAATCGTGTTACTGCGTGGGGTTGATACCGATGATTTCCAGCAGCGGAGAGTCGTTCTTGCGTACAAGCTGCAAAGTGGCATCCATCACCACATCTACACCGAGGAGTACGAGGCTCAGCGATACGACACCTGTCTTCTCGCCTCGGAGCAGTGTCTCAAGCTCACCTGCCTGTTCGAGTTCATCCTTGAGGATACCGATACCTGATAGTTCGTCCCAGTTTACATCTTCCACCTTGAAAGGTGCTTTATTCTTATCGTTCATCTTAAAATTCATTTTAGAGTTATACATTGATTTGACTTATCCCACTACGGATTAGATGCTCTGTCCCTTTGACTGACGCTTCTCCTGCTTCTCGGCTACCACATTACGCTGTGAGGCGTTGCGGTTTCGGTCGGGATTCTCGTTATAGAAGTCGAGCTTGTTCTGGTTGGCGTTCAGCTTGACATACTGCGTGATACTCTTGCCATCGAAGCCCTTCATTCCCTCCACAAGTACCGACTTGCCGCTCTGAAGGTCGGCACGCTGCTGACCGGAGAGCTTGGCACCGAAGATCTCCTTCGGAATCTCGAACTTGGCACGCTCCTCAAAGCCGTCGGGAGTGCGAGAGTACATCAGTCGTCCCGTCTCAAGGTCTGCCTTGATGAACGAGGAGAACTCCTCGCCACGGTTGTTCACCATATCATTGAGGAAGATGGCTCGTCCCTCACGCAGGTCTTTCTGCTCCTCAGCGGTAAGTTTCACGCCACCGATTTCCTTCGGGATGTAGATTTCTCTTGCACCCTCGGGCGAGTCGGGATTGTAGCGTGTGTAGTTAGGTCGTCCTGTCGCCTCATCGAGTTTCACATATGATGAGAAGAGTTCGCCATCCTTACGCTGCATATCCTCCACGAAGATTGCCTTTCCTGCATTGAGGTCTTCAATCTGCTGCTTGGTAAGCTCCACACCACCGAGGGCGGTGCGGTTGAAGATGCGGTCGTTCTCGAAGATGAAGTCGATACCTCTACGCTCGGCACTCACCTGAATGTGGGCGTTGAACTCGTTGCCTGACTTAGCTGTCATACCCTCGATATAGACCTTCTTGCCCTCACGCAGGTCGTTCTTTTCCTGGTCGGTGAGCTGAACGCCCTTAATCTCGTTAGGGATATAGACATTCTCGGCACGCATGGCCACCACTTCGTTGGTCATCTTGTCAAGGCTGATGAACGATGGGATATACTCTCCGTTACGGCCTTTGAGTTCCACCACTCGGCCCATATTGCCTGTTTCGAGGAGATTCTTCTTGTCCTCTTCCGAGAAGATGTGTCCGAAGTAAGGACGCTCCAATTCGGGTTGCTTGCGGATACCGTGGATGGCGAGTACCACCTCACCTGTGTTGGACTGCTGCAACGACAGGCGTGCATCGGTACGCAGTACGGCAGAGCCGAAGTTAAGGTTGATAGGTACAAGCTGGTTGGTCTTGTAGCCTTTGAGCATAGAGTCGAGAAGTCCTCGCTCCTGAAGATACTCACGCGAGAGTCCGAAGTTCTTCAACTGGTCCCAGTTGATCATAGACTCGTTGTAACGATACTGATTGTTCTGCTGCTGGTCGTTAGCTTCAACGACGGGCTGCTGGGTTTGATTTTTCTTTGCCATTTCTTCTGAATTTTGATTGTTAATACTTTGTTCTGTTTGATTTTTGGGTGTTATCTCATACTTTTTGAGAAACTCTTCCACTGCTTTTGTTTTCTTACCTTCGGCAAGGTCTTCGATGGCCTGCTTGACTTCGGGTTTGTCGAACTCCTCCTCCTTCATCGTGAAAAGACCGAAGTGGGTAGGGTCTTTCAACTGACTCCAGAAGTTCTTGAGGAAGTTCTCGAAGAAGGTCGCATAGCGGTCAATCTTGAGAAAGGAGTTCTGATGCTCTTTGTCTGCCGGCACGGTGGAATACTTGCCGTTCTTGTTGATTTCGGAAACCGCTTGAATGAGCAGTTCCATTTTGTCTAAAACCAGCACGATGTCGCTCATCTGCGGGTTCTCGGTGACTTGTGTTTTTGAGGGGTCATCCCTTACATTTTTCTTTGCCATAACTGTGAGTTTTTAGCGTTAATAACTAATGTTGTCACCGCAAATATATATAGCAAAATTTGATAAAACATTGACATTTAAGCCGTTAGACTACACAAGTCATAAGGTGTCATCACTTGTCATAGCAGGCACGAAAGCAAAGGCACGAAAAGGGACAAAACAAGGGTGAAAAGAGGGAAAACGCTCCACACAGAAACGGGGTCGGAAGGAGCGAAAAACGAAGTCAAAAAAATGTACGAGAAAAAAATGGTGGTATGACCGAAAAAACGATAACTTTTGTAATATGCAGAGTTGAGAGCTGAGCTGCTTTAGTCCCCACTTAAAAAATCAGATGCCAAAAAGATGGCGGTGGTTGATAGACCTTATAATGAAATATAGATATGGCAGTCAGGTTGAGAATAGAGATGCGGCATATCTTACCGCAATGGATTTTTGACCTGTTGTACTATGCGTCGTAGGTCGCTTCGCTTGCTAAGTCCCAACCTCTGTCTCAACTCGGACGGCGATACCGGAGCGTTTTTTGGGGTGAAAAATTATCGCAGAGAATTTTTTGCCCGAAAACCCTCGGCTTGAACGTGGAGGTATTGTCCCTCCGAGTTACCTTCTTGAAGGGACTTGGCGAGTGAAGCGGGATTTTCACGCTATATATACTTTTTGTAGCCCATTCTGTCTTTCATTCGTAAAAAACGGAGTACCTTTGCAGAGTATAAAGCATAATATAATGAGTTCAATAATAATCATCTGCATATTTGTCTTACTTGTGGCATTTAAGATTTGGATGTCTTCGCCCAAGAATATAGGCAAATTCGGAGAAAAGCGTGTGGCTCGAAAGCTGGATTGGCTCTCGAAAGAATACACCACGCTTAATGATATATTATTGCCGACTCACTATGGAACAACTCAGATAGACCACATCGTCGTTTCGCCATACGGAATCTTTGTAATTGAAACCAAGAATTATAAAGGTTGGATATTCGGGCATGAGAATTCAGAAGAGTGGAAACAAAGTTTACTTGGCAAAAAGAGATTTTGGGGTTGGTCTAGTGAACAGCATAAGTTTAGAAACCCAATACGACAGAACGAGTTCGAAGATAGATACAATTTGCTGTAGATTTGTTATATTTACACCGATAAATCGGAATTTATGGAAATCAAAAATAGACCCAACCCCAATGAGGCTTTTCCGAATCCGAAGATTCCAAGCCTCTGCTTCATCAAGAACGTGGTGAAGAACCCGCGTATCATCATCGGCGACTATACCTACTATGATGATGTGGATGGTGCTGACCAGTTTGAGAAGCATGTCACTCATTTCTACGACTTCATAGGTGACCGGCTGATTATTGGCAAATTCTGCGCTATTGCCAAGGGTGTGGAGTTTGTCATGAATGGAGCCAATCATAGGATGGACGGTGTGACAACCTATCCGTTTTATGTCATTGGTGGTGACTGGGGAAGTGCCATTGCTCCAGTGAAAGATGAATTGCCTCTGAAGGGTGATACCGTTGTGGGCAATGATGTCTGGATTGGCCAGCATGTTACCATCATGCCAGGCGTTCACATAGGTGACGGAGCAATTATCGGAGCCAACTCTGTTGTTGCCTCAGACATTCCTCCATACGCTGTTGCCGTGGGAAATCCCTGCCGAGTGGTCAGGATGCGTTTTGATGACGAATTCATCGCCTTTCTGCTGCAACTGAAATGGTGGGATTGGGACATTGAGAAAATTGAGCGCAATTTCAAAGCTTTGTCAAGTGGTGATTTATCATTGATCAGAAACCTATAAATTCGAATTTTATGGTCACTTATTTTGATGCATGTGAGATTCTTGAAATGCTGTCTGAAGCATCTGTAAAGGTGTTTCTGGA
>UQUQ01000019.1 GCA_900544265.1 uncultured Alistipes sp.
GTGCTGCTCGCCCGTCAGGTGAACGTGCCGAAGATCGTAGTATTCCTGAACAAGTGCGACATGGTGGACGACCCCGAAATGCTCGACCTGGTCGAGATGGAGGTTCGCGACCTGCTTTCGAAATACGACTATGATGGCGACAACGCCCCCATCATCCGCGGTTCCGCTCTGGGTGCCCTGAACGGCGAGCCGAAGTGGGAGGAGAAGGTCATGGAGCTGATGGACGCCGTAGACAGCTACATTCCGCTGCCGCAGCGTGAGAACGAGAAGCCGTTCCTGATGCCTATCGAGGACGTGTTCTCGATCACCGGCCGTGGTACCGTAGTTACGGGCCGTATCGAGACCGGTATCATCCATGTCGGTGATCCCGTTGAGATCATCGGTCTGGAGGAGAAGACCCTGACTTCGACCTGCACGGGTGTCGAGATGTTCCGCAAGCTGCTCGATGAGGGCGAGGCCGGCGACAACGTAGGTCTGCTGCTCCGCGGTATCGACAAGAAGGAGGTTAAGCGTGGTATGGTAGTCGCTAAGCCCGGCTCGATCACCCCGCACACCGAGTTCGAGGCTGAGGTCTACATCCTGAAGAAGGAAGAGGGTGGCCGTCACACGCCGTTCCACAACAACTATCGTCCGCAGTTCTATCTCCGTACGATGGACGTTACCGGTGAGGTTCACCTGCCCGCAGGCGTAGACATGGTGATGCCTGGTGATCACGTAACGATCACCGTGAAGCTGATCTACCCGGTAGCCCTGAACGAGGGTCTGCGTTTCGCAATCCGTGAGGGTGGCCGTACGGTAGGTGCCGGTCAGATCCTGAAGGTCGTGAAGTAATCACACGATACAATCCCGAGGCGGTGTTTCCGCACCGCCTCTTTTTAGGAGCATAGTTCAAGGGTAGAATAGCGGTCTCCAAAACCGTTGATGGGAGTTCGAATCTCTCTGCTCCTGCAAAGATAAAGACGCAGAAATATGTTCAACTACGTTAAAGAATCGTATAACGAGCTTGTAAACAAGGTGACGTGGCCCACGTTCCCGCAGCTTCAGAGCTCCACGATTGTCGTGATGGTGGCTTCGGTCATCTTCGCGATCGTCGTTTTGGCCATGGACCTGACGTTCGAGAATCTCATGGGTGTCATCTACAAGACACTGGGTAATCTTGGTCGTTAATTGTGCGTACAGGCGATGAGCAAGATTGAAAAACAGTGGTATGTTGTCCGTGCCGTTGGTGGCAAGGAGGGTAAGGTCAAGGAGTATATCGAGTCCGAAATCCGCCACAACCACCTCGAAGATTACATCTCCCAGGTCTTGATTCCCACCGAAAAGGTCTACACCATCCGCAACGGAAAGAAGGTCTCCAAAGAGAAGGTCTCCTATCCGGGTTATGTGTTGGTGGAGGCTGCTTTCGTCGGTCAGATTCCGATAATTATTCGCAATACTCCCAATGTGCTTGGTTTCCTCGGCGATACGAAAGAGGACAGCCGCAAGATGATCGCCACGCCTCTGCGTCCACAGGAGGTCGCGCGCATCCTCGGCCGTGTCGATGAAATGAATGCCATGGAGGAGGAGAACGAAATACCATTCTTCGTCGGCGAGACCGTCAAGGTCACCGATGGCCCTTTCTCAAGCTTCCAGGGTACCATCGAGGCCGTCGATAATGAGCGCAAGAAACTCACGGTATCGGTGAAGATATTCGGGCGCAAAACTCCTATGGAGTTGAGTTTCACACAAGTAGAAAAAGAATAATTAACCAAGGAAAACTATGGCAAAAGAGGTTGCTGCATTTATTAAATTGCAGATCAAAGGTGGTGCCGCCAATCCTTCGCCCCCGGTTGGTCCCGCATTGGGTTCTAAGGGAGTCAATATCATGGACTTCTGCAAGCAGTTCAATGCGCGTACGCAGGACAAGGCGGGTAAGGTTCTTCCGGTCATCATCACCGTTTACAGCGATAAGTCGTTCGACTTTGTTGTAAAACAGCCGCCCGTAGCGATCCAGCTTAAGGAAGCAGCCAAGGTGCAGAAGGGTTCCGCCCAGCCTAACCGCGACAAGGTCGGTCAGGTGACGTGGGAGCAGATCCGCGACATCGCGAAGGACAAGATGTCCGATATGAACTGCTTCACGTTGGAGTCCGCTATGCGTATGGTAGCCGGTACGGCCCGCAGCATGGGTATCAACGTAGTCGGTGAATTTCCTAACATGTAATTACGAAGAAGATGAGTAAGTTGACAAAAAATCAAAAGATCGCCTACGCCAAGGTTGAAGCCGGTAAGGCTTACAAGCTGCCGGAGGCTGCCGCTCTTCTGAAGGAAATTACGTTCACGAAATTCGACGCTTCGGTTGATATCGACGTTCGTTTGGGCGTAGACCCCCGCAAGGCCAATCAGATGGTCCGCGGCGTGGTTACTCTTCCTCACGGAACCGGCAAGACGGTGCGCGTGCTCGTTCTCTGTACTCCCGAGAAGGAGGCAGAGGCCAAGGCCGCTGGCGCCGACTATGTAGGCCTCGACGAATTTGTCGAGAAGATCAAGGGAGGCTGGACCGATGTCGATGTAATCATCTGCACCCCCAACGTCATGGGTAAGGTTGGTGCCCTGGGCCGTATCCTCGGTCCGCGTGGCCTGATGCCGAACCCCAAGACAGGAACGGTGACGATGGAAGTCGGCAAGGCCGTCGGTGAGGTGAAGGCCGGTAAGATCGACTTCAAGGTCGATAAGTTCGGTATCATCCACACCACCGTGGGCAAGGTTTCTTTCTCGGCCGACCAGATCGTGGATAACGCCAAGGAGGTTCTGAACATGATTCTCAAGCTGAAACCGGCTGCTGCCAAAGGTTCTTATGTGAAGAGTGTTTATCTCTCGACCACCATGAGCCCCGGCGTGCAGATTGATCCCAAATCAGTAGAAACCAAATAAGAAGGAGGATAGAAGAGATGACAAAGGAAGAAAAACTGGTTGTGATTAACAGCCTTACCGAGCAGCTCCAGGCTTATCCTCACTTCTACATCGCCGACATCGAGGCGCTCAACGCCGAGCAGACCGCTGCCCTGCGCCGCAAGTGCTTCGAGAGCGACGTGAAGCTGGTAGTTGTAAAGAACACCCTGCTCACGAAGGCGCTCGAGAAGGTGGAGAAGGCTGATGCTGATCTGGTAAAAGTATTGGAGGGTCCTACCTCGATTATGTTCGCCAACGTTGCAAAGGCTCCTGCCGTTCTTATCAAGGAGTTCCGCAAGAAGTCGGACAAACCCGTTCTCAAGGCGGCTTTCGCCGAGGGGTGTGTCTACATCGGCGACAACCAGCTGGACGCTCTGTGTAACATCAAGTCGAAGGAAGAGCTCATCGGCGATATCGTCGCTCTGCTTCAGTCCCCGGCCAAGAATGTTATCTCTGCATTGCAGGCTAATGCAGGCCAAAAGATTGCGGGCCTCGTGAAGACGCTCGAATCGAGAAACAACTAATTTTCACAAACAAGAATTAAAAACAAATTAATAAGCTTACAACTATGGCAGACGTAAAGAAACTTGCTGAAGAACTGGTTAACCTGAAGGTGACCGAGGTAAACGAACTCGCACAGATCCTCAAGGAGGAGTATGGTATTGAGCCGGCTGCTGCCGCTGTTGCCGTTGCAGCCCCCGCTGCAGGCGCTGGCGAGGCCGCTCCCGCCGAGAAGACGTCGTTCGACGTGATCCTGAAGAGCGCTGGCCAGGCCAAGCTCCAGGTTATCAAGGTTGTCAAGGAGGTTGCAGGCCTTTCGCTGGGTGACGCTAAGGCACTCGTTGACGGCGCTCCGAAGGCCGTTAAGGAGGGTGTTTCCAAGGAAGAGGCTGAGCAGATCAAGGGCCAGCTCGAGGAGGCAGGTGCTGAAGTTGAGCTTAAGTAGCATTGCTGCTTAAGGCTGCATAGACGATCAGGTATAGGGCTTACCGGTGGTGTAAGCTCTATGCCTTTTCTTGGTCTAAAGACCGGAAGTGCCGAACATGTGCTGTGTCCGTTCTTTGGAAGATGAATGCTCCCGGGGCATGTTGTGCCTGCATACGGGGGCATTGGCGGGATAGATACCCGTCCACTTTTGGGAGCGTAACCCACCCAATTACACTTCAACTAATTTGGATTTTACGATGTCCACAGCAAAAACACAACAAAGAATCAGCTTCTCGACAGTCAAGAACCGGGTGCCTTATCCGGATCTGCTGGAGGTACAGCTCAAATCATTCCGGGATTTTTTCCAGATGGACACCACGGCCGAAAATCGTAAGAACGAGGGGCTGTACAAGGTGTTTCAGGAGAATTTCCCCATCACGGATACCCGGAACAACTTCGTTCTGGAGTTTATCGACTACTATATCGACCCGCCGCGCTATTCGATCGAGGAGTGCCTCGAGCGCGGTTTGACGTACAGCGTCCCGCTGAAAGCCAAGCTGAAGCTCTATTGTACGGACGACGAGCACGAGGATTTCGGCGTCGTCGTGCAGGACGTGTACTTCGGTACGATTCCCTATATGACCGAACGCGGTACGTTCGTCATCAACGGTGCGGAGCGTGTCATCGTATCCCAGCTGCACCGTTCGCCGGGTGTGTTCTTCGGACAGAGCATGCACACCAACGGCACCAAGCTCTATTCGGCGCGTATCATCCCCTTCAAGGGGTCGTGGATAGAGTTCGCTACGGACATCAACAACGTGATGTATGCCTACATCGACCGTAAGAAGAAGCTGCCCGTCACCACGCTGCTGCGTGCCATCGGTTACGAGGCGGACCAGCAGATTCTCGAGATTTTCGACCTGGCCGACGAGGTGAAGGTGTCGAAGGCCACCCTCAAGAAGGCCGTGGGCCGCAAGTTGGCCGCACGCGTGCTTTCGACCTGGGTCGAGGACTTTGTGGACGAGGATACGGGCGAGGTGGTCTCCATCGAACGAAACAACGTCATCGTGGACCGCGAAACGGTCCTCGAGGAGGAACATATCGACCAGATCATCGAGTCGGGTGCCAAGACGATCCTGCTGCACAAGGAGAATCAGTCGGGCATCGACTTCTCGATCATCTACAATACGCTGCAGAAGGACCCCTGCAACTCCGAGAAGGAGGCCGTGGTCTACATCTACAGACAGCTGCGCGCCTCGGAGCCGCCCGATGAGGCCACGTCGCGCGACGTCATCGAGAAGCTCTTCTTCTCGGACAAACGCTACGACCTGGGCGACGTGGGCCGTTACCGCATCAACAAGAAGCTGGACCTGGACATCGATCCGGCTATCCGTACGCTGACGCGCGAGGACATCATCGCCATCATCAAATACCTGATTCAGCTGATCAACTCGAAGGCCGACGTCGATGATATCGACCACCTGTCGAACCGCCGCGTGCGCACGGTGGGCGAGCAGCTCTCGAATCAGTTCTCCGTGGGCTTCGTCCGCATGGCCCGCACCATCCGCGAGCGGATGAACGTGCGCGACAACGAGGTCTTCACGCCGGTGGACCTGATCAACGCCAAGACCCTCTCGTCGGTGATCAACTCGTTCTTCGGCACCTCGCAGCTCTCGCAGTTCATGGACCAGATCAACCCGCTGGCCGAGATCACGCACAAGCGCCGTCTGTCAGCCCTCGGCCCCGGCGGTCTGTCGCGCGACCGCGCCGGATTCGAGGTCCGCGACGTGCACTACACGCACTACGGACGTCTCTGCCCGATCGAGTCGCCCGAAGGCCCGAATATCGGTCTGATCTCGTCGCTGTGCGTCTACGCGCGGATTTCGCCGATGGGCTTCATCGAAACCCCGTACCGCAAGGTGGAGAACGGGGTGATCGACATGGACAACTCGCACATCCGCTACTACTCGGCCGAAGAGGAGGAGGGCAAGATCGTCGCCCAGTCGAACATGCCGATCGACGACGAGGGCCACTTCCTGCAGCCCGACCGCATCAAGGCGCGTCAGGGTGCCGACTTCCCCGTCGTGACGGCCGATGAGGTGAACCTCATGGACGTGGCTCCGAACCAGATCGCCTCGATCGCCGCGAGCCTCATCCCGTTCCTCGAGCACGACGACGCCAACCGTGCGCTGATGGGCTCGAACATGATGCGCCAGGCCGTGCCCCTGGTGACCACCGAAGCCCCGATCGTCGGCACGGGTATCGAGAAGGACATGATCTCGGACAGCCGCATCCAGATCGTTGCCGAGCGCGACGGCGAGGTCGTCTTCGCCGACGCCACGAAGATCCAGATCAAGTACGAGCGTACTGAGGACGAGATCCTCGCCTCGTTCGATCCGGAGGTGACGACCTACATGCTGCCGCGCTACCGCCGTACGAACCAGAATACCTCCGTAACGCTGCGTCCTACGGTGCTCACGGGCGACAAGGTGACCAAGGGTCAGATCATCACCGAGGGCTATTCGACGCAGAACGGCGAGTTGGCCCTGGGCCGCAACCTGAAGGTGGCCTACATGCCCTGGAAGGGTTACAACTTCGAGGATGCCATCGTGATCTCGGAGCGTATCCAGCGTGAGGACATCTTCACGTCGGTGCACGTCGATGAGTACATTATGGAGGTGCGCGACACGAAGCGCGGTGTCGAGGAGCTCACGTCGGACATCCCGAACGTTTCGGAGGACGCCACGAAGGACCTCGACGCCAACGGTATCGTCCGCATCGGCGCCAACATCCACCCGGGCGACATCCTCATCGGTAAGATCACCCCGAAGGGCGAGAGCGATCCGTCGCCCGAGGAGAAGCTCCTGCGCGCGATCTTCGGCGACAAGGCCGGCGACGTGAAGGACGCTTCGCTCAAGGCACAGCCTTCGCTGCACGGCGTAGTGATCGACACGAAGCTCTACAGCCGCGCCAGCAAGGAGGGCAAGAAGGGCAAGTCGGCCGAGAAGCAGCAGCTCGACAAACTCGACGAGAAGTTTGCCGCTGAGATCGCCGACCTGACCAAGCTGCTTGTGTCGAAACTCTGGACCCTGCTGCAGGGCAAGACCACGACGGGCATCACGGACTATTTCGGCGTGGAGCTCTATCCCGCCGGCACGAAGTTCTCGCAGAAGCTGCTCGAGGAGATCGCCCGCAAGTCGTCGGACGAGAAGACCGGCGTGGTGATGGGCTACCTGAACCTCGGATCGTGCAACTGGACCGGCGACGCCCATACCGACGCGCTGATCGAGGCCACGATCAACAACTATACGATCGAGTGGAAGAAGGCCGATGCCGCCATCAAGCGTGAGAAGTACAACCTCACCAACGGCGACGAGCTCCCGCAGACGGGCGTCATCCAGATGGCCAAGGTCTACATCGCCAAGAAGCGCAAGCTCAAGGTGGGAGACAAGATGGCCGGACGCCACGGCAACAAGGGTATCGTGGCCAAGGTGGTGCGCGACGAGGACATGCCGTTCCTCGAGGACGGAACGATCGTCGATATCTGCCTCAACCCGCTGGGTGTGCCTTCGCGAATGAACCTCGGACAGATCTATGAGGCTGTGCTCGGATGGGCCGGCCGCGAGTTGGGCGTGAAGTTCGCCACGCCGATCTTCGACGGTGCATCGCTCGACCAGATCAACGAGTACACGGCCAAGGCCGGGCTGCCGCACAGCGGCCGCACGTACCTCTACGATGGCGGCACGGGCGAGCGCTTCGACCAGCCGGCCACCGTGGGTGTCACGTACATGCTCAAGCTGGGCCACATGATCGACGACAAGATGCACGCGCGTTCGATCGGTCCGTACTCGCTCATCACGCAGCAGCCGCTCGGCGGTAAGGCCCAGTTCGGTGGTCAGCGTTTCGGTGAGATGGAGGTCTGGGCGCTCGAAGGCTTCGGCGCCGCCAACATCCTGCAGGAGATCCTGACGATCAAGTCCGACGATGTGATGGGCCGCGCCAAGGCCTACGAGGCGATCGTCAAGGGCGAGAACCTGCCCAAGCCGGGTATTCCCGAGGCCATGAACGTGCTGCTGCACGAGTTGCGCGGTCTGGCCCTTTCGGTCAAGCTCGAGTAAGGTGTATTTAACGAGGACAAGAAAAAACGCAAGATAAAAATATGGCAATTAGCAAAGACAACAAACCGAACAACGGTTACAGCCGTATCTCGATCGGCCTGGCCTCCCCCGAGGAGATCCTGGCCCAGTCGAGCGGCGAGGTCTTGAAGCCCGAAACCATCAACTACCGGACCTACAAGCCCGAGCGTGACGGCCTGTTCTGCGAGCGGATCTTCGGCCCGGTGAAGGACTACGAGTGCCACTGCGGCAAGTACAAGCGTATCCGCTACAAGGGCATCGTCTGCGACCGCTGCGGCGTGGAGGTCACCGAGAAGAAGGTGCGTCGCGAGCGCATGGGCCACATCTCGCTGGTGGTGCCCGTGGTGCACATCTGGTACTTCCGTTCGCTCCCCTCGAAGATCGGTTACCTGCTGGGTATCCCGTCGAAGAAACTCGAGGCGATCATCTACTACGAGCGTTACGTCGTGATCAACGCCGGTGCCGCTTCGGAGCAGGGCATCGAGCGTCTCCAGACCCTTTCGGAGAAGGAGTACCTCGACGTGCTGGCCGCGCTGCCGAAGGGCAACCAGTCGCTCGACGACACGGACCCCAACAAGTTCGTGGCACAGATGGGCGCCGAGGCGATCTACACGCTGCTCAAGCAGGTGGACCTCGACTCGATGTCCTATGCGCTGCGCCACAAGGCCTCGACCGAGACCTCGCAGCAGCGTAAGTCCGAGGCGCTGAAGTGCCTGAACGTCATCGAGTCGTTCCGCGCGTCGAACGGCAAGAACAAGCCCGAATGGATGGTGCTGAGCGTCATCCCGGTGATCCCGCCCGAGCTGCGCCCGCTGGTGCCGCTCGACGGCGGCCGTTTCGCCACGTCGGACCTCAATGACCTCTACCGCCGCGTGATTATCCGCAACAACCGCCTCAAGCGCCTGATCGAGATCAAGGCTCCGGAGGTGATTCTCCGCAACGAGAAGCGCATGCTGCAGGAGGCTGTCGATTCGCTGTTCGACAACTCGCGCAAGTCGAATGCCGTGAAGAACGAGTCGAACCGTCCGCTCAAGTCGCTCTCCGACTCGCTCAAGGGCAAGCAGGGCCGCTTCCGTCAGAACCTGCTCGGTAAGCGTGTCGACTACTCGGCCCGTTCGGTCATCGTCGTCGGCCCCGAGCTGAAGATGCACGAGATGGGTATTCCGAAGGACATGGCCGCCGAGCTCTACAAGCCGTTCGTGATCCGCAAGCTCATCGAGCGCGGCATCGTCAAGACGGTGAAGTCGGCCAAGAAGATCATCGACCGCAAGGACCCCGTGATCTGGGGCATTCTGGAGAACGTCATCAAGGGACACCCCGTGCTGATGAACCGCGCCCCGACGCTGCACCGTCTGGGTATTCAGGCCTTCCAGCCGAAGCTCATCGAGGGCAAGGCCATGCAGCTGCACCCGCTGGCATGTACGGCCTTCAACGCCGACTTCGACGGTGACCAGATGGCCGTGCACCTGCCGCTGGGCAATGCCGCCATCCTGGAGGCGCAGCTGCTGATGCTCGGTTCGCACAATGTGCTCAACCCCGCGAACGGCGCCCCGATCACCGTGCCGTCGCAGGACATGGTCCTCGGTCTGTACTACATCACCAAGCCCCGCAAGGGTGTCAAGGGTGAGGGACAGGTCTTCTACGGTCCCGAGGAGGCGATCATCGCCTACAACGAGAAGCGTGCCGACCTGCACGCCGTGGTGAAGTGTCTGGTCGACGACCTGGACGAGCAGGGCAACCCCGTGCGCGTGCTCAAGGAGACGACCATCGGCCGCATCCTCTTCAACCAGGTGGTTCCCAAGGAGGTGGGCTACATCAACGAGGTGCTGACGAAGCGCTCGCTGCGTGACATCATCGCCGTGGTGATGAAGAAGGCCGGTGCCGACAAGGTGGCCAACTTCCTCGACGACATCAAGGACATGGGTTACAAGATGGCCTTCCAGGGCGGTCTGTCGTTCAACCTCGATGCGGTGATCATCCCCGAGGAGAAGGAGAAGCTCGTGCAGGGGGGTTACGAGCGTGCCGACGCCATCATGGAGGACTACAACATGGGTCTCATTACCAACAACGAGCGATACAACCAGATCATCGACGTCTGGACGAACATCAACTCGAAGCTGACGAAGGCCGTGATCGACACGCTGGTCAAGGACGACGACGGTTTCAATCCGGTCTACATGATGCTCGACTCGGGAGCCCGTGGTTCCAAGGAGCAGATCCGTCAGTTGAGCGGTATGCGTGGTCTGATGGCCAAGCCGCAGAAGTCGGGTGTCGAGGGTGGCCAGCAGGTCATCGAGAACCCGATCCTCTCGAACTTCAAGGAGGGCCTTTCGGTGCTCGAGTACTTCATCTCGACGCACGGTGCCCGCAAGGGTCTTGCCGATACCGCCCTGAAGACGGCCGACGCCGGTTACCTGACGCGCCGTCTGGTCGACGTGGCGCAGGACGTCATCATCAACGAGGAGGACTGCGGCACGCTGCGCGGCCTGACGGCTACGGCCATCAAGCGCAACGACGACGTCGTGCAGACGCTCTACGACCGCATCCTCGGCCGCACGGCCCTCAACGACGTGATTCACCCGCTGACGGGCGAGGTGCTCTGCAAGGCCGGCGAGGAGATCACCGAGTCGATTGCCGAGGCCATCGAGAAGTCGCCGCTGGAGTCCGTCGAGATCCGTTCGGTGCTGACCTGCGAGTCGCGCCGCGGCGTCTGCGCCAAGTGCTACGGCCGCAACTTGGCCACGGCACGCATGGTGCAGAAGGGCGAAGTGGTCGGCGTGATCGCCGCCCAGTCGATCGGCGAGCCGGGTACGCAGCTGACGCTGCGAACGTTCCACGTCGGCGGTGTGGCCGGCGGTACGGCCGTCGAGACCAATGTCGTCTCGAAGTACGAGGGACGTCTCGAGATCGACGAGTTGCGCACGGTCAAGGGCAAGAATGCAGCCGGCGAGGCGATCGACATCGTCATCTCGCGCCAGTCGGAGTTCCGCATCGTCGACCCGAAGACCGAGATCGTGCTCTACACGCACAACCTGCCCTACGGTGCCACGCTCTTCATGGAGGACGGTGCCGAGGTCAAGAAGGGCGACCTGATCTGCGAGTGGGATCCCTACAACGCCGTCATCATCTCGGAGTACGAGGGCAAGGCCGTCTACGACAGCGTGATCGAAGGTGTCACCTACCGCGACGAGCGCGACGAGCAGACGGGCCTCTCGGAGAAGGTGGTCATCGAGTCGAAGGACAAGACGAAGAACCCCGTCATCAAGATCCTCAACAAGGAGGGCGACGAGGTCAAGCAGTACAACCTGCCGGTTTCGGCACACATCGTCGTCAAGGACAACGCCCGCATCAAGGCTGGCGACATCCTCATCAAGATTCCGCGTGCCGTGGGCAAGTCGGGCGGCGACATCACCGGTGGTCTGCCGCGTGTCACGGAGCTCTTCGAGGCGCGCAACCCGTCGAATCCCGCCATCGTCTCGGAGATCGACGGCGAGGTATCGTTCGGCAAGATCAAGCGCGGTAACCGCGAGATCATCATCACCTCGAAGCAGGGCGATGTGAAGCGTTACCTCGTGCCGCTGTCGCGTCAGATCATCGTGCAGGAGAACGACTACGTGAAGGCCGGCAGTCCGCTCTCGGACGGCGCCATCACGCCGACGGACATCCTCAACATCCTCGGCCCGACGCGCGTACAGGAGTACATCGTCAACGAGGTGCAGGAGGTCTACCGCATGCAGGGTGTGAAGATCAACGACAAGCACTTCGAGGTGATTGTCCGCCAGATGATGTCGAAGGTCAAGATCGAGGACCCGGGCGATACCCGCTTCTTCGAGGACCAGATCGTCGACAAGTGGGAGTTCATGGATGTCAACGACGAACTTTACGACAAGGTAGTCGTGACGGACGCCGGCGACTCCACGACGCTTCAGCCGGGTCAGATCATCTCGCTGCGCAAGCTGCGTGACGAGAATTCGAGCCTCAAGCGCCGCGATCTGAAGCCCGTGCAGGTGCGTGACATCGTTCCCGCCACCTCGACGCAGGTGCTGCAGGGTATCACCCGTGCCGCCCTGCAGACCTCGAGCTTTATCTCCGCCGCCTCGTTCCAGGAGACGACGAAGGTGCTCAACGAAGCCGCCATCCAGGCGAAGGTCGATCCGCTGGAGAATCTGAAGGAGAACGTGATCTGCGGTCACCTGATCCCCGGCGGTACGGGCTTGCGCGAGTACGAGAATCTCGTGGTCGGCTCGAAAGCTGAATTGGAGACGCTCCAGCAGGCCCAGTAATCGGGCCTGCCGGAGATGCTCCGGAATGCTGTTTAGGTTTTTTGAAATCCCTAACCTTTTAAATAGCGTTTATATGAAAAAGTTCTACTTGTTCTTTGCGGCGGCTTTGATGGCCCTTGTATCGTGTTCCGATGATCCCGAAACGCCAGTTCGGGTGCCGGAGATTGTTGTGAATACCCCGCAGATTACCGTCGATGCGGAAGAGGCTTCCTACTCTTTTGCCTACGAAGTGGTCAATCCGTCCAGCACGGGCGTCCTGACCGTAGAGAGCAGTGCCGACTGGCTGGTCTATGTGTCCCATACGGAGAGTGAAATCAACTATGGGGTTACTGTGTGGGAGAATTCGGAGGAGTCACGGTCGGCTGTGCTGACGCTGAAGTATCCCGGAGCCGAGGATGTCCAGGTTACGGTCGTCCAACTTCAGAAGGAATTGGCGGCGTGTCCCGTGGAGATGCACATCCTCGATGTAAGTTACTATTATGCCAACATTACGTGGTTTCCGTCGAGCGACGATATTCAGTATCTCTCGTTCGTGATGGAGAAGTCCGTCTATGACGGTTACGAAAGCGAGACCAAGCTCTTCGAGGACGATCTTGCGTATCTGCAGTCCCGTGCCGCTTCGCTGGATATCTCTCTGGAGGATTATCTGCTGGGCTTCGACGCGCTCTACAGCGGAGGCATGACCAATCAGGTCTCCGGCCGCAAGCCCAACACGGAGTATGTGGTCTATTGCTATTCGGTCGAGCTGCGCGACGGTACGCTCGTGCGCACGAGTGCCGTAGGTACCGTGTCGTTCAAGACCAAGGAGCTCGTGATGCACGAGGCCGACTTCAACTTCAGTGCGGACATGCACTCGAACCGGATGACGCTCAGCGTTACGTCGGGATCGAATGATTTCCGTTTCGGAGTGGACCTGTTCACCGAGTCGGAGTACGCCGCGTTCGGCAGCCCCGAGGAGGCGGCAAGCGAGCTGATCCGGCGGCTCGCCACCTATGTGAACATGGGCGGCATGTCGTGGGATCAGGTCACCTATCTGAATCAGGCGACCAAGGAGTATCCCGACCTGGTGGCCGGACGCAAGTACTACGCCGTAGCCTGCGGTGTGGATGACGGAACGCTCATCTCCAATGTTGCTGTTCAGGAGTATACCGTGCCGATGCCGGAGATTACCGACAACTGCACCTTCACGGTCGACTTCACGCGGATGGCACCTACGGAGGTGGACTTTACGGTGACCCCGACCAATGCGGCCACGCGCTACCTGGCCGTTATTGACGAAGCTGCCGACCTCGCGTCCACGACCAGCGAGGCCTATGCGGCCGAGCTGCTCTACCGCATGAACTACTATGATGCGGTGGACTGGACGAACACGTCGTATCTCTTTACGGGTGAGCACACCTTCAACTCGCATTCGGATGTCGTAAATCCGGAGTACCTCAAGGCCGAGACGGACTATGTGCTGCTTGTCTTCGGCGTGGACGGCTACGGCGAGCGGACGACGAAGATTTTCACCGCCGACTTCACGACGCCGCTGACCGAGCAGAAGGCGATGACGATCGATATCCAGATCACGAGTGTCGAGGCTCGGGCCATCAATGCCGTGTTTACCCCGTCCGATGAAACGGCCAACTATCACTACGACGCCTATCCGATCGAAGATTACGAGGGTTCCACTCCCGAGGAGTTCATGGAGTATGTGATTTCGATCAACGGCGAGTGGCTGTCGCTCTATCAGGGGACGCAGGAGCATCGCTTCTCGTATTACTTCCCCCGTGAGGAGTATGTGGTATTCGCATTCGGCTACGACGGGGCAGTGACCTCCGATCTCTACCTCAAGCACGTGAATATGACCACGGGCGAGGTGACGGAGATGGGTGTCATCCCGCAGGCAGTGGCTCAGAAGTACCTTGCCGGTAAGTTTTAACCGATACCCTGTTTGATAAGGGGGCCGTGTGAAGCGCACACGGCCCCCTTTTCTTTTGTTTCAGTCTGTACGGGAGCGTATCCCCCGGTGCGCTTAATCGACCGATCCGTCGGCCCGCTTTTTGACCGGTGCGTCCTGTCTCTTGGCCGGTCTGTCCCGCCTCTTGGCCGCTCTTGACCGGGCCGTCAGCCCGCCTTTTGGTCGGTCTGTCCTGCCCGGCTTTGGGCCGATCCGTCACCCCGTCAGCCTGGCCGGACAGTCCGGCCGACCGGGGTGCCGGCCTTGTCGTATGCGGGGGGCCGGATCGTGCGGGCGGGGCATGCCGCACTGAAGTGGTCCTGCCGTCCGGACTCCGCTGTCGCTGCGGGGCCTGACGACGAGCGGGGGGGGGGGGGGGGGGGGCCCCCCCCCCCGGGGGGGGGGGGGGGGGGGGGGGGGGCGGCCGCCGGGGGGGGCCCCCCCCGCCCCCCCGCCGGGGGGGGGGGGGGGCCCCCCGGGGGGGGGGGGGGGGTTTTCGCCGCCCCCCCCGCTTTGCTTGTGGGCTGTTGTGCGAATCAGAAGGCGACCGTCTCGCCGTTGATCGTCACGTTGCCGAAGACAGCCGTGGCGCTGTCGCTGTTGCTGCCGCTGCTGACGGCCACTCCCAGGCAGAGGGTTTCGGGCAGCCCGCCGTCGAATTGCTCCGTGCGGACCTTGCCGAAGGTGGCGCCGCCGTCGAGCGAGTAGGAGAGCGAGCAGCTGTCGCCCGTGCGCTCGATCCGAAGCACCGGCTTCGCCCCTTCGACGCTCTCCGCCGGAGCGGTCAGCGTGCCGCGCGAGGCGTTCTCCACGGCGGTGCGGACCGAGCGGTAGAAGCTCATCGCGGGCCCTTGGGCCGCCATGACGTGCAGGAAGGCCGTGCCCGTGGCCGAGCGGTCGGGGGTCAGCAGCAGTCCGGCGAGCGACTGGTTGCTCGTGCCGGGGGTATCGAAGGACTCGACGGTCACGGTGGCCGTGAAGTCGCCCGTCACCTCGCGGTAGACGTAGCCGAAGTTCTGGCCGCCGCTCTCGAACTTGCCGCGGGCGGTGAGCGTCAGCAGCCCGCCCTCGGTCGAGGCCGTGGCTGCGGCGTCGCCGCACGAGAGGGCCGTCCATCCGTTGCCCAGGTCGATGCCGCCCTGCGGCTCCTCGGGATCGGTGCCCGGGTCGGTTCCCGGATCGGGCTCCGTCGTGATGCCGCCGTTGTCCACCTCGACGGGAGCCGAGGCGTAGTCGGCGAGCTTGCCGGCGCCGGCGCCGGCGGGAACGATCGTCGCCAGCTGGTCGGCCGGATCGACGATGTAGTCGTAGGCGGGCTTGAAGTCGTCGTAGGTATAGGGTGTGGCGAGCCGCTCACCGTCGTAGGCCTTGTACTCGACGTTGGTCAGCGGGTAGGGTTCGGTGGCATTTGCCGGGCGGTTCTCGAAGACGTTGGCGCGGGCGTAGAGGAAGCCGGCGAGCGATCCTTCGAGGTTCGAGACCCAGCTGCTGCCCTCCTGCTTGGCCGGGAAGGTGCAGATGTCGGTCGGGAGCCGCACGCCGTCGAAGAGGTTGTCCTCGACGAGTACCATGGCGCCGTAGGCGCTGCCCACGCCGTAGGTCGAGACTTCGCGGAAGAAGTTGTTGTAGACGTGCACGCGGCCGTAGCGCACGCGCGGATGGCGCGACGACGAGGCGTCGAAGTAGTTGTGGTGGAACGTCGCCGTGATGGCCGCATCGCCCGTGGCGCTGTTCGAGTGGCCCACCAGGCACGACTTCTGCGTCTTGATGAAGTGGCACCACGAGACCGTCACGTCGTGCGAGGCGTGCGTGATGTCGCACGAACCGTCCTCGTAGTCCTTCGTCTGGTTCATCGACTCGAAGGTGCAGTGGTCGACCCAGATGTGGTGGCTCTCCTGCATCGAGATGCCGTCGGCGCCGTTGTCGGCCTTGGGCATCTTGATGTAGATGTTGCGGATGATGACGTTCTCGGCCTCGTTGAGGAAGAAGCCGACGTTCTCCATCACGAAGCCCTCCGTGCCGTAGATCGAGAGGTTGCCCGTGCGCTTGATGTCGAACCAGGGGCTGCCGCTGCCGCGGCCCTCGTCGCTGTGGAACGTACCGCTCAGGTAGACGATCGCGGGGGTCATCTCCTTGTTCTTCTCGCGCAGGCGCAGCCATTCGCCGAACTTGTGCCCGTCGTCGAAGTGGTGGATGTGCTCCGGCGTGGCCGCCTCGCCGCCGGTCGTGCCCGCAGCGTAGCCGTAGAGGCGGTCGAGCTCGACCGTGCCCGTCGTGGGCGGCACCTCGGGCGTGGGTTCCCCGCCTTCGCCGCCCGCCAGCTGTGCCACGACGACCGTGCGCGTGAGGCTGCCGCTCGTGAGCGTGATGACGGCCGAACGGGTTGCCCCGAGGTTTTCGGTCACGTGGAAGAAGAGGTGGTCGACGCGCAGGGCGCGGGTCTCGACGCGCGAGAGCCACGTCTCGGCGCCCGACTCGATCGTGACCGTGTAGTCGAGGTTCGTCTCGACGGGGACGGTCAGCTGCTGCTCCTCGGCACTCACCTCACAGCTTTCGGCTACGGTGATGACGCCCTGCTCGAAGGTGAGGGCCGCCATGGCCGTGCGGCTGTTGTCGGCCGCGAAGACCAGCACCTTGGTGTATTCGTCGATCGCCTCGGGATCGGACGTGAAGAGCGAGATCACCCCTTCCGTCGGGCCCGACGCGACGGCCTTGGCCTTCACGACTGCCGAGGAGAGCACCTCGATCTGCACCTCGCCGTCGGCGCCCGTCACCGTGTAGGGCACCTCGACCGGCGAGTCGGCCGTCAGGGCGCAGCTTGTCTGTGCCAGCTCGATGCTGAGGCGCGCCGCTTTCGGTACGGTGATCGTTGTGCCGTCGGAGAGCGTGAAGGTGACCGACGTCTCGTCCTGCGTGACGCTCTGGAAGAGGGAGTCGCCGCCCTCGCCCGTGGCCTTGCCGAGCTGCTCCCAGCTCTGCCCGCCATCGGTCGAGACCCACCAGTAGCCCTCCTCGATCTTCAGCTGCGGCGTCGTGCCCGCTGCGCCGGGCTCTCCCGCAGGGCCCTGGGCCGCGATGCGGTTGCCTTTGCTGTCGGTCAGCCACTCGCCGTCGATCGTCCAGTAGTAGACGCCGCCATCCTCTTCGACGCCGATGACGGGCGTCGAACCGTCGTCGCCCTTGTCGCCCTTGTCACCGTCGGAGCCGTTCGTGCCGTTGTAGATCGTGATGGTGGTTCCGTCGGTGAAGGTGATGCGGTATCCCGAACGCTCCTCCTCGACGAAGGGGGTGACGCTCTCGATCAGGGTGCCCCGCTCGATCGAGTTGACGATCGTCCGGAGCGCGACGATCTCGTCGTTGAGTTCGTCGCAGCGCTCCTCGAGCGCTTCGATCCGGTCCTCCAGATCTCCGACCCACGTGCGCAGCGGGTCGTCGTTGTAGTTGCCGCAGGCGGCCAGCCACATCGGGATGGCAAGCAGCATCGGTAGCAGTTTTCTCATGGTTTGCAAGTTAAGGTTGTTGGTTTATGGCAAAGTTAATCCGTATGGCTCGCCGCGACCCGGATTTTTTGACCGAAGGGTGGAAAAAATTGCCGCATGCGACGGGCGGGCCGCATGCGGCGTATCTCCGGATTCCGGTGCCGCGGCGGCCCGCTCAATGGCGGTCGTAGCGTTTGGCCAGTCCGCCTTCGGAGGTCTCGCGGTAGAGGCTCGGGAGGTTGTGGCCCGTCTCGTTCATCACCTCGACGACCTTGTCGTAGCTCACCAGGTGCGCGCCGTCCGAAAGCGTGGCGTAGATGTTGGCGTCGAGGGCCCGGGCCGCGGCGATGGCGTTGCGCTCGATGCAGGGGACCTGCACCAGTCCGCAGACGGGGTCGCACGTCAGTCCGAGGTGGTGTTCGAGCCCCATCTCCGCGGCGTATTCGATCTGCGAGGGGGTGCCGCCGAAGAGCTGGCAGGCGGCCGCCGCGGCCATGGCGCAGGCGACGCCGACCTCGCCCTGGCAGCCGACCTCGGCCCCCGAGATCGACGAGTTGGTCTTGGCGACGTTGCCGAACAGTCCCGCCGTGGCCAGCGCGCGCAGGATGCGGATGCGCAGGAAGTCGCGCGAGGTGGCCAGGTGGTAGAGTACTGCCGGCACGACGCCGCTCGATCCGCACGTCGGGGCCGTGACCACGACGCCGCCCGAGGCGTTCTCCTCCGACGTGGCCAGCGCGTAGGCGTAGATCTTGGCCCGCGACTTGAGCGAGTCGGTGTAGCTCTTCGACTTGACCCAGTAGGTGCTGGCCTTGCGGGCGACCTTCAGGCCGCCGGGCAGCACGCCGTCGTTGTTGAGCCCCTGTTCGATCGTGCGGCACATCTGTGTCCAGATCGTGTCGAGGTAGTCCCAGATTTCGGGCCCTTCGCAGTCGTTGACATACTCCCAGTAGGTCTTGCCCTCGTGGTAGCACCACTCCTTGATCTCGGAGATCCGGCTCATCGGGTAGACGTTGTCCGGGACGTCGAGCCGCGACGTCTCGTTGGCCAGCGCCCCGCCGCCGATGCTGTATATCTTCCATTCGTCGACCGTCCTGCCGTCGCGCAGCCCCTCGAAGAGCATGCCGTTGGGGTGGAACGGCAGCACGATCTCGGGCTTCCAGACGATCTCGGTCGGGGCCAGCGGTTCGAGCACCTGTTTGATGGCCACATCCGTGAGGTGGCCCTTGCCCGTGGCGGCGAGCGATCCGTAGAGCGTCACGCGGTAGGCGTCGACGTCGCGGCAGCGCGCCGCGAAGCGTTCCGCCGCCTTTTTGGGCCCCATCGTGTGGCTGCTCGAGGGGCCGTTGCCGATCTTGTAGAGTTCTTTGAGCGATTCCATGAAATGCCTTTTTGGTAACGGACAATATCCGCCGCGGCGGTCCGGCTTGTCGCTCCGGCACGCGGCGTATTTCCGAAAAAACGGGAGAAAGCCCGGCTTTCTCCCGCCTCATCCGTCCGTTGTAGCCTCACCGCGACTCGAACGCGAATTTAGGGTTTAGGAAACCCTCGTTCTATCCCTTGAACTATGAGGCCCTGCAATCAATGCGGTGCATCCCCGAAGGAACGCACCGCAAAGATAGTGAAAAAATCCGTTATCGGATATCGGAGTCGTCAGAAATGGAAATTCAGTCCGATCGAGAAGGTGTGCGCCCGGGCCGTGTAGTTGCCCGAGAAGTCCGTGACGGCACTGGTGAGCTGCGAGGCGGGAACCCCGGCGGCCTGAAGCTTCTCGTTGACGATGCCCAGCACCGAATTGACGTAGGGATAGGAGCCCGTGCGCTCGGGGTCGGCCGAGTTGACGTAGCCGTAGGCGATGTCGATGTCCATCCACTTCGCGGGGCGGAACGTCGCACCGGCCGTGTAGGCCAGTTTGGTCATCGACGGCGTCTCGGGGTTGAGGTAGTCGCTGCTGACGGGGCTCTCGTCGACGTACATACCCATGCGGGCCGTGAACCAGTCGCAGGCGTGGTACTGGCCGCCGAAGCGGAAGGCCAGCGTGTTCGAATAGTTCTTCTCGCTGACGGGAAGCGCCAGGACGGGGTCACCGGTCTCGGGGTTGAGGATCTGCACGTCGAGCTTGTCATAGGCGCTCCAGAGCACGTATTGCAGGTCGATGGCGAACTCCCACTTCGGCACGGGGCGGAAGCTGACGCCCCAGGTCATCGAGGCGGGCAGCGGCAGCTCGGTCCGGACGACGGCCGAGGTGAGCTTCGTGGGGTCGAGCCCCAGCTGCGGCAGCAGCTGACCGATGACCTGTGCGATCGTCGGGTCGTCGATCATGTGCAGGTCGATCGAACCCGAGTCGACCTTCATGAGCTGCTTCGAGCGGAAGTTCATGCCGAGCGACCACTGCTCGTTGATGTCCCACATGACGCCGAGGTTCACGCCCACGGCCATCTTGGCGCTGCCCTCGATGCCGAGCGACATGAGGTTGCGGTTGCCGGCCAGCGTGAAGATGTCGGGCATGGAGGGTACGAGCATCTGCAGGGCCCCCATGAGGGCCTGGTTCTGGGCGTTGTCGGCGCCGATCGGGAGCAGCGAGCGCGAGAGGTCGAAGTTGCCCCACGTGAGCATCAGGCCGCCGCCGATCGAGAAGTGCTTGCCGATGCGGAACGAGACGGTGGGCTGGAAATTGTAGGCCGCGAGGTTGATCGACTGGATGAGCTGCGAGCCGGCCCAGTTGTCACCCCAGTTCATCGAGGAGCCGAACGGCGTGTTGAAGGCCACGCCGACCGACATCCAGTCGAGGGGCTTGTAGTTGACGTAGGCGAACATCGGCGTCGAGAGCTTGTTGTCCGACGTGTAGTGGGTCTGCTTCGTGGCGCCCGTATAGTCGGGCAGCGAGGTGTAGGTGGCCTTCGAGGCGATGCCCGTCACGCCGACCGAGATGTCGAATTTCGTATCCTGGAAGACGGCGGCCGCGGGGTTGAACCACAGCGACTCGGAGTTGAGCTTCATGGCCGTGCCGACGTGGCCCATACCGTTCTGTTTCGAGGAGAGGTTGTTGACCTGATACCCTTCGGCCGAGGCCGCGGCGGCGACCGTCACGGCAGCCAGAACGAGGAGAATTTTTTTCATCTTCAATTGGTTTGGTTAATACTGTCCGCACCAGCGTGCGGGTGCGAAAATCGGGGGCAAAAGTAGGAAAACTATCCGCACGGTCCAAACTTTCTGTTCTGAATTTCTCGAAAATTGGACTATATGGCATAGCTTTGGCCGATATGGCGGGTGCCGGAACGCGGCGACGAAAAAGCGGCATCCGCACCGAAGTGCGGATGCCGCAAAGGATGTATGCCGCAGGAGACTGTCCCTGCAAGGGGGGGGTGTGTCGCCGGGGGGTGTGTCGCCGGGAGGTGTGTCGCCGGGGACTGATGCCGCCGGAAACGGGTTCCGCGAGTGCGGGCGTCGCGAAGTGCGGGCGTCGCGGAGTGCGGGCGTCGCGGGAGCGGATGCGGTCAGGGGCGGGTGACGCAGGGCCAATGCCGCAAGGGACGAATGCCGCGGGTGTGTATCGCGTGCGCGTACCTATTTTTCCCGGCTGTTGTAGGCTTCGAGGGCCTTCTGCAGCACGACGAGTGCCCGTTCGAGCTCCTCCTTCTTGAGGACATAGGCAATGCGGACCTCGTTGCGGCCGTAGGCGGGGTCGGAGTAGAAGCCCGACGCCGGGGCGAGCATCACGGTCTGACCCTCGTAGCTGAATTCGCGCAGGCACCAGGCGCAGAAGTCGTCGCTGTCCTCGACCGGCAGGCGCGCCACGGTGTAGAATGCCCCCATCGGGATGGGCGAGTAGACGCCCGGGATGCGGTTCAGCCCGTCGATCAGGCATTTGCGGCGCTCGATGTACTCCTCGTAGACCTCCATGCTGTACGAGCGCGGGGCGTCGATCGAGGCCTCGGCGACGATCTGCCCGATGAGCGGCGGCGAGAGGCGCGCCTGGCAGAACTTCATCACGGCGTTGCGCAGCTCGCGGTTCTTGGTGATGAGCGCCCCGATGCGGATGCCGCACTCGGAGTAGCGCTTCGACACGGAGTCGATCAGCACGACGTTCTGCTCGATGCCTTCGAGGTGGCAGGCCGAGACGTAGGGTGAACCGGTGTAGATGAACTCGCGGTAGACCTCGTCCGAGAAGAGGAACAGGTCGTATTTGCGCACCAGGTCGCGGATGCGCTCCATCTCGCGGCGGGTGTAGAGGTAGCCCGTGGGGTTGTTGGGGTTGCAGATCAGGATGCCGCGCGTGCGGGAGTTGATCAGCCGCTCGAACTCCTCGACGGGCGGCAGGGCGAAGCCGTTGTCGATCGTCGAGACGACGGGGCGGATGACCGCCCCGGCCGAGACGGCGAAGGCCATGTAGTTGGCGTAGGCCGGTTCGGGAACGATGATCTCGTCACCGGGGTTGAGGCACGTCATGAAGGCGAAGAGCACCGCCTCGGAACCCCCGGCCGTGACGATGATCTCGTCGGGCGTGAGCTTGATCTGGTACTGCTCGTAGTACGACACGAGCTTTTCGCGCAGCGAGCGGTAGCCGTCGCTGGGGCTGTATTCGAGCACCTTGCGGTCGATGTGCTTCAGCGCCTGGAGTCCCACCTCGGGGGTGGGCAGGTCGGGCTGTCCGATGTTCAGGTGGTAGATCTTCGTACCGCGTGCCGCGGCGGCTTCGGCCAGCGGCACGAGTTTGCGGATGGGCGAGGCCGGCATCTGCACGGCCCGTTGTGAAATCTGGGGCATGGTTTGCGCTGATTGTAGGGGCGGGGATCATTCGATCTCGGCCGAGGGACGGAACTTGACGGCCTTGCGGGACGGAATCTTCACCGGAGCCCCCGTGCGGGGGTTGCGGCCGACGCGCTCGGCCTTCTGGACGACGCTGAAGGTGCCCAGTCCCGTCAGGGTGAGCCGCTCGCCTTCACGCAGCGTGCGGGCCGTGATGCGGATCATGGCATCGACGGCCTTGCGGGCGTCAACCTTCGAGATGTTCGCTTCGAGCGCGACGGCTTCGACAAACTGGGCCTTGTTCATGATGTTTTTCCGTGAAAAGATAACTCGTTGACCTAACTTAGGACAAAGATAGCCATTTTTCGGCAAAGACAAAAGTTCGGGGCGATTTTCCGCCGATTTTCGGCGGGCGGATTCCCCTGCCGGCGGCCTGCGGCGGCGGAGTTTCGGGGCGGGGCCGATAAAAAGGGGGCAAGATTTGGCGGAACGGAAAATCCGTGTTATTTTTGCCCTCGGAAAGTTGGCGGAGTGGTCGATCGCGGCGGTCTTGAAAACCGTTGAACTGCAAGGTTCCGGGGGTTCGAATCCCTCACTTTCCGCAACAGGCGTCAAGCGCCGGCGGCTTGCGCGATCCATGCCCGGTTTTGCATCCAGAAGGGTGAAACCGGGCCTTTTTGTCTTGAGCCGGGCGGCCGTCATGGCCGAAAAAACGGCCCGTCGATGTAACATTTTCCCGCTTGCCAATCCGGCCGCCCCTTTCGGGCGGGATCCGGATTGCGGGGCAGGCGAACCATTCCGCAGCCCGGTTTTCGGGGAATGCAGGGGCAACTCCGCGATCCGGCCTTCGGGGGCGTGTGGGGTACTCCTCTGCCTGGTTTTCTGAAAAACGCAGGGGTGGCTCCGCGGCCCCGCCTTTGGAGTGCAGCCGGGTGGCGCACCCTCGCCGCCGGGTCGTTTTTCGTCGTTTTTGGACTGAAAAATAGCTGTTTGGACGAAATTGGGGTACCAATTCAAATATTTTTGTTACATTTGCCCGAATTTTTAATCGAAAAAGGATGGCATACAATTTATTGAAAGGCAAGAAAGGCCTGATCTTCGGAGCGCTCAATGAGCAGTCCATCGCCTGGAAAGTGGCGGAACGCGCCGTCGAGGAGGGCGCCGAAATCGTGCTGACGAATACGGCCGTATCCATTCGCATGGGTACGATCAACCGGTTGGCCGAGAAGTGCAACACGATCGTCATTCCGGCCGACGCCACGAGCGTCGAGGACCTCGAGACGCTCATCGACAAGACGATGGAGCACTTCGGCGGCAAGTTCGACTTCATGCTCCACTCGATCGGCATGTCGCCCAACGTCCGCAAGGGCCGTACCTACGACGATCTCGACTACGACTACCTTGCCAAGACGCTCGACATATCGGCCATTTCGTTCCACAAGGCCATTCAGGTTGCCCGCAAGAAGGACGCCATCAACGACTGGGGTTCGATCGTGGCGTTGACCTACATCGCCGCGCAGCGCACGCTCTACGGCTACAACGACATGGCCGACGCCAAGGCACTGCTCGAGTCGATCGCCCGCAGCTTCGGCTACATCTACGGCCGCGAGAAACACGTGCGTATCAACACCGTGTCGCAGTCGCCCACGCAGACGACGGCCGGCAGCGGCGTGCTCGGACTGGGTGATCTGATGTCGTTCGCCGAGAGCATGTCGCCGCTGGGCAACGCCACGGCGGAGGATTGCGCCGACTACGTGCTGACGCTCTTCTCGGACCTCACGCGCAAGGTGACGATGCAGAATCTCTACCACGACGGCGGTTTCTCGTCGATGGGCATGTCGCGCCGCGCCATGAAGACCTACGAGAAGGGCATGCGCTTCGACGACGTGCACGAGCACCAGTATCCCTTTGGCGGAGGCCCTGCCGAGGAGAAATAGCCGGGCAGCTGCCCGGCGGCCCGCGTTCCGGAGAGGATTTGCCGACGCCGGCGGCCGGAGCGGTTGACGGAAAAAAGAGGGGACGCATTCCCAATCGGAATGCGTCCCCTCTTTTTTTGCTTTCCGCCGCGACCGGGCGGTGTTGTCTGACCGGGCGGCGAGGGCGTCAGTAGAGGTGGTCGTCCTTGCGGACCTCTTCGCGCGTCATGGGCCGGCGGTTGAGCGCCCGCCAGGCGTACCAGATGTAGGCCACGACGAAGGGGATGAGCAGCGAGACGTAGGCCATGACGCGGAGCGTGAATTCGCTCGACGAGGAGTTGCGGATCGTCAGCGACGACTGCATGTCGGCCAGCGAGGGGTAGTAGGCCGTGCCGTTCCACCCGGCGCAGAGCAGCAGCGCCAGCACCGTGAGCACCGTGCCGCAGCCGCCGAACCAGATGGCCCTGCGGTTGCCGCGCCAGGCCGTCAGAATGCTCCACAGCACGAGCACGACGCCGATGAGCAGGAGTGCGGCGACGACGGGCATCGCGGCAAGGTTGTGCAGGTAGCCGTAGGCTTCGGGTGCGATCCGCCCGGCGGCGTCGGCACGCCAGGCCGGCGAGACGAGCCACGATCCCGCGAAGGCGAGGAAGGCGGCCAGGAAGACCACGGCCAGCGGCCGCATCGTGCGGCGGGCGCGTTCGACGAGCGTGCGGTCATCCACGGCATTCATGAAGTACTGGCAGGCGAGCGTTCCCGCGAGGAAGACCACGGCGAGCCCCAGCAGGATGTTGCGGTGGTCGCCCAGGGCCTCCAGCCCGTGCCAGGGGGTGGTCCATTGCGAGATGACCGTATCGCCGCCCAGGTCGGTCATGTTGTAGCGGTCGACCGTGAAGTTCGCACCCGTGAAGAGCGTGCCCACGGCGGCGCCCAGCAGGAAGGGTCCGGCGATGCCGTTGATCATCAGGAAGACCTCGAAGGTCCGCTCCCCGAAGACGTTGCCCGGTTTGCGGCGGTATTCGTAGGCCACGGCCTGGAGGACGAAGACGAAGAGGATCGCCATCCAGACGTAGACCGCGCCGCCGAACGACGTGGAGTAGAAGAGCGGGAAGGAGGCGAAGAAGGCGCCGCCGAAGGTGACGAGCGTCGTGAAGGTGAGTTCCCATTTGCGTCCCAGCACGTTGACCAGCATCGTGCGCTCCTCCTCGCTGCGCCCGATGCGGTAGAGCAGGGCCTGTCCGCCCTGTACGAAGAGCAGGAAGACGAGCAGGGCGCCCAGCAGGGCGATCAGAAACCACCAGTAGTCTTGCAGGAAAGTCAGGCTGTCCATTATCTTGTCGCGTGTTATTGTTGTCGTTGTGTGAGCCGGCTCCGCGCCCGGGCTGCCGGGCGGAGTCCGCAGTCGTGGTTCGGGTTTATTCCGCACCGGGACCCTTGCGGATCTGGCGGAGCATGATGCTGATTTCGGCGATGAGCAGCGCCGTGAAGAGGGCAAGGAAGAGGAAGAAGGTCGTGGTCACGGAGCTGCTCGGGAGCTTCGAGACGGCGACGCCGACGGGCAGCAGGTCCTGGATGGCCCACGGCTGCCGTCCCACCTCCGCGACGACCCATCCGGCCTGCGAGGCGAGGTAGGCGAGCGGTATGGCCGCGATGGCGAGCCACAGCAGCCAGCGCTTGCCTTCGAGCGTTCCGCGGCGGTTGTACCACCAGACGAGGGCCAGAATCAGGATGAAGAGACATCCGGCGCCGACCATCACGCGGAACGAGTAGAAGAGCAGCGGCACGTTCGGGACGAGCTGCTCGGGCGAATCGAGGTATCCGTAGCCGAAGTAGGCGAAGTATTCGCCGAGGAAGTGCTTGCCTTCGGGGGTCGAGGGGTCGAACTTGCGGGTGACCTCCGCCAGTGCGGCCTCGTCGCCGCTCTCGCGGGCCGCGCGGTAGCGGGCCAGCTCCTCGATGGCCACGCGCCCGCGGGCGATCTTCTCCGTGGCGGGAAGGATGCCCTGCTCGGCGTTGCCGTCCAGCAGGTCGTTGATGCCCGCCACGTAGGCTTCGGCATCGCGGAAGCTCATGATGGAGAGCAGCTTCGGAATGTCGATCCGGAAGTAGAAGGCCTCGTCGGCGGAGGTGCGGCCCTGCGTGGGGCGCAGGATGCCGACGGCCGTCAGCGGCGCCCCCTGCTCTCCGTCGTAGAGGGCCTCCATGGCGGCGAGTTTCATCGGCTGCACGCGGGCGACGATGGCTCCCGAGCGGTCGCCCGTGAAGGCGGTCACGAGGGCGGCGGCCAGACCGAAGAGCGAGGCGATGGCGATGCTGCGCGTGGCCAGCCGCCGTTCGCGGCGCTTGAGCAGGTACCAGGCGCTCACCCCGACGACGAACAGCGCGGCGAGCGTGAACGACGAGGTGACCGTGTGGGAGAACTTGTTGACGGCCACGGGCGAGAAGGCGACCTCCCAGAACGAGGTCATCTCGTTGCGCACGCTCTCGGGGTTGAAGGTGCACCCGACGGGGTACTGCATCCACGAGTTGGCCACGAGGATCCACCACGCCGAGAGGTTGGCGCCGATGGCCATGAGCCACGTGGCCGTGAGGTGGAATCCGCGGCTGACCTTCTCCCAGCCGAAGAACATCACGGCGATGAAGGTGCTCTCGAGGAAGAAGGCCATGATGCCCTCGATGGCGAGCGGCGCACCGAAGATGTCGCCCACGAAGTGGGAGTAGTTCGACCAGTTGGTGCCGAATTCAAATTCGAGGATGAGGCCCGTGGCGACGCCGATGGCGAAGTTGATGCCGAACAGACGCATCCAGAAGCGGGTCGTGCGTTTCCAGAAGGCGTCACCGGTGCGGTAGTAGATGGTCTCCATCAGGGCGATGAGCACGCCCAGGCCGAGCGTCAGCGGCACGAAGAGCCAGTGATAGATGGCCGTCAGGGCAAACTGGGCACGGGACCAGTCGACGGTTTGCAGGATGTCGGACATTGTCGTGTTGCGTTTTGGTTGTCTGATGTGAGGGCTTCGAGGACGATGTCGCTCCGCTCCTCGGGGCTCTTGCCGGCGAGCAGGTCCGGAAAGAAGAAGAGCCTCAGAACGGCGAACATGATGAAGAGCTTGATGAGGATCACGGCCCACAGCGTGCGCCCGAGCGTCATCTCGCGGAATCCGTCGCAGTAGAAGCGGACTATTTTGCGGAGTGTTGCGACCATCTGTTGCGAAGCGTCCGGTGCGCCGCCGACGGGGCGTCGGCACCGGTTGCGGATTCAAAACTAACCAAAAAAACGGAAACGCAAAACATCCGGACCGGAATATTTTTCCCGTACCGTGTTTTCCGGGCGGGCGGCGCGGTCCGGAAATACGGGGGTCACCGGGCGGCGACGCGGGGTGCGGCCGGTTGGTTTTCGGGAACTTTTTGTTACTTTTGCGCCCGGAAAGGTGAAAGGAAATGAGACGAGACAACAAGAACACAAAAACGGAAAAACGCCCCTCGGCCTGGGTTTCGGCCATCCCGCTGGCGGTGCTGGCGCTGCTGCTCTTCGTGGTGATCCGCTGCTTCGGCGGCGATGCGATCAACGGCGGGAGCCAGATCGCCCTGCTCTCGGCCACGTCGGTTTGCGTGATGCTCTCCATGGGGCTCTACGGCGTGTCGTGGAACACGCTCGAGGAGTCCATCATCGACAACATCCGCGCCTCGGCCTCGGCGATCCTCATCCTGCTGCTCATCGGCGCCATCGCCGGCACGTGGATGGTCTCGGGCGTCGTGCCGACGATGATCTGCTACGGACTGAAGATTCTGCACCCCTCGTTCTTCCTGGTCGCCTCGTGCGTAATCTGCGCCGGGGTGTCGCTCATGACGGGCAGCTCGTGGACCACGATCGCCACGATCGGCGTGGCGCTCATGGGCATCGGCAACGCCATGGGCTTTCCCGAGGGGTGGGTGGCCGGTGCGATCATCTCGGGCGCCTACTTCGGCGACAAGGTCTCGCTGCTTTCGGATACGACGGTGCTCGCCTCGTCGACCGTCGGGGTGCCGATCTTCACCCACATCCGCTACATGCTCCGCACGACCATCCCGTCGTTCGTCATCGCCCTGGCGGTCTTCACCGTCGCGGGGCTGACGCTCGCGCACGGCGACGCCACGCATGCCGGGAGCTATGCCCGGGCGCTGCATGCGACGTTCCGCATCACGCCGTGGCTGCTGCTCGTGCCGCTGGCCACCGGGGTGCTGATCGTGCGCAAGCTCCCGGCCATCATCACGCTCTTCGTTGCCGTGGTGCTGGCCTGCGTGGCGATGCTCGCGGCGCAGCCCGGGCTGGTGGCCCGCATCGCGGGGGTCGGGTCGCTCGACTTCCTGTCGGGATTCAAGGGGGTGCTGATGAGCTGCTTCGGCCCCACGTCGCTCGCGACGGGCTCGCCGCAGCTCGACGAGCTGGTCGCCACGCGCGGCATGGCGGGCATGCTCAACACCGTGTGGCTCATCATCTGCGCCATGTGCTTCGGCGGCGTGATGACCGGCAGCGGCATGCTGCGCTCGCTCACCGAGCTCTTCCTGCGCTTCGTGCACCGCGCCTTCTCGGCCGTGGCCTCGACCGTCGGTGCCGGCATCTTCTTCAACCTCTGCACGGCCGACCAGTACATCTCGATCATCCTCTCGGGGCGTCTGTTCCGCGAGCTCTACGCCGAACGGGGGCTCGAACCGCGGCTGTTGAGCCGCTCGGTCGAGGACTCGGCGACGGTCTGCTCGGTGCTCATCCCGTGGAACTCCTGCGGCATGACGCAGGCCACGGTGCTCGGCGTCTCGACCTTCGTCTACATGCCCTACTGCATCTTCAACATCGCCTCGCCGGCCATGTCGCTGCTGGTCGCAGCCACGCTGAAAAAGGTGAAAGGTGAAAAGTAAAAAGTGAAAATATGAAACGGGGAGTGCGAATCCCCACCAATCAAGCTATTCCGATGCATACCGAACTGGTGATTTTCGATCTGGACGGCACACTGCTCGATACGATCGGCGACCTGGCCGCCGCCTGCGACGCCGTGCTGGCCGCGCGGGGACTTCCGCAGCACACCTATGAGGAGTACTGCCACTTCGTCGGCAACGGCATCCTGCGGCTCGTCGAGCGGGCGCTGCCCGAGCCGCTGCGCACGCCCGAGTTCGTGGAGTCCGTGCGCGCCGACTTCGTGCGCTACTACACGGCGCACATCGACATCCATACGAAGCCCTATCCGGGCATTCCGGAACTCCTGGCCGAGCTGACGCGCCGCGGCATCCGCGTGGCCGTGGCCTCGAACAAGTTTCAGGCCGGGACCGAGAAGCTCATCCGCCTCTTCTTCCCGGAGATTCCCTTCGCCGCGGTCTTCGGGCAGCGGCCCGGCGTGCCGCTGAAGCCCGATCCGGCGGTTGTCGGGGAGATTCTCGCACGCACGGGAGTGTCGCGCGAGCGGGTGCTCTACGTCGGCGACTCGGGCGTGGATATGGAGACGGCCCGGGCGGCGGGGGTCCGCTCGGCGGGTGTCACGTGGGGATTCCGCGACCGCGGGGAGCTCGTCGCGGCCGGTGCCGACCGGTTGGTCGACCGTGCCGAAGAGCTGCTCGGGGCGTTGTAGCCCGCGCGTTGAGGCCGCATCCGGCGGTCAGCAGTAGAGCCGCACGTCCTCGGCCGTGATGCGCTCGCCCGAGAGGACCGTCAGTCGCTCGACGGCGTTGCGCAGTTCGCGGACGTTGCCCGTCCAGCGCATGCGCTGCAGCGCGGCAACCGCCTCGGCGTCGATCTCCTTCGGGGCAGTGCCGTACTCCCCGCCGATCGTGCGCAGGAAGTGGTCGACCAGCAGCGGAATGTCCGCCGCGTGCTCGCGCAGCGCCGGCACGTGCACGACGATCACCCCGATGCGGTGGTAGAGGTCCTCGCGGAAGTTGCCCCGCTCGATCTCGCGGCGCAGGTCCTTGTTCGTTGCGGCGATCACCCGCACGTCGACCTCGATGTCGCGGTCGCTGCCCACGCGGCTGATGCGCCGCTCCTGCAGCGCCCGCAGCACCTTCGCCTGTGCCGCGAGCGACATGTCGCCGATCTCGTCCATGAAGAGCGTGCCGCCGTCGGCCTGCTCGAACTTGCCCTTGCGCTGTTTGATGGCCGAGGTGAAGGCGCCGCGCTCGTGGCCGAAGAGCTCGCTCTCGATCAGCTCCGAGGGGATGGCCGCGCAGTTGACCTCGACGAACGGCCCTCCGGCGCGGTGGCTTCCGGCGTGCAGCGCCCGCGCCACGAGCTCCTTGCCCGTGCCGTTCTCGCCCGTGATGAGCACGCGGGCGTCGCACGGCGCAACCTTCTCGATGAGCTGGCGGACGTGTTCGATCTCGGGCGAGAGCCCGATGATGGGCTGCGTCGGCGGCGTGTGGGCCCGGCGGCAGCGGCGGGAGGCGGGTGTCGCGGCCGGGGCGGACGCGGGGTGGTCGACCACGCGGTGGACGGACTGCAGCAGGCGGTTCATGTCGATGGGTTTGGTCAGGTAGTCCTCGGCCCCGTTGCGCACGGCCTCGACGGCCGAGTCGATCGACCGCTCGTCCGAGAGTGCGATGAACGGCACGCCCGTATCGGGGACCTTGCACCCCGTGTCGGAGAGAATCAGGTCGAAGGCTACCTTGTTGCACAGCTCCGCGGCCGTGCGGTCGTCTTCGGCCGCCTCGGCCGAGAATCCCTCGTAGCGGAGCCGTTCGCGCAGGATGTTGCGCACGCTTTTCGACCGGTCTATGATTAAAACCTTTGCCATAGCTTGTTTTTCGTGAAATTTTACCTACTTTTGCCGATGATATGCTTCGGCCCGAAGATGCAACACTTCGGCAGGGACCGGAAAAAGCCCGGTTTTTGCACTCGGTTTGCACTGTTTACGTCCCAAAGATATGTTTTTCCGCGGTGCAAACCCAATTTGCCGCGGGCGGTGCCGAAGCTCGCGCAAGGGCGCTGACAGCCTCCCGGGCGACCCATTGCCGGAGTCCGTTCGGATGCTCCGGCGGACGGAACGGAACATGCCGCGGGCCGCGGATATGAAACGACTTATGAAGAAGAATTACAATTACACACGTCGCAAGCTCTACCTGCCCGAGTACGGGCGTCACATCCAGGAGATGATCGACTCGCTGCTTGTGATCGAGGACCGGCGCGAACGCAACCGCCAGGCCCGGGCCGTCATCGCCGTCATGGGCAACCTGAACCCGTTGCTGCGCGATACGGCGGATTTCACGCACAAGCTGTGGGACCATCTGTTCATCATGTCTGATTTCCAGCTGGATGTGGACTCTCCCTACCCGCGGCCCACGCGCCAGGAGCTGACCGTCTCGCCCCGGCCGCTGGCCTATACGCAGGGGCGCATCGCCTTCAAGCACTACGGCAAGTATGTCGAGCGGATGATCCGCTCGCTGGCCGACGAGAAGGATCCGCAGCGCGTGGCGCGCACGGTCGACAACCTGGCCCGCTACATGCGCACGAAGAGCTACGAATACAACCAGGAACACCCCAACAACGAGGTGATCGTAAAGGATATCAAGCAGATGTCCGGAGGTGCCATCGAAATCGACGAAGTGGCCCTGAACAATATCCGAAGCGACTACAAACAGCACTTTTCGGCGCCTGTCCGCAAGGGGGTGCTGCAGCGGCAACAGCAGCGGCAGCAGCAGAAGAACCGCCAGCAGCACAACCGCGGCTTCGTGAAAAACGGTGCCGCCCACCGCAATTCGCAGAAATAATTTGATTCCGATTTGCGGAATTTTCCTATCTTTGTTTCCATCAAACGAGAAAAACGACAAAAAAATAGATGAATAAGCAGACGCTATTCGTGACAATGGCTGCGGCCGCCGTGCTGTGCGGCTGCCAGTCGTCGAAGGTGAAAATCTCGGGCCGTTTCGTGGGCAGCGAGGCGAAAAATGTCTACCTCGAGCAGGTGACGCCGCTCGAGCAGACGGTCATCGACTCGACGACGCTCGACGCCCAGGGCGCCTACGGCTTCCGGCTCAAGGGGGTGCCGCAGACTCCGGCGCTCTACAACGTGGTCTATGACGGCGAGCGCATCCCGCTGCTGCTGGCCGGCGGCGACCGTGTCGAGGTCGGATCGGTGGGCAGCGTCGTCCGCAACTATACGGTCGAGGGCTCCGAGGAGTCGGACCTGCTCCGCCTCTTCTACCAGGCCTTCGTCACGGGGGCCCAGTCGCTTGACGAGATCGCCGCGCAGTTCGCCCGGCAGCACCTCACCGACGACGAGCGCAAGGCCCTCGTCAAGGAGTATACGGCCGAATACTACCGCATCCGGCGCGAGCAGCTGCGCTTCATCATCGAGAACAAATCCTCGCTGGCGGCCGTCTACGCCCTTTATCAGCGGCTGCCGGGCGACTCGTACCTCTTTAACGGCGACAGCGACGTGGTCTACTACCGCACTGTCGCCGAGGCCGTCGGCGAGCGCTATCCCGACTCGCCCTATCTCGCGCCGCTGCTGGCCGAAATCGCCCGCATGGATGCCCGCATCAGCCTGACGTCGCAGATCTCCGAGGCGAGCTACCCCGATCTGGAGCTGCAGGACATCTACGGCAGGAAGATCCGCCTCTCGTCGCTTGCGGGCAAGGTCGTGCTGCTGGACTTCTGGTCGGCCGAACTGGGCAACAGCAACGTCTACAACGCCGAACTGAAGGAGACCTACCGCAAGTATGCCGACGCTCCGACCTCGTTCGAGGTCTATCAGGTGGCGATCGACACCTCGAAACCGCTGTGGATCACGGCCGTGCAGGAACAGCAGCTGCCCTGGATCTCGGTGAGCGACCTGCGCGGGCGCGCCTCGACGGCGCTGACGCTCTACAATGTGCAGAAACTTCCGGCCAACTTCCTCATCGACAGGCAGGGGACGATCGTCGCGCGCGACATCTACGGCAAAAGCCTCGAGGAGAAGCTCGACGAACTGACGCGCTGATGGCGCGGCCGGCCCGGCGTGCCGGCCGGGGACCGGATTCGGGGCCTGGCGGCTGCGGACCGCAGCCGGGGGTCCGGGAAGGGACTGAAGATGGAATGACAACGGTGAGAATGAACAAACCTTCATGATCTATTTCGCATCCGACATACACCTCGGCGCCGGCAGTGAAGAGGCGGCGCGCGCGACCGAACGGCTCTTCGTGCGGTGGCTCGACGAGGCGGCGCGCGATGCGGAGGCAATCTTCCTCGTGGGCGACATATTCGACTTCTGGTTCGAGTACAAACGGGTGGTACCCAAGGGGTTCGTGCGGACGCTGGGCAAGCTGGCTGAACTCACGGACCGCGGCATCCGCGTGGTTTTCTTTACGGGCAACCACGACATGTGGGTCACCGACTACCTCACGCGCGAATGCGGCGTGGAGATCTGCACCGCGCCGCAGCTGATGACCCTTGCCGGGCGGCGCATCTTCATCGCCCACGGCGACAACATGCGCATCGACGGCCAGCCGATGCTCAAGCTCCTGAACCGCATCTTCCGCTCGCGGACGCTGCGCGTGCTCTTCTCGTGGGGACTTCACCCCGATCTGGCGCTGAAATTCGGCCACTGGTGGAGCGGCAAGTCGCGCAAGTCGCACAACGCCGCCGACCGGCGGGCCGCCGAGACGGGCTCGGGCGGCGGCTTCGACGCTTCGCTGACCGAACCGTTGATCGACTACGCCCGCGACTACGCCCGCTCGCACGAGGTCGACCACTTCGTCTTCGGACACATGCACTATGCGCGCGACTACCGCGAGGGGGCGCTGCACGTGGTGAACCTCGGCTGCTGGGAGAAGAACCCCGCCTACGCCGTGCTGGACGATGCGGGGGAGATGACGCTCAAACGACTCGAACGATGAAACAATACCTCGATCTGCTGCGCCGCATTCAGCGCGAAGGGGTGGTGCGCGGCGACCGCACGGGCACCGGCACGAAGGGGGTCTTCGGCCACCAGATGCGCTTCGATCTAAGCGAAGGCTTCCCGCTGCTGACGACCAAGCGGGTCTTCCTCAAGGGGGTGATCCACGAACTGCTGTGGTTCCTGCGCGGCGATACCAACATCCGGTACCTCGTCGAAAACGGCGTCCACATCTGGGACAACGACGCCTGGCGCTTTTACACGGAGAGGTGCGCCGCGGCGGGCGTGGCGCCGCTCGGGCGCGACGAGTTCCTTGCGGCGGCCGGCGGCGAGTCGCCGATCGACGGCTACCGCTACGGTGATCTGGGCCACGTCTACGGCTACCAGTGGCGCTCGTGGCCGCGGCCCGACGGGGGCGTCATCGACCAGATCGCGCAGGCCGTGGAGCTGATCCGCCACAACCCCGAGTCGCGGCGCATCGTCGTCTCGGCGTGGAACGTCGCCGACATCGGCCGGATGGCCCTGCCGCCGTGCCACGTATTGTTCCAGTTCTACGTGGCCGAGGGGCGGCTCTCGTGCCAGCTCTACCAGCGCAGCGCCGACACGTTCCTCGGCGTCCCGTTCAACATCGCCTCCTACGCCCTGCTGACCATGATGATGGCGCAGGTGTGCGGCCTGGAGGCCGGCGAGTTCATCCATACGCTGGGCGACACGCACCTCTACCTGAACCACCTGGAGCAGGTCGACGAGCAGCTCGCGCGCGAACCCCGCCCGCTGCCGCACATGCGGCTCAACCCCGCCGTGCGGACGATCTTCGACTTCCGCTACGAGGATTTCACCCTCGAGGGCTACGATCCCTGGCCGGCGATCAGGGCCCCGATGTCATTCTGAAAAAAGGTCGAATCATGGTAAGCATCATCGCGGCCGTGGCCGAAAACGGCGTCATCGGCAACAACAACTCCCTGCTGTGGCACATCGCCGAGGACATGCGCTATTTCCGGCACGTGACGACGGGACATCCGGTCATCATGGGCCGCAAGACCTACGAGTCGCTGGGGCGCCCGCTGCCCAGGCGCGAGAACGTGGTCGTCACGCGACAGGAGCTTGCGATTCCGGGCTGCCGTGTCGTCCACTCGCTCGGGGAGGCCCTTGCGCTGTTCGATCCGGCGGAAGAGCTCTTCGTCATCGGCGGCGCGCAGCTCTACGCCGCGGCCCTGCCGCTCGCCTCGCGCTTCTACCTGACGCGCATCTTCCACCCCTACGAGGGCGACACGCGCTTCCCGGCATGGGACGAGGGCGCCTGGCGGCTGGTGCGCTCCGAGGCGTTCGCCGCCGGGGCCGAATACCCCTATCCCTTCGCCTTCGAGCTCTACGAGCGGCGCTGAAATTACGCATTTATACCACCGCACGACCCGGCGGGAATCCCTACCTTTGCATCGGCAAAGGTTTTTTTGTATCCGTATGGGAAAGTATTTCGATATGCTGATGGAGGACGTCCGCTGCCGCGAGGGGCTGAACGCCTGCATGAACTGCGGTGTCTGCACGGGCGTCTGCCCGGCGGCCGAGTTCTACAACTACGACCCCCGCCAGATCGTCTGCACGGTGCAGTCGCGCGACGACGAGGCCATCGAGGAGCTGCTCAAGAGCGACACGATCTGGTATTGCGGCGAGTGCATGTCATGCCGTCCGCGCTGCCCGCGGGGCAATACGCCCGGCTACGTGATCCAGGCGCTGCGCACGCTCTCGCAGAAGCTGGGCTTCTTCGTCGAGAGCGAGAAGGGACGGCAGCAGCTGGCACTCAAGCGCATCATCGGCGAGAACATCCTCCGCACGGGCTACTGCATCGTGCCGCGGCTCGTCAAGCCCGAGCTGCATCCCGAGCAGGGGACCGTCTGGAAGTGGATCTACGACAACGACCGCGAGGTCTACGGGCAGTTCACCCCTTCGTACATGCGCCACGGCGCCGGGGCGCTGCGCCGTCTCGACGAGGAGTCGCTCTCGGAGATCAACCGCATCTTCGAGGTGAGCGGCGGCAGCGAGCTGTTCGAGACCATCGAGCGCCACTCCGACCGCAAGGCCCGCGAGATGGGCTACGAACAGGGAGCCGACCAGCGCTACATGATGGATGTCTTTCTCAACAACAGCAACGAACACTATTGAACCCTATGATGAAGCGTAACAGTTGGCAGGAATACCAGAAACAGATTGCCGATGACCGATACTACTATGCGCGCAGCTGCATCCGCCAGAACTTCTTTCCGGGCAGCGAGAAGGCCTTTATCGACATTCTTCACAACGACCTGGGACGCGACCTGCTCGACGACCCGAAGCACTCGTCGTGCACGGGCATCGGCTACCACTCGGACATCGTGCCGCTGGAGACGATCATGACGGTCGTGGCGCGGCAGTTCTCGCTCATGGATGAGGCGGGCTACGAGAACTTCGTCACCTCGTGCATCACCTCGTTCGGCGTCTACACCGAGGTGCTGGCCACGTGGGCGGAGTTTCCCGAGACCGAGGAGCGCACGCGCGAAAACCTCTACAAGGCCACGGGCCGCGAGTTCCGCAAGCCGGCGAGCCTGGCCCACACGTCGGACGTGGTCTTCCACTTCCGCAACGAGATCGCCGCAAAGGCCCGCCACCGGCTGGTCAACGCCGTGACGGGCGAGCCGCTGCGCGTCGTCGAGCACATCGGCTGCCACTACGCCAAGATCTTCCCCAAGTCGGGCATCGGCGGCTCGGAGTTCCCCTACGTGCTGGCCGGCATGGTCGAGGCGTGGGGCGGCGAGTGCGTCGACTATCCTGAGCGACGCCACTGCTGCGGTTTCGGCTTCCGCAACTACCTCGTGCAGGCCAACCGCGGCTACTCGATCGCCAACTCGCACAAGAAGCTCGAGAGCATGGCCCCCTACAAGCCCGACTTCATCGTGGCCAACTGCCCGGGCTGCGCGATGTTCCTCGACAAGTGGCAGTATGCCATCGCCGAGATGGAGGGGACGACCTACGGCGAGAACGGCCACGGCATCCCGGTGCTGACCTACGAGGAGATGGCCGGCCTGGTGCTGGGCTATGACCCCTGGGTGCTGGGCATGCAGATGCACCAGGTCGACGTCGAGCCGCTGCTCGACAAGATGGGCATCGACTACGACCCCGCGGCCAAGTACCTGGGCCGCAACGGAAAATATATCGGCAAACCCGAGTCGGCGGTGGTCAACTGCCCGTCGGAGATGATTTACGACATAAGAGAGTGATGAAGAAACGAGTGATTGTCATAGGCGGCGGCGTGGCGGGCATGCAGACGGCCCTGCGCCTGGCCGAGCAGGGCGTGGAGCCCGTCATCGTGGAGCGCGAGGCGGAACTGGGCGGCAAGCTCCGGAACTGGTATGTGCTCTTCCCCTCCTTTACGCCCGCGGCGGAGGTGCTGACGCAGCTGCGTCAGCGTGTCCGCGAGCGGGGGATCGAGGTGCTGACCTCGACCGAGGTGCGGGGCTTCGACGCGCGGAGCGTAAGGCTCGCCGACGGGCGGACGCTCGCGTGCGACGCCGTGGTGCTCGCCTCGGGCTTCACGCTCTTCGACGCCCGCATCAAGGAGGAGTACGGATACGGCATCTACGACAACGTCTTCACCTCGGTCGACATCGAGCGCATGCTGGGCGAGGGGCGCGTGGCGAAGGCCGACGGATCGCGCCCGAAGCGCATCGCGCTGCTGCACTGCGTCGGCTCGCGCGACGAGAAGGTGTGCCAGCAGCACTGCTCGAAGGTGTGCTGCATCACGGGCGTCAAACAGGCCATGGAGCTCAAGCGGCTCTTCCCCGAGGCCGACGTCTTCAACTTCTACATGGACATCCGCATGTTCGGCCCCGGTTACGAGGAGATGTACCGCGAGGCGCAGCAGCGCTGCAACATCCACTTCGTGCGCGGCCGCATCTCGGAGGCGAGCCCCACGATCGACGGCCGCGTGCAGATCAAGGCCGAGGATACGCTCACGGGACGTCCGCTGCGCATGAGCGTCGACATGCTGATCCTGCTCGTGGGCATGCGGGCCAACGACGAGAACGCCGCCCTGGCCGAGGGGGCGGGGTTGCGGCGCGCGCCGAGCGGCTTTTTCGCACCGCGCGACCTCTTCCTGAACAACGTGTGCAGCGACGTCGACGGCATCTTCTATGCCGGGACCGTCACCGCGCCGAAGACCATCGGCGAGACGTTGAACGAAGCCGTTGCGGCGGCCGACGCCGCGGCGCAATACCTCGGAGCATAGCGATGGCAGCGATCAATTTCGGATATACGATCTCCAAGCCCCGGGCCATCGACATGGACCGCAACAACCTGCGCAAGAGCGACGAGATCCTGCGCGAGATGCCCGAGCTGCAGACCTGCATCGGCTGCGGGGCCTGCACGGCCGTCTGCACGGCGGGCAACCTCACGTCGTTCAACTTCCGCCGCGTGCATACGCTCGTGCGGCGCGGCGAGTACCAGGGGGCCTACGAGGAGATGAACAAGTGCATGCTCTGCGGCAAGTGCCGGCTGGTCTGCCCGCGCGGCATCAACACGCGCGGCGTCGTGATGCTCATAAAACGTAAACTGGGGGACTTCTGAGATGACATTCTACGCACCGTTCTGCCTGCCGTTCATCATCGGCGCCGCCGTGATGTTCGCGACGCTGCTCTGGAAGTGGGGTTCGTGGCTCTACCGGCTGCCCCGTGCCGACAAGCGGCTGATCCTGCGCGGTCTGCCCACGCGGCGCACGCTGGAGGCGCTGTGGGAGGTGGTGCGCGAGTCGCTGCTGCACCGCCGCATCTTCCATGTCAACCCGCTGCTGGGCTACATGCACATGTCGCTGGCCTTCGGCTGGTTCCTGCTCATCGCCGTGGGGTGGACCGAGACCGTCGCCTACCTCGGGCTGCGCTTCGTGCCGCTGCAGGGGCACGTCTTCTTCAAGTACTTCGCCACGGGCCTCGAACACAAGCCCGGCTTCGATTTCGTCATGGACCTGCTGCTGCTCTTCGTCCTCTCGGGCGTGGCGCTCGCCTGGGGCAAGCGCTTTTGGTCGAGGGCCATGGGCATGCGGCGCACGACGAAGCACGTGCCGGGCGACCGCGTGGCCCTCACGGCGCTGTGGTTCATCTTCCCGGCGCGCCTGCTGGCCGAGAGCACAACCTGCGCGCTTTACGGCGGCGGCAGCTTCCTGACGGGTTCGCTCGGCGGGTGGATGCACGAGCACATCTCCGTGCTGGCGCTCATGAACCTCGAGACCGCCGCCTGGTGGTTCTATTCGTCGTGCCTCGGGCTGTTCTTCGTGGCGCTGCCCTTCTCGCGCTACATGCACATCTTCACGGAGATCCCGCTCATCTTCCTGCGCCGCTACGGCCTGCGTTCGGGCGAGAAGGAGAGCGCCTACGACCATTTCCAGGTCGAGGCCTGCTCGCGCTGCGGCATCTGCATCGACCCCTGCCAGCTGCAGAGCGTCCTGCATGTCGACAACGTGCAGTCGGTCTATTTCCTGCGTGACCGCCGCTACGGTATGCTGCGGCGCGACGTGGCGGACAACTGCCTGTTGTGCGGCCGCTGTGCCGAGCGCTGCCCCGTGGGCATCGACCTCAATACGCTGCGCGTCAACTCGCGCGACCGCCTGCGCAACGTCCCCGACGAGCGGCGCTACGACTACTTCAAGGGACTGGACCGCTCCTCCGGCACGGGCAAGGTGGGCTACTTTGCCGGGTGTATGACCCTGCTCACGCCCCGCACGATGTCGGCCATGGAGCGCCTGTTCGACGCCGCGGGCGAGGAGGTCTGGTGGGCCGACCGCGAGGGGGGCGTCTGCTGCGGGCGTCCGCTGAAGCTCGCCGGCGAGACCGACTCGGCGCACAAGATGATGCGCTACAACACGGAGCTCTTCCTCAAGCACGGCATCACGACGCTCGTGACCTCGTGCCCGATCTGCCTGAAGGTCTTTCGCGAGGACTACGACCTGCCGGGCATCGAGGTGCTGCATCACTCGGAATACATCCTGCGGCTGATCCGCGCCGGACGGCTCAACCTCCAGCGCGGCACGACGCACTATACCTACCACGATCCCTGCGAGCTGGGGCGCGGCAGCGGCATCTACGACGAGCCGCGTGCCGTGATCGAAGCCGTGGGTGAGCTGCTCGAACCGGCACAGACGCGCGAGCATGCCCTCTGCTGCGGCTCGTCGGTGGCCAATACGGCCATCTCGGACGGCCAGCAGGTGCAGATCGCCCGTGCGGTGGCCGAGGAGCTGGAGGCGACGGGCGCCGAGGTGATCGTCACGGCCTGCCCCCTCTGCAAGAAGGCCATCGGCCGCGGCACGAAGGGCGAGGTGCGCGACCTGGCCGAGATCGTCGCCTCGCACCTCTCGTAGGGCGCGCGTCCGAAGTGCTTCCGGGTGCTGGCCGGGGTACGGCTGCGGTGCCGAGATGTGGCTGCGGGGGCGGCGTGCGGTGGAGGCTCTTCCAGTTGCGGTGGGCGAAGTTATGTGGGGGATGGCCGGGCACGGATTTTCCCGGTGGCGGCCAAAGCCGGGTGGCGAGGCAGCCTCGCGGGCGAATCGGGGTCTCCGGCCGCACGGAACGGTGTTCCGGGGTGTGCGTGTGAAAAAAACGACGCTTTCAACCGGCTGGAAATGAATCCGGAGCGCGGCTGCAGGGCGCCGTTGTGAAAAAATTATTTGCACAAACCGTTTTTTTGCCTTATCTTTGCACTCGCAAAAGCGATAGATCACGAAGCGCCGAGCTTCGGTTCAACGATACATCGCGGGGTAGAGCAGTTGGCAGCTCGTCGGGCTCATAACCCGGAGGTCGGAGGTTCGAGTCCTCCCCCCGCTACCACAGCGGACGTCTTGAAAAAGTCGTCCGCTTTTTTTGTTCTGCTCCCCGGCCCGTGCCGCGCCCTTTTTCTGTCCCGGGTGTTGTTTTTTTGCTCCGATGTGTGTATCTTTGAAAAACGGCAGGTTTCATGTACTTTTCCCTTGTACTTTTGGGGCCAAAAGTACCAAAAGCCTCCGCACGTCGTTCTCCGTGAGAGTGCGGATTGGTGGTGCCGCCGTTGGCGGCAAAGGATATGATAAAGATAAATACGTTTCGGCAACGTGTGCTTTATTTTTTACCCCGCATGGCGATTCCCGACTTGGTTCCGATGGCGGAAAAGCGGACGGAAGGCTGAAAGCGACAGCGGCGGGGACGGTTTGCTTGCAAACCCGCGAATAGTCGCCCGACGCCGCTTTCAAACGTCCGGACGCCGACAGCGGAATCGGTCGGGTGGCTTTTGCTGCTTTTCGCCACCGAAAAGCAGAGAAAAAGAAAAAGTTTTCTCGTGTACTTTTGGGGCCAAAAGTACCAAAAGCCTCCGCACGTCGTTTTCCGCGGGAGTGCGCGAGCCGCGGCGCTGCACGGGGCGCGCAAGATCGGAGCCTTAGCGCCACCCCGTGACGGACGCGCCGCGTGTCGTACCCTCTTTTTTCCGCGTCGAACGAGAGTGCGGAATTACTGTGCCGCCGGAGGCGGCAGTATAATAATTTATATGGCATGCGCTCCGGCACTCTTTTTTCCCGCATGGCGGGTCCCGACTTGGTTCCGATGGCGAAAGAGCGGCCGGAGGGCTGAAAGCGCGAGCGGCGGGGACGGTTTGCTTGCAAACCCGCGCAGTCGCCCGACGCCGCTTTCAGACTTTCGGACGCCGCCATCGGAATCGGTCAGGTGGCTTTTGCTGCTTTTCGCCACCGAAAAGCAGGGAAAAAAGTTTTTTGGCACTTTTCTGAAAAGAGGAAAGGACTTCGGGGGCTTTTGCTGCTTTTCGCCGCTGAAAAGCAGAGAAAAAAGTTTTTCAGAACTGAATGTTCGCGAGATTTTCGGAAAGTCACACCCGGCCGCCGGGTGTTCACAGTATGTTCCAACCTAATACAACCCGTTATGAGAACCAAAACACTCATCCTGTCGTTGCTGCTGCTTTTCTGCGGCTTCGCTGCCCATGCGCAGCAAGAGATTTTCCCGGTAGACTGGAAAGAGATTCGCTCCATTGTCAAAAAGGACCCCGAACGGGTTCGTGAGCTGGTGCGGAGGCTCTCCGCCCCCGAACGCGATACGACCCTGACCGTGCAGGAGAGGATCGTCGCCTTTTTCGGGCAGTCGCTGCTGACCAACGACAGCGAGGAGCCCAAGGTTTTTGACATGAACGAGGCCTATCGCGCGGGGCGCTATGCCGAGGCGCTGGCGCTGGCCGAGGAGGTGCTGGCGATCAATCCGGTGCATGCCGAGGCGCTTTTCATGGCGGCATACGCCATTGCCGGCATGCTCGAGTCGGGCGACGAGTCCCGCACGCGTGACGAAGGGCAGCTCTTCTACAACCGGGGAATCCGGGCGCTGGGGGCGGTTGCCTGGACGGGAAACGGCAGCGAGGAACACCCGTTCTGCGTGACGAAGGTCAGCGACGAATACTGCTTCATGCGCTATTACCTCGAGCTGTGGCGGTACGACGCCCAGCGTCTGGTTGGTACGTGCGACGTCTTTGATCTGACCGAGGGCAGCGAATATTACACCGCTCCGCAGATCTGGTTCGACGCCTCGCGGCCGCTGGAGATCACCTCCGCGCTGTTCGGCGGAAAGTAGCGCGGCCGACCGGCGGGGTGGGGCACGCGGCCCGGGTTCAGAATTGCAGCAGGTGCGAAGCCGAGGTGTTTCGGATAAAGATCAGACAGTCGAACGCTTCGGAGATGCCCGTGTGGTAGAATACCTCGGGCGTGGCGCCGATCTCGCGGAACGACAGCGCGTCGAGCCATTGCAGCTGGGGCGCCTGCTCCTGCCGCATCCGTTTCAGGTTGAGCAGGAAGATCGGCTCGTCGAGTTGTCCGAGCACATGCTCCAGCGTGCCGGGTGCCGGAACCGGGAGTTCAAAGGCCCGGAGGCCGTTTTTCCAGGCCGTATAGGTGCCCTGGCCGGTTACGAAGCCGACGGAGAGGTAGCCGTCCCCGAATAGCTGCTTGAGGTAGTATCCGGTCGGACGAATCAGCCTTGTCGTCCCCTCGCGCTGGTTGATGTGCTGGTTGTGTGCCCAGAGAACCGCCCGCGACTCCGGGTGGAGGGCCATGATCCACGCCATGGTCCCGGCCATGCCCCGGTCCCGCCACGAAGGGTCGCGGTACTGGCTCAGAAAGGCGCGCAGCATGTCGATGTATCCTCCGATCTCGGTGCGTTTCTCCCCGGACAGCGATGCCAGGTCGCTGTCGGCGGCCAGCGCATCCAGCTCGGGTTCGAGTTTCCGGGCCAGTTCGATATCCGGTTGGTAGGTCTGCGTGTAGATGTGTTGCAGCTGCTCCGCCAACGCGGCGGCGCGGCGTGCGGCCGATCCCGATGCGGGCAGCAGCCGCTGCAACGCAGCCATCAGCGTGGTGGGCATCTGCAGATCGACCCCCGTGAAGGTGATGCGGGGCTCCGGCGTGTTGACGGTCTTCATCCACTCGACCATCGTCAGCATCTCGTCGGTCATCCAGGGCCAGACGTACATCCCCCGGATCAGCTGTTTCGGGTCGCCCTCCCCGCGGATCGTGTAGTCGTTTACCCGCTCTGCCTCGGGCAGATTGGCCTCCAGCGCGAAGATGCCGAATCCGTGGCGGTCTGTCAGGTAGCGGACGATGCGGTCCTTCATGGCAAACACCTCGCCGGTGCCGTGCGTGTTCTCACCCAGCCCGACGATCCGGCATCCGGTCGCCGCCTGTCCGAGGGCGTCGAGGTCGTCCGTGTCCGGAGCCGTCGGGTCCCATGTCGCGAGCGGATGGACGTAGCGCAGCAGCGCCTGCCGGTCGGCGGGCGACAGTTTGTCGACGAGCGGAATCTCCCGTTCGGCGATTCGTTTGCCGTCGATGCGGATCTCCAGATCGTCGAACCAGACGCTCCCCACACCCGAGGCAAAGCCGGCGATCATGACGCTGGTCGCGGCGCTGTCGATCTTCAGCCGGGCCGTGCAGCGCGTCCAGTCGGAGGTGCCCCGAACGCCGCCCGTCGTGTCGATCCGCGACAGGAAATCCATCGGGGTACGGTCGGGCACGAAGGGGAAAATGCCGAATCCGGCACGCAGGTTCACGCTGTCGCGGGTTTTGATCCAGCCGCTGATCTCGACCTCCCGACCTGCGGCCTGTTCGGCAGGGAGGAAGGTCTGGAATCCGCCCCAGCTGCCCGGCAGGGGCGTTCGTCCGCTCCATCGGGCCCGGAGACTCGCCGCGCCGTGGTGCACGGTCTGCCGGTCGAGCGCATACTCGTAGCCGGTGAGCGACGTGTTGCGCAGCGTCCATTGCGCCGGCACGCTGTCGTTTAGGGCGTACTCGAAATCCAGGTTGTATTCCGTGGAGTAGGTCGGATAGGTCTCCGTGCATCCGCTGCATGCGCCTGCCAGTGCGAGGCTCAGGAGCCAAAGGTAGGGTCTCTTCATCTTCTGTTGGTTTTTCTCTGCGTCGGGATGCCTGCCTTGCGGGCGTATGCTCCGCGGTCGGCGGCGTGTCGGGGCGCGCATGGCAAATATACGAAAAAGGAGCGGATGTTCGGTACATCCGCTCCTTTTGTTGTGTGTGGTTGCAGCCCTATTTCTGCTGCTTGTAGGCTGCCAGTCCGCTTTGGAGGAACTCGACGAAGCCCTCGACCGAGAGGTCGTAGCCGCGCGGTGCGACAAGCGGCCGTCCATCGGCTCCCTGCAGCACGTAGTAGGGCTGGGCATTCACACCGTAGGTCTTCAGCGCGTAGTAGGAGTTGATCTTGCCGAGCCCCTTGAGAACCTTGCCGGCGTCGGTGGTGACCCATTCGCTCTCGGGCAGCACCTTCTTGTCATCCGAATAGAGCGCCACGATCACGTAGTCGTTGCGCAGGATGTCGAGCACCTGCGGGTCGGACCATACGCGGGCCTCCATTTCGCGGCAGTTGACGCAGCCGTGGCCCGTGAAGTCGATAAAGAGCGGCTTGCCGACCTTTGCGGCGTAGGCCTCGGCCTCCTTGAGGTCGAAGAAGCCCTCGAGCCCGTGCGGCAGGTGGAGGAAGTCGCTGTACTTGGGCTGCTTCCCGTCCACGGTCAGCAGGGTGTGGCTTCCGCCCTCCGACGTGCCGGCCGAGACGGCGGCGGTGTTCTGTCCGAGGACGAAGTCCTGCGTCGTGAGCGGCGGCAGGTAGCCCGAGAGGGCCTTGAGCGGTGCGCCCCACATGCCGGGGATCATGTAGACGACGAACGAGAAGACGATGATGGCCAGCGTGAGGCGTCCGACACCCACGTAGGGCAGGTCGCTGTCGTGTGCGAACTTGATCTTGCCCAGCAGGTAGAGCCCCAGCAGCGTGAAGACGACGATCCAGACGGCCAGGTAGACCTCACGGTCGAGCAGCCCCCAGTGGTAGGTCTGGTCGGCCACGGAGAGGAACTTCATGCCGAGGGCCACCTCGATGAAGCCGATGACCACCTTCACGGAGTTGAGCCATCCGCCGCTCTTCGGGAGCTTCTTCAGCACCGAGGGGAAGAGCGCGAAGAGGGTGAAGGGCAGGGCGAAGGCCACGGAGAAGGCCAGCATGGTGATGATCGGTGCCCAGAACTCGCCCGAGGTGGACTTGATGAGCACCGAACCGACGATCGGTCCCGTGCACGAGAACGAGACGAGCACGAGGGTCAGGGCCAGGAAGAAGATGCCGCCGATGCCTTTCGTGTCGGCCTTCGAGTCGGTCTTGTTGACCATCCACGACGGCATGGTGATTTCGAACGCGCCGAAGAACGAGGCGGCGAAGACCATGAAGACGAGGAAGAAGACGATGTTGGGCAGCCAGTGCGTGGCGAGCCAGTTGAAGATGTCGGCCGTCACGGCGTCACCGCCCACGATGCGCGTGATGAGGATGATGGCGGCAATGGGCACAGTGTAGAGCAGCACGATGAAGAGCCCGTAGAGCGAGGCGCGCAGGCGTCCCATGGCAGCGCCGCCCTCACCCTTGAGGAAGTACGAGACGGTCATCGGCACCATCGGGAAGACGCAGGGCGTCAGCAGGGCGGCGAAGCCCCAGAGGATCGCCTCGATGATCAGCGCCCAGAGACCCTTGCTGCCGGCGGCATCCTTGACCGGCGCAGCCTCGGCGGCCGGCGTGATCTCGGTTGCGGGGATGCTCTCCCCGGCCTGTGCAACAGTCGCCGGAGCGGCCTCCTCGGCGGCTTCCGCCGTCTGTGCCGTTGTGGCTGCGGGGGTTGTCTCCGCCTTGGCCGGGGCCGTCTCTGCGGGCGTCGTTGCGGCCGGCGCGTCCTTGGCCGTGGCGGCTGCGGTTGCCGTGATCTCGACGGTCAGCTCCGTCTCGTCGGGCGGCATGCAGCTCGAATCGTTGCAGATCATCCATTCGAGCTGGGCCGTGACGGTGCCCTTTGCCGTGGCGAGGTGCACCTTCTGTGCGAAGCGCGGCTTGCCCGAGAGGGTGCCGATCTGCATTCCGAACAGTTCGTCGTAGTAGGTGTGGGCTTTCGTAAGCTGCTCGACCGGCCCGTCGAGTTGAACGCCCTCGCCCGGCGTCAGGACGATGGTCGTGGCGGTCGGACCGCCCTCGTAGGGCCCCATGTCGTACATGTGGTAGCCTGCGGGGATGGCGGCCTCCAGCACGATGCGGTAGGCGTCGCCGCCGAGCGGCTCCACGCTGCTTTTCCACGTGACGCTCTGCGCGGCGGCCAGCGCGGCCGTCAGCAGCGCCGTGAGGGTCAGCAGGCTGTGGCGTAGGAGTTTGTGCATAGTCATGTGGTTTTTGGTTCTTTCCCCGCAAAGATAGCGGTTTTTACGGATAATTTGCTATATTCGCATAATGATTCGTCTTTCGCTCATCATCGCGACGCACAATCGTGCGGCGCAGCTTCTTGTGACCCTGGAGTCCGTCGTGCGGCAGGATCTGCCCGCTGCGGAGTGGGAGTGCATTGTCGTGAACAACAATTCGACGGACGATACGCCGGCACGTTTCGAGGCCTTCGCCGCGGCGCACTCCGCGTGCCGGCTCCGCCTTGTCGACGAATTCCGCCCCGGGGTCTCGCCCGCCCGCAACCGCGGTGTGGCCGAGGCCGCGGCACCCGTCGTGGCGATCATCGACGACGACGAGCGGATCAATCCCGGGTACATGCGGGCCTACGTCGACTTTTTCGATGCGCATCCCGAGGCGCTGGTCGCCGGGGGGCGCATCATCGCCGAGTATCCTGCCGGACGCCCGGTGTGGATGTCGAAGTATATCGAAAAACCCATCGCCAATCCGATGGATTTCGGCCCCGACGTGCGGCCCTATCCCCGCGGAAAGATTCCCGGAGGCGGAAACATGGCTTTCCGTCGTTTGGAAGTGGCCCCCTACGGAGGATTCGACCCCTCGCTCGGGCGCACGAACGACCGTCCAATCGGCGGCGAGGAGACCGATTTCTTTGCACGGCTTGTGCGGGGCGGCGTGACGCTGTGGTATGTCCCCGATGCCGTAATCTGGCATATCATCCCGCCCGAGAAGCTCACCGAAGGGTATTTCCGGCGCCTGTGCTACAATGTCGGTGTCAGCCAGCGCATGCAGGCCTGCAAACGGTGCCGCTATGTGGGGGCGCTGCTGTCGGAGGCGGCGAAGTGGGGTGTCACGCTGCTGCTTGCCCTGACCATGTCGCCGCGCAAGGCGCGGTGGCTGCTGCTGATGCGGCGCGAGATCAGCTACGGACTGCTCGGAGACTGTTTGCGCGGCAAATCGAAGGTATAGGAGCCTTGCTGTAGGGTAGTATTCTTTGTTGATTGTTTTTTCTTGTATAGGTGGCGAGAAGCCGCCCGATGTCCTTTTGTTTTTTGCAGAAAAACGCCTGAAAACTCTTTCCTTTTCCCTGCTTTTCGGTGGCGAAAAGCAGCAAAAGCCACCCGACCGATTCCGATGGCGGCGTCCGGACGCCTGAAAGCGGCGTCGGGCGACTATTCGCGGGTTTGCAAGCAAACCGTCCCCGCCGCTGTCGCTTTCAGCCCTCCGTCCGCTTTCTCGCCATCGGAACCAAATCGGGACCCGCCTTGCGGGAAACCAAAAGAAACGCACTACCGGGTGGAGATTTCAGAAAAAGTAAGTTGATACGGGCATCCGAAGCGCATTGCCATATAAATAATGCCGCCGTTGGCGGCACCACGAATCCGCACTCTCGTTTGACGCGGAAAAAGAGGGGGCGGGCTGCGGCGCGCCCGTCACGGGGTGGCGCATAGGCTTGATCTTGCGCGCCCCGTGCAGCGCCGCGGCTCGCGCACTCCCGCAGAGAACGACGTGCGGAGGCTTTTGGTACTTTTGGCCCCAAAAGTACAAGAAGAAAAAAGTTTGTGAAAACTGCAATCTTCCGGAAACCTTGCAAACTTTCAGCGTAAAGTTCAGTAAAACTCTTTTCTCTGCTTTTCGGTGGCGAAAAGCAGCAAAAGCCACCCGACCGATTCCGATGGCGGCGTCCGGACGCCTGAAAGCGGCGTCGGGCGACTATTCGCGGGTTTGCAAGCAAACCGTCCCCGCCGCTGTCGCTTTCAGCCCTCCGTCCACTCTTTCGCCATCGGAACCAAGTCGGGGATCGCCTTGCGGGAAAAAAGAATGCCGGGGTGCATTGCCATATAGAAAA
>UQUQ01000020.1 GCA_900544265.1 uncultured Alistipes sp.
ATCGCCGACATCGACGTGGGCAAGAACATCGGCGCCCAGTTGCAGATGGACCAGGCGCAGGCCGACAAGAACATCGCGCAGGCCAAGGCTGAGGAGCGGCGTGCAATGGCCGTGGCGCTCGAGCAGGAGAACAAGGCCAAGGCGCAGGATGCACGCGCCAAGGTGATCCTGGCCGAGGCGGAGGTGCCGCTGGCCATGGCCGAGGCGTTCCGCAACGGCAACCTCGGGATCATGGATTACTACAAGATGAAGAACATCATGGCCGATACGTCGATGCGCGAGTCGATCGCCCGGCCCGAGAAGAAATAGCCCCGCCGCCCGGGATGCGGGCACAACAGGGGCGTCCGAAGGGGAATCCGATACCGGATTCCCCTTTTTCATCTCCGATGCCCGGCATGCGCCCGATGTTCGGGTGCGCTCGATGCCCGAAGCGTATGCGGCCGGGAGCCCGGTGTGCCTGACGCCGGTGTCCGGCGAGCGCCCGATGTTCGGGCACCCGATGCCCGTGGTGTGCCGTATCGCTGATTGCCGAAGCGTATGCGGCCGGAAGTCCGGAGTGCCTGGCGGCGGTGTATGGGGGCACAGAATGCCGGATACCCGAATCCGGATGCCGGGCGGTGCCTCTCCCGGCGCCTGCTGCGGCGATCCCGGGCGGGCCTGCTGCCGGTCGCGGTGCCGGAAACGGCGCGCCGACATACTAATCGGGCCGTGAATCCGTTAATGTGAAGAACGAAGGGCGGAGGCGGCGAAATTATGGCGGACGTTGTTGGGATATATGCCGCTTTTTGGTATCTTTGCAAGGATTTTTCAACATGCGAAATTTGGTAAACGCGAATATTATGAAGGGATTTTTCAGGAGCACGCTCCTGCTGGTGGCCGCGGCTCTTTCGGTCGTCTCGTGCAGCAAGGACGGCGAGCGCGGCAGACTCTCGTTCGAGAAGTCGGCGCTCTTTTTCATGGCCGGAGAGACGAAAAGCGTGAAGTTCTCCGCGTCGGACGTCCGCTCGCTCACCGTCTCGTCGAAGCCGGCCGAGTGGGGCGATCCGGTAATCAACACCGAGACGAAGACGGTTCGCATCACGGCGCCGGCCCCCAATACCGAGGGGGCTGCCGAGTCGGGTACGCTGACCATCACCGGACGGGGCGACAACGGCCGAAGCGTCTCGGCGTCGATCTACGTGAGCATCAGCCGCACGGTCGACATGAGCGACCGCCCGGCCAACAGTTACCTGGTGAACAGCCGGCAGACCAACTACCTGTTCGATGCCATGCACGCCGGAGACGGCACCACGGCGCTGGAGACGGCCCGGTTGCAGATCATCTGGCAGCGGCCTTCCGATCTGATCGAATACCTCACGCTCGACGAAGAGGGCCGGGCCTCGTTCTTCGTCGGAGCCGATGACGACGACGAGGGGCGCATCAAGCAGGGCAACGCCCTGATCGGCGCCTACGACACCAAGGGAAACCTGCTGTGGAGCTGGCATGTCTGGGCCGCGGACTACGATCCCGACAATCGCGGGACGGTCTCGTTCAACGGGTACGAGATGATGGACCGCAATCTGGGCGCTCTGGCCGATTCCAACGCCTCGTCGGACGATGTGCTCAACTCGTTCGGGCTCTACTACCAGTGGGGCCGCAAGGAGCCCTTCATCGGTCCGGGCACCTATGATTTCAGCAACGGTACGTCGGCCACGCTGTACGACGGCGAGGGCGACGTCGTGTCGCTTTCCGTCGAGGAGTCGTCGGCCGAGACCGGTACGGTGGACTATGCGCGCGAACACCCGCTGACCTTCATCGCCGGGGTCGAGGCTTCGGAATACGACTGGATGTGGGGTTCGCACTCCGAGGCGCTGTGGAGCGATGCGAAGACGGCGAACGACCCCTGCCCCTACGGCTGGAAGGTGGCTCCGGCAGCAGCCTTTGCCGGGCTGACGATCGCCGACCCGCTCGAGGGGGTCTCCGCTGACGAATATTTCGACAAGTACGGCTGGACGCTGACCGACGGCAGCGCCGAGTCGCTCTTCATGGGCGCCGGACGCCGGATCTATCCCGACGGCCGATTCCAGAACATCTACGTGAACCCCGATTCGGAGCGTCAGGTCCGCAACGTGGCGATGTACGACCAGCCGTGGGTGGGACTTTACTGGACGACGGACATCTCGTCGTCGCAGTCCTCGGCCTTCTACTTCTTCTTCAACAAGCTGCATGTGGAGAACAGCCGTGTCGAGGGGCCCGTCCTCCACTACCGGGCCAACGGCATGCCGGTGCGCTGCGTGGCCGACCGGTAGCGGGTCTCCAACCGATGATACGGGCGACGGAGCGGCATCGGGCCGCTCCGTCGCTTTCGTCTGTGGCCGTTTGGTACGACACTTGCGGGTGTGACGGAAACTCCCCTTTCGTCATGGAAATCAAAACAGGTAAAGGTACGATCCCGCTGGTGGTGCTGCTGGCCATCTGGTCCGTCTCGGCCATCTCGTCACTGCCCGGACTGGCCGTCTCGCCCGTGCTGGGCGATCTGAACCGCATCTTCCCCAAAGCCACGGACCTCGAAATCCAGATGCTCACGTCGCTGCCGTCGCTGCTCATCATCCCCTTCGTGCTGCTCTCGGGCCGCCTCTCCGTCGGGCCGCACCGCCTGCGGATCCTCGCCCTCGGGCTGCTGCTCTTCTTCCTGAGCGGCGTGGCCTGCCTCTTCGCCCGGAGCATGGGGATGCTCATTGTCATCAGCTGCCTGCTCGGCATCGGGGCCGGCATGGTCATCCCCTTCTCCACGGGCCTTGTCGTCGACTACTTCACGGGCGACTGCCGCGTTAGGCAGCTGGGGTACAGCTCGGCGATCAACAACCTGACGCTCGTGCTGGCAACGGCCCTGACGGGCTATCTGGCCGACGTCGACTGGCACCTCCCCTTCCTGGTCTACACGCTGCCGGGTGTCTCGCTGCTGCTCGTCGGGGCGCTGCGCCGCTGCCGCCCCGTACCCGAACCGGCCCGGAGCATCCAGTTGCAGCACAAGACGATCGACCGCACGAAACTCGTCGGGCTGATGGGGCTCTACTTCTTCATCACCTATGCCGTGCTGGTGGTGACCTTCTACATGTCGTTCCTGATCGACGACTACCGCATCGAGAGCTCCTTCTCGGGGGTTGTCATCTCGCTCTTCTTTCTGGCTATCATGCTCCCGGGCTTCTTCATCGGGCGCATCATCGCCCGGCTGAAGCAGTATGTGAACTTCGTCTCGCTCCTGTCGATCGCCGTGGGGCTCTGCTGTATCGGCCTGTTCCGCGACCGTGCGCTGATCGTGCTCGGGGCGCTGCTCGCGGGACTGGGCTACGGCGCGATGCAGCCCGTCATCTACGACAAGGCCGCGACGATCGCCCCGCCCCGCTCGGCGATGCTGGCCCTGTCGTTCGTCATGGCGATGAACTACCTGGCCGTGATGGCCTGTCCCTTTGTGGTCGACTTCCTCCGACATCTGTTTCATGCGCAGGGCGACCGCTTCCCGTTTTTGCTCAACGCGCTGCTGACGCTCATCCTCGCCGCGGCCGCCGGCCTGCGGCGCAACCGTTTCACGCTCGGACTGGATGCTTGCTTTCTACTATAAAAACTGACGGAAATGGTGGAAATGGGATAAAAAGTCTTATTTTTGCGGCATAAAGACGCATTTTTAAGACTTTGATTCCAAATGAAAAGATCGATTCTTACTGCATGGGCGGCGCTTGTCGCCCTTTTGCTCGCAGGATGTGCCGATAAGGCCGAAACTGCAACATCCTCCGTGCGAATCATGCCTACGATCGAAACCCGCGTGACGGGACTCTATTTCGATGCGGGAGACCGGATCGGTCTGACCGTCATGATGGATGGTTCCGGCCCCTATGTCGAGAACCGCATGATGACCTACAACGGCTCGACCTTCACCTCGCCGGGTTTTCTGTGGTACAACGACCTGAACGTAACCTCGACGCTGACGGCCTATTATCCCTATGCGGCATCGGGCGTACCCGAAGAGTTCCACATCGAGACGGATCAGACCGCGGGCTGCACCTCCTCGGACCTGCTGGGTGCCGTGAAACGCGGCGTCACGCCGGCGTCGGCTCCCGTGGGCATGGTCTTCTATCACCTTTTCACGCAGCTGTCGATCCGCGTGAACAACGTCTCCGATGCATCCGTTACGGGCATTACCGTCGGCGGCACGGTCACCACGGCCGCGGTGGACCTCTCGGTCCCGACGGCTTCGGCGCTCGAAGGGGCGGCTGCGGAGGAGATCACGGTCTTCACCGTGACGCCCGACGAGGAGTATCGGGTCATTCTCGTGCCGCAGCAGGGGACGCTCACCGTGACGGTCCGCACCGACGACGGCAAGAGCCGCAGCCGCACGATCTCCTCGACCCTGCTCGAGAGCGGCAAGCGCTACGATCTGTCGGTCGAGGTGACCAATATCGACATCTCGCTCTCGTTGAGCGGCGAGATCAGCGACTGGGAGGACGGCGGCTCGCTCGATGACGGGAACGGTGGCTCCGGTTCGGGTGACGTGACGGTGACCGACGGGACGATCTCCCATGCCGGCGAGACCTACCGCACGGTAGCGATCGACGGCCGGCTCTGGATGGCCGAGAACCTGCGCTGCATGCCCGAGGGTGCGGCGCTGGGCAGCGGTGTGTGGAATCCTGCGGGCGGGGCATCGGCCGTATCGACGCAGGGCATGCTCTACGACTATGCCACGGCGACGGCGGGTGAGAGCTGGAGCGAGGGCGTGCAGGTGCAGGGCATCTGTCCGCCGGGCTGGCACCTGCCCGACGAGGCGGAGCTGACCGCCCTTGCCGCAAGTGCGGCGCGTCCCGACGACTTCTTCGTCTGCGGCGGCTTCTGGATCTACGGCATAGCAGGCGACCGGCTCGGCTCGACAAGCAAGGGCTATGTGATGGGTTCGACGCTGCAGGATGGCAAGTGCAGCTGCCTGATGTTCACGTCGCTTGACAACGACGTGCCGCAGGTGACCTCGATCTCCGCGGAGTACGGCCTGACGGTTCGCTGCGTACAGGACTGACACGCGGCGCATGATACGGCAGGGCCCCGGACCGGAAGGTTCGGGGCCCTGTTGCATCCGGCGGCTCCGGTTCGGTCGCTGACCGCGATCGCTCCAGCGGCGGGCGGGTCCCGGGCCGCGGTTCGCCGCCGAAGGAGAACAGCCTCCTGCGGCAGTTCGTTCCTGCGGCAGTTCGCTCCTGCGGCGGCGATTCCGGCCGGCGGAGCTTCGGGCCGTGCGTCGGATCAGTGGTCGCGGTTCAGGAAGAAGATCGGGATGTTGGCCAGAAACAGGTCCTCACCGGTGAGCTGCTCCCGCTTGGCGAGCAGCTCGTTCAACGCAATGTCGCCGATGACGTAGTTGCTCTCTTCGCTCGTGTACTGCTCGCGGATCTTCCTGAAGTGCAGGATGCGGTGGATGTCCGTCGTCGTGTAGCGGACGTAGACCTTCAGCGTGATGTCGGTCGTGTAGTCGGGACGCTGCACGTAGTTCTGCTTCTTGTACTCGTAGCGGTAGTCGTGCAGCCGCGCCATGATGTCGCTCAGGATCGACGAGGCGGTGGGCAGGCTCCCGGCCCCCTTGCCGAACATGAACTGCCGGTCGTAGCACTCGCCGCGGATCACCACGCCGTTGTACTCGTCGTCGACGCTGTAGATGTACTTGTCGGGGGTGACGAACTCCGGCATGACGAACATCGTGAAGTGCTCCTCGCTGACCTTGACGACCTGCGCCACGAGCTTGATCTTCACCCCCTTCTCGCGGGCGTAGCGGATGTCCGACTCGTGGATCGTCGAGATGCCGTAGGTGAAGATGCGCTCCGGGGCGACGTAGGTGCCCAGCGCGTGCACGGTGATGATGACCAGCTTGAAGAGCGAGTCGTAGCCCTCGATGTCGAACGACGGGTCGCTCTCGGCGAAGCCCAGCGCCTGGGCCTGGGCCAGCGCATGGGCGTAGGTGTCGCTGTGATCGAAGACGCGCGAGAGAATGTAGTTCGACGAGCCGTTCAGGATGCCCTTCACCTCGAGCAGCAGGTCGTTGTCGTAGTACTCCTCGAGGTTGCGGATCACGGGGATCGAGCCGCACGACGAGGCGTCGTAGAGCAGCGCCACGTGGAGCCGCTTCTGGATGTCGATCAGCTCGGGCAGGTGGTGCGCCAGCATCGTCTTGTTGCCCGAGACGACCGGAATGCCCTTCAACAGGGCGCGTTTGACGATGTCGTAGGCAGCGCGGGCGTCGTCGATCACCTCGACGATGAGGTTGATCTCGGGGTTGTCGAGAATCTCGTCCGCCGAGTCGGTGAAGTAGCTGCGGTCGATCGTGCGGGGCTTGTCGAGCGAGCGCACGCAGATCTTCACGATCTCGGCATTGGCGTTTTTCGATTTGCGCACCACTTCGTAGATGCCCTGCCCGACGACGCCGAAGCCGAAGAGGCCGATTTTGATTTTTGCCATATCTGTTCCGTTTTTGTCATTTGTCCTGTGGTTACTGCTCCATGAAGGGGCGGAGCAGGTCGTTCAGCTGTTCGTGCTCGACCAGAAAGCCGTCGTGGCCGAACGGCGAGTCGATCTCGTGGTAGCGGCTGCCGGGGATCATCGCGTGCAGCTCGCGCATCTCCCCGGGCGTGAAGATGAGGTCGGTGGTGATGCCCACGACCAGCGTCCGGGCCCGGATGCGGGCGAGGGCCGCCGCTACCCCGCCCCGCCCGCGGCCCGCGTCGTGCGTGTCGAAGGCATTGAGGATGGCGTAGTACGAATAGGCGTTGTAGCGCCGGCAGAGCTTCTCGCCCTGGTACTGCTGGTAGGTCGAGGCGCGGTGCCGGGCGGGCAGCTCCTCGCGGTCCTGCTGCGTGAGGTTGTAACCCCGCGAACCGCGGTAGCTGAGCAGCCCGATGGCGCGGGCGGCCGCAAGCCCCGCCATCGCGGCATCGTCGCGCGGCTCGCCGAACGACGCATCGGCCTCGATGGCCATGCGCTGCGTCTCGTCGATGGCGATGCTCCACGGCGAAGCCTTCGCCGCCGTGGCGATCAGGATCAGTTTCCGGATGCGCTGCGGCTCCTCGACAGCCCACTCCACGGCCTGAAACCCGCCCACGGAGCTGCCGATGAGTGTGTTGATCGTCCCGATGCCGAGGGCGTCGGCCAGCAGGCGGTGCGCACGCACCATGTCGCGGATCGTGAAGGGCGGGAAATCCCGGTAATAGGGACGCCCCGTCGCGGGATTCACGTGCAGAGGCCCCGTCGTGCCGTAGTGCGAGCCGAGGATGTTGGCGCAGACGACGTAGTGGCGCGCCGGATCGAGGAAGCGCCCCGCCTCGACCGTGTGGGGCCACCAGTCGGCCACGTCCGAATTGGCCGTCAGGGCGTGGCACACCCAGACGACGTTGTCGCGCGCGGCGTTCGGCGTGCCGTAGGTGTGGTAGGCAATGCGCAGCTCGGGCAGCGTGTGGCCCGTCTCGAGGCGGAACGGGCCGGAGTGTGTGTAGACCTGGGCTTCCATTATCCGACGTGTGTGAAGGCCTGTTCAAAATCCTCGATCAGATCGTCCGGGTCCTCCAGCCCCGGCGAGATGCGCAGCAGCGTCGGCGTGATGCCTGCGGCCGCGAGGTCCGCCTCGCCGAGCTGCTTGTGGGTGGTCGACGCCGGGTGCGTGACCACGGTGATCGAGTCGCCGATCATGGTCATGTTGGCCGCCAGATGCAGCGACTCGACGAAGCGCACGGTGCTCTCGAGCGTCCCCCTGAGTTCGATGGCGAAGACGGCCGACGAGCCGAAACGGTAGTATTTGCGGGCGTTTGCACAGCTCGGGTGCGAGTCGAAACCCACGAAGCTCACGCGCTCGACCTTCGGGTGGCTGCGGCAGTATTCGGCGAGCTTCCAGGTCGATTCGACCTCGTGGCGGACGCGCAGCGAGAGGGTCTCGAGCCCGAGCAGCATCAGGTAGGAGTCGAACGGCGAGGGGCAGCAGCCCAGGTCGCGGAGCCCGTCGACGCGGCACTTGACGATGAAGGCCGCGCGGCCGAACGCCTGGTGGAGGTTCAGCCCATGGTACCCCTCCGACGGACCGTCGATCTGCGGAAACTTGCCGTTCGACCAGTCGTAGTTGCCGCCATCGACGATCACGCCGCCCATGGCCGTGCCGTGGCCGTTGATCCACTTCGTCGCGGAGTCCACGACGATGTTCGCGCCCCAGCGGAAGGGGTTGCAGAGGTAGCCCGCCGCGCCGAACGTGTTGTCGACGACGAAGGGCACGTCGCGTCGCCGGGCCAGCGTTCCCAGCCCTTCGAGGTCGGGTACGGCGCAGGTCGGGTTGCCCATGCTCTCGACGTAGAGTGCCCGCGTGCGGCCGTCGATCAGCTGCCCGAACGCCTCGGGGGTCTCGGCCGGGGCGATACGGCAGTCGATGCCGAGGTTGCGCAGCGTGATGCGGAACTGGTTGTAGGTGCCGCCGTAGAGGTGCGGCGAGGTGACGATGTTGTCGCCCGCCGAGGCCAGTGACAGCACCGTCAGAAGGATCGCCGACATGCCCGACGAGACGGCCAGTGCTCCCACCCCGCCGTAGAGCGCCGCGATGCGCTGCTCGAAGGCCGAGGTTGTGGGGTTCTGCAGGCGCGTATAGATGTTGCCCGTCTCGCTCAACTCGAAGAGCCGCGCGGCGTGGTCGCAGCTGCGGAAGCGGTAGGCCGCCGTGGGATAGATCGCCACGCCGCGGGCCCCGGTGGGCTCGTCGGGCGTGAGGCCCGCATGGACCTGCAAGGTTTCGTAACGGTAGTTTTTCTGTTCCATCTGTTGCATCTGTTTTTGGGGGATTCATAAAAAAATCCGGCATCGCAGGACGCCGGATTGACTTTTCATGTACGTGAAAGCACTACACCCGGCGGAGTCGGCTGCACATGCACATCATACCCATCATCATGCCGCGAAGCATGCTGTTTGCCGGGATATATGTCATCGTGTTGTGCACCGTCGGTCGGGTTTTGTTGTTGCAAAGATAGTATTTTTTCGCCGGATTGTACCGCGCGGCGCAAAAAAATCCGCAGGCGTCGGCCTGCGGATTTTCATTCCGGCGGATCGGGGTACGCTTCCGTGTCCTTCTGTCCGCCGTTCTGTCCTGCCGGAAACTATCGTCTCCGGTCGATGAGTTCGATACCCTCACGGGTTGCGGCCCCGCGCAGGATGATCTTGCAGAAGAGACGGATGCCGTCCCGGTTCGTGTGGTTGAGCCGGAGCTCCAGAATCGTACCGAGCAGCTGTTCGGCAAAGCCTCTTGCGTCGATCTCGCGAAGCAGCAGCCCCTCTTCGCGGCAGCGTTCCAGGTCCTCGGTCAGCTCGCGGATCCAGAACTCGCGGTGTTCGTCATAGTGCTCCGCGAAGACCACCTTGCGGCGGATGTCCGTCAGAAAACTGTACTCGACCTTGCAGAGGATTTCGATATACTCGTTCATGAGCTTCAGCGCCTTCTGCAGCGAGTTGCCGCTGCGCCGTTTCCGGCACTCGATGATGTGCTGCTGCTGGCGCAGGCTCATGTCGTCGAGGCAGGCGCTGACCAGGTCGTTCTTGTCGGCGAACATCTCGTAGAGGGTGCGTTTGGAGATGCCGAGCGTCTGGGCGATCTCATCGACCCGCACGGCACGGATGCCGTTGCGGGTGATGAGCTCCTGCGTCGCGCGGATGATCTCGTCCCGTGTCGCTCCCCGCTTCATTACTTCTCCTCCTGCGTAAGGTCACGGCCACCGCCGAGAGCCTGATAGAGGTTCACGATGCCCTGTATCTCGTCGAACTGGTCCGACACCTGCGACAGCCGTGCCGAGAGCAGCGACTGCTGGGCGGTCAGGACCTCCAGGTAGGTTGTCGAACCGTGCTGCATGAGCAGCTCCGTGCTGACGACGGCGCGCTCGAGCGCCTCGATCTGCTGCATGCGCAGGTCGGTCTTGGCACGGGCCGACTGGCACTGCGTCAGGGCGTTGTTCACCTCCGCTCCGGCGTTGAGCAGCGCCTGCTGGAACGAGAGCAGGGCCTCCTGCTGCTGGGCCTTGGCGATCTGCACGCGCGCCCGGTTGGCGTTGGCGTTGAAGATCGGCTGCAGGAGCGATCCGGCCACGTTCCAGAGCAGCTTGCCCGGGTTGACGATGCCGGCGCCGCTGCTGTTCGTCCAGCCGAGCGAACCGCTCAGCGTGATCGAGGGATAGAGTGCCGAACGGGCCTCACTCGTGGCGTAGTAGTACTGCATGAGCGTATACTCGGCCGAGCGGATGTCGGGACGGTTCGAGAGCATCTGCAGGGGCACGCCCACCGCGAGGTTCTCGGGCAGCTGCTGCGCCTCGAGCCTGCCGCGGCCGATCTCGTGCGGTGCTTCGCCCAGCAGCGAGCAGAGGCTGTTCTCGGTCTGCGTGCGCTGGTAGGCCAGATCGTGCAGCGAAGCCTCGATCGAGAGCGTGTTGGCCTCGTACTGGGCCACGCCCGCCTCGTTGGTCATGCCCGCATCCTTCATGTCGCGCATCATCTCGACACTCTGGCGCCACTTGGCTGCGGTCTCTTCGGTGATCTCATACTGGCTGTCGAGCATCAGCAGCGTGTAGTAGAGGTTGGCGACGCTGGCGATCAGCTGCGTCTTCACGGCCTGCTCGTACTCCTTGCTCTGAAGGTATAACGCCTTCGACTTGCGCTTGGCGTTCGTCAGTCCGTTGAAGATGTCGATCTGCCAGCTGGCCGTGACCGGGATCGAGTAGGTCTTCGTCACGGGGCTGTTGTCGAAGCTGCTCAGGCTGCCCTGCGGTGCGAAGTTGAACGACGGCAGGTAGGCCAGCCGCGCCGACTTGAGCGTCGCCTCGGCCTCCTTGATACGCCAGCCTGCCGACTGGAGGTCGGTGTTGTTCTCCAGGGCCCTGCCGATGAGCTCCTGCAGCTGGGGATCGGTGAACATCTCCTGCCAGCGGATGTCGCCCAGGGTCGTCGAGTCGGCCGTCTCGGCCTCGCCGTACAACCCTGCCGTCGTGACCTCCGGGCGGGTATAGGGTTTGTAGATGCCGCAGCCCGTGAACGCGGCTGCCAGGCAGATTATCACGATTTTTTTCATGTTACTCCTCATCTTTCTCTTTTTTGACATCTTCCAGTTCGGCTTGCAGCGACCATTGGGGATCGAGGTCTATTTCCAGCGGTTTGACCTTCTCCTGCAGCGTCTCGAAGACGATGAACAGCGTCGGTACGAGGAACAGCAGCGCCAGCGTGCCGACGATCATGCCGCCGACGACACCCGTGCCGAGCGTCGAGTTACCGTTGGCACCCACACCGCTGGCGACAACCAGCGGGATCATGCCGAAGACGCAGGTGAGCACCGTCATCAGGATAGGACGCAGACGGGCCTTGGCGGCCGAAACGGCGGCCTGCGTGAGGCTCATGCCGGCGCGGCGGCGGTCGGCGGCGTACTCCGTAATCAGGATGGCCGTCTTCGACAGCAGACCGATCAGCATGATGATACCCGTCTGGAGGTAGATGTTGTTCTCCAGTCCCATGATCTTGGCGAAGAGGAACGAACCCATCAGACCGCACGGTACGGCCAGAATGACGGCGAACGGAATCAGGAAACTCTCGTAGAGGGCGCTCAGGATCAGGTAGATCAGCAGGATGCAGATGCCGAAGATGATGGCCGTGTTGTTGGTGGTCTGGGCCTCCTCGCGCGTGATGCCGTCGAATTCAAAGCCGTAGCCTCGCGGCAGCACCTCGGCAGCCACCTCGCGGATGGCCTCGATGGCGTCACCCGACGAGTAACCGTCGGCAGCCGTACCGTTCACGGCAATCGAGTTGTACATGTTGAAGCGGTTGAGCACCTCCGATCCGTATACGCGCGTCAGGTTGACGAACTGGCTCAACGGAGCCATCTCGCCGTTGTTCATGCGCACGAAGACGTTGTTGAGCGACTCGGCGTCGAGACGGTATTTCGGATCGGCCTGCAGGGTCACGTAGTACATCTTCGAGAAACGGTTGATGTTCGAGACGTACTGACCTCCGTAGTAGCCCGAGAGCGTCGAGAGGATCGTGTTCGGCGAGACGCCCGCACGCTTGGCCTTCGCGGCGTCGATGTCCACGAGGTACTGCGGGAAGTTGATGTTGAAGGTCGAGTAGGCGCGCTCGATCTCGGGACGCTGGTTCAGTGCGGCGATGAACTGCAGGTAGATGTTGTAGAAGTCGGTGATCTCTCCGCCGGCCTTGTCCTGCAGGTGCATCGAGAAACCGGTCGACGTACCGTAACCCGAAATCATCGGCGGTGCCACGGCGAAGATCTGGGCATCCTTGATGTCGGCCGTGCGGGCGTAGATCTGTCCGATGACGGCATTCACGGCATCCTCCTTGTCGGGGCGGTCCTCCCAGTTGTTGAGCTTGATGATACACATACCGTAGGAGGAGCCCTGGCCGGCGATCATGCCGTAGCCGGCCGTCTGCATGAAGTCGTGGATCTGCGGAATATTCTGGATGCGCGAGGCGACCTCCTCCATGACCTTGTGCGTCTCGTTGAGCGACGATCCCGGGGCCGTGGTGACGTTGACCATGATCGTACCCTGGTCCTCATCGGGGACAAGACCCGTCTTGGTGGTGTTCATCAGCACGACCAGCGCACCGAGTGCGAGGACGAGCGTCGACCACATGAGCCACTTGTGCTTGATGAAGAGCAGCACGACGTGCTTGTACTTGCCGATCATGACGCTGAAGGCCGAGTTGAAGGCCTTGCGGAAGCGGGCGGCGAAGTTGTCGCGCATCTCGCCGTTCTCATCCATGTAGGGCTTCAGCAGCAGGGCGCAGAGGGCCGGCGAGAGCGTCAGGGCGTTGATGGCCGAGATACCCACGGCCACGGCCATCGTCAGACCGAACTGCGTGTAGAAGATACCCGACGTACCGCCCATCATCGACACGGGGATGAACACGGCCATGAAGACGAGCGTCGAGGTGATGATGGCCGACGAGATACCCGACATGGCGTCGATCGTGGCCATGTAGGAGGACTTGTATCCCACGTCGAAGCGCGCCTGCACGGCTTCGACGACGATGATGGCATCGTCGACGACCGTACCGATCGCCAGCACGAGGGCGAAGAGCGTCAGCAGGTTGATCGAGAAGCCCGCCACGGCGAGGAACGCGAACGTACCGATGAGCGACACGAGGATCGAGACCGTCGGGATGAGCGTCGAACGAATATCCTGCAGGAAGACGTAGACGACCAGCACGACGAGGATGATGGCCTCGATCAGGGTCTTGATTACCTCGTTGATCGAGGCGTAGAGGAAGTCGTTCACACTCTGCAGGTGGGCGATGGCCACGCCTTTGGGCAGGTCGGCCTCCACCTCGGCCAGCAGGGCGTCGATGTCGTTGACGACCTGCGTGGCGTTCGAGCCGGCCGTCTGGAAGACCATGGCGCTGACGCCCGGGTGTCCGTTGATATAACCCATGAAGGCGTAGGACTCGCGGCCCAGCTCGATGTCGGCGATATCCTTCAGACGGAGCACCTCGCCGTCGGGCAGTGCCGAGATGACGATCTGTCCGAACTCCTCGGGGGTCATCATGCGGCCCTTGTACTTCATCGTGTACTGGAACGTGTTTTCGGAGTTCTCACCCAGCGTACCGGTTGCCGACTCGATGTTCTGCTCGGCCAGTGCCGCGGTGATGTCCGACGGAATGAGCTTGTACTGGGCCATGACGTCGGGCTTGAGCCATACGCGCATCGAGTAGTCGGCGCCGAGCGTGAAGGCCTCGCCGACGCCCTGGATACGCAGGATACGCGGCTCGATGTTGATCTTCAGGTAGTTTGCCAGGAACGTCTCGTCGTAGCTGTCATCGGGGCTGTAGAGCGAGAAGATCTTGACCATGGAGGTCTGACGCTTCATGGTGGTCACACCGATCTGCGTTACCTCGGACGGGAGCTGTCCGGTAGCCGTTGCCACCTTGTTCTGCACGTTCACGGCAGCCATGTCGGGGTCGGTGCCCTGGCGGAAGTAGACGCTGATGCTGGCGCTGCCGACGGCAGCCGACGAAGAGATGTAGGTCATGTCCTCCACGCCGTTGATGGCCTCCTCGAGAGGTACGACGACCGATTTCTGAATGGTCTCGGCGCTGGCGCCCGGGTAGGAGGCGTGGACCATCACCGTCGGGGGCGCGATGTCCGGGTACTGCTCCACGGGCAGCGTCGCAAGGCCGAGAATACCGGCGATGACGATCAGAATGGAGATGACGGACGCCAATACGGGGCGTTCGATGAAATGCTTGAGTGTCATGGGCTATTCCTCCTTTCCGGTTTCGGTTTGCGTGCTGTCGGCCGCAGCGGCTGCCGGAGCCTCTTCGGCTGCGGGCTGTGCGGCGCTCTGGCCCTTCGGCACGACGGGCGTACCCTCGCGCAGCAGGCCGACACCCTCGGTGATGATTACGTCGCCGGCTGCGAGACCCGAGAGTACGATGTACTCCTTGCCGTCGGAGATGCTGGCCACCTGTACGGGAGCCGACGAAGCCTTGCCGTCGACGAGTTTGTATACGAAGACCTTGTCCTGCAGCTCGAAGGTTGCGGACTGCGGAATGGCGATGCAATCCTTGTAAAGGGTCGGCAGAATGATGTTGCCGGCGCCGCCGCTGTGCAGCAGACCGCCCTCATTGGGGAATGCGGCGCGCAGCGAGACGGTGCCCGTCGAGGGATCGATCACGCCGCTGATGGACTCGATGCGGCCCGTCTTGTCGTAGATCGAGCCGTCGTTGAGCCGCAGCTGCACGTCGGGCAGCTGCTTGAGCGTCTGCTCGATCGAGCCGTACTTGCGTGTCATGTCGAGCAGCTGGTTTTCGGTCATCGAGAAGTAGACGTACATCACCGAGTTGTCCGAAACGGTGGTCAGCGGCTGCGGAATCGACGCGCTGACCAGCGCACCGACACGGTACGGCAGCGTGCCGACCACGCCGTTGGCGGGGCTCTTCACGACGGTATAGGAAAGGTTGTTGGCCGCATTGACGCGCTGGGCTTCGGCCTGGGCCAGCTGAGCCTTTGCCGTGAGCAGGTTGTTCTCGGCCGTCGAGAGGTCGAACTGCGAGACGACGTTGCGGGCGAAGAGCTCCTTCTTGCTGTCATAGGTGAGCTGGGCCGTGGCGACGCTGGCCTCGGCGGCAGCAACATTGGCTTCGGCAGTCTGCAGGGCCGCCTTGTAGGGAACCTGGTCGATGATGAAGAGCGTCTGCCCGTTCGATACGCGCTGGCCCTCCGTGACGCAGAGCTGGAAGATGGTTCCCGACACCTGCGGATAGATATCGATGTCCTGACGACCGCGGATGGTTGCCGAGTAGTTGCTCGGGATTTCGCGGTCTGTGGTGGAGACGGTCATCACGGCGTATTGGCCGGGACCCATGGCCGTCGGGGCCTGTCCGCACGAAACAACTGCCATGCAGCAGATCATAAGTGCTGCTTTCACAAATGTTTGCTTCATAATTCCTTTCTTTGGTTGTACTAAAAAACTTTTTCAGGTGCAAAAGTATTCTAAAAACGCTGTCGTTCTACTCTATATTGCGAACAGTGTTGTTGATTTTCGGAACAAAGTTCTGCGGATTAACGATTTTATCACTATTTTTGTTCGGAAAAAGAATTGAGTATGTCACAGTTGAATCCGATCATCACGACCCCGGAGGAGCAATTCGTCGTCGGCGAGTCCGATTTCTCCTTTTTCAGCAATCACGCCTGCCGCTGCGAGAGCGGTGCGCTGCTCTTTTGCCGAAACGGCCATGCCAAGGCGGGCGTGAATCAGATTCAGGGCGAGGTGCGCCGCAACACGCTCCTCGTGCTGCTGCCGGGCTGGGTGCTGACGCTCAATGACCGCTCGGAGGATTTCCGGGCCACCTTCTGCGCCTTTTCGCGGGATCTGTTCGCCGAAGCGGCCTTCCGGCTCGATCCGTCGTTTTTCCGCGAGCTGGGCATGAACCCCATCTCCTATCCGCCGGCGCGGATCGTCGAGGGCATCTCGATCTGGTTCCAGATGGCGGCCTACACCTACCGGGACCGCAACAACATGTTCCGCAATACGATCATCCGCAACCGGCTGCAGAACGTGCTGCTGGAGTTCTACGACAAGATGCAGCGTCTCAATGCGCAGAAGCGGCGCGTCCCCGAGGCGACGACGCGGCAGACGGACCTTTTCCACCGCTTTGTGGCGCTGGTGCACGAACATTGCGCCCGCGAGCGCGAGGTGACCTTCTATGCCGACAGGCTCTGCATCTCGACACGCTATCTGTCGACCATCGTGCGCAACATCTCGCACGGCTCGGCCAAGGAGTTCATCGACCGGGCCGTGGTGCTCGAGATCAAGGTGATGTTGCAGTCGACGGACCTCTCGGTGCAGGAGATCGCCTACCGGCTGCGCTTTCCGGACCAGTCCTACCTGGGCCGTTTCTTCAAGAAGCACACGGGCGAATCCCCTACCGAATACCGCAACTCCAAACAGCGGTGATGCCGGTCCATATTATTATTAATAAAAAGGCGTATCCGACATACGCCGAAACGGTTGCCGTGCGTTTCTGGAAGTGACGGGCCCGTTTTGGAACTCCGTTTGCGGGCCTGCGGAAAGTGATTGCACATAAAACAGTCTACGAACCATGAACAAAGTCATTCTATTCGGTACGCAACCCTACGACCGCGATTCGTTTGAACAGCTGCGCGACGCCTACGGGTTCGACATCTGCTACCATCGCAGCCACCTGAACATCCACAACGTCGCGCTGGCGCAGGGGGCCGATGCGGTCTGCATCTTCGTCAACGACACGGCCGATGCCGAGACCGTGCGGGCGCTTTCGGCGCAGGGCGTGAAGCTCCTGGCGCTGCGCTGTGCGGGCTTCAACAACGTCGATCTGCGCGAGGCGGCCCGCTGCGGCATGCCCGTGGTGCGGGTCCCGGCCTATTCGCCGCATGCCGTGGCGGAGCACGCCGTGGCGCTGCTGCTGGCGCTCAACCGCAAGATCCACCGTGCCTACTGGCGCACGCGCGACGGCAACTTCTCGCTGCACGGCCTGCTGGGTTTCGACCTCTACGGCAAGACGGCGGGGATCGTCGGTACGGGGCGGATCGCCCGGGAGCTGATCCGCATCCTCAAGGGTTTTGGCATGGAGGTGCTGGCCTATGACCTCTATCCCGATCCGGAGTATGCCGCGGCGGCGGGCATCACCTATGTCTCGCTCGACGAGCTCTACCACCGTTCGGATGTCATTTCGCTGCACTGCCCGCTGACCGATGCGACGCGCTACATGATCGGCGACGTGGCCATCTCGCAGATGAAGCCCGGTGTCGTGCTCATCAACACGGGCCGCGGGCAGCTGATCCATACCGAGGCGCTGATCGACGGCCTGAAGGAGAAGCGGATCGGCGCCGCGGGGCTGGACGTCTACGAAGAGGAGGCGGCCTACTTCTACGAGGATACCTCGGACCGCATTCTGGATGACGACGTGCTGGCGCGGCTGCTGTCGTTCAACAACGTGATCGTCACCTCGCATCAGGGGTTCTTCACGCGGGAGGCACTGGCCAACATCGCCCATACGACCATGGAGAACCTGCGGGCCTTCTTCGAGGGGCGGCCGCTCGAGAACGAGGTCCGCGCCGACGCACAGCATTGACCCGCTCTCCGCTCCCGACTCCGCTCCCCTCTTCCTTTTTGGGCCCGAGGCTTTCGTGCGGAAACTATCCGGGGGGCCGTGAGCGGTTTGTGGGCGATGGGGGGCTTGTCCCGACGGACCGCATGCGGGGCCGCAGCCGGAGGTGTTTCTCCGCTCTGCGGCCCCGCTTCCGGAAAAATGGCAGAAAAAACCGGAATCCGGGACCGTTTTTTTGCCGCATGCCCGTTACTTTTGTCCTGCGAAAGGTCCCGCACGCGGGTATTTTCACTATCTTTATCTTTGCACTGTTCGGATAATCGTTGCCTATGTTACGGAAGATCAGAATCGCGGTCGCCGTCCTCTTTTTCCTCCTTGTGACGCTGCTGTTCCTCGATTTCACGGGAACGCTGCACGTCTGGTTCGGATGGATGGCCCGCATCCAGTTTTTGCCCGCCGTGCTGGCGCTCCATGTCGGGATCGTCGTGGCGCTGGTGCTCCTCACGCTCCTCTTCGGACGCATTTACTGTTCGGTCATCTGCCCGCTGGGCGTGATGCAGGACATCGTGTCGTGGATCGCCGGCCGGCGCCGCAAGTACCGCTTTCACTACCGCCCGGCCCGCACGTGGCTCCGCTACGGCGTGCTGGTGCTCTTCGTCGCGGCACTCGTCGCGCAGGTGGCCTGGCTCGCGGCGCTCATCGCCCCCTACAGCGCCTACGGACGTATCGCCTCGAACCTCTTTGCGCCGCTCTGGCGCTGGGGCAACAACCTGCTGGCCCTGGTGGCCGAGCACTTCGACAGCTACGCCTTCTACACGGTCGATGTCTGGATGAAGGGGCTCGGAACGTTGCTCGTCGCCGCGGTGACCTTCCTCGTGATCGGGGTGTTGGCCTGGCGCGGCGGCCGCACGTGGTGCAATACGATCTGCCCCGTGGGGACGGTGCTGGGTGTGCTGTCGCGCTTCTCGCTCTTCAAGCCGCGCTTCGACGTCTCGAAGTGCAACGGCTGCAAGCTCTGCGCCCGCAACTGCAAGGCGTCGTGCATCAATCCCGAAGCCCACGAAATAGACTACAGCCGTTGCGTCGCCTGCATGGACTGCCTCGAAAGCTGCCGTCAGGGCGCCATCTCCTATACGTGGCGGCGGCAACCCCACTCGGCATCGGAGTCCGCTGCGGGAACGACCGCAGCGAAAGGATCGGTGAAGTCGGCGGCGCGTCCTACGGTGAAGGCTGCGGCTGCCGGGGCCTCCGACGCTGCGGCTCCGGACCGCTCGCGGCGGCGTTTCCTGGCGGGGCTCGGGACGGTGGCCGTGGCGGCAACGGTCCGGGCACAGGAGATGAAGGTCGACGGCGGATTGGCCCTGATCGAGGAGAAGAAGATACCCGACCGCGCCACGCCGCTGACCCCGCCGGGATCGTTGAGCGCCCATAACCTGGCGACGCACTGCACGGGGTGTCAGCTCTGCATCTCGGCCTGCCCGAACGGTGTACTGCGCCCCTCGGGCAAGCTGGCCTCGTTCATGCAGCCCGTGATGTCCTATGAGCGGGGCTACTGCCGGCCCGAGTGCACCGAGTGTTCGTCGGTCTGCCCGACGGGGGCCATCCGCCCCATCACGCGCGCCGAGAAATCCGCGACGCAGATCGGCCATGCCGTCTGGATCCGCGAGAACTGCGTGACGCTGCGCGACGACGTGCAGTGCGACAACTGTGCGCGCCACTGCCCGACGGGGGCCATCACGATGGTGAATTCCGTCCCCGACGACCCCTCGTCGCGGCTCATCCCCGTCGTGGACGAGGAGCGCTGCATCGGCTGCGGCGCCTGCGAGAACCTCTGCCCGGCGCGTCCGTTCAGTGCCATCTATGTCGAGGGCCATCTGCGCCACCGAACCGTTTAAGCGATCGAAACCATGAAGAAAGAAGAGAAAAAGATAGACCGCCGGGAGTTCCTGAAGGTGCTGGGCGGCAGTGCGCTGGTGACGTCGGCCGCGATGTACGGCTGTGCCCCGAAGGGGGAGGTGAAGCTCGCGGCGCAGGGCGAGGTACCGACCGAAGGCATGGAGTACCGCACCTCGGCGACGGGCGACCGCGTGTCGCTGCTCGGCTACGGCTGCATGCGCTGGCCGACGCTCGCGACACCCGCTGCCGACGGCAGCGTCATCGACCAGCAGGCCGTGAACGAACTGGTCGACTACGCCATCGCCCACGGCGTCAACTACTTCGATACGGCGCCCGTCTATGTGCAGGGACAGTCCGAGCGTGCCACGGGCATCGCGCTCAAGCGCCACCCGCGCGACCGATTCTTCATCGCCACGAAGATGTCGAACTTCTCGAGCCCCACGCGCGAAAATTCGCTGGCCCTCTACCGCAACTCGTTCAAGCAGCTGCAGGTCGACTACCTGGACTACTACCTGCTGCACTCGGTGGGCGGCGGCAGCGGTCTGGGCACCTTCCGCGAGCGCTTCATCGACAACGGCATACTGGAGTTCCTGCTGCGCGAGCGCGAGGCGGGACGCATCCGCAACCTCGGGTGGTCGTTCCACGGGGCCGTCGAGGTCTTCGACTACCTGCTGGCCATGGGCGTGAAGTGGGATTTCGTGCAGATACAGATGAACTACGTCGACTGGCGCCACGCTTCGGGCCGCAACGTCAATGCCGAATACCTCTACGGCGAGCTGGACAAGCGCGGCATCCCGGTCGTCATCATGGAGCCGCTGCTCGGCGGTCGCCTGTCGCGGCTGAACGACCACCTCGTCGCGCGGCTCAAGCAGCGGCGCCCGACGTCGAGCACCGCGTCGTGGGCCTTCCGCTTTGTCGGCAGCTACCCGCGCGTGCTGACCGTGTTGAGCGGCATGACCTACATGGAGCACCTGCAGGACAACATCCGCACCTATGCGCCGCTCGAGGCGCTGACCGAGGAGGACTTCGCGCTGCTGGAGGATACGGCGCAGCGCATGTTGCAGTTCCCGACGGTCCCCTGCACCGAGTGCCAGTACTGCATGCCCTGCCCCTACGGGCTGAACATCCCGGCGATCTTCGCCCACTACAACCGCTGCGTCAACGAGGGCAACGTCCCGAAGGACGGCCGCGACGAGAACTACGCCCGGGCGCGCCGCGCCTTTCTCGTGGGCTATGACCGCAGCGTGCCGCGCCTGCGGCAGGCCAGCCACTGCATCGGATGCGACCAATGCGTGTCGCACTGTCCGCAGAGCATCGACATCCCCGGGCAGCTGCACCGCATCGACCGCTTTGTCGAGCAGCTGCGCAGCGGCACGCTCTGACGGGACGGGACAAACGGAAAGACGCGCCGGGCGGTATACCAACGTATGCCGCCCGGCGCTGTCGTGTGCGGGTCGCGGGTGACTATTCGGCGTTGTTGCGCAGCCACTCCATGCGCCGGATGTCGGGCAGGTGCCTGACCTGGAAGTGCTCGAAGACGGCCTCGAAGCCCTCGCCGTCGGGGCAGGCGGCCATGGGCCCTACCTGCACGGGGGTGTTGTCCTGCATCCAGGCGTTGCGCATGAGGGTGTACTTCTTGTCGTCGAACGAGTAGAAGACCTCTACGGCGTCGCGCCGGCGGACGGCCTTGATCCAGATGAACGGCACGGCACGGTCCAGTTCGATGACGCTCCAGTCCGAAGTGTGGTGCGTGACGACGGTGCTCAGGTTGTATTTGCCGTCGACGAATTCGATGCCCGCCTTGATGTAGTTCTCGTGGTCGATGCGGATCATCAGCCCCGCCTGGTCGAAGCGCTCGCGGTAGTTGCCGCTGACCTTGAGCTTGACCTCGAACTCTCCGCCGTAGTTGGCGTAGTAGAACGGCGCGTCGTCCACGGTGAATCCGTAGTGCGAAATCCGCCAGTAGTCGCTGTGCGGCGTGACGGACATCGTCAGGACGCCGTCGCGGATCTCCCACTTTTCGGGTTCGTTGTACCACTGCATCTTTTCCAGCGTCTGGGCCTGCGAGGATGTTGCGGCAAAGAGCATCGTCAACATCGGAAACAACAGTCTTTTCATTTTCAGTCTTTTGCTTTATTGGTTCGTACTCCTTTCGTTGCGGCGGTTGCAGGTTGTCGCCCATTGTCGGAGCGGCCCGGAATTTGCGGCCGCGGGGCACCCGCGGCTTGCGATAACCTGTTTTTTGTTTTACCTTTGCAAAGGTAAGGTGTTGACGTGTAGTACACAATAGTCATAAATAACCAATTTTCCGCATGAAGGATATTCTGAACCGCCTAAACGGGGAACTTCTCGAACAGCCGTTTGCGCCGCACGACGGGCAGCTCCGCACGGACGATCTGACGCCGTATCGGGACCTCGCCCGCCATTACGCCCGCCTCGAGGGGGCCGTTGCGGTGTTGAGCGACCTGCGCGCGAATACCAGCCTGGTCTGTTACGGAGCCTGTGCCCGGATGCTCGGGCTCAAGGGCACGCGCGAAGGGACCGACGGGGAGTTGCTCGATTCGATCTGGGAGCGCGAGATTCTGGATCGGATTCATCCCGACGACCTGCACGAGAAATACCTGCTGGAGCTCTGCTTTTTCCACTTCATCCGGAGCCGCCCCCGGCGCCTGCGCGGGGAGTACTATTTCGCGAACCGGCTGCGGATGAAGGACCGCACGGGTCGCTATGTCCCCGTGCTGCACCGGCTTTTCTACATCGCGCCGTCGTCGGAGAATGTCGTGCGGCTGGCCCTGTGTCTCTATACGCCGGCGCTGTCGGACTTTCCCGGGCGCGGCGTGGCCGTGCATACGGCGACGGGCGAGGTGCAGGAGCTCGGCGAGCGGCGGGACGTGCGGATTCTCTCGACGCGCGAACGGCAAGTGATCGAACTCATGGCCCGCGGCATGATGAGCAAGCACATCGCACAGGCGCTCTCCATCAGCATCCATACGGTCAGCCGCCACCGGCAGGACATCCTGCGCAAGCTGCGCGTCGGCAATTCGGTCGAGGCGTGCCGCGTGGCGCGCGAGCTGGGGATTCTCTGATCGGGGCATCCGCCGGACCGGCGGTTGCGGGCGCCGGATACCGTCCGCGCCGGCGTTCATGCACATGAAAGCAGTCCCGGCCACCGATTAAGGCGGCCGGGACTGCTTCGTCTCTGCCGGGCCCGTGCGGTCAGACCGTCTTGCGGTATTCGTTGGGCGTGAGCCCCGTGATCTTCTTGAACAGGCGCGTGAAGTGCTGCGGGTACTTGAACCCGAGGCAGTAGGCTACGTCGCTGATCGGGCGTCCGGGATCGGCGATCTGCTCCTTGGCCGCGTCGATCAGGCGCAGCTGGATGTGTTCCTGCGCCGTGCGGCCCGTTTCGCGCTTGACCAGATCGCCGAAGTAGTTGGGCGAGAGGTGCAGCCGCTCGGCGCAGTACTGCACGGTGGGAAGCCCCGCATCGAGCGGCTGTTCCGAAGCGAAGTAGTCGTTCAGAATCTGCTCGAAACGGGCGAGGATGTCCTTGTTGGCAACCTGGCTGCGCGTGATGAACTGCCTGTCGTAGAAGCGCGTGCAGTAGTTGAGCAGCATCTCGATGTTGTTGACGATGAGCGTGCGGCTGTGCCGGTCGGCGGGCTGCTGCAGCTCGTGGCGGATGTTGCGCAGGCAGTCGACGACCGTGTGCCGCTCCTGCTCCGAAAGGTGCAGCGCCTCGCGCACTTCGTAGGAGAAGAAGGTGTAGCGGCGGATGTTGCGTCCGAGTTCCGTGCCGCGCAGCAGGTCGGGATGGAAGAGCAGCGCCCACCCCTTGGGCTGGAACTTCACGCCCCGGTTGTCGATGCCGATGCACTGCCCCGGTGCCAGGCAGACGAGCGTCCCCTCCTGATAGTCGTAGGTGCTGCGTCCGTAGGTCAGGTCGCCGCACCGTACCTCTTTGAGGAAGATGGCGTAGAAGCCGAAGCTGAAGCGGATGTGCTCCGTCATCCGGCACTGCGAGAAGTCGATGACGCTGACCAGCGGGTGGAGCGTCTCCACGTGCAACAGTTCGTTGTATTGCCGGACCTGATCCAGGCGCATGACTTGATCCATGGGCTGTGTCGTTTTCTGCAAAAATAAAAATAAAAGCGCAAAATGCGAAACCCCGGGACGGTTTTGTCGGACCCGCCGTGCGACGGGGCGGTCGGGCGCGATTGTCGGGTCGGGGGGGGATGCTCCGCGGACAGTACGACGGACGCATCCTGTCGTGACGGATGTCCCCGGTCGCCGTGTGTGTCGGCCGGGGTGACGGCAGCCCCGCCACGCGGCGGAAGAGCCGGACGCCCCGGCGGTTGAACCGGGTTACAGGGCGTGTGTTCGGGGCCTTGGCGGGGCGGCAGCGGAGCAGGACGGTAATAATGGTAACTAATACCGTGATCCGTATAATCTTCCCGGCGGGCGCCGACGTATTTTTGCAGTGTCGGAAGCGGCTCCGGCCGACCGGTACGGGATGTGCCGGGGCGCGGTGCCGCATCACCCGCCGAAAACACGATGGATACCATTCTGCATCTGGACCATGTATTCCAGTACAACGACCTCATGGGGGTCGAGACCCTGCACCCGCTGGTCAGCGTGGTGGATTTTTCGCAGCTGCAGACGACCGTGCGGTCGCAGCTGAACATGTTCGGTTTCTATGCCGTATTCCTCAAGGAGGTGAATTGCGGCGATTTGATCTACGGCCGTCAGACCTACGACTACCAGGCCGGGACGCTCGTCTGCCTGGCGCCCGGACAGCTCTTCGGCGTGAAGGACGACGGACGGCCCCACCGGCCGCAGGGTTGGGCGCTGCTCTTCCATCCCGATCTGCTGCGCGGCACGGAGCTCGGACGCAACATCGGCCGTTATACCTTCTTCTCCTACGAGGTGCGCGAGGCGCTGCACCTTTCGGAACAGGAGCGGCAGACGGTCATCGACTGCATGCGGAACATCCTCCACGAGTTGCAGCACGCCATCGACCAGCACAGCCGCACGCTCATCGTCAACAACATCGAGATGCTGCTCAACTACTGCACGCGCTTCTACGACAGGCAGTTCCTCACGCGCAGCCAGGTTGCCAACAAGGACATCCTCGCCCGCTTCGAGCGTATCCTGAACGATTACTTCCGATCGGACCTGCCGCAGACGCTCGGCCTGCCGACGGTGCGCTACTGCGCCGGGGAGCTCTGCCTCTCGCCCAACTACTTCGGTGATCTGGTCAAACGCGAAACGGGCCGCACGGCCCAGGAGCACATCCGCCTGAAGCTCATCGACACGTCCAAGGAGCTGCTCTTCGACCGGCAGCATACGGTCAGCGACGTGGCCTACCGCCTGGGATTCAAGTATCCGGCACACTTCACGCGCCTGTTCAAGCAGGTGGTCGGCTGTTCACCCAACGAATACCGGACGGTCAACTGACCCGGCGAACGGAATTTTTGCTATTTTTGTCCGTACCTCCGGGTCGGAGCCGCCGTCCGGGGCTGTCAATACATATACACAGATGATGATATACCGTACATTGGGCCGCACGAACCTGCGGGTGAGTGCCGTATCGCTCGGCTGCGAAGGCTTTGCCGGGAAGAGCCCCGAGGCCGTGCGCGCCGACTTCGACTATGCCATCGCCCGGGGCATTAACTTTCTGGACCTCTACTCGTCGGACCCGCAGCTGCGCAGTGCCATCGGGCAGGCGCTGGCCGGACGCCGCGAGGGGTTTGTCATCCAGGGCCACCTCTGCACGACGTGGGAGGAGGGTCAGTATCTGCGCACGCGCGACATCGCCAGGTGCGAGGCGGGTTTCGAGGATTTGCTCGTGCGCCTCGGCACTTCCTACGTCGACATCGGCATGATCCACTACGTCGACAGCGCGGCCGACCTGCACGAGGTGCTCGACGGCGAGGTGATGCGCCTGGCGCAGCGGCTCCGCCGCGAGGGGCGCATCCGCCACCTCGGGTTGAGCAGCCACAATCCGCAGGTGGCACTCGAAGCCGTGCGCACGGGGCTGTTCGACGTGCTGATGTTCTCGATCAACCCCTGCTACGACCTGCAGCCCGCCGGCGAGGAGGTCGAGGCGCTGTGGGCCGAGGAGAGCTATGCCGCCCCGCTGCACAACATCGACCCCGACCGCGAGCGGCTCTACGAATACTGCGACCGCGAGGGGGTGGGCATCGACGTGATGAAGGTCTACGGCGGCGGTGACCTGTTGAGCGAGGCCAACTCGCCCTTCGGACGGGCGCTGACGCCGTTGCAGTGCCTCGAATATGCACTGACGCGCCCGGCCGTGGCCGCCGTGATGGTCGGCTGCCGCACGACGCAGGAGATGCAGGCGGCGATCGACTGGTGCGATGCCCCGGCCGCACAGCGCGACTACGCCGCGGCCATCTCGGGCATGGAGCGCTTCACGTGGCGGGGCCACTGCATGTACTGCGGCCACTGCGCCCCGTGCAGCGTGGGGATCGACATCGCGTCGGTCAACAAGTTCTGCAACCTCTGCCCGTCGGACGACGACATCCCCGAGACCGTGCGCGAGCACTACCGCGTGCTGCCGCACCACGCCTCGGAGTGCATCGCCTGCGGACGCTGTGAGTCGAACTGCCCGTTCGGGGTGGAGATCATCGAAGCGATGCGCCGGGCCGTGCGGCGCTTCGGTTATTGAAACAACTCACGCAGGATTTTCGTATTTTTGCCACGCGGACGGACCCCGGCAGGCGGATCCGGCGCACAAACCGAATGAAACGATGCAGGAATCGACGCAATACGAATGGCGGGAGCTGGTCGACCGGCTCCGAGACGAGGATGTCTCGTGCGTGATCCGCAACGGGGCCGAGACGCGGGTCTTCCGCGAGCGTGGCGTGAAGGACCTCTTCCGCCTGCTTGAGACCGATCCGGCGTTTCTCGCCGGGGCGCTTGTCGCCGACAAGGTCGTCGGCAAGGGCGCTGCGGCTCTGATGGTGCTGGGCGGCGTGCGGGCGGTCCACGCGGGGGTGGTCAGCACGCCGGCGCTCGGACTCTTTGCCGCGGCGCACATCCCCGTGGAGTACGGGCTCGAGGTCCCGCACATCATCAACCGCACGAAGACGGGATGGTGCCCCGTCGAGACGCTGTGCCGCGACTGCCGCACGGCCGAAGAGTGTCTGCCGCTGATCCGCGGCTTCCTCGCCGCGCAGCGGTGACACAGCCCGGCGCGGTCGGCCGGCGCATGCCGGACAGGAATGAAATGAATTGAATCATTAATTGAGATAAACCATGCAAACAACCACTGTAAAGCTCTATTCGCTGGAGTTCGCAAATGCGAAAACCTACCTCGCCGCGGCGCTTTTCGCCGTGGGCAACATCCTGCTGCCGCAGTTGTGCCATCAGGTGCATCTGGGCGGGCCGACGTGGCTGCCCATCTACTTCTTCACGCTCGTCGGCGCCTGCAAGTACGGCTGGCGCGTGGGTCTGCTCACGGCTGTCGTCTCGCCGCTTGTGAACTCGCTGCTCTTCGGCATGCCGGCCGCCGCGGCGCTCGTGCCCATCCTCTTCAAGTCGGTCATTCTGGCGCTTGCCGCCGGCTGGGCGGCCGCACGCAGCGGCCGGGCCTCGCTCGGGTTGCTGGCAGCCGTCATCCTGACCTATCAGGTCGTCGGATCGCTCGGCGAATGGGCCTGGATCGGTGACTTCCATGCGGCCATGCAGGACTTCCGCCTCGGCGTGCCGGGCATGCTCGTGCAGCTCTTCGGCGGCTGGGCCGTCATCAACTACGTGATCCGCAAATAACGACGGCGATATGGCTGGAAAACTCGGATTCGGCTGCATGCGTCTTCCGCTGCTGCGCGAGGACGACTTCGCGGCGGTGGACACGGCGCAGGTCGAGCGCATGGTGGACCTCTTTCTCGAACGGGGCTTCACCTACTTCGACACGGCCTACATGTACCACGACTTCAAGAGCGAAACGGTGATGCGCGAGGCGCTTGTGCGACGTCACGACCGCGCGAGCTTCACGCTGGCCTCGAAGCTCCCGACGATGTTCCTCAAAAAGGAGGGCGATCAGGAGCGCATCTTCGCCGAGCAGCTCGAAAAGTGCGGCGTGGACTATTTCGACTACTACCTGCTGCACAACCTCAATGTCTCGCACTACGAGAACGTGCAGCGCTTCGATAGCTTCGCCTTCGCGCGGCGCCTGAAGGCCGAGGGGCGCATCCGGCGCCTGGGCTTCTCGTTCCACGACCGGGCCGACCTGCTCGACGAGATTCTCACGGCACACCCCGAGACGGAGTTCGTGCAGCTGCAGATCAACTACCTCGACTGGGACAACGAGAGCATCCAGTCGCGCAAGTGCTACGAGGTGGCGCGGCGCCACGGCAAGCCCGTCGTCGTCATGGAGCCGGTCAAGGGCGGCACGCTGGCGCGCCTGCCCGAGGAGGCCGAGCGCCTGCTGCACGAAGTGCGGCCCGACCTCTCGCCCGCGGCGTGGGCCATCCGTTTCGCCGCGAGCCTCGAGGGGGTAATGATGGTCCTGAGCGGCATGTCGTCGCTCGAGCAGCTGCGCGAGAATACCGGTTTCATGCAGCATTTCGAACCGCTCGACGAGCGCGAGCGCAAGGCGATTGCCGATGTCGTGGAGATCGTCCACCGCTCGATCGCCATCCCCTGCACGGCGTGCCGCTACTGCGTGGACGGCTGTCCCGAGCGGATCGCCATCCCCGACTACTTCGCGCTCTACAATGCCGAGAAGCAGGCGCTCAACCGCGGATTCTCGATCCAGAGCGTATACTACGAGAATCTGGCCAGGACGCACGGCAAGGCGTCGCAGTGCATCGCCTGTCGGCAGTGCGAGCGGAGCTGTCCGCAGCACCTGCCCATCGTCGACTACCTGCGTCAGGTTGCCGCAACCTTCGAGAAGGAGAGCTGATGGCGTTGTTGCCCGCGCGGCCTGCCTGCCGATATCGGGACCGTCGCATCCGTGCGGCGGTCTTTTTGTGTTGCGGCCGGGCGGTTTGCAGCCGCAGGACGGGGATGGCCCTTTCCCGGGACGGTTGTGGCCCTTTTCCGGGACCGGTTGTAGCCCTTTTCCGGGACGGTCGCGGGTCCGGGGCGGGATTATTCCCCCTGCGGCAGCAGCGAGTGCCGGGCGAGGAAGTCGTGGAAGGCCTGCCGGTAGCTCTCCGAAACGGGAATGTACTCCCGGCCGAAGACGATGCGGTTGCGCTCGATGGTGCGGATCTTTGCCGGTTGCACGATGTAGGAGCGGTGCACGCGGATGAAACGGTCGGCGGGCAGCTGCTCCTCGAGCGACTTGAGGCTCATGAGCGAGAGCACCGGGCGCGGTTCACCCTCGAGATGGATCTTCACGTAGTCCTTCAGCCCCTCGATGTAGAGAATCCCGTCCAGCGGAATCTGCTGCAGGCGGTATTCGGTCTTGACGAAGATGCTCCGCAGCTCGGAACGCCTGGGTGCGGTGCCGTGCCCGTCGTCCGGTGCGGCGGTCTGCCTGTCGCCCCGTCCGGCAGCTTCGGCGCGGCGCTTGATCTCGAACCATTCGAGCGCCTTCTGCGCCGCCGCCAGAAAATCGGCGTAGCTGATCGGTTTGAGCAGGTAGTCGATGGCCCGCACGCGGAAGCCCTCGACGGCGTAGCTGTCGAAGGCCGTGGTGAAGATGACGCGCGTCTCGGCGGGGAGCATGCGCGTGAGTTCCATGCCGTTGAGCCCCGGCATCTGGATGTCGCAGAAGAGCAGCTCTACGGGGTGCTCGCGCAGGGTCCCGAACGCCTCCGTCCCGCTTCCGAAGGCACCGCAGAGTTCCAGAAAGGGGGTCTTGCGGACATATCCCTTCATCAGTTCGACGGCCAGCGGCTCGTCGTCGATTATGGCGCAGGTCAGTTTCATGGTTCCTGGAGTCGGATGGTGAGCAGGGCCTGGTAATCCGTCTCGCCCAGTGGCCCGTATTCAAACGTGTAGCGTCCCGGATAGATCATCTCGAGGCGCTTTTGCAGGTTCTTCAGCCCGATGCCCGAACCGCTGCGGTCCTCGCCGTTTTTCGGGAAGCGGCTGTTGCGGATGCGGCAGATGAGCTGTTCGCCGATCTCGTTCAGCTCGATGGTGATGTAGGAGGGTTTCTCGTTGCTCACGCCGTGCTTGAAGGCGTTTTCCACGAGCGAGATGAAGAGCAGCGGCGCAACGGGCGCCTGCGAGGGCTCCTCGGGCAGCGAGACGTAGATGCGCACGTGACGCGGCTGGCGGATGCGCATCAGCGAGATGTAGTCGCGCAGGAAGTCCACCTCGGCGCGCAGCGGCACCGTCGGGCGGCTGCTGTCGTAGAGCACGTAGCGCAGCAGACGGCTCAGGTCGTGGACGACGCTCTGCGCCCGGTCGGCGTCGAGCTGGATGAGCGAGTAGATGTTGTTGAGCGTGTTGAACAGGAAATGGGGGTTCAGCTGGCTCTTGAGGTTCTGCAACTCGGCTTCGGTGCGGCTGCGCTCCAGCTCGCGGCGGGCCGTCTCGGCGCGGTACCAGCCCCCTGTCATGCGGATAGCGACGCCGACGCCCACGACCAGCATGTAGAGCAGGGCGTTACCGGTGAAGAAGCGCAGCGTCTCCTGCCAGGGCCGCACCATCGGCGGACGCATCGCGTCCGGCGGCAGCACGTAGCGGAAGAGCAGGTGCACGCCGACCATGACCGTGCCGATGAGCAGCAGGTTCCAGCCCAGAAACCGGCCGATGCGCCGCGAGGTGAGGTAGCGGTCGATCAGCAGCAGGTAGTTCGTATAGAAGACCACCATGAACGAGAGGGGCACGACGAGGAAGCGCCCGTACTCCGGGCCGCTCATCAGCGGCCGGTGGGGATTGGTCACGAAGAGCGGCATGCCGAAGATCACGGCCCAGATCGTGAGGTGGATGAGCCACCCGGTGTATTTCGATTGCAGCGCGGTCATAATGCAAAGATAATAAAAAATTGTCGGGTGTGCAGGACGGGCCCGGTGACCCCGTGCGGCTTTTTTCCGCCCGTGCAGCCCGTTTCCCGGGCCGGTTATTCGTAGCGGATGGCCTCGATCGGGTCGAGCATGGCGGCCTTTTGGGCGGGGTACCACCCGAAGAAGACCCCCGTCAGGGTGCAGACGGCGAACGAGAGGATGACGCTCCACGGCTGGATGTAGATCGGGAATGCCGCGGCGAGGTTGACCACGACGGCGGCACCGATGCCCAACACGACGCCGATCAGACCGCCCGTGACGCTGATGAGGATCGACTCGATGAGAAACTGCGCGAGGATGTCGCGTCCCTTGGCGCCGATCGACATGCGCAGGCCGATCTCGCGTGTGCGCTCCGTCACGGAGACATACATGATGTTCATGATGCCGATGCCGCCCACGAGCAGCGAGATGCCCGCCACGGCCGCGAGCAGCGCGGTCATCATGTCGGTCGTCGAGGTGAGCATCGAGGCCATCTCCTGCTGCGAGCGGATCGAGAAGTCGTCCTCGTCCGTCGGCTTGAGCCGGTGGTTTTCGCGCAGGATCGCCGAGATCTCGTCGACGGCCTGGTCGGTGTAGGCCTCGGTCAGCGCCGAGCAGACGATCTCCTGCAGGTGCGTGATGGCCAGGATGCGTTTCTGCACCGTTGTGTAGGGGGCGATGATCAGGTCGTCCTGGTCCATGCCCATGCTGTTGTAGCCCTTGCTCTCGAGCACCCCGACGATGCGGAACGGGATCGTGCCGAAGCGGATCACCCGCCCGACGGGGTTCTCGCCGTCGGGAAAGAGTTCGTCGACGACCGTCTGCCCCACGAGGCACACCTTGGCGGCCGTCTTGATGTCCTGCTCCGAGAAGCTGTCGCCGTCGGCGATGCGATAGCGGCGGATCTCCAGGTAGTCGAGATTCACACCGTAGACCGTCGTCGGGGTGTTGTTCGCGCCGTAGATGGCCTGCCCGGCGCTGTTGACCGACGGCGAGACGTAGGTGACATAGCGCGTTTTGGTCTGGATGTCCTCGAGGTCCTGGAGCTTGAGCGACTCCATGTCGTCGGCACTCAACTGCACGCCGCCGCGCCGGTCGCCGCCCGGGTGGATCATGATCATGTTCGAGCCCATCTCGCTGATCTCGGCCTGGATGCTGCGCTTCGAGCCCTGCCCGATGGCCAGCATCGTGATGACCGACGCCACGCCGATGATGATGCCCAGCATCGTCAGAAATCCGCGCAGCTTGTTGTTGCTCAATGCCTTGACGGCGATTTTGAAAAGATTGGCGAAATTCATGGTCTACTCCTCCTGTCTGGGCAGCCGCGCCAGGGCATCGGCCGCACTCAATATGTGTTCGTTGCGCCGGTCGTCCGTGATGCGGCCGTCACGCAGGGTGATGTTGCGGCTGCTGTACTGGGCGATCTCGGGGTTGTGCGTCACGAAGATGATCGTGCGGCCCGCGGCGTGCAGCTGCTGGAAGAGCACGAGCACCTCGAAACTCGTGCGCGTGTCGAGGTTGCCCGTCGCCTCGTCGGCGAGAATGACCGCCGGATTGTTCACCAGCGCCCGGGCGATGGCTACGCGCTGCATCTGTCCGCCCGACATCTGGTTGCTGCGGTGCAGCAGCCGGTCGCCCAGCCCCACGGCCTTCAGCGCCTCGACGGCCCGTTCGCGCCGCTCGGCGGCCGAGCATTGCGGATTGTACATCAGCGGCAGCTCGACATTCTCGATGGCCGTCGTCTTCGGCAGCAGGTTGTAGTTCTGGAAGACGAAGCCGATCTTGCGGTTGCGCAGCGTGGCCCGCTGGTTCTTGTCCATCGTCCGCACGGAGATTCCGTCGAGGTAGTACTCCCCCGCCGTCGGCGTGTAGAGGCACCCGAGCGTGTTGAGCAGCGTCGACTTGCCCGATCCCGACGTGCCCATGATCGTGACGAACTCCCCTTCGCGGATCGTGAACGAGACGCCGCGCAGCGCGTGCACCGTCTCGTCGCCCACGCGGAAGTCGCGCCGGATGTTTTCGAGCCGGATGATCTCCCGGGTCTGAACAGATGACTCCATGGCTACTTCTTCTTGTTGCCGCCGCCCGGGGGTGTCGGCATGAAGGGACTGCGTTCGGCGGTCGGCATCTGCTCGACGGCGGCCGTCGAGGTCATGGCGACGGCCACCTCCTCGCCGTCGGTCAGCCCGTCGAGAATCTCCGTGCGGTCGCCGCTGGCGGCCCCGGTCGTCACGTAGCGCGGCGTGAGGCGCTGTCCGCTGCGGACCCAGACCTCGCGCTTCCCGGCAACGGCCGGTACGGAGTCCGAAGCCTCGCTCATGTTCAGCTCGGAGAGCAGCCCGGCATCGGGAACGAAGCGCAGCGCCTTGGTCGGAATGGAGAGGGCATTCTCCTTTTCGAGCGTGTAGATCGTGACGTTGGCCGTCAGCCCGGGTTTGAGCTTCAGGTCGGGATTGTGGGCCGTGATGACCACTTCGTAGGTCACGACGCTCGACTCGGTCGTCGCTTCGAGCCGCACCTGCTCGACCGTTCCTTCGAACGTGTCGTCGGGATAGGCATCCACGGTGAACTGCACGCGCTGTCCGTCGGCCACCTGCCCGATGTCGGCCTCGTCGACGTCGGCGATGACGCGCATCTGCGTCAGGTCGTTGGCGATGGTGAAGAGCGTCGGGGTCTCGAAGCCCGCGGCCACGGTCTGCCCCTCCTCGACGGCACGGCTGATGACCACGCCGTCGATGGGTGAGGTGATGGTCGCGTAGTCGAGGTTCTGCTTCACCTTGACGATTGCCGCCTGCGACTGGGCATAGGCGTTGCGGGCCTTTTCATAGAGGTAGAGCGCCTCGTCGTACTCCTGGTCGCTGACGAGCTCCTTCTCGTGGAGCGTCTTCGTGCGGGCGTAGTTCTTCGACTGGTACTCGTATTCGGTCTTGCAGCTTGCCAGCTCCGCCTCGGAAGACTCCAGCTCGGCCTGAAGCGTCACCTTGTCCATCTCGGCGATCAGCTGTCCGGCCTTCACCACGTCGTTGTAGTCGACGTAGAGCCGGTCGATGATGCCAGAAACCTGGGTGCCGACCTCCACCTCGGTGACCGGTTCGACCGTTCCGGTCGCCGTCACCGAGTTGCTGATCGCAATGCGGCTCGTGGGGGCGGTCTCCAGCGTGATCTCCTCCCGTTTCGACGGGCGCAGCAGCACCCAGAGCACGACGGCGGCAAGGAGAACGTATGCCGCAATGAGCATGTTTCTTTTTTTCATGATGTATGCGTCGGTTGTTTGTTTGCGAATCAGATCGTCGTGACGGGCCGGCCCTGGTAGATGTCGAGCAGCGCCATGTTGAGCAGTGCGACATACTTCGCCTGCAGGACCTCCAGCCGGGCCGACGAGAGTTCGTTCTGCGCCGTGATGAGCTCGACCGTGTTCTTCATGCCGACGCGGAACTGCTCGTCGGTCAGGTCGTAGCTCTCCTGTGCATAGCGGCGCTTCTCGACGGCCGCCGTGTACTGCGACTGGGCCGAGACGGCATCCAGATAGGCCGTCTCGACCTCGCGCAGCAGCGTCTTTTCGAGATTGAGCCGTTCGAGGCGGCTGTTCGAGACGCTGATGCGCGCCTTGTTGACGGCCGTGCGGTTGCGGCGGTTCGAGAAGATCGGGATGTTGAGCGAAAGCCCGACATTCTCGTTGAAGCGGTTCCATACCTGCGAGCCGCTTTCAAATGCGCCGCCCGACATGTGTCCGGTGCCGATGCCGGCCGTAAGGGAAACGGACGGAAGGAAGCCTGCGCGCGCCTGCCTGACTTCCAGCTCTGCTGCTTCGATGGAGAGGTCACCCCGTCGGATCTCGGGCATGACATCCAGTGCCGTCGCGTAGATTTCGGTTTTTTGGGGCAGAGCCGTTACCACCTTATCCTCACCTGCGGCGGGTGCGGCAAGTTCCATCTCGTCCGTTATGTCGAGTTCGAGCAGCTGCTTGAGCTGCAATTTGTAGTTGTCGAGTGTCGTGCGGGCCACGACGACCTGATATTCGTCGCTCACGTACTGGCTTTCGATCTGGGCGAAGTCGACCTTGCTGATCGACCCCGTCCGCCACATCTCGCGGGCCCGGTCACGCTGGGCGCGTGATACTTCGGCCGTGCTGACGGCGATCTCCACCGCCTCGGAGGCGTAGAGCGCCTGCATGTAGGCCTCGACCAGGGCCAGGCGGATGTCGTTCTCGGCCTCCTCGACCGTCAGCGCGTCGATGCGGTTCTGCAGCTGCTGCCGGCGGACCGTCGTGCGGAGCTTCCCGCCCTGATAAAGCACCAGATCGGCGTTGACGCCGTAGGTCCCCGTGTAGGAGTCGTTGTCGGAGACGTTCGACGACGGGTAGTTCGTGTAGGCCTGCGTCGTCGAGGCCGTGAGCGACGGCAACAGGGCCGCCCTGGCCTCCTTCGTGTCCTCCACCCCCGAGAGGTAGTCGTTGCGGTTCTGCCGCAGCTGGATGTTGTTCTCCAGCGCATAGTCCAGACACTCCTGCAACGTCCATTGCCTTGTCGTGCCCGTGGCGGCCGGTTCGGCTGCTGCGGCCTGCGTGGCGGGTGACGTCTGCTGCGTCGGGACTGCCTGCTCCTGTCCGCCCGCCGGCTGTTGCGCCGCGGCGGTTCCCCATGCGAGCCAGGCGGCACATCCGATCCACCATATTTGTTTTGTTTTCATCTGTTTTTCCCGGTTTTGCTGCAAATGTAGGGGTCGGGATTCGTCCGGACAATCAAAATGGACGAATCGCCCGATTCCGTCGACGAATGCCGCATCTGACCCGACATGCGTTCCGGTGCGCACCCCGGCGGTCAGCCGCAGCCGCCATTCCCTTCGGTTGTACCTTTGAAATGTCTGCCGCGGATGTGTGCGCTGTTTGTGTGCGACCACCGGATAACACGGTTATGGCGTGAAATTCACCCATCCATCTCTTTCCAGTGTCCATTTCATGCGCAGTTTCGGGGATTTTCCAACAAAATAGCAGCCTTTTTTCGGACTGTCCGTTTTTGTTTGCTGTGTAAAATACACGGTCTTCCACCGCTCGTTTTGTGCGCTTCCGGTCGGTGGATCGAGGGGCTCAAAATGCCTGTTTTTTCCCGGATCGAAATGCCATGATCTCGTTCATATAATTTATATTACTGAAAGACAGTTGTTTGTCGTTTCAATAACTCCATTTCTCCGCTCTTTCGGCCGCTGGGATGCAAAAAATGGACGCATTTATTTGTTCGGAAAGAAAATAATTTTTACTTTTGTTCTGGTGTTGTGTACGAACACAGTATATATTTTCAGTGTATTATATTGATATTCATTGATTTTATTTGTACATACACACGCTTTTGTATGATCAGACAATAGAAATTTAACAATAAAAACAAACAAACTATCCTAAAATCTTTCCTAATCCTTAAAACCCACATGTGTTCGCAACAATCCAACCATCCGATTCGCGCTTTCCGGGGGTTCGCACGCGGCATCCGCAGCCGGGCGTCGCGTCTGGGGCTCGTTCTGGCGCTGTGCGCCCTGACGGCCGTGGTCGAGACCTCCTTCGCGCAGCGCAAGACCGCCACGGTGAAGGGTGTCGTGACCGACGCCGCGACGAAGCAGCCGCTCGTCGGCGTGACGTGTATCGTCGAGGGCACCCAACAGGGTACAACGACCGGAGTCGACGGTACCTTCACGCTTGATCTTGCATCAGGCGGGGCGAAGACGCTCTCGTTCTCCTACATTGGCTACGAGACCCGCGAGGTCGTCTGGAACAACCAGACCGAGCTGAAGATCGAACTTTCCGAAACGGCCCAGGCGATGGACGAGGTGATCGTCGTCGGCTACGGCTCGCAGAAGAAGAGCGACATCACCGGCGCCGTGGGCAGCGTGGCGAAGGACCGCATCGAGAAGATGGTCTCGACCGACATTGCCCAGATCATGCAGGGTTCGGTGCCGGGTCTCAACGTCATGGCGACGACCGCGGGCGCCAATCCCGAGGGTCAGAGCGGCCTGATGCTGATCCGCGGCCGCAACTCGATCTCGGCTAGCAACGACCCGCTCGTCGTGCTGGACGGCATCCCCTACTACGGCTCGATCTCGGACATCAACCCCAGCGACATCGCCTCGATCGAGGTGCTCAAGGATGCCTCGTCGGCCGCGATCTACGGATCGCGCGGTTCAAACGGCGTCATCCTGATCTCGACGCGCCAGGGTACCGAGGGCAAGGTGACGATCCGCTACGACGGCTACTATGCCATTCAGACCGTGGCCAACTTCCCCCACATCATGAACGGCGAGGAGTACTACAACTACAAGAAGGGATGGGCGGATGACGACGACAGCGATCCCGACGCCTTCCTGAACGAGACCGAGCGTGCGGTCTACGCCGACGGCAGCTGGAAGAAGTGGACGTGGAAGGACCTGCTCACCCGCACGGGTTACAGCACGCGCCACAACATCTCGGCCTCGGGCGGCTCGAAGGTGCTCAAGTACAACGTCTCGCTCAACTACCTGCGCAACAAGGGCACGATCATCAACGACCAGTACCAGCGCGCGCAGCTGCGCGTCAACCTGACGGCCAATCTGACCAAGTGGCTCACCTACACGACCAACACGATGCTGACGTGGAGCGACAACAGCGGTGCGACGCCCAAGTTCGTCGACGTGTTCAACAAGTCGCCGCTGCTGCGCCCCTTCAACGAGGACGGTTCGATCAACATCACGCCCGACGCCAGCAACGAAAAGCGCTTCAACCCGCTCGAATGCCTGCTCTACGACGACTACAACGGCTCCTACAAGCTCGCCACGAACAACTCCTTCAAGGCGACGCTCACCAAGGGACTGACCTACACGCTCAATACGGGCATCCAGTTCTATGACACGGAGCACAACGAATATCAGGGTACGAACACCGGCGCCATGAAGAGCTACAACGGCTGGGGCAAGATCTCGGACAAGAAGCGCTTTGCCTACTCGCTCGAGAACATCCTCAACTACGAGCGCAAGTTCGGCCGCCACGGACTCTTCTTCACCTTCGTCTACTCGTTTGAGGAGAACACCAACCGCACCAACGAACTCGAAGGCTACGACTTCCCCAACGACCTGCTCTCCTACAACGGTCTGGCGCAGGCCAAGCAGCTCACCCCCTACATCGAGAAGACCAACACGAAGCTCATCTCGCAGATGTTCCGCGCCAACTACGAGTTCGACAACCGCTACCTGTTCACCTTCACGGTGCGCCGCGACGGCTACTCGGGCTTCGGCGCCAACAACAAGTGGGGCGTTTTCCCGTCGGTGGCCGTGGGCTGGAACATCGCCAACGAGGCGTTCTTCGGTCGTGCGACCGACGTGATGAACGTCCTCAAGCTGCGCTTCTCGTGGGGCCGCAACGGCAACCAGGCCATCTCGGCCTTCCAGACGATCTCGACGCTCGGCAGCAGCGACTACGTCAACGGCAGCAACCTCGCGCCGGGCTACATGCCCGACAAGCTCGGCACGCCCGACCTGACGTGGGAGACGACCGACGCCGTGAACCTCGGTCTGGACTTCGCCTTCCTCAACTCGCGCATCACGGGTGAGTTCAACGTCTACCGCAACAACACCTACGACCTGCTGCTTGAGCGCAGCATCTCGGATGTCAACGGTCTGGACAAGATCTATCAGAACATCGGCAAGACCCGCAACGAGGGTATCGAGGTGTCGCTCACCTCGACGAACATCCGCACCAAGAAGTTCGCGTGGAAAACCTCGTTCAACATCGCCTTCATCCGCACGCAGATCCGTGAGATCTACGGTGACGGCCGGGACGACATCGACAACAAGTGGTTCATCGGCTACCCCATCAAGGTCAACTACGACTACTACATCACGGGTGTCTGGCAGCTCAACGAGGCCAACCTCGCCGCGCAGTACGGCGCGCAGCCCGGATACGCCAAGTACGACGACCGCAACGGCAACGGCACCTACGATGCCGACGACCGGCAGGTGATCGGCTCGCCCGAGCCCAACATCACGTGGAGTCTCAACAACCAGTTCACCTACGGTCCCGTGGACCTGATCGTCTACCTCTACGGCGCGGGCGGCATGGTCAAGTACAACCCCTTCTACGCCAAGAACATTCTCGTGAAGCACAACTACTGGACGCCCGACAATCCGACCAACGACTACTGGTCGGTCGAGGACGGCTACGCCAACCAGTACATCGCCAGCAAGAGCGTCACTCCGGGCAAATACGAGAAGGCGAGCTTCTGGCGCATCAAGGACATCACGCTCTCCTACACGCTGCCCGAGACCTTCCTCTCGAAGGTGGGCATCTCGCAGGCCAAGGTCTACTTCTCGTGCAAGAACCCCTGGACCTTCACCCAGTATACGGGCATGGACCCCGAGCTGGACGAGCAGCGCGCGAAACCCGTGCAGCGGGAGTTCCTCTTCGGTCTCAATCTCTCATTCTAAACCGTGCATCGAATCATGAAAACCATCGCATACCTCAAATACCGGATTTTCGCGGCGGCGGCCTTCGTCGCGGGTCTCCTTTTCACGGCGGGATGCAGCGGCGATCTGCTGACCGAGCATCCCGAGACGCAGCTCACGGCCGATCAGGTCTATTCGACCGAGGAGGGCTTCGAGCTGGGTCTGAACGGCCTCTACAGCCTTGCGCGCCAGGAGCGCGAAGGGTACGGATATACCGATTCGTTCGGTGCCACGGGCCTCTACGCCCTGATGAACATCGGCGGTACGGACAACTACAACTGCGGCGCCGGCGCATCGGGCGAGTTCTCGGCCATCTACAAGAACTGGGCGACGGCCAACGTCCCGACGGACAAGAGCCTCAAGGCGGCCTTCTCGTGGCTCTACAAGACGGTGTTGGCGGCCAATACGATCATCGGCCGCGTGGGCAATCCCGACATTGCCTGGTCGTCGGAGGAGACGCCGCTGCGCGTCGAGGCCGAAGCGCGCCTCATCCGCGCCTGGGCCTACCGTCACCTCACCTACCTGTGGGGCAAGGTGCCCCTGTCGCTCGTCGAGACGACCGGCGAGAACTTCCGCACGGACTGGGTGCGTGAGGAGGTGTCGGTCGTGCGGGCGCAGATCATCGAGGACCTCAAGTTCGCGGCCGACCACATGGGCTGGATGCCCTCGCAGGTGGGCCGTGCCACGAAGGGCGTCGCGCTGACCTACCTGGCCGAGATGTATCTGGCCGAGGCCGGCACGGGCAGCGGCCCGTTCGATGAGGAGCTGCTGCGCCTGGCCTGGGAAGCTGCGAACAAATGTATCACGGAGGGCCCCTACCGCCTGATCCGCGAGCGCATGGACAACAGCCAGGGGTGCGCCTTCATGGACATGTTCTCCCCGTCGAACGTCAACATCGAGTCGGGCAACACCGAGGCGCTGTGGGTCATGCAGTGGGAGAAGAACGTCGTGGGCGGCGGCAACAACCTCATGCGCTTTTCGCTGCGTCCGAAGTTCGACACGGCCGACAAGCTCGCTTCGGGCATCACGATCTCCTATGAGGACGAAAGCCGAGGCGGCCGCGGATTCGCCCGCGCCGCCATCACGAAGTGGGCGCTCGAGCTCTACGACAAGTCGAGCGACTATGCCGCCGGTATTATTGACGACCGCGGGTCGGAGTACGCCATCGCGAAGTATTACGTCCTGACCGACAAGGACACCTTCTCCGGCGTGAACGCCTACACGAGCGAGCCGTGGAAGATCGGCGACCGGGTCTTCATCGGGGCGTCGAAGGATGCCGATGCGGGCAATCCCGAAGTGAGCACGCTCTACGGTTTCGCGGGGCTCAAGTCCGGCGAGAAGGAGGGCGACAACAGCAACTGGCCCTACACGCTCAAGTACAGCTTCTGCGACTCGGGCTATCCGAAGAACAACGAGTCGCACAACGACCAGGTCTACATGCGGCTGGCCGAGACCTACCTGCTGCGTGCCGAGGCGGCCTACAAGCGCGGCCTTGCGGGCGATGCGGCCAACGACATCAACGAGCTGCGCACCCGGGCGCATGCCCTGACGGTCAGCGAGAGCGACGTGACGATGGATCTGATTCTCGAGGAGCGTTCGCGCGAGCTGCTCGGCGAGGAGCAGCGCCGCTACACGCTGCGCCGCACGCTGGATGCTCCGGCCTTCGTCGAGTGGATCACGGCCCGCAACGGCAAGGACAAGGGGCTCTCGGAGCGTGACTACCTCTTCCCCATCCCGCAGAGCGTCATCGACGCCAACGTCTCGCGCCCCATGGAGCAGAATCCCGGATTCACCGGTTCGGGCAGCGGCAGCAACTGATCGTACAATCCGAAATTCAACAACAATACGATATGAAAAAACTGGTTTTGGCCCTCGTCGGTGCGGCGTTCTGCGTCGCCGCACCGGCGCAGGAGAATTGGGTGGAGCTCTTTGACGGCAAGACACTCGAGGGGTGGACCCGCATGGGCGGCAACGCCTCGTTCGAGGTTGTCGACGGCGCGATTGTCGGCACGACGGCGCCCGATACGCCCAATTCGTTCCTCTGCACCGAACGCGAGTACGGCAACTTCATCCTCGAGATGGAGTTCAAGGTCGACGAAGGTCTCAACAGCGGCGTGCAGTTCCGCAGCCGCTTCGTCGACGGACTGGTGCGCGGCTATCAGTACGAGATCGATCCCGACCGCACGACGATGTACAGTGCGCTGCCTGCGAACCTCGATGCCGAGGGGCACGAGGTTGCACCCGGCACGGCACCCCGCAGCTGGACGGGCGGCATCTACGACGAGAAGCGCCGCGGCTGGATCGGCGACCTGACGCACAACCCTGCGGCCCGCGAGGCTTTCCGCCCGGGCGAGTGGAACCTCCTCCGCGTCGAGGCGCGCAACGACTGCCTGAAAACCTGGATCAACGGCGTGCCCGCGGCGACGGTCATCGACTACATGACCCCCAACGGCTTCATCGCCCTGCAGGTGCATGCCGTGCCCGAATACCGGAAGATGCGGATTGCCTGGCGCAACATCCGTCTTTGCGACCTGGGTCTCAATCCCGACGAGGGCGACGTGATCGACCCGAATTTGAGCGAATGGAAGGATGCCTCGACGGGGTGGCTGGCCCAGGTCTGCAAGGACCGTGAGAGCGGTGCCTACAAGGTCAACCTTTCGGACGAGCCCTATGCCAACAAACAGCCCGTCGCCGTGCTGACGGGCCGGATGACCGACGAGGGGCTTCTCTTTGAGAACGAGGCGGGCTGCACGGGCCGCATCGTCCGCAAGCGCCTCCTCATCGAGGGGGATGGCCTGCACTTCAACGGACAGCAGATTCACCGCGTCTCCCCGACGCTCGGAGCCGAGGCTCCCGAGGGGGCGCTCGTGCTCTTCGACGGTTCGAATCTCGACGCCTGGGGTGCCGTCGCCCACAAGGAGTGGCTCCACGCCACGGGCGAAGCGTCGGAGGCCGTGCGGATCGCTCCGGGCTGCGTCATCGAGATGATCCCCGGCAAGGGTTCGATCCTCACCCGTCGCACGTTCCGCGACTACCACCTGCACCTGGAGTTCCGCCTGCTGGGTCCCGTGACCAACGGCGGCGTCTACCTCCAGAGCCGCTACGAGCTCAACATCAAGGATTCGTGGGGCATCGGACAGGGCGCCTCGACCGGTGTCTTCGGCAACGTCTCCTCGCCCGCCTACCCCGAGCCGGCGTTCAACTACGCCCTGCCGCCGATGGTCTGGCAGACGCTCGACATCGACTTCCGGGCTCCGCGGCTCGACGCCTCGGGTGCCAAGGTCGAGAATGCCCGCGTAACGGCGCGCCTGAACGGCGAGCTGCTCTACGAGAATGCCGAGATCGACACCGTAAAGGGTGCCGCCGGACGCCTCGGCGTGGCCGAGGAGGGCCCGGTCTACCTGCAGGAGCACGGCACGGCCTACCAGTTCCGCAACATCTGGATTCTGGAAAAATAAATGACAATACGACAAACCCGATTTCAAAACAAATAACGATCAAATAGCCATGAAAAAGACGATTGTAACCCTTCTCTCATCGCTGTTGCTGCTGTCGGTCGTTCCCGTGACGGCTGCGGCCGGCGATCAGGAGCCCGCCCGCAAGGAGCAGAGCGAGCGCAAGCCGCGCGATCAGCGCAAACCCGCCAACCGCGCCAAGAAACTGCAGAAGCAGCAGGATGCTGCCTCCGCCGAGGTCAAGGCCGCCCGGACGTCGGGCAAGTCCGACACCGCACGGAAGGCGAAGGCGGAGCGTAAGCCCACCGGCAAGAAAACGGAAAAGAAGTAACGCTTGATGGGAGGAACAGCTATGGAAAAGAAAACACTCAAGGCCGGATTCATCGGCTCGGGCTTTGCGGCCCGGTTCCATTACGAGGCGCTGCAGCACGTCTTCAGCACGAAGGTCGAGGTGGCGGGCGTCTATTCGGTGGCCCGCGACGAGGCCGTGGCCTTCGCTGCCGAGCGCGGCATGAAGGTCTACGATACGATGGAGGAACTTATCGAGGATGCCGACATCCTGCACGTCTGCACGCCGCCCGTCACGCACGAACCGATCGTGACGGCCGTGCTGGCCCGGGACAAGAACGTGATCGTCGAGAAGCCCTTTACGGGTTACTTCGGCGACGGAACGCCGGAGTTCAACGGCGAGACCTTCCCCCGCGAACGGGGACTCGAGGTGACGCTCGAGAGCTGCCGCCGCATGCTCGACGCCGAGGCCCGCAGCAAGGGCCGCATCATGTATGCCGAGAACTGGATCTACGCTCCGGCCGTGCAGAAGGAGCGCGAGATCATCGAGAAGACCCGTGCGCAGGTGTTGTGGATCAACGGCGAGCAGTCGCATTCGGGTTCACACTCGCTCGCCTACGGCCAGTGGCGCCTGTCGGGCGGCGGTTCGCTCATCGGCAAGGGGTGTCATCCGCTGTCGGCGGCCATCTACTTCAAGCATGTCGAGGGCCGCGTGCGCTCGGGCAAGCCGATCCGTCCGGTCAGCGTCTCGGCCCGCACGCATGCCCTGACGCGCATGCCGGGCTTCGAGGACAAGGGCTTCCTGAAGACCCACTACAAGGATGTCGAGGATTTCGCCATCGTGCACGTCGTCTTCGAGGACGGCACGCTCGCCGACCTGATCGCCAACGAGCTGAGCCTCGGCGGCACGAACAACTGGATCCGCGTCAACGCCAACAACCACCGCACGCTCTGCAACATGAGCCACAACGATACGATGCAGACCTATACGCCCGACGGCGAGATCTACAAGGATGTCTACGTCGTCGAGAAGACCGAGACGAAGGAGGGCTGGTCGGAGATTTCGCCCGACGAGGGGTGGTTCCTCGGCTATCAGCACGAGCTGGATGCCTTCTACCGGGCCGCGGCCACGGGCTGCCACATCGAGAGCAACAGCCGTCTGGCGTCGGACACCGTCGCCACGATCTACGCCGCCTACGTGTCGGCCGCGCGTCACGGCGAGGAAGTGAAAGTGGAAAACCTCTGACGTCATGAAGCAAAGCAAGACCGATACGGCGCCGATCGAAGGACGCGGCGCGCAGGCCATGCCGATGTACAAGGCCGGGGACCCCGAAGTGGTGCGGCGCGAAGTGGCCGAACTGCGGGCTCTCGAGACCAAGGGCCGCTGGGCGCGGATCAAGTGGTACTTCTCCAAGTCGGGACCCGGCTGGATGCAGAGTGCCATGACCCTCGGCGGCGGCAGCGCCATGGCGTCGCTCTTCTCCGGAGCCTTCCTCCAGTACGAACTCCTCTGGGTGCAGCCCGTGGCGATGCTCATCGGCATCGTCATGCTCTCGGCCCTGGCGCATCAGACCCTCTGCAAGGGCGTGCGTCCCTTCCAGGCGATGAAGCAGTTCGTCAGCCCCTCCGTCGCGTGGGCCTGGGCGATCTGCACCATCGTGGCGACCATCATCTGGCACTTTGCGCAGTATTCGCTCGCGGCGGGCATGACGCTGGACCTCGTGCAGGTCTTCGGCGGCTTCGAGCTCGAGGCGGGGTCGTGGGGCCAGACCGCGGCGCTGCTGGCCATCGCCGTCGTGATCCTCTGCCTGGCCTGCCGCATCGTCTGGAACTACGGCAAGGGCAGCCGCGGCGTCAAGGTCTTCGAGAACATCGTCAAGGCGATCGTCTGGTTCATCATCTTCGCCTTCGCCGCCGTGGTCATCGTGTGCAGCTTCTCGGGCAACGGCATCGACTGGGGTGCCGTGGGTCGCGGCTTCCTGCCCTTCTCGTTCGACGGAGGCTTCCATCTGAACATTCCCCAAGGCACGACCGGCATCTCGATCTTCATCGCGTCGCTCAGCGCCGCCGTGGGCATCAACATGACCTTCCTGTTCGGCTACTCGTTCCTGGCCAAGGGCTGGACGCGCGAGTACCGCGGACTGGCCCGTTTCGACATGCTGACCGGCATGCTCATCCCCTATACGATCGCCACGTCGCTGATGATCATCGCCGCCGGCACGACGATCCACTCTCCCGAATTCGTCGCCTCGGGCGTGACGAACATCTCCCCCATCGCAGCTTCGTCGATGTTGGAGGCTGCCGGCCTGCCGCCCGTGGTCTCGCGGCTCGTCTTCGGACTGGGAATCATCGGCATGTGCCTGAACGCGATCATCCTCCACATGCTCGTCTGCGGATTCGCCGTGTGCGAGATTCTCGGCATCGAGGCGACGGGCTGGAAATACAAACTCGCCACGCTGCTGCCCGTGCCGGGCGTGCTGGGCGCCGTGCTGTGGAGCAAGATCGGCACCTGGATCGCCATTCCGACCTCGGCCATGGCCCTCATCATGCTGCCCGTGGCCTACATCGGCTTCCTGCTGCTGAACAACAGCAAGCGCTACCTGGGTGACGACATGCCGCGCGGCCGCGTGCGCTTCTGGTGGAACACGGCCATGATCGTGGCCATCTCGATCACGCTCGTCAGCGTTGTCTACTACCTCGTAACCGTTGTTCCGACCTATTTCGATTGACCAGACCATGATCCGTATCAGTGCATTTTCCGATGAAGTGTCGCCCGTCGTGGAGGAGCAGATCGCCTATCTGCGCCGTGCGGGCGTGAAGTGGATGGAGGTGCGGTTCGTCGACGGACGCAACATTACGACCCTCTCCGAGGAGGAGGCCCGCGCGCTGCGGCGCCGCCTCGACGAGGCCGGCATCGGCGTGAGCGCCGTGGCCTCGCCCATAGGCAAAAACCCTGTCGATGCGCCGTTCGGGCCCCATCTCGAACTGTTCCGCCATACGGTCCGCCTGGCCGGGATTCTCGGCACGCGGCTCATCCGCGTCTTCAGTTTCTACGCTCCGGAGGGCGGGTGCATCGACGACTGCCGCGACGCGGTCGTGGAGCGGCTCGGACGGCTGGCCGCCGAGCTCGAGGGAACCGACATCCGCATGGCTCACGAGAACGAGGCCCGCATCTTCGGTCACAGCGCGGCGAACTGCGTGGCGCTGGCCGAGGGCGTGGCTTCCGACCGCATGACACTGGCCTACGACCCGGCCAATTTCGTCTGGGGCGAGGCAATAGCGGACAACGTCGAGAGCTGCTGGCCGCTGATGGCCTCCCGCGTGGAGCACGTGCACATCAAGGACTGGAAGCTCGGCAGCCGGGACCTCGGGTCGCTGCCCGGTGACGGCGACGCCCAGATCGGGCGGCTCTTCGAGGAGCTTGCGCGGCGGCGTTACGACGGGTTCGTGACGCTCGAACCGCACATGTCTTCCGGCGGGCAGTTCGGCGGCGAGACCTCGCCTGCACAGTTCGACGCGGCGCTGGCCCGCGTGCGCGGCTTCTGCGAACGCTGCGGCCTCGAATACGAATAAGCAACTCCTAAAACCCAAAAACTACCATGAGAACCTTGTTTCATACTCCGATACGCGCATGGGGCGCCCTTTGCCTCGTGCTGACGCTCGCCTGCACGGCGTGGTCGTGCAGCGACGCTTCGTCGGAGCTGCCCGAGAAGCCCGAAATGTCCTTTTCGGGCAAGCCGATTCTCTTCTCGGAGGAGGGCGGCGAGCGGAGCGTCTCCTTTACGACGAACCGCGCATGGACGGCGCAGCTCATCAACAACCTCGACGCCGCGCAGCAGCCCTGGTGCACGCTGTCGGTCGAGTCGGGCGGTGCGGGCAGCCACCGCATCACCATCGAGGCGCAGCCGCTCGAGGGCGACTACCGCGAGGCGATTCTGATCCTCAATGCTTCGGCTGCCGGCGGCGAGATCACGGTCATGCAGAGCGGCCAGCCCGTCCTCACGACGGCCGACGCCGTCGCGGTCGACGAGTCGGCGGCAACGCTCGGCGGCAGCTGGATCTACTCCGGCGAGCTGGACGTTGCCGAATTCGGCGTGGGCATCCGCAAGCAGACCGAAGCCGAATATACCTACCATGCCGTGGCCGAGCGGGCCGAGGACGGATCGTTCTCCGCGCGCATCGATGAGCTGGAGAGTCAGACAACCTATCTCTTTGCAGTCTATGTGCTGACGGCCGACGGCGTGCGCTATACGGGCGAGGAGAAGGAGTTCACGACCGACATGCCGCCCGTGCGGATCTCCATCGCCGAGCTGAAGGCCGCGGGCCGCCTCGTTGCCGAGGGCGGACAGCAGACGCTGACCGAGAGCCAGTATGTCGAGGGCGTGGTCATCGCCTCCTTCATCCCCGAGCCCGAACCGGAGCCGACACCCGAACCGGAGCCCGAGGCCGCCACGCGGGCGCTCGTCTCCACGGAGGCCTATGTGATGATCGTCGATGATACGGCCTCCGATTCGGGCATCACGCTCTACTTCGACACGCCCGAGGAGAACATCTACGCGGTGGGCGACCGCCTGAACGTCCGGACGAAGGACGGTGTGATCCGTCACGCCGCCTCGGGGCTGGTTGACCTCCGTCCGCTGACGATCGGCATCCGCGTCGTCGGAAGCGGCCAAAGCGTCGAGCCCGTCGTGATCGACCATACGAAGCTCGCCGACTACGAGTCGATGGCCGTGTGCATCGAGCATACGCAGCTCACGCGCCTGTTCACCGATACGGAGGTCTATCCGACGTGGGGCTCCGCAACGCTGTGGAACATGGAGGTCGAAGAGAGCGAAGTCTCCTACTCGCTCTACGTGCCTGCGGAGAGCGAACTCGCCGCGCAGACCCCCTCGTCGGGCAGCGGCACGCTCCGCGGCATTGTCATTGGCGGCGATGCGAACGACTATGTCGTCCGCTGCGACGAGCCCTCCGATGTGGCCGGGCTGACCGGCGCGCGCTTTGAGTCGATGCTCGAACTGAAGTTCCTCGCTCCCGAATATCAGGGGACGCTCTCCGTGGGTGAGGCCGCGACGGGCGATCTG
>UQUQ01000021.1 GCA_900544265.1 uncultured Alistipes sp.
TTCCTCTCTGAAAAATAAATGTTTTTATTGCTTATTATCCGCACCCAAAAAGTTGCATTTATAAGTTGAACTCAAGAAGTCAAAAGAAAAAATAAGAAATCGACAATTTATGAAAACGCTTTTCAACATTTCGACAGCCTCTTTTTCTCAACATTCCATGCCCTGTGGGCCCCGTTTGGGCGGACGGTAAAAAGTGAAAACTTTTTTTGGCGGCGCGGAAATTTTGCATATACCCGCTCCTTTTCGGAAAAAGCAACTTTTTGACCCCGGAGTTTTCATTTTTTATCGTCACTTTTCAACAGGGTTCCGAACAGGTTGTCATCAACTTTTCATCACCTTGCCGACAATCTTATCGGCAATCTCGCGGTACCACTTCTCCACGCGCGGGTCGATGCCGGCTGCGGGACGGCCCTCCTCGCTCCCTTCCATGATCGACTGCACGATGGGCACCTCGCCCAGGAAGTCCACGCCGTGCTCCTCGGCAAAGCGGCGCGCACCGCCCCGTCCGAAGAGGTAGTAGCGGTGGTCGGGCAGCTCCTCGGGCGTGAACCACGCCATGTTCTCGATGATGCCCGCGACGGGGATCCGCACGTTGGGGTTGCGGAACATCTCCACGCCGCGCAGCACGTCGGCCACGGCCACCTGCTGCGGCGTCGAGACGATCACCGCAGCGTCGATCCTGAGTTCGTTGATGATCGACAGGTGCACGTCGCCCGTGCCGGGAGGCAGGTCCAGCAGCAGGAAGTCCAGCGTGCCCCACTTCGTCTGGTGGATGAGCTGCTTGAGGGCGTTGGTCGCCATGGCGCCGCGCCACAGCAGCGCGTCGGTCGGCTTGATGAAGAAACCGATCGACATGAGGCGGATGTCGCCGGCCTCGGCCGGGATGATGCGGTCGACGCCCTCCTCCTCGACGGCTTCGGGCAGGTAGCCCTCCACGCCGAACATCTTGGGTTGCGAAGGACCGTAGATGTCGGCGTCGAGCACGCCGACGCGGAAGCCCATGTTGCGCAGGGCGACGGCCAGGTTGGCCGTGACGGTCGACTTGCCCACGCCGCCCTTGCCCGAGGCGACGGCGATGATGCGGGCGATGGCGCCCGTTGCGGTTTTCAGCTTGGGTTCCGGACGCGGGGGCTGTCCGCCCTCCTTGACGACGACGAGCACCTCGGCGCCCGGGAGTGCCGCCCGCAGCAGCGCCTCGACCTGGTTCTTGATCTTCACCGCAAAGGGGTCATGGCTCTTGGCGAAGCGCAGCACGACGGTCGCCTTGCCGTCGGCAGCTCCGATATGCTCCACGAAACCGCTCGTCACGAGGTCCTTTCCCGTTTCGGGGTGGACCACCTGTCCGAGCAGCCGTTTGATCTGCTGTTCCATACGTTGTAAGGTTTGTTTACGGCAAAGATAACGTTATTTTCCGCGATTCCATATAAAATGAAAAATTATTTTATCGAAAAACGATAAATTTTATTTGTTTTTCAGGAAATATCATTATCTTTGTAGTACCAAGCGGAGAACTAACACACAAAATACGGAACGCATTATGAATTTCATCAAGACATTTCTCGCCGGACTGCTCGCCTTCGTCGTGGGATCGGTCGTGGTATTCTTCCTCTGGCTGTTCGCCATTCTGGGGATCGTCGGATCGCTCACGATGGAGAAGAGCGTGGCGGTCCTTCCGGAGAGCGTGCTGAAGATCGACTTTTCGGAACTGCTCACCGACTCGCCCTCGACGAATCCCCTTGCGGGCATCGATTTCACCACGATGGAGACCACGCCGCAGCTGCCGCTCTTCCGGGCGCTGCGCGCCATCGAGGCGGCTGCATCCGATCCCCGCATCAAGGGCATCTACCTGCGCATGAACGGCCGCGGCGGCGTTACGGGCACGGCGCTGCTCGAGGAGCTGCGCGGCGCGATCGAGGAGTTCCGCAAGAGCGGCAAGTTCGTCGTCTCCTACAACGAGGTCTATTCGCAGGGGCAGTACTACCTGGCCACGGCGGCCGACCGCATCTACATGCAGCCCGAAGGGATGATCGACTGGTCGGGACTCTCCTTTAACCTGATGTTCTACAAGGGGCTGCTCGACAAGCTCGATATCAGGGCCGAGGTCTTCCGTCCGACGGCCTGCAGGTACAAGAGCGCCGTGGAGCCCTACATCATGAACCGGATGTCGGATGCCAACCGTGAACAGATGCAGGAGCTCGTCAACTCGATGTGGGGGACGATCTCCTCGACGGTGGCCGAGGCCCGGGGGATCGACCCGGCGGAGTTGAACCGCCTGACCGACCGGCTGGAGGTTTCGCTGCCCGAAGAGGCGCTCGAGAACCGCTTTGTCGACGGACTGCTCTATGAGGACCAGATGAACGACGTCTTCGCCGAACTGGGTGTCGAGCCCGACGCCAAGGGTGAATACCGTTTCGTGACGCTGGGCGAGTACGCCTCGCAGGTGGGTGCCGACCTGAAGAACGTCTCGGCCGACGAGGTGGCCATCGTCTATGCCGAGGGTCAGATCGTCGACGGCGAGGGCTACGGTCCCGAAATTTACGGCAATTCGCTGGCCCGGACGCTCGCCGGCGTGCGCGCCGACGAAAAGGTCAAGGCGGTCGTGCTGCGTGTCAACTCGCCGGGCGGCAGCGCCCTGGCGTCGGATGTGATCTGGCGCGAGATCGAGCTGCTGCGGGCCGAGAAGCCCGTCATCGTGTCGATGGGCTCCTACGCCGCCAGCGGCGGGTACTACATCTCCTGCCCGGCCGACGTGATTGTTGCCGACCGGCTGACGCTGACCGGTTCGATCGGCGTGTTCGGCATGTACCTCGACACGCGCGACGCGCTGAAGAACAAGCTGGGCATCACGCTCGACGGCGTGAAGAGCAACACCTCGGCCGGCATGGGACAGCTGGCCCCGCTGACGCCGACCGAGCGGGCGACGATCATGCGCGGCGTGGACAAGGTCTATGCGACCTTCACGAACAACGTGGCCCAGGGGCGCAACCTCCCGATCGACCGCGTGCTCGATATTGCCGGCGGCCGCGTGTGGTCGGGCGAAGATGCCCTCGGAATCGGGCTCGTGGATGCCTGCGGTGGGCTGAAGATGGCCATCGCGCAGGCCGTCGACAAGGCCGGGCTGGGCGACAACTACCGTATCACGGAGGTGCTGGAGGCCCCGACAGGCATTGCGGCCCTCTTCTCGTCGCTGAGCGCGAGCGTCCGCACGGCATTCCTGCGCTCCGAACTGGGCGACATGATGAAGGAGTACGGTCGGGTGCGCGAGGCAACGCGCCTGCAGGGCGTGCTGATGTATTCGCCCTGCAAGCTCGAGCTGCAATAGCGGCTCCGGTCGTGGCAAACGGGACGGCATCCTTCCGATGAAGGGTGCCGTCTTCGTATCTGTATGTCGGCGGCAGGTGACCGTGCGGTTGAGGCATCCGGCAGTCTGTCTGCTCCATTTGACCATGCGGCTGTGGTGGCGGGCGGGCCGTGCGGGCGGTTTTCGCGTGCGCGTCGCCGCGGGAAGGCGTTGGCAGGCAGGCGGCATCCCGGAAAACGGGATTTTTGTTTGTCCCGGCGCTTACTTTTCGTATCTTTGGAAGGTGAAAGCGGGCAAACAAGAGAAGAAGGAGTCGAAATTCGTCAAGACGAAGATCGTGACGGGGTATGTTGTCCTCGTGGTCGTCTGCATCCTCGCGGTGGGCTATGCCTACCGCGCCATGATCCACATCGCGGCCCCGGGCGAGAACTACGCGCTGCTGCAGGTCAAGCGCCGGGCCGTGAACCAGACCCTTTACCACCTCTACCAGGCCGAGAGCTACGGACAGCTCATGATCGCCGGCTACCAGTCCTACGAGGAGCGTTACCACCGCGAGCTGCGCACCGTCCGCGCCTGCATCGACTCGCTGCGCGGACTCTCGGACGATACCGATTCGCTCCAGACGCTGCGGCTGGACAGCATCGTGCGGCTGATTGACGACAAGGAGCGGCGCACGATGAGCCTGCGGCGGTCGATCCGTTCGGCCGGTACGGCGAGCCTGCTCGACAAGAACATCCGCCAGCTGCTCGAAGGGGACGATTCGCTCGGCGGGGCCGACACGTCGCTCGTCCTGCGCAGTGTCGTGCTCTCCGACACGGTCTCCGTGCCGCGGAGCAAGCGGCGGTTTTTCCGGCGGCTGGCCGATCTGTTCAGCCCGCGGCAGGAGGATTCGAGCATCGTCATCTCCCGGCGCGAATTCGTCGGTGCGGTCTCGCCGCAGGCGGTCAAGGATACGATCGCCCTGGTGCTGCGGGCCCTGCAGGACAGCGTCACGAGCGAGCGGCTGGGCATCTACGACAAGGCGTGGCGCCAGGGACAGCAGCTGCGCTACAACAACGAACTGGTCAACGAGAAGATCTACCGCCTGATCATGGACTACGAGGCGGAGGATACCGGTTTTATCATGCGGCGCATCGAACGCAATGCGGCGTTGAGGCGCCGTTCGTCGCAGGTGCTCGGGGGCATCACCACGGCGGCCGTGCTGCTTATGCTCATCTTCGTGGCCGTCCTGTGGCGCGACGTCAACCGCAGCAACCGCTACCGCCGCGCCCTGGAGCGTGCCAACCGCGACAACGAGGCGCTGCTGGCGGCCCGCGAAAAGCTGATGCTGGCCATCACGCACGACATCAAGGCGCCGCTGGGTTCCGTGATGGGCTACATCGACCTGCTCTCGCGCCTGACGGGCGGCAAGCGCGAGGAGCTCTACCTGCACAACATGAAGGAGTCGTCGGAACACCTGCTGCGGCTGGTCAACAGCCTGCTGGACTTCTACCGGCTCGATATCAACAAGATGGAGGTCAACACCGTGGCCTTCAATCCCGCGCAGCTCTTCGAGACGATCCTCTCGGGATTCGCCGCGCAGGCGGCGGCCAAGGGGCTCGAACTGCACCTCGACGCCACGCCGGCGGCCGCAACCGGGGTTACGGGCGATGCCGTGCGCATCCGTCAGATCGCCGAAAACCTCCTCTCCAATGCCCTGAAATTTACCGACCGGGGCTCCGTCACGGTGCGGGTCGATCTCTCCGACGGACGGCTGATCTTCTCCGTGCGCGATACGGGCCGCGGCATCGCCCGCGAGGAGAAGGAGCGGATTTTCGGAGAGTTCGTGCGGCTGCGTTCGGCGCAGGGCGTCGACGGCTTCGGCCTCGGACTGTCGATCGTCGACCGGCTCGTCAAGCTGTTGGGAGGCACCATCTCGCTTGAGAGCCGTCTCGGCGAGGGGAGCCGCTTCATCGTCTCGGTGCCGGTCGGGGCGGCGGGCGATGCGGGGGCGGCACCTGCGGCGGCCGTGTCGGAGAGCGAGGTGCGCCCGGGGCTGCGCGTGCTGCTCGTGGACGACGATCCGCTGCAGCTCGAGATGACGGCGGCGATGTGCCGCCGGGCTGGAATCGAGACCGAGAGCTGCGCCTATCCCGAATACGTCGGCCGGATCGTCGCGGAGAGCCGTTTCGACCTGGTGCTGACCGACATTCAGATGCCCTCGGCCGACGGCTTCAGCGTGCTGGACGCCGTGCACCGGATCGATGCGTCGCTGCCCGTCGTGGCGGTCTCGGCCCGCGGGGAGATGCGCCCCGCCGATTTTGCCGCCCGGGGGTTCGCGGCCTGCCTGCGCAAGCCCTTCTCCGGCGGCGAGCTGCTTGCCGCGATCCGTGCCGCGACGGGAGGCGGCGGCGAAGAGGCTGCGGCACCCGCCGGCGGGACGGACACTCCGGTCGCGGAGTCCCCGGCATCGGGCGACGGGGTCGATTTCGGAGCCCTGACGGCCTATGCGGGCGATGATCCCGAGGCGGCGCGGAGCATCGTCGCCTCCTTTGCCGAGCAGACCGGGGCCAATGCCGGGGCGCTGCGGCGGGCCCTCGAGGCGGACGATCCCGCCGCGCTGAAGGCCTTGGCGCACAAGATGCTGCCCATCTTTACGATGATCGGCGCCGCGGAGGTCGCCGCCGTGCTGCGGCGGGCCGAGCGGTTCGACGGCGAAATCGACCCTGCCCTGCGGAGCGAGCTGCTGACCGCGCTCGGGCGCATCGACGCGATAGTCGCCCGGGCCGCCGCGCAGGCCGCCGATCCGGCCGTGTGAGCAGGGCACCCGACCGCCGGCGGACTTGGATTTGCCGTCGGCTTTTCCTATCTTTGCGACGTTATGGAACGGATTCTGATCGTAGACGATGACACCACCTTCGCGCTGATGCTGCGCACGTGGCTCTCGAAGCGGGGCTTCGACGTGGAGACGGTCGGCAGCGTGTCGGCGGCCCGCACGGCGCTCGGGAAGCAGGAGTATGCCCTCGTGTTGAGCGACATGCGCCTGCCGGACGAGGACGGCATCGCCCTGCTCCAGTGGCTGGCCGAGCGCGGGCGCCGCGAGCCGGTGATCGTCATGACGAGCTACGCCGAGATTCAGAATGCCGTGCGCAGCATGAAGCTCGGGGCTCGCGACTACGTGGCCAAGCCGGTCAATCCCGACGAGCTGCTCAAGAAGATCCGCGAGGCGATCGACACGCCGGCGCCCGGTGCGGCGGCGGAGCCGGCGGCCGCAGCCAAGGGCCCGGCGCGCGGTGCGAAACGGGAACCTGCGGCGCTCAACTACATCGAGGGGCACAGCGACGCTTCGCGGCGGCTGTACGAGTACGTGCGGCTCGTGGCTCCGACCAACATGTCGGTGCTGGTCAACGGCGCCAGCGGCACGGGCAAGGAGCATGTCGCGCAGCTCATCCACCGCAGCAGCAAGCGGGCCGGCAAGCCCTTCGTGGCGGTCGACTGCGGGACCATACCGCGCGAGCTGGCCGCCTCGGAGTTCTTCGGCCACGTCAAGGGCTCCTTCACCGGGGCGCTGAACGACAAGACGGGCGCCTTCGAGGCCGCCAACGGCGGGACGCTCTTCCTGGATGAGGTGGGCAACCTCACCTACGAGACGCAGGTGCAGCTGCTGCGCGCCCTGCAGGAGCGGCGCATCCGCCCCGTGGGCAGCACGCGCGAGATTCCGGTCGACATCCGCCTCGTGGCGGCGACGAACGAGGATCTCGAAGCGGCCATCGCCCGCGGCACGTTCCGCGCCGACCTCTACCACCGGATCAACGAATTCACGCTCCGCATGCCGTGCCTGCGCGAAATGCCCGAGGATGTCCTGCTCTTCGCCGACTTCTTCCTCGACCAGGCCAACCGCGAGCTGGACAAGCACCTCGTGGGCTTCGACGCCGCGGCTGCGGCGGCCCTCACGCGCTACGACTGGCCGGGCAACCTGCGGCAGCTGAAGAATGTCGTCATGTCGGCGACGCTGCTTGCGCAGGACGAGTATGTCACCTGCCGCGAACTTCCGGCCGAGATTGCCGGGGGCGGAGCCTCCTCCACCCTCTCGCTGCGCGATCCCGCCGGCGAGGAGGAGCAGATCCGCCGGGCCCTTGCTGCGGCGGGCGGCAACAAGTCGCAGGCCGCGAAACTGCTCGGCATCGACCGCAAGACCCTCTACAACAAACTGCACCTCTACGGCATCGAGTAGCCGCCCCGGGTGTGGAAAAAATCCACATTCCACACCTTCGTTCCACACTTTTCCACAGTGCGGCAGGATTGCTTTGTTTTATGCAATACATTGTAAAACAAGGTTTTATGCTTGTTTTGCCATCATGGCACATGGCTTGAATCCTTTCAGGGCAAAGGCCGTCGCGAAAGCGGTTCGGCCCCGAAAACGGAAGTCTAACCTTAATTTTGAGAGCCATGAAAAAGAGAGTTGTGATGATGGCGGCGCTGATGCTGACGGCAGGCGGCATGGCATTCGCTCAGCAGCCCGAATCGACGGAACCCGAAAAGCAGGAGGTGGCTGCCCCTGCACCCGAGTCCGCTACGGAAGAGAGTACCACACAGGAGGAGAAGGCCGAGAAGGATGGTGATTGCAAGGGAGATTGCACCAAAGAGAAGTGCGGCACGGCCGACTCCTCCTCTTCTGACAACACCGAGACGGACGAATGACACGTTCCGGTCACCGTCGGTGATATTAGTTAAACAATTGTTTGCCTGGACTCCGCCTCGTGCGGAGTTTTTTTGTGCAGGCCGCCATGCGGAGCAGGCCGGGAAAGAGCGGACCGGAAAGAGCGGACCGGAAAGGGCACCTACGACCGTTCCGCGCGCTTTCTGTCGCGCTCGCTCCTGATGCGTTCGAGGTGCTCGCGCAGCTGTTCGCCGAACTCCTCGCGGCGGTGCTTGAGGTTGGCCCGCCACCCCTTCCAGCGGGTGTAGCGCTGCCGTTTTTCGGGATAGATGTCGCGGATCGTCACCAGAATGCCCGTCTCCTCCACGTCGCCGAAATCGGGGTTCGACACCGTGTCGAAGACCCGCATCGTGGGCGACAGGTTCATGTAGGCGTTGATCAGCGGCGGGATGTTCTCGTTGAACTCGCGGATCTTCTGGATCAGGATGCGGTAGTTGTCCATGTAGGTTTCGCCGTGGAAGAGCTCCTCGTAGTAGGGGTCGTCCAGATCGAGCCGCAGCGGATGGATGCCCTCGACGAGCCCCTCGCGGTCGGGGAAGTAGCGGCGCAGGAACCAGATCAGGGCGTTGCGCGCCACGGTCTTGTAGCTCGTGTACATGGTGACCTTGCCGAAGAGGTATTTCGAGCGGGGGCTCAACACGATCAGGGCGCCGATGCCGTCCCAGAGGTTGTCCAGCGCGTAGATGCTCTTGGCGTTGGCGCGGGCCTGGTAGGCGGGCTGCACGAACGAGCGTCCCAGTTCGATCGTGTGGGGCAGGTATTTGCGGCGGAAACGGTCGCTGAAGCGGAAGTAGTGCTCGGTCGAGAGGTGGCGCGGGTTCGGCGTCGTGCAGACGATGAAGCGGTAGCCGCCCACGATCTGTTCGGCCGCCGGGTCCCAGACGATGAGCTGGTAGTAGCCGTCGCCGGCCGTGTCCTCCTCGTCGATGTCCACCTCCTCGCCCGTGCCGCCCCCGGCGCCGCGGAAGGCCTCCTCGCGCAGGCGGCCCACTTCGCGCATGAGCGACGGACACTCCGCCGCCGAGAAGACGTAGATTTCGTTGCCGGCCTTGTTCGTGTCGCGGACCTTGCGTTCGGGCGTGAGCTCGGCGCGCAGCAACTCCCGGTCGACGGGCGGGATGATGGGTTTCATGGTTTTACTTTGCATATCCGCTGCAAAAATACCGTTTTTTGCAGCTATTGTGTCGCGGAGGAGAGCTTTTTTTCCAGAAAATACGCCTTTTTGCGTACATACTCCGCCTGCTCGCGCAGCGAACCGGCGCTCTGCAGCTCCGCCATGGGAATCGGGTCGCCCACGACGATGCGGAAGTGCTTGCCCTGCTGCGAGAACATCTCGTCGGGCAGCCACAGCATCTCGATGTTGAACTTGATGCCCAGCCGTTTGCGCAGGCGGTCGATGCGGTAAAAGAAGTTCGAGAGCCGCCCCTCGACGAAGACCGGCACGATTTGCCGCTGCGAGGCGTAGGCCTTCTTCAGGAAGCTGATCTTCCATTCGGGGTCGGCCACGCAGCCGTCGATGCGGCGCGAGCAGAGCCCCGCCGGGAAGGTCAGGATCTGCCGCTCGCCGAAAAACTCCTCCTCCATCTTGCGGGCGTAGGCCGCGTTCTGCGCGCCGTGCTTGTTGACCGGAATCCAGAGCGGCCGGAGCGGCTCGACGTACATCAGCAGGTCGTTGACCACCACGCGCACATCGCCGAAGCGGTCGATGAGCTTGTCGGCCAGCATCATGCCGTCCATCCCGCCGAAGGGGTGGTTCGAGACGAAGAGGTAGCGGCCCGCGGGATCGAGCCCTTCGAGCCCTTCGATCGAGTAGCTCACCTGCCACTGCCGGAAGCAGGCGCGGATGAACTCCTGCGGCGGGAGCGACCAGTAGTGTTGCAGGATGTGGTTGATCTCCTTTTCGTGGATCGTGCGGCGCAGCCACCCTACCGCCGGTCGGGGAATCCAGCGGGCCAGCCGCGGGGCCTTGGCTTTCAGTACGGCGCCGATGTCTATCTGGGGCATGGAAACGTGCGGAAAAAAATTTATAACGGCAAATATAGGTATTCTTTTTTGAAAAAACGCTAACTTTACGCCCAAATCGACCTTATCGAAATGATGGCACCCGAATACCATGTTCCCGTCCTGCTCGAGGAGTCCGTGCGGCTGCTCGACGTGCGGCCCGACGGGGTCTATGCCGACCTGACGTTCGGCGGAGGCGGCCACTCGCGGCGGATTCTCTCGCTGCTCGGGCCCCGGGGGCGGCTCTACGGCTTCGATCAGGATGCCGACACGCGCGCGAACTGTCCCGACGATCCCCGCTTCTGCTATGTGGAGAGCAATTTCCGCTTTCTGCGCGGGGCGCTGCGGCTGCGGGGCGTGCGGCAGGTGGACGGCATCCTGGCCGATCTGGGCGTCTCGTCGCACCACTTCGACGATGTGGAGCGGGGCTTCTCGTTCCGCGGCGAGGCACCGCTCGACATGCGCATGAACCGGCGCGGACGGATGACGGCCGCCGACGTGGTCAACGGCTACACGGTGGAGGAGCTGACGCGCGTCGTGGGCGACTGGGGCGAGGTGGAGACCCCGTGGAAGGTGGCCGGATGTCTCGTGCGAGCGCGCGCCGCAGAGCCGATCGCGACGACGGCGCAGCTGGTTGCCGCCGTGCAGCCCTGCACGCCGAAGCGCGACGGGGCGAAGTTCCTGACCAAGCTCTTCCAGGCGCTGCGCATCGAGGTCAACGGCGAAATGGAGGCGCTGAAGATGGCCCTCGAGCAGAGCCTCAAGGTGCTGCGGCCCGGCGGGCGGTTGGTGGTCATCTCCTACCACTCGCTCGAGGACCGGCTGGTGAAGAACTTCCTGCGCAGCGGCAACTTCACCGGAGAGGTCGCAAAGGATTTTTACGGACGGCCGCAGGCGCCGTTCGAGGTGTTGACGCGCAAGGCCGTGGTTCCCGCGGCCGGGGAGCTGGAGCGCAACCCCCGGTCGCGCTCGGCCAAACTGCGCGCCGCCGTCAAGAGAGGATAACCATGCTGCAGGACCACGAATTCGATCCCGTCTCCCCCGAGGAGCAGGCGCGGCGCGAGGCCGAGGCCGAGCTGGCCCGCCGCATCCGGCGCGAGGTGCGCCGCATGGAGCGGGGAGAGGCCGACGACGACCTGCGCGAGGACGAGGAGCGGGAGGCCGCCGAACGCGAAGCCGAGGAGGAGCGCCGCCGCAAGGCCGCGCGCCGTGCGTCGAGCACCTTCTGGCAGCTGGTCTCGGGGACGATCCTGCTGCGCCGGGGTGTCTCGCAGTACTACCCCTACATGGCCTGCATCGCCGGGATGTTCCTGTTGAGCATCATGGCGATGTTCTGGTCGCTGCATCTGGACATGAAGTACTCGCGGCTCGAACGCGAGGTGCAGCTGTTGCGCGAGCGGTCGATCCGCCTCGAGGAGCAGCGTTTCAGCCGCACGACCCACTCGGCCGTCGTCGAGGAGCTGCGCCGCCGCGGCATCGACCTCCAGGACCCGCCCGCACCGGGTGAAATCATCGACAACTGAACATGAAACGCGAACCGTCGAAGATCAAGAGCGACATCCTGCTGCGGGTGCGGCTGCTCTACGTGCTGTTCATCCTCGCGGGAGCCGTCGTGTTTCTGCGGCTGCTGTGGGTGCAGCTCTTCAGCGGCGAGGTGGCCTACAACGCCGCGCGCCTCTCGAACCGCATCTTCACCGAGGAGGTGATCCCCGCGCGCCGGGGCGCGATCCTCTCGCGCGACGGCGAGCCGCTGGCCGTCTCGATCTTCCGCTACCAGGCGGCCTTCGACTTCGCGTCGGACGGACTGGCCGACACGAAGCGGTTTCGCGAGCAGAGCGACTCGCTCGCCAAGCTCCTTTCGGCCTACTTCAAGGACCGTTCCGCCGCGGAGTACGCCCGTTTTTTTAGGGAGAAGCAGAGCCACGCCCGCAACAACTACCGCCTGACCAACGAACGCGACACGACCTACTACCGCTCGGAGGGGCTCTTTGCCCGGCTCGTGGACTGGATCCGCGGCGAGGCGACCGTTACCGAACGCATCTACGACACGATCCGCGACCATACGCTCGTCAACATCTTCCCGCGCGAGGTGGACTACGCCGAGTGGCAGACGCTGCGCCGCTATCCGCTGCTGAACTGGAACATGGGCATGGTCTACCGACTTGTCGAGCGCGACGACCGCGTCTACCCGCAGGGGGGGCTGGCCCGCCGCACGATCGGCGACAAGGGCTACATCGGCCGTCCCGACGACTCGGGCAAGACGCTCTTTGGCAACTACGGCATCGAGGACAGCTACCGCCGCGAGCTTTCAGGCCGCGACGGCGTGGCCGTGCGGCAGCGCATCGCGCGTGGCTTCTACGGCCGGGTGGCCGGGGCCGGGCACGAGGAGCCCGAGGACGGGCTGGACGTGGTGACGACGCTCGACATGGACCTGCAGGACGTGGCCGACAGGGCGCTGCGGAGCCAGCTCGAGCGGCAGAACGCCACCTGGGGCACGACCATCGTCATGGAGACCCGCACGGGCGAGATCCTTGCCCTGGCGAACCTCGGCCGCAACGGCGACGGCAGCTACTCCGAGCGCGAGAACTATGCGCTGGGCCGCTGCATGGAGCCCGGCTCGACCTTCAAGCTGGCGTCGATGCTGCTGCTGCTCGACGACGCGAAGATGTCGCCCGAGACGACCTACGACGTGCACAACGGCGATCCGGTCAAGGTGGGTCCCGCGACGAACATCCGCGACTCGCACCGCGGCGATCACGTCATCGACTTCCGGCAGGCCGTGGCCGCCTCCTCGAACGTCTACTTCGCCGAGGCGGTCTGGGACCGCTACGGCGCCACGGGCAGGAAGTTCGACTACAGCCGCTTCCTGCACGAGCAGCTCCACCTGGGCGAGACCGTCGGGCTGGAGCGCCTCGGCGAGCGGCAGCCCGAGATCACCCGCGACTGGAAGGTCGCCGACCCCGGCGTGATGCTCGTGAAGATGGCCTACGGCTACCGCGTGAAGCTGGCCCCGATCCAGATGATTACCTTCTACAACGCCATCGCCAACGGCGGGCGGATGATCTCGCCGGTGCTGATCCGCGAGCTGCGGCGCGACGACCATGTCGAGGAGCGCTTCGAGAGCCGCACGATCGCTTCGTCGATCTGCTCGCGGTCGACGCTGCGCGAGGTGAACCGCTGCCTCCAGGCGGTCTGCACGCGGGGCACGGCGAGCGCCTTCTTCCGCGACACGACTTACGTGCGCGTCGCCGCGAAGACCGGAACGGCGCAGATCACCGAGCCGCGCAGGGAGCCCGGGCGCCACTACCTGGGTTCGATGATCGCCTTCTTCCCGGCCGACGAACCCCGCTACACGGTGCTGACCACCATCGAGACGCGCGCACAGGCCGGCAAGGCCTACTACGGCGGTCCGCTCGCGGGCCCGGTCGTCAAGCGCCTGGTGGACTACATCTACAACCGCGGGCAGGAGTGGTATGGACGCCTCGAGCGGCAGGGTCCGCGCCGCTATCCCGAGCGGATCAAGGGCGGGGAGATCGCCCAGATCCGCCGCGTGGCGGGACGGCTCTCGCCCGACGTCGACTACGACCGCCGCACGGGCTGGGGCCGCGCGACGGTGGACAGCCTCGCCGAGGTGACGATCGCCTCGCTGCCCGACGACCGGAGCGTGATGCCCGACGTGCGGGGCATGGGGCTGAAGGATGCCCTCTTCCTGCTCGAGAGCCGCGGGCTGCACGTCCGCTTCTCGGGCGAGGGGGCCGTGACAAGACAGAGCATCGCCGCCGGGCAGCGCATCTCGCCCGGAGCGACGGTCAGCATAACCTTGAATTGACACTGAGAGATGAAAACACTATCCGAACTGCTTGAAAATACGCCTGTTGAGGCAATCTGGGGTGATCCGCAGGTCGCCGTCGGGTCGCTCGTCTACGATTCGCGGGCCGCGGCGGCGGGCTGCTGCTTCTTCGCCGTGCCCGGCACGCAGTGCGACGGCCACGCCTTCATCGGAGCGGCCGTCACGGCGGGGGCCGCGGCGGTGGTCTGCGAGCGCCTGCCCGAAGAGCGCCCCGCGGGGGTGACCTTCGTCGTCGTGAAGGACTCGCAGGGGGCGATGGCCGACATGGCCGCGGCCTTCTACGACCATCCGAGCCGCGAGCTGAAGCTCGTCGGCATCACCGGCACGAACGGCAAGACCACGACCGTGACGCTGCTCTTCGACCTGGTGCGGGCGATGGGCTACCGTGCGGGGCTCATCTCGACGGTGGTCTACCGCATCGAGGAGCGCACGCTGCCGGCAACGCACACGACGCCCGACTCGATCCGCCTGAACGCCCTGATGCGCGAGATGGCCGATGCCGGGTGCGAATTCTGCTTCATGGAGTGCTCGTCGCACGCCATCGTGCAGGAGCGCACGCGGGGCCTCGACTTCGCGGGCGGCATCTTCTCGAACATCACGCACGACCACCTCGACTACCACAAGACCTTCGCCGAGTATATCCGGGCCAAGAAGCTCTTCTTCGACCACCTGCCCAAGGGGGCCTTCGCCCTGACGAACACGGACGACCGCAACGGCCGCGTCATGGTGCAGAACACCCGTGCCGAGGTGCACACCTACTCGCTGCGCACGATGGCCGACTTCCGCTGCCGGATCGTCGAGATGCACCTCGACGGCATGCTGCTGCGCCTCGACGGGCGCGAGCTGTGGGTCGGGCTGCTCGGGCGCTTCAACGCCTACAACCTGACGGCCGTCTACGGCGCCGCCGTGCTGCTGGGGCTCGACCGCGACGAGGTGCTGCGCGTGTTGAGCACGCTGCACGCCGTGAGCGGCCGTTTCGAGGTCATCCGCGCGTCGAACGGCACGACGGCCGTCGTGGACTACGCCCACACGCCCGATGCGCTGGAGAATGTCATCCAGACGATCGACGAGCTGCGCACGCCGCAGCAGCAACTGCTGGTGGTCTGCGGCTGCGGCGGCGACCGCGACCGCACGAAGCGCCCCGAGATGGCGCAGATCGCCGTGAAGTACGCCACGACGGCGATCTTCACCTCGGACAACCCGCGCCACGAGGACCCCGAGGCGATCCTCGACGAGATGGTCGCCGGGCTGGAGCCCGGGGCGCGCTACCTGCGCCTGGCCGACCGCGCCGAGGCGATCCGCACGGCCGTCGTGCTTGCGCGGCCCGGCGACGTGATCCTCATCGCCGGCAAGGGGCACGAGACCTACCAGATCGTCGGCGACGTGAAGCACCACTTCGACGATCGCGAGGAGGTGCGCCGCGACTTTGCATCCTACATTGAAAACAAACGATAGACAACCATGTTGTATCATCTTTTCCGTTATCTGGACGAGGCCTACGACTTCCCGGGGTCGGGCATGTTCCAGTACATCTCGTTCCGGGCGGCGGCGGCGATCATCCTTGCGCTGCTGATCGTCATCATCTTCGGCCGCACGATCATCGACTTCCTGCGCCGCAAGCAGATCGGCGAGGAGATCCGCGACCTCGGCCTCGAGGGACAGCTGCAGAAGCGCGGCACCCCGACCATGGGCGGCGTCATCATCCTGATCGCCATCCTCATCCCGACGCTGCTGTTCGGGCGCCTGGACAACGTCTACGTGCAGCTGATGCTCGTCTCGACCGTCTGGCTGGGGCTGATCGGCGGACTGGACGACTACATCAAGGTCTTCCGCCACCGCAAGGAGGGGCTCAAGGGCCGCTTCAAGATCGTCGGGCAGGTCGGCCTGGGCATCATCGTCGGCACGACGATGTGGCTCTCGGGCGACATCGTCGTGCGCGAGAAGACCACGCAGCCCGTCGAGACGGTCTACTACGATGCCGACGGCACGGTCGTGCAGACCGTGCAGCGCAACGTGCTGATCGACTCCGAGAGCACGAAGACCACCAAGACGACCATCCCCTTCGTCAAGAACAACGAATTCGACTACGGCTGGCTCACGGGCGGCGACAACACCCTGATGTGGCTGCTCTACGTGCTGGTGGCGATCTTCGTCGTCACGGCCGTGTCGAACGGCGCCAACCTCACGGACGGCCTCGACGGCCTGGCCACGGGCGTCTCGGTGCCGATCGTCGCCGTGCTGGGCGTGCTGGCCTACCTCTCGGGACACATCGTCTACGCCGACTACCTCAACATCATGTACATCCCGCAGAGCGGCGAACTGGTCGTCTTCGCCGCGGCGTTCGTCGGGGCCCTCGTCGGCTTCCTCTGGTACAACTCCTTCCCGGCGCAGATCTTCATGGGCGACACGGGTTCGCTGGCCATCGGCGGCGTGATCGCCGTCTTCGCCCTCTGCATCCGCAAGGAGCTGCTGTTGCCGCTGCTCTGCGGCGTCTTCCTCTACGAGAGCTGCTCGGTGATGCTGCAGGTCGGCTACTTCAAGTACACGCGCCGCCGATACGGCGAGGGGCGGCGCCTGCTGCTCATGGCCCCGGTGCACCACCACTACCAGAAGAAGGGCCTCTTCGAGACGAAGATCGTCACGCGCTTCTGGATCATCTCGCTGCTGCTTGCGGCCATCACGCTCGTCACGCTGAAGATCCGATAAAAGAGATACACGTATGAAAAAGATCGTCGTACTGGGCGGGGGAATCAGCGGCTACGGCTCCGCGATCCTCGCCAAAAAGAGGGGTTTCGACGTCCTGCTCTCCGATGCGGGACACATTGCCGAGCGCTTCCGCGCACGCCTCGACGAGTGGCAGGTCCCCTATGAGGAGGGCGGCCACAGCGAGGAGCGCATCCTGCAGGCCTCGGAGGTCATCAAGTCGCCCGGCATTCCCGACACGGCGCCCATCGTGCGGCGCATCCGCGAGCGGGGCATTCCGGTGATCTCCGAAATCGAGTTCGCGGGCCGCTACATGGGCCGTGCGCGCTGCATCTGCATCACCGGCTCGAACGGCAAGACCACCACGACGTCGCTCATCTACAAGATCATGCGCGACGCCGGGATGAACGTCGCCCTGGGCGGCAACATCGGCGAGAGCTTCGCCTACAGCGTCGCCACGGGCGACTACGACTGGTACGTGCTCGAGCTGAGCTCGTTCCAGCTCGACGGCATGTACCGCTTCCGGGCCCACATCGGCGTGCTGATGAACATCACGCCCGACCACCTGGACCGCTACGACCACTGCTTCCAGAACTACGTCGATGCCAAGATGCGCATCACGCAGAACCAGACCTCGCGCGACTGGTTCGTCTACTCGGGTGACGACGAGGTGATCTGGCGCGAGCTGCCCAAATACGACCTGCGGGCGCGGCAGCTACCCTTCGCGGCAAAGAACGCCGTGGCGAGCACCGCGGGCGACGCCTTCCTGCTGGACGGGAGCTTCACGGCGGCCGTGGGCGACCGCTCGGTCGAGATCGACACGTCGAAGCTGCAAATCAGGGGGCTGCACAACGCCTATAATGCCATGGCTGCGGCGCTGGCGACCCTTGCCGCGGGAGTCGACCCCGAATCGGTGCGCCGCTCGCTCTACGACTTCGCCCCGGTGGAGCACCGCCTCGAACCCGTCGCCGAGCGCGGCGGCGTGCTGTGGATCAACGACTCGAAGGCGACGAACGTCGATTCGGTCTACTATGCGTTGGAGAGCATGACGCGCCCCGTGGTGTGGATCGCCGGGGGCACGGACAAGGGCAACGACTACACGCCGCTCAAGGAGTTCGCGCGGGCGAAGGTCCATACGCTGGTCTGCATGGGGCTCGACAACGACAAGCTCGTGCGCGAGTTCACGGGCGTGGTGCCCGAGGTCATTTCGACCTCGTCGCTCGACGAGGCGATGACGGCGGCCAAGCGGGCGGCCCGCAGCGGCGACGCCGTGCTGCTGTCGCCCGCCTGCGCGAGCTTCGACCTCTTCCGCAACTACGAGAACCGCGGCGAACTCTTCAAGGCGTGGGTAACGGAAAAGGCGTGATGCGATGAACGACGACCTGCGTACATACCGTCGTGACGGGGGGCCGGAGGCAGCGGACACCGCGGCAGCTGCCGGGACCCGCCGCACGCGCACGTCGCGCGGTGCGGCGTCCGCAGCAACGCAATCCGGGGCCGACGCCACGCATCCGCACCGGCGCCTCTTCTCGGGCGACCGCGTGCTGTGGATCATCATCGGCGTGCTGTCGGTGATCTCCGTGCTGGTAGTCTACTCGTCGACAGCCAAGATGGCCTACGACGCCCACACCGTGCGGTCGACCTCCCATTTCCTCCAGCAGCAGGTGATGATCCTCGCCATGAGTCTCGGCATCATGCTCTTCGTCCACAAGATCGACTGCCGCATCTACTTTTACCTCACCCGTCCGGCCTACTTCCTCTCGCTGCTGCTCACCGTGGCTGTCTACTTCATCGGCGCCACGACCAACGGCGCGGCGCGCTGGATACCCCTCGGACCCTTCCAGTTCCAGCCCTCCGAGGCGCTGAAGGTCGCCACGGTGCTCTTCCTCGCGCAGCAGCTCGCCGGGCGCCAGTCGAAGATCGACCGCATCCGCATCGTGCCGTCGCTGCGCTTCTGGACGTGGCGCTCGTCGCCCGAGCAGCGGCGCATCTGGCGCGAGGGGACGTGGCCCATTCTCATGCCGATGATCGCCTCCTGCCTGGTGATCTTCCCGGCCCACACCTCGTCGGCCGTGCTGGTCTTCGCCGCCTCGTGGGTCATGATGCTCATCGGGCGCGTGCGCATCCGCGAGCTGTTGAAGCTCCTGGGGCTGGCCGCTGCGGGCGTCGTGCTCATCGTGACCCTCAACCTCGGGCGCAGCGAGACGGCCGAAGGGCGCTTCGCGACCTGGATCCACCTCTGGACCCAGTCGCAGCGCGACAAGCCCGTCGAGAACCTCTCCGACACCGAGCGCTCGATGATCGCCATCCACAACGGCGGACTGCTCGGCGAGGGGGCCGGACAGAGCGCCATGCGCGTGGAGATGATCCACCCCGAGAGCGACTATGCCTACGCCTTCTTCGTCGAGGAGTACGGTCTGGTGCTGGCCGTCGTGCTGCTGATGCTCTACCTGTGGATCTTCTTCCGGGCGATCGAGATTTTCCGCCGCTGCGGCACGGCCTTCCCGGGGCTGCTGGTGCTGGGGCTTGCGCTGCTCATCACCTGTCAGGCGCTGCTGCACATCATGGTCACCGTAAACCTCATCCCCGAGACGGGACAGACCCTGCCGCTCATCTCGCGCGGCGGCTCCTCGGTGCTCTTCACCTCCGTGGCGCTGGGCATGATCCTGGGCGTCAGCCGCCAGAACGACGAGCAGTCGCACGATAGGCCCCGCAGCGAATCGTTGTACGAAAAATAGACGCTTTATGGACGATGTAAGACTCGACAAATACCTCTGGGCCGTGCGGGTGTTCAAGACCCGCAGCGACGCCGCGGAGGCCATCCGCAACAACAAGGTCACGGTCAACGGCTCGAGTGCCAAACCCTCGCGCGAAGTGAAGATCGGCGACCGCATCAGCGTGCGCCGTCAGGCGGTGACCTACTCCTACAAGGTGCTCGACCTGGTGTCGAGCCGCCAGCCAGCCAAGAATGTGCCGGCGTACTGCCTCGACATCACGCCGCAGGAGGAGTTGGACAAGCTCAACGTGCCGCGCGAGACGATCTTCGTCTTCCGCGACCGCGGCACGGGGCGCCCCACGAAGAAGGAGCGCCGCGAGCTGGACGACCTGATGGAGGCGGTGCTCTACGACGACGAGGAGTAGCCGCCGGCGAGCGAATGCCGCGCCGGAATTTGGTTCGGCCGAAAAAAGGTCCTATCTTTGCCGCATCGAAAAGAAGTTTTGTAATCCTCATCGGAGGGCTTACGGGGCCGGATAAGATGACTGGGTAAAACCACGATGCTTGTCCGGCCTTTTTTATGTTTGGCGCAAGATGGAACAAGATGGAAAGGGACGCGATTGATCTGGGGAGGCTCCGCGTGGGCTACCTCTTCCGGAGACTCTTCATCCCCACCCTGCTGGGGATGCTCGGCATGTCGGCGGTGACGGTCGTCGACGGCGTTTTCGTGGGACACGGCGTGGGCAGCGACGGCATCGCCGCGGTGAACCTCTGCATCCCGCTGCTGATGCTCTTCACGGGGGCGGGGCTGATGGCGGGCGCCGGCTGCTCGGTGGTCGCCTCGATCCACTTCGCACGGCGCAAGTACAAGGCCGCACGGATCAACGTCACGCAGGCGATGCTCTTCGTCACGCTCCTCGCGGCGCTGCCCGTGGCGCTGATCCTCGCCTTCCCGCGGCAGGTCGCCCTGCTGCTGGGCTCCTCGCGGCACCTGCTGCCGCAGGTGGTCGACTACCTCGTCTGGTTCGTGCCGGGGCTGATTCCCCAGCTCTGGATCGCCGTCGGGCTCTATGTCATCCGCCTCGACGGCGCACCGCGGCTGGCCATGTGGTGCAGCCTGCTCTCGGCCGCCGCGAATGTCGTGCTCGACTACCTGTTCATCTTCCCGTTCGGCTGGGGCGTCATGGGGGCCGCCCTCGCCTCGACGATCAGCATCCTGCTGGGCGGGGCGATCGTCCTCCGCTACCTGCTCCGCGGGGCCCGGACGCTGCGCCTCTACCCGCTCAAGCGGAGCCGCAAGAGCCTCCGTCTGATGTGGCGCAACATCGGCTACCAGTGCCGGATCGGCTCGTCGGCCCTGCTGGGCGAGGCGACGATGGCCGTGCTGATGTTCACCGGAAACCGGGTCTTCATGCACTACCTCGGCGATGCGGGGGTCGGGGCCTTCGGGGTCGCCTGCTACTACATGCCCTTCATCTTCATGATCGGCAACGCCATCGCCCAGTCGGCGCAGCCGATCATCAGCTACAACTTCGGCCGCATGGAGTGGCCGCGCGTCGTCGCCGCCCGCCGCATCGCCCTGCTGACGGCCCTCGGGTGCGGGGCCCTCGTGGCGCTCTGCTTCTCGGCGGCGCCGCGGCTGCTCGTGAGCCTCTTCCTCGACCCGGCCGACCGGGCCGCGCAGATCGCCGCGGCGGGCTTCCCGCTCTTCGCTCCGGGCTGCATCTGCTTCGTCCTGAACCTGGCCGTCATCGGCTACTTCCAGAGCCTCGAGCGGCTCACGGCCGCCACCTTTTTTGCCCTGCTGCGCGGCGCGCTGCTGCTCGTACCCTGCTTCGTGCTGCTGCCGCGCCTGCTGGGCGTGCCGGGCATCTGGCTCGCCCTGCCCCTCTCCGAGACCCTGACCTTTCTCTGCATCGTCGGCTGGATCGCCGTGCGGCGCCGGGGGCGGCTCTCCCTGTGACGGGCAAAGGGCCCGGGCGGCACGACCGGACGGAAAAAGGACCGCACCCCGACAGGATGCGGCCCTTTCCGGCTCCGTGCGGAGCGTGTCATTTCTTGTTGAAGAAGTTCATCGTCAGGGCGCAGCCCTGCGTGACGAACGAGCGGATGGCGTCGACAAAGAGTTTCAGCCGTTCGGGCATCGCCTGCCGCTCCTCGTCGGTCCACTCCCCGAGCACGTACTCCACCTGGTGGCCGCGCGGGAAGTCGCCGCCGATGCCGAAGCGCATGCGGGCGAACTCCTCGGTGCCGAGCAGTTCGGCGATGTTCTTCAGCCCGTTGTGGCCCCCGGCGCTCCCCTTCGGGCGCAGGCGCAGCGTGCCGAACGGCAGCGCGATGTCGTCCGAGACGACGAGCAGGTTCTCCACGCCGATCTTCTCGGCATCGAGCCAGTAGCGCACGGCCTTGCCCGAGAGGTTCATGTAGGTCGAGGGCTTGAGCAGCAGCAGCGTGCGGCCCTTGTACTTCACCTCGGCCACATCGCCGTAGCGGGCCGTGGTAAAAACAGCGTTGGACGCCTCTGCGAGGGCGTCCAACACTTTGAAACCGATGTTGTGGCGGGTTCCGGCGTATTCGGCACCGATGTTCCCGAGCCCAACAATGAGGTATTTCATACGCTATGCGTGCCGTTGCTATTTCGCTGCGGCTGCGGCGTCGGCACCGCGCGAAGCACGGGTTACGCGGACGGCGCAGACGGCTGCCGTGGCGGGCGTCACGAACTTCAGGTTCTCGAACTTCAGGTCGCCTACGAAGATCGTCTTGCCGACGCCGAGGTTCGTTACGTCCACGACGATCTCGTCGGGCAGGTTCTCGACCAGGGCGCTCACGGTGAGCTTGCGGGCCGACAGCGTCAGCTTGCCGCCGACCTTCACACCCTCGGCGTTGCCGGTCAGGCGCACCGGAATGGCGATCGAAACGGGCTTGCCGGCGGCGATGCGGTAGAAGTCCAGGTGGAGGATCTCCTCACGCACGGGGTGGAACTGTGCCTCGCGCAGCACAGCCAGCTCCTTCTTGCCGTCGAAGTCGAACTCGACGATGTACGAGCTGGGGGTGTAGATCAGGGGCTTCACCTCGCGGGGGTCGACCGTGAAGGCGACCGTCTCGCCGTTGCCGCACAGTACGCAGGGCGTCAGACCCTCGCGGCGGATTGCCTTGGCGGCCTTCTTGCCGAACGTGTCGCGCTTGATGGCCTTTACAGGAATGGTTTTCATGTGGTTGTAAAATTTTAACGTGTTACCTACGGCGGTTCTCAACACGGCCTCGCGGACCGCATCCCAATTCCGCCTGCTTTGGGAGCGCAAAGATAAGCGAAATTTTCCGGATTGGGAAATCCCTGCGGGAAAATCGGATGGAGGAGAAAAATTTTTTATCTTCGGATGTAACTTTTGCCCCCTTGCGGCGTCTTATGTTCGGAACCCATGCAGGAAAAGTGTCACATATCCGAGGAGATGCTGGCGCGGCTGCGCGATGCGGCCACCCGGCGCGAAGCCTTCGACCGGGTGGTCGGGCTCTTCCTGCGCCCGCTCTACTGGCACGTGCGGCGGCTGGTCGTCGTGCACGAGGACGCCGAGGATGTCGTGCAGGAGAGCTTCGTCCGGGCCTGGGACGCCCTGGAGGACTTCCGCGGCGACGGATCCGAGCTGCGGGCGTGGCTCTACCGCATCGCCACCAACACGGCGCTCTCGCTGCTGCGGCGCCGGCGACGCGGGCTCGGGCTCTTTACCTCGCTCGACGACGTGAGCCGCGAGCTGGCCGGCCGCGTGGCCGAAAATGCCGCGGCGGAGGCCGACCGGATGCTCGTCCGTTTCCAGCAGGAGGTGCTGGCCCTGCCGCTGCGGCAGCGGCTGGTCTTCAACCTCCGCTACTACGACGGACTCTCCTACGGCGAGATCGCCCCGATACTCGGGCTGCGCGAGGAGACACTGCGTGTGAACTACCACCGTGCGGTGGAAAAACTCAAACAAAAACTCAAGGAGGAAGTATGAACCCTGTGATCGACAACAACGACCGGCGCCTGCCCTACGAGCTCTCCGAGGAGCGCTTCGAGGCGCTGCACGACCGCATCCGCGGGCAGATCGCCCGCCGTGCCGCGGCAACCGGCACCGTCGGCTGCCCGGCTGCGGGCCGCAATCGGACCGAAGGCCCCGTGCGGCGGTCGCTGCTCCGCGTAAGCCTCGGATTTGCCGTCGCGGCGGTCGTCGCGGCGGGCATCGTCACGGCCCACCGCCTGCGGCAGCCCGTCGCCGCGGAGCCCAGCATCGAAGGACTCCTCTCGACGGCCTCGGCCGAGACGCTGCAGCAGGCCGCCGCGGAGAATTACGACGACATCTTCTACAACCAGCAACTCTAAACCATCCGATACCATGAAACGCTTTTTCATTCTGATCTGTGCCCTCGGCCTGGCGCTCGGTGCCGGGGCTGCACCCGGTGACCGGGAGATGCGGCGGGCCGTCGCCGAAGTCCGGGCCGCCATCGACGCCATCGAATCCGCCGCGCTGGAGAGCCAGTCGCTCGAGGAGCTGAACGCCGCCGCCCGCGAGGAGGTGATCCGCGAACTGGACCTCTCGGCCAAACAGGTCAAGGCATTCGACCCCATCTACAAGGCCTACCGCGAGGCGCTCGACCGCGCCATAAGGAGCGTGCCCGATCCGGTGATTTCGGGCGAGGCGGCGCAGCGCGCGGCCCTCAAGGAGCGGCTGGCCAACATCGCCGCCGTGGCGCAGGTCAAGCGCGACTACGTGGACCGCTTCGCCGAGGTGCTCACGGCCGAGCAGATACGCCTGCTCTACAACACCGAGGGGCAGATCGGCACGAACATCAAGCGCGCGGCGGGCGAGAGCAGCCGACAGATGCCGCGCGTGCTCTCGGGCAGCGGGCGGCGCGTCACGCAGGACTGGGGCGAGGCGGGCGACTACACGGCCATCGAGACCGGCGCCTTCTTCAAGGTCGTCATCAGCCCCTCGGCCCGGACCATCACGGTGACGGCCGACGACAACGTGATCGACTTCCTGAAGCTGGAGCGCCGGGGCGGATGCCTGGCATTCAGCCTGTCGCCGCGCTCGAGCCGGACCCGCCGGATCGAGAACCTCTCCATCTCGGTGGTGGTTCCCGTGTCGGCCTCGCTGCGGGAGATCCACGTGGGCTCCTATGCCGGTGTCGAGAGCCGCATGCCGCTTCGCGGAGCGGATTTCAACATCTCGATGTCGGCCTACGGCGAGGTGAAGGCCGATCTGGTCGATTCGGGGCGGACGCGGCTCCAGGTGTCGAGCTACGGCACTTACGAGGGAACGATCGAGTGTGCCGGTGCGCAGCTCTCCGTCGCCAGCTACGGCGTGCTGAAGGGGGCGCTGACGTGCACCGGGACGGCCGACGTCTCGGTGGGCAGCTACGGCTCCCTCAACGGCGACATCCGTGCCGCGCAGGTGAACCTCGCGGTCAGCAGCGGCGGCAAATACTCGGGTGCGGTGAAGGCCGATGCGGCCTCGCTCGGCGTGTCGAGCTATGCGCAGGCTGCCGGGGCGATCCAGGTCGCGGACCTGAAGGTTTCGGTCTACAGCAGCGGGTCGCTCCGCGGCGCCTTTGCCGGCCGGCGGTGCGAGGCGACGGTGGGCTCCTACGGCAAGCTCGCCCTGACGGGCTCGACCGTCGTGGAGGATGTGACCGTGCAGCTCTCGTCGCAGGGCGAATTTTCGGCCCCCGATCTGCGTGTGAAGCGCTATGACATCCGGGCGTCGAGCTACTCGAAGGCCGAGGTGTGGTGCTCGGAGCTGCTCAAGATCGAGGCCTCCTCGTCGGCGCGCGTCCTCTACGACGGTCCCGGACGGCTGGAGACCCTCTCCGACAACATCCGCCGCCGCTGACGCTGCGGATCGGTGCCTGAAAAAACCGGGCGGAGCTTGACAGAAGCTCCGCCCGGTTTCGTGTTGTCCGGCCGATGCCGGGTCTTCGGGGATTATTGGATGATCTTGAACTCCCCGTCGTAGCTGCCCTGGATCTTCGTTCCGCCCTGCGTCGTGAAGTCGAACGTGAAGCCGTAGCCCGGCTCCTTGTGCGTGACGGTGAAGGTGCCGCCGTTGACGAGCAGGTACTCCTCCTGATCCGTGCCGGCGTTTATCGTGCAGTAGGTGCCCATGGGACCCCACATGTCGATGACGCCCTCGTAGTATTTGCCTGCGGCGGCGCTGCCGTTCTCGTCGAGCGTGTAGGTCCCTTCGCTGATGACGGGATCGTGCGACTCGTCGAGCACGTCGTTCATGTCGATCATCAGCACGGTCTTTCCGTCGCTGCTCGTGAAGGTCAGCGTGTAGTTGGCCGTGCCGTAGCCGTAAAGGTCGCCGTAGTAGCTGCCCTCGCCCGTGGCGAAGACCTCGTTGATGTCCTCCGAGACGGCCGGGGCCATGTTTTTGAAGGTCAGCGCACCCTTGTAGGAGAAGTTGAGCCGGTAGCCGTCTTCGAGGACGAAATGGCCGCTGATCTCGTAGCCGTCGGCCGTATGTTTCACCGTGGCCGTACCCTCCTTGTAGTCGATGCGGTAGCGGGCCGAGCCGTCGGGAAGCGTGTAGTGTCCACAGCTCTTGTCCGCAGCGATCGTGTTGAGGGCGATATCGCTGCTGAAGGTGTAGGTTCCCTCGGGCAGGACGGCGTTGTCCGCATCCGCCGAGGTGGCGCCCCACAGGTCGAAGTCCAGTACGTAGCCCGATCCGAGGGGATTGCCGTCGCTGTCCGGCGTCATGTCGCCGAGGCGGAAATAGTATTCGCTGAATCCGGCACCGTAGGCGTCGCCGTAGTAGGTCATGTCGGAATATGCGTAGGTTGTCTCCACGGTGATGTCCTCGCCGTAGACGCCCGACTGGTTGGTCAGCTCCATGGTTCCCGTGTAGGAGATGCGCATCTCCTCGCCCCCGCGCGTGACGAAGCGTCCCTCGATCGTGTACGATCCGCTCGGGTCGGAGGTGATGTCGAGCTCACCCTCGCTGAAGTAGATGTTGTCGGTGATTTTGCCCGACTCGTCCACGGTGAGCAGCACGGTCGACTCGTTGCTGATCCGGAACTGCTCGTGGGTTACGCCGTCCTCGTAGGTGTACTTGCCCGTGGGGATGATGGCGTGACTGGGCGTGTCGCTGACCGGACCGTAGCAGTCGAAGTAGACCATCTTGCCTGCGCCCTGTGCGATGCCGTTCTGGAAGGGGCAGTCGGTGAGCATGAAGTAGTAGTTGGCCGCATTCTCGCTGAAGGTGCATCCGTAGTAGACGCCCATGGCCGTGGTGGCGTGCAGCGAATTGTTGTCCACCACGACATCCGCCGTGAGGAACTCCTTTCGGTCGCGGGCTGTCTTGCCGTCGGCGCCGATGGCAAGGGCATAGACCGTGTAGGACGTCGAGGCGGTCAGCCCCTCGGCCCGCAGATTCCGGTTCACACCGTCGGAGAGCCGGGTGCCGATCTGGCTTATCATCTCGTCGGTCGGCTCCGTCATGTCGGATTCGAGCGTCAGAAAGTAGGCCTGTTCGGCGTGCTCCACGGTGATCGTGTAGAGGGCGTGGTCGCTTTCGGCGGCCGTGACCTCGATCGCGATCGTCGGCGCCTCCTGAGTCTGCGGGGGATTCGGGTCCGATTCATCCTTCTGGCAGGAGAGGAGCGATACCGTGAGCACGATGGCTGCGGCACAGAGCATGTTGTGTACAAGTTTTCTCATGTAAGTAAGGTGTTAGTGATAATCTTCCGCCAATATAAGCAAAAAAAGCATCGTGCAAATTACGGATCGGTAGCGCCGTGCCGTCCGGCCGGGAAACCGGAAAAATGCAACTTGCTTTCTGTCAGGAGATTGTCTTTTTCTGCCTTGATTGTAACATATTTATTTTCAGTGTGTTGAATAAATGTGCATACATTTGTTGCGTGACGTGTGCGAAACACACACCGGAAGTTCGGAGAAAAGCCGCCGGGCAGCGGCAGGCACGGGGGACGGCGAGGTCGGGAATGCGGCAGGCTGGTGACGGGCGGCGGACGAAGATGCGGACGGCGGCGTGGACTGTAGGTGCGGACGGCGCGCGGTGAGCGGCGATGATGCGATGATGCGGACGACACGGGAGCGGCGCAAGCGGCGGTGCGGGCGGCGGTGCGGGCGGCGGTGCGGGCGATGACGGTGGTGCGGGAGCAGGCGGCCGGCATGCGGTCCGGAGCAGGACCTGGCACGCGGTCCGGAGCAGGGCTCGGCGCACAGTCCGGAGCAGGGCTCGGTGCACAGTCCGGAGCAGGGCTCGGTGCACGGTCCGGAGCAGGGCTTGGTGCACAGTCCGGTGCGTGGCAAAGTGGCAAAAAAGAGACGGAGCGCCCCGGCGCCCCGTCTCCTGCATGCTGCGGTGTGTGTGCGGCGGCTACTTGATGCCGCGCAGGTGCTTCTCCCAGTTCCACGCCGAGACGAGCGTCTCGTCGAGCGTGCGCTCGGCCTTCCATCCCAGCTCGTTGTTCGCGCGCGTGGGGTCGGCCCAGATGGCGATGATGTCGCCCGCACGGCGCGGCGCGATCTTGTAGTTGAGCTTCAGGTGGTTGACCTCCTGGAACTTGCGGATCAGCTCCAGCACCGAGACGCCGCGGCCCGTGCCGACGTTGAAGATCTCGTAGGCCTCCTTGTTGCGGTTCTCGATCATGCGGCGGATGGCCGTCACGTGGGCTTTGGCCAGGTCGACGATGTCGATGTAGTCGCGGATGCACGACCCGTCGGGCGTCGGATAGTCGTCGCCGAAGACCGAGAGGCACTCGCGCAGTCCGGCGGCCGTCTGCGTGATGTAGGGCACGAGGTTCTGCGGCACGCCGCGCGGCAGCTCGCCGATCAGCGCCGAGGGGTGGGCGCCGATGGGGTTGAAATAGCGCAGCGCGATGCCCTTGAGCCCCTCGTAGGCCTTGATCGAGTCGCGCAGGATGTCCTCGCACATGGTCTTCGTGTTGCCGTAGGGCGACTCGGCCGGCTTGCGGGGCGTCTGCTCCGTGACGGGCTGCTTGTCCGGCTCGCCGTAGACGGTGCACGACGACGAGAAGACGATGTTCGGCCGCTTGAAGTCGCGCATCAGCTCGATGACGTTCATGAACGACGTGAGGTTGTTGCGGTAGTACTTGAGGGGCTTCTCGACCGACTCGCCCACGGCCTTCGAGGCCGCGAAGTGGATCACCGAGTTGAATTCGTACTTTTCAAAGACCTTCGAGCGGAAGGCCTCCATGTCGCAGCAGTCCACCTCGACGCACGGCACGTCGACGCCCGTGATCTTGCGCACGCCCTCGACGGCGTGGATGTCGCTGTTCGAGAAGTTGTCGGCGATCACCACGTCGTAACCGGCGTTGATGAGCTCCACGGCGGTGTGCGAGCCGATGTATCCGGCGCCGCCGCTGACTAATACACACTCTTTTTTCATAAGACCGTATTTGTTGGGTGATAGAATTTTTCGTTGTCGAATACAAAGGTAGGAAAAAACCGGGAGACTGCGGCCCGTTCCGTAAAAAAAGAGCCCGGCGGGGCAAAAAACGGCCCTGCGGCACGGCCCGCACGCCGTCCGGTGACAAATCGTAAGCCGACGGGCGAAAAAAATGAACAACGGCAGTCGGTTTTCGGAAAATAATCGTATATTTGTAACAGATTGATACTCGCAACGCGGAATTCATTAAAAACCTTAACGCGATATGTACGGAAAAATCAAGGAGTATTTGCAGCATGAACTCGCCGAAATCGAGGCTGCCGGGCTTTACAAGCACGAACGGGTGATCGAATCCCCCCAGCGTGCCGAAATCGAGGTTGCAGGTCGGAAGGTGCTGAACTTCTGCGCCAACAACTATCTGGGCCTTTCGGACAATCCGCGCCTCATCGAGGCGGCCAAACGGGCCATGGACGCCCGCGGCTACGGCATGTCGTCCGTGCGCTTCATCTGCGGCTGCCAGGATATCCACAAGCAGCTCGAAAAGGCCATCGCCGACTACTTCGGCACCGAGGACACGATCCTCTATGCCGCCTGCTTCGATGCCAACGGCGGCGTCTTCGAGCCGCTCTTCGGCGAGCAGGACGCCATCATCTCCGATGCGCTGAACCACGCCTCGATCATCGACGGCGTGCGTCTGTGCAAGGCCGTGCGCTACCGCTATGCCAATGCCGACATGGGCGAGCTGGAGGAGTGCCTCAAGAAGGCCCAGGCACAGCGCTTCCGCATCATCTGCACCGACGGCGTCTTCTCGATGGACGGCAACGCCGCGCCGCTCGACAAGATCTGCGCCCTGGCCGAGAAGTACGACGCGCTGGTGATGGTCGACGAGTGCCATTCGGCCGGCGTGCTCGGCAAGACGGGCCGCGGCATCACCGAACTCTACAACCTGCGCGGGCAGGTCGACATCCTGACGGGTACGCTCGGCAAGGCCTTCGGCGGCGCCGTGGGCGGTTTCACGACCGGCCGCAAGGAGATCATCGACATGCTGCGCCAGCGTTCGCGCCCCTACCTCTTCTCGAACTCACTGCCGCCCGCCGTCGTGGGGGCCGGGATCGAACTGTTCCGCATGCTGGCCGAGAGCAACGAGCTGCATGACCGCCTCGTGGCCAACGTCGAGCACTTCCGCGCGGGCATGATGGCCGCCGGCTTTGACATCAAGCCCACGCAGTCGGCCATCTGCGCCGTGATGCTCTACGACGCCAAGCTGTCGCAGGACTTCGCCGCCAAACTGCAGGACGAGGGTGTCTTCGTCACGGGATTCTACTACCCCGTCGTGCCGAAGGGACAGGCCCGCATCCGCGTGCAGGTCTCGGCCGGACATACCTTCGAGCAGCTTGACCGCTGCATCGCCGCCTTCAAGAAGGTCGGCAAGGAGTTGAACGTCATCAAATAATACGCGAAATGCCCAAGACAACCCTGGACGCGATTGATCGCAAGATACTCAAGTTCCTGATAAAGAACGCCCGCATGCCCTTCCTGGAGATTGCTCGCGAGTGCGGGATTTCGGGTGCCGCCATCCACCAGCGCATCCGCAAGCTCGACGAGGCGGGCGTGATTCTGGGCAGCCGGCTCATCGTCGATCCCAAGATGATGGGATTCGACGTCTGCGCCCACATCAACATCACGCTCAAGGACCCGCAGCTGCTCAAGCAGACGGTCGAGCACCTGAAGGAGATCCCCGAGATCGTCGAGTGCCACTTCATCACCGGCTCGGGGAACATCCTCGTGAAGCTCTACTGCGTGGACAACGAGCACCTGATGCGGACGATCTTCGACGGCGTGCTGCGCATTCCTGGCGTTTCGGCCACCGAGACCAATATCTCGCTGCAGGAGGTCTTCCAGCGCCAGGTAAACATCGACTTCATCGAGGAGTAGCCTCCGCGTCATCCCGATACGGAAAAGGGCGACAGCTTCGTGCTGCCGCCCTTCTCTTGTGTTGTCCTGCGTATTCCCGCCCGGCCCCGCTATTCACCCTCCTCAAGCAGGCGCGTCACGGCGGCACCCTGCCGCGGGAAGAGCCGCAGGTTGTAGGTGAACTGCACGAGGAAGTAGCGTCCCAGACCGAGGTTGGTGACGTTGCGGATGTAGGTGCCCGTGACGGTCCGGCGGAACGACGTGCCGCCCCGGTCGAAGAGGTCGTTGACCCCGACGGTCACCTCGCCCAGCCGCTGCCGGAAGAGCTTGCAGCCCGCCTGCAGGTTGCAGATCAGCCGCTCCTCGCGGAACGGATCGGTGATGCCCCGGTAGCAGGTGTAGTCGGCGCTGGCGCGCAGGAGGAGCCGCTGCCCCAGCATGAGGTTCAGGCCGGCCGTCAGGTAGTGGTTCACGTAGTCGTTGTCCACGGTGCGGACCTTCGACGAGTTGCGGCTGATGTTGTAGTAGCCCGTGTAGGCGATCTTGAAGTCGATGTTTTCGGAGATGTTGCTGCCGAGCGTCAGCCCCGCGTTGTAGGAGTTGCCGTGCAGCAGGTTGCGCGTGCCGTTGATGATGCTCGGGATGCGTCCCGTCGTGACGCCGGCCCGCAGGTTGAGGTTGCTGCGCAGAAAACGGACCGGGAAGCCGTAGTTGAGGGTCGTGCGCAGGTTCCAGTAGCCGGCGAGGTTGACCGGGCGCACGAACTGGTTGCCGGCGCCGAGGCGGGTTCCGTCGTCGTCGATCACGAAGTCCGGGGTGTCGATCACGAGCGAATCGGCGATCGTGTTGGGCGAGGCCGTGAAGCGGAGTGTCACGGTGAAGGTCCGCCCCTTTTCGGCGTTCGTGCGCAGATACTGTGCCGTGAGATCGTGCGTGTAGACGGGCCGCAGCGCCGGGTTTCCGGCAAAGACGTTCTGGCGGTTGGTCGTGTTGACGATGCTCTGGAGGTCCGTGGCGCGGGGGTTGCGCGTCTGCGACGTGGCGTTGATCTTGAGCAGGTTGCTGGCGTTGAAGTGGATGTTGCCGATGAAGTTGTAGGTGAGGTTGTCGTAGGAGGCCTCGGTCCGGGCCGCTTCGGGCAGGCGGTAGTCGCCGCCGAAGTCGACATGCTGGTAGTAGAGCGATGCCGCAACCTTCGTCTTGCGGAAAAGGTACTGGTAGGAGAGGCCCGCACGCTGCGTCAGGAAGTCGTATTCGTAGTCGGTCGACTGCCGCGGGTCGGGCGTTTCGGAGAAGGTGCCCGCCGCCTCGTCGAAGAGCACCGTGCGGCGGTCGACGCTGTTGGCGGCGTAGGTAATACGGTACTCGGCGCTCATGCGCGAGCGGCGGCTCAATGCCTGTGTGTAGGTGACGTTGCCGTTGACCGAGTAGCCGGGCTGTTCGCGCCGCGTGCGCGAGATGTTGCGCGCGTCGCAGTCGGCCGTGTCGGCCTCGATATCGGCCTCGTCGCGGAAGGTGTACTGCCGCGGCAGGCTGTACTGATCGCCGCCGCTGTAGCGGCCTCCGACGCCGAAGGTCAGGTTGCGCAGCAGCTTCCCGGGCAGGCGGTAGCGGTAGATGAGGCTGTTCGAGACCGTGTAGCCGAAGCGGTCGTTGAAGGAGAAGCTGCGGCGGCGGTTGACGAAGCGGATGTCCTCCTCCGAAAAGCGGTTGTCCGTGCGGCTGAAGGTCTCGCCCTGCTGGAGGTAGTCCTGGATGCTGAACGCCGTGCGCATCATCAGCGAGTGACGGTCGTTGAAGCGGTAGTCGAAGCGCGAGTTGAAGCGGTGGTTGGTGTTCTCGATGCGGCTGTCGCCCTGCGCGTCGTAGAGCACGAGCTTCTCCGTCGAGGTGAAGGTCTGCCGGTCGGTGAGGCTTTCGTTGCGGTTGTCGGCGCGGTTAAAGAAGTAGCTGGCCGTGATCTTGGCCCGCTTGCCCCAGTCGTCGCTGTAGTTGACCCCCACGGCCTGCACGGTCGAGATGCCCTCGAGCGGCCGCACCATGAAGTTGTCGCTGCCGGCCCGCGCCTTGGCCTGCCCCTGGTCCGTGGTGCCGAGAATATCCTCGAAGGAGAAGTTCTGGATGTTGACGTTGTTTGCCAGCGCGATGATCGAGAGACGCCGCGACTGGTTGAAGATGTTGACATTGCCGCCGCCGATGTACTTGTCCGTGAGCCCGTATCCGGCAAAGAGCCGCCCGAAGGCGCCGCGCCGCTTGTCGGGCTGCGTCACGATGTTGATGGCCGTGTAGCCGTCACCGATATCCACGCCCGTGAACTCCGACTGGTCGCCCTGCGAATTGAAGACGTCGATGCTCTCGACCATGTCGGCCGGGATGTTGCGGATGGCCGACATCACGTCGCTGCCGAAAAACTCGCGGCCGTCGACGAAGACCCGCTGCACGGTGCGGCCCTGCGCCTCGATGACGCCGTCGGCGATCTCCAGCCCCGGCATCTTGCCGATGAGTGCCCCGGCGTCGGCGCCGAATGTCACCTTGAAGGCCGAGGCGCGGTAGCTCAACGTGTCGCCCCGGATCGACGAGCGCAGGGCCGGGACCTCGAGCACGACCTCCTCGATCGTCTCGGCGTCGGGTGTCAGTTCGAGCGTGCCGAGCTCCTCGTCGCCGCCCGACGTGCGGACCGGACGTGCGAGGGGCTTGTATCCGAGCGAGGTGACGCGCAGCAGCCATTCGCCGGCCGGGACCTGCTGCAGGCGCACTTCGCCGTCACCTCCCGAGGCGGTGTAGAGGGGATTGCGGGTCGTGTCGGCCTGCGCGAGCAGTTCGACGACGGCCCCCGCGACCGGCTCCCGGCCGGTGCGGTCGACAAGCCGCATGCGGAGCGTGCCGCTCTGTGCGTGCACGCTCCCCATGCCGGCAAAAAGAGAGATCAGCAACAGAAACCGACGCATCATCGTCCCTACATCTACAGTCCATGTCGGTTTCATCGTCGCCCCCCGGGTTTCGCATCGGCGGTTACCGGACGGGCCGGATGAGGAAGCGGAACTCGTAGTCGCCGTAGGGAAGGCGGTATTCGGGCTCGGTGATCTGGCCCCACGAGTCGATGCCGCCCAGTCCGTACTGCGCCTTGTCGATCGTGAGCCAGACGGCGTCGTCGGCCTCGACCTCGGGCGAGTGCCCCTGCCGTTTCGAGAGCCCCTCGTCGAGCGCCTCCTGCGCGTAGTGCAGCGCCGAGGCCGAGAAGGGCGCGGCGGCCGTGATCTCCACGCCGCGGCCCGCCGGATCGTGCTGCCGCCAGCGCCGCACGTCCGACTTCGTGCCGGTCTCCTGCGGGCGGATGTAGGGGTAGAACTGCTCCTCGACCGTCTGCCGGTAGCGGCCCAGCAGGGCGCCGTCCTTGCGGTCGGCGTAGTTCTCCCACGGGCCGCGTCCGTAGTAGTCGATGCGGTCGAAGGCCGCGGGCATGCGCATGCGCATGCCGAAACGCATCAGGTCGGGCACGCCGCTGCGCTCGTCGTCGGCCTCCAATGCTTCACGCACGGCGATCTCGCCGGCGTTGTCGATGCGGTATTCGAGCGTCAGCGTGCCGCCCGTGCGCTCCAGCGCATAGCGGGCCGTGACGGTGGCCACGCCCTGCTCCGTTGCGTGCTCGAGCGAGGTGAGCCGCAGCCCCGGGTCGTCCCAGACGCGGTTCTTGCGCTGGAGTCCCGCGCCGAAGTCGTTGTCGGTGGGGGCGCGCCAGAAGTTGGGCTCCAGCACGGCCCCTTCGTCCAGCAGCCGCGTGCCGCACACCTCGTAGCGGGTCATCAGGCCGTCCGTGCGGCGGAAGTCGATCCGCACGAGGGGGCTCTCGACGATGAGGTAGTTGCGGTCGTTGTCGCGCACCGTGGTCTCTCCGAGCGAGTTGTGGCGGTCGGCCCGGCGTTCGGCGACCGTGAGGTCGGCCGGTGCCGCGGCGCGCAGCGTGAACTGCTGGTAGGCCAGGCGGTGGTTGGGTGCGAGCAGCGGCTCGGCATCCCGCAGGCGGTATTCGACGTTGAGCAGCAGCTCGCCGGCGGCGGGCAGCGCCTCGCGGCGGATCGGGAGGCGGAGGGTCGTGTCGCGCTGCGGGGCGACGCAAAGGTCGGCGACAAGGCCGCTCTGCACTGCCTCGCCGTCGCACAGCACGCTCCAGCGCAGGTAGCAGTTGTCGATCGCGCGGAAGAAGTTTTCATTGAAAACCGACAGCGTGTTGCTCTCCTCCGCGAACGAGCTCCACAGCGGCTGCTGCCAGTAGCGCGCCTCGTGCATGTGGGGATTCGGCACGCGGTCGGGTGAGACGAGGCCGTTGTCGCAGAAGTTCTGGTCCGAGGCGTCGTAGGGGTTCCAGTCGCCGCCGTAGCCGTAGACTGTCACGCCGTTGCGGCCCTGCTTGCGCAGCGACTGGTCGACGAAGTCCCAGATGAAGCCGCCCTGATAGCGGGGTTCGCTGCGGATGAGCTGCCAGTAGAGGCCGAAGCCGCCGAGCGAGTTGCCCATCGCGTGGGCGTATTCGCACTGGATGAGCGGCCGCGAGGGGTTCGTCGCGAGGTATTTGCGGCACAGGTCGTAGCTCCAGTACATCGGGCAGAAGATCTCCGTATTGCGGTTGCCGGGCGTGTCGTCGGCCCGCTCGTACTGGATGACGCGCGAGGGGTCCCAGGCCTTGATCCAGTCGAAGCAGGCGTCGAAGTTGGCGCCGTCGCCCGCCTCGTTGCCCAGCGACCAGATGATGACGGCCGGGTGGTTGACGTTGCGCTGCACGTTGCGCATGTTGCGCTCGAGGTGCGCCTTCGCATAGCGGGGATCGCGTGCGAGGGTCCGCTCGTCGTAGCCCATGCCGTGCGATTCGATGTTGGCCTCGGCGACCATGTAGAGCCCGTAGCGGTCGCAGAGCTCATACCAGTAGGGATCGTCCGGATAGTGGCACGTGCGCACGGCGTTGAAGTTGTTTTCCTTGAAGAGGCGGATGTCCTGCAGCATGCGTTCGCGCGAGACGACATAGCCGCCGTCGGGGTCCATCTCGTGGCGGTTCGCCCCCTTGAGGAGGATCGGCTGCCCGTTGACGAGCAGCTGTCCGTTCACGATCTTCACCTCGCGGAAGCCCGTGCGGAGCGGGATGACCTCGAGCGTGCGTCCGGCGGCGTCGCGCAGCGTCACCGTCACGCCGTAGAGCACGGGGGTCTCGGCCGACCACGGCCGAACCTTCCCGGCATCGAGCGCCAGGCGGGCCGTCCGTCCCGTGACCTTCACCGTGCCGCTTGCGACGGGCACCCCGTCGGGTGCCGTGAGGGCGACCTCGGCCGTGCAGCCACGGGCCGCCGCCGGGAAGGTGAGCCCGACGCCGAGCGTGCCGCGCGTGTAGTTCTCCGAGAGGGTGGCGTCGAGCCGGATGTCGGCCACGTGGCGCCGGTCGCGGGCATAGAGGTAGCTCTCCCGCGCGATGCCCGCCAGGCGGAAGAAGTCCTGATCCTCGAGGTAGGTGCCGTCCGACCAGCGGAAGACCTGCATGGCGAAGAGGTTGCGGCCCGGGCGGACGTAGTGTGTGATATCGAACTCGGCCTCGAGTTTCGAGTCCTCGCTGTAGCCGACGAAGCGGCCGTTGACCCACAGGTAGAGGTTCGAGGTCACGGAGCCGAAGTGCGCGACGATCTCGCGGCCCGACCATTCGGCCGGGATGTCGATCCAGCGGCGGTACGAACCCACGTGGTTCTCCTGCACGGGGACGTGCGGCGGATCGTTCTCGAACTGTTCGCGCCACGGATAGCCGATGTTGAGGTATTGCGGGTCGCCGTATCCGTTCAGCTCCCACATTCCCGGCACGGGCATCGTGCCCCAGGCACCGTCGTTGAAGTCCGTGCGGAAGAACTCCGTCGGGCGCTCGTCGGCGTGGCGCACCCAGCAGAAGCGCCACGTGCCGTCGAGCGTGAGGAAGCGCTCCGAGGCGCTCTTGTCGCCCGCGGCCGCCGCGTCGGCGGATTCATAGGCGAAGCAGGTTGCCCGCATCGGCAGGCGGTTGACGGCATTGACCTCGGGGTCCTGCCATTCGGTGAAACTCTGTGCGTGAAGCCCGGCGGCAAGGGCGCCGAGCAGCAGGGTCAGCAGTGTCTTTTTCATGTTTCGGGTCGGTTTGGGTTTTGGGGAGGAGTGAGGGGTCAGCGCGAGGCGACCAGCGACGAGGGGGTTACGCCCATCGAGTCGCGGGCCCAGTCGCCGCGGGCGCGCAGCACCTGTTCGATGATGTCGCGCACGGCGCCCTCGCCGCCGCGGAACTCCGAGACGTAGCGCGACGCCTCGATGACCTCCGACACGGCATCGGCCGGGCAGACCGGAATGCCCACGGCGCGCATGCACTCCAGATCGGGGATGTCGTCACCCATGTAGATGGCGTGGGCCGGGTCGATGCCCTCCTCGGCCAGGTAGCGGCGCATGGTCGTGATCTTGTCCATGCAGTCCGTGTAGAAGTGCTTGATGCCCAGCATGCGGAGCCGGTATTCGAGCATGTGGCCCCGGCCTCCGGTGATGATGCAGACGCGGTATCCGAGCTTGACGGCATAGGCCAGTGCGTAGCCGTCCTTGGCATTGTAGCGGCGGATGAAGTCGCCGTCGGGTGTGGGGACGATGCCCCCGTCGGTCATGACGCCGTCGACGTCGAAGATGAACGCCTCGCAGTGCGCTATCTCTTCCTTGAAGTTTCCCATATGTGTTGACTTATCGTTGAATAGATTTCCTTGAGTTGCATATCGTCGCCGAGCAGCCGCAGGTGGCGCTCCTGCGTCGCGAGGTCGTGGCGCACGGCGGGCCCGGTCTGCACGTCGGCGGGCGAGGCGGCGTCGAGGGCCTTCTCGGCGGTCTCGCGCACGAGGGGTTTCAGCACCCCGAAGTCGAGCCCGGCGCTGCGGGCGATCTGCTCGCCGAGGACGTACATGTGGTTGGCGAAGTTGCAGGCGAAGACCGCCGCGAGGTGGATCTTCGCGCGCCGCGCCGAGTCGGCCCGGATCACCGTCTGCGAAAGCTGCCGCGCAAAGGCCTCCAGTTCGGGATAGAAGGCCTCGTCGTCGCACTCCAGGAAGATCGGAATCTGAGCGAAGTCGACGCGGCGCCCCTTCGTGAAGGTCTGCATCGGATAGAAGACGGCGCGGTGGGCGCAGCGGCCGGGCAGTACGTCGAGCGGCACGCTCCCGGCCGTGTGGGCGACGCAGGCGTGTGCGGGCAGGGGCAGCGCGGCGGCCACCTCGGCGACGGCGCGGTCGCTCACGGAGACGAGGTAGATATCGGCATCGGCCAGCTCGGCCGGCTGCGTGGTCCAGCGCGTCGCGGCGAGTGTGGCGACGGCGCGTGCGCGCTCCGCATTGCGGGCGTAAATCTGTACGAGTTGCAGGTTGCTCTCTGCCACGGCGCGGGCCAGCGCCTCCGCGAGGTTGCCGCTGCCGATGATGACGACACGTTTCATGCTGTCGGTTTAGTCTTGTCGGGCCCCGCCGTCCGGAAACCGCGGGGTTACAGCAGGTCCACGATCCGCACGTTGTCGGGCGAGCGGAGTGTCTCCTGCTTGAGTTTTTCCACCTCCCGGTCCACGCGCGCCAGGTCGGGCGTCTGGGAGAAGTCCAGTCCGGTCTGCCCCCACTGCTCCACGGCCTTCAGCACGCCGTAGAGGGTCAGGGTCGATATCTCGTGTGCCGGTGAATAGGCCACTTCGCGTTCGCCGTCGCCGCTGCGCACGGCGATCAGCTGGCCCGCCTGCACGAGCTGGAAGAGCACGTCGTTGACGATGCGCGTCGGCAGGTCGAGCCGCTTGCGGATCGCGTCGGCGGGGGTGGCGCCGCCCTGCTCGCGGAAGCGCCGGACGACGGTCAGCATCACGGCGAGCATCACCTTGCGGCGCTGGTCGTAGCTGATGAGCAGCGATTCGCGCTCCTCGGCGAAGCGTGCGATGTTCTGGTAGGCGAACGAGAGCTCGCCGCCGAAGAGCAGGATCTGCCACGAGGTCTGCAGCCAGATGAGCAGCAGCGGCAGGGCCGCGAAGCTGCCGTAGATGGCGTTGTAGGAGGTCATCCAGCGCTGCAGGTAGATGTAGCCCCACTGGAAGCAGAGGAAGATCGTCCCGGCGATGATGCCCGCCATCAGGGCGCTGCGCAGGCGCACCCGGGCGTTGGGGATAATCATGTAGAGGAAGGTGAACATCACCCAGATCACCACCATCGAGAAGAGCCGCGAGAGCAGGGCGTAGCCCCATCCGTCGTGCTCGCCGAGCAGCTCGCCGGCGTAGTTGCCCACGGCGTTGGCCAGGATCCAGAGGATCGGCACGATCATCACCACGGCGATGTAGTCGGTGTACTGGCGCGTGATGCTGCGCTCGACCTTCACCTCCCAGATGTTGTTGAAGGCGCTCTCGATCGAGGCGAAGACGCGGATCACCGCCCAGAAGAGCATCACCAGCGCCACGGCGGCCACGACGCCGCCCTGCGTGCGGGCCAGCGCCTTTTCGGCGAAGGAGATGATGTAGTCGATCGTCTCGGGGCTCTGCGGGAAGAGGGCGTAGAGGTTCTCGGTCAGGCCGTCGGCCAGCCCGAAGTCCTTCATGATGGCGAAGATCACCGCGACGATGGGCACCAGCGACATGAGCGTGTAGAAGGTCAGCGCCGCGCTGCGGACGTTGGTCCCGTGCTCTATCAGGCCGTGTGCCGTGTAGAACAACAGCCTGTATTGCTGGACGAACCACCTCACGACGGGATTCCGCCATTCGTCGAGGCTGCGGCGGAAGATCGTGTCGGTGAAATAGGTCAGTATCTCGCGTAGTTTCATAAGTCGTTGACGGGCAGTCGCAAATATAGTCATTTGAGACGGATTGTCCAAAAATCGCCTCCGCTTTTCGTGAAGGCCAGCCGCAGGTCTCCTCCGGCGTGCAGCCCCAGCCGCCGCATCAGCTCCTCGGCCGGGAGCGGGAAGTCGCGCTTGAGCACCTCGGCGCCGCGCCCCTTCAGTTCGCGTTTGAGCCGCCGCGGGTCGTAGGGCTCGATCCTTTCGATGGCGAGCACCCGGCCGATCACGCCGTGCGGCTCCTCCGCGGCGAAGGCGAAGCCGTTTTCGCTCCACATGTCGGCCTTCCCGGCCAGGTGCAACCGTGCCAGCCGCGCCTTCTGCAGGGCGACGTCCGGCACAATGAGCCAGCGGTAGTGCTCCGCCGCGAAGCGTGCCGGCGCGGCGGGCGGCTCCGCATCCGGGCAGGCCGCGAAGCTCCCCCGGCCGAGTGCCGTCGCCGTTACGAGCGGGCCGCTGCCGTCGTCGCAGACGATGACCTCCTTGCACTCGTCACCGAGCGAGACCACCTCGACGCGGGCATCGGGAAAGAGGCGCAGCGCCTCGTCGACATCGAACAGCGGCGAGTTTTTCAGACAGAGCCGTGCGGCCGCCGCGCGGATGCGGGGACGCAGGGCGAGGACATCGGGCGAGCACTCCTCAATCCGCAGGAGCCTGCGCCCGTCGGCGGCCCGCCGGTCGGGGTCGGCGTAGACCCAGTCGAAGCGCAGCCCCTCTCTGTCGAGGTACTCCTCGGCCGCGGCGGTGACGACCTCGATATTCCCGACGCCGAGGCGGCGGAAGTTCTCGCGCGCCACGTCGGCCAGCACCGGATCGCGCTCGAGGGTGACAACGCGGCGGAAGCGGCGGCTCAGGAAGAGCGTGTCGACACCGAGCCCGCACGTGAGGTCGAGCACCGCATCGCCCGCGATCGCCTTGTGCGCCGCACAGGCCTCGCTCGATGCCTGCTCGAAGGCCAGCGGTGGGAGGATGCACTGCGCCGCGGCGTAGGTCGGCAGTTTCCGCTCCGCGCGGGCGAGGTACTTGACCTGCGTGGCGACGAGCCGCGCATGGGGAATGCGGCGGTCGAGCGCCACCTCCAGCGGGTCGCGCCCCCGGGCGGCGGCAATGGCCTGCTGCACCGGCTCGGTGAGGAGCAGGGCAAGCTCTTCGGATGTCAGGGTTTCGCGCGGTTGCATGATGCGGTTATCCGGGGTTAATGATTAGGCAAATGTACGCTTTTTTTCGCATCCACACTCCATGCCGCGAGGGTTGCCGCGGCAAAAAAGAGGTAGACGGCCGCCGTGGCCTCGCCGCCGAGCGTGTATTCCACGACGCCGCCCGGCAGGGCTGCGGTCAGCCGCGCCAGGGCGTTGACACCCCCGGCCGCCGCGCCGAGCACCGCGGTGAAGAGCGGGGCCAGCACCCCGACGGGCAGCACCATCCAGAGCGTGCCGCCCAGCACGACGATCGTGGCGAGCAGGATGGCCGCGGGGTTGAGCAGCAGCCCCGCGAGCGAAAGGATGCCGAAGGTGTGCGAGACGAGGGGCGCCGTGGCCGCCGTGGCCACGAGTCCGATGACGTAGGCGTCGATGACGGTGTTGAGCACCCGCCACCGGGTCCGCAGCCGCCGGCAGAGGGGCACGCCCCACGCGAGGATCGCCCCGACGGCGAGAAACGAGAGGCGGAAGCTGATGTCGCCGAGCCAGGCGGGGTTCCACAGCAGCATGCCGAAGGCCGCCGCGGCGAGGGCGTTCATGCCGACATACTCCGATGCGGAGGCGAGGGCGAACTGCAGGAGCGTGCACATCACGGCGGCCCGCACGGCGCTCGGCGGAAATCCCGCCGCCGTGACGAAGAGCCAGACGGCGGCCGCGGCGACGAGGTTGCGGAGCAGGTGCCCGCGCCGCAGCAGGGGCATCCACGCTGTCGCGAGGTTGACGAGCAGGAAGACGATGCCCGTGTGGAGGCCCGAGACGGCCAGCAGGTGCGAGAATCCGCTGCGCGAGTAGGCCTCACGCAGCTCGGAGGTGATGCCGCTGCGGTCCCCGGCCGTCATGGCCCGCACGACGGCCCCGGCCTCCGGCTCCATGTTGAGCCTTTCGATCCGCCGCACGGCCCCGATGTGGAGCCGGTTGCCCGGGCCCGCCTTACGGTCGAGCAGCTGCGACCCGGAGAGGAAGATGCTCCCGACAAAGCCCCGGCGGCGCATCAGGCGGCGGTAGCTCTCCGATCCGTCGCGCAGGGGCCGCACCACCCCGCGGCAGAGGAGCTGCTCGCCCGCCTCGGGCGGCGTGAGCGAGTCGGTGCGCACGATCACCCGGTCCGCGGCGGCATGCCACCGTCCGTCTGCCGGGTCGCGCCAGGCCGTGATCGTGCCGTTGGCGGCGAAGTAGCGGCCCCGGTCCGCGGGGATGTCGTCGATGCGGATCTCCCAGCCGGTGGCGACGTCGCGCGGCACGGCCGCCTCACCCGCGCGGAGCTGCGCCGCGGCCAGTCCCGCCGTGAGGAGCATCGCCACCGTGCACAGCGACGAGCGCAGCAGCATCGCCGCCGCGCCCGTCGTCAGAAAGGCTGCCGCCAGAAACCATGCCGGGAGTTCGCACACGTCGGCCAGGGCGATGCCGGCAGCCAGCGGCACGACGGCCTTGAGCATCGGCATGCGGTCGAGGTGCGCGAGCAGCCGTCCGTATCGCAGTGCGGGGAGTTCCATGCCCCCAAAGATACGAAATTCAGTCGGAAAAGAGCGCCCATCCGCGCTCGACATCCCGCATGACGGCCGCCGTGCCGTTCTCGACGCGCGAGATGGCCGCCGCCAGGGGCACCATCGTCGCCCGGTCGCGCGTGTCGAGGGGCTCGTCGGGCGAAAGGCCCGTCATGCGGCAGACGGCGTCGATGTAGGCCTGCGTGCGGTTCTCGGTGGGCGGCGCCCAGCGGGAGATCATCTGCGTGACGGTCCGCAGCCCGTAGCGCACGCGGTAGGTGTCGAGCAGCACGAAGATCGCGCGGTAGCCCCACTCGGGGGCGCTGAACTGCCGGAATTCGGGGTCCTGCGAGGGGTGCACCTCGCCCCGGTAGCGGACCTTCGAGCGGCGGATGTTGCCGGGGTTGTTGTTGCGCAGTCCCCTACTCATCGCCCACCTCCTTTCCGATGCGGCGGCGGACGTAGCGGCGCATGCGCAGGAAGAAGGGGGCGTCGGAGAGCTGCGCGGCGTTCTCGAGGAACGACCACAGCTCGACACCGCACGTGAAGCCGGCGAACAGGCGCGCGACGTTCAGCTGCAGGAAGTCCAGCACGCAGGTGTCGAGCAGCCACGCCATGGCAATGGCCGTCAGGACGAGGGCGGCCTTTGCGACCGTGCGCCACGCCTTGCGGCTCTCGAAGTACCACGCACGGCCGGCGCGGCGGGCCGCCGCACGGTCGGCCGCCACGCCCGAGAGGAAGTCCATGACGATGAAGAGCAGCGTCGTGGCGATGAGCGGTCCGGCCGGGGCGAAGAGTCCGGCGATGCCGGCGGCCGCGCCGCTAACGTATCTGTACAAGGTTTCCATCGGTCGTGCAGTGGTTGAGGATGTCGCTATCGGGGTCGTATTCGGGAATCGTGTCCCGGTGGTCGGCCAGGTAGCCGGCCGCGCGACGCAGCAGCGTCCGGGCCTGGGCGAGCAGGCTGCGCCGCAGGGCGCGCCGGGCCGTCGTGTCGGGCGCCGAGCCGTAGTCGGTCCTGGGGGCCGTCGTGCCACTCTGGCCCGTGCGGATGTCGAGCCGGGGCTGGACGAGCGCCCGCGTGAAGAGGGCTGTGCAGGCGGCCAGATGGGAGGTGACGAAGTCGGGGTACTGGCCTTCGAGCAGCCGCTCGTGGAGCGCCCGCCCGATGACCGGGACGATGTGGCGCTCCTCGGCCGCGGCGATGTCGGCCTCGGTGAGGGCCTCGGGCGGCAGCCACTCGCCGTCGCCGAAGGCCAGCCGCACGGCCTGTGCGGGGGAGATCAGGGTATTCATGTCATCCGATGCTTTGAACGTTGTACTTGGTGATTTCCGAAAGGAAGGCCTGCTGTTTGGGATCTTCCGGGTCGTAGTCGAGCCCGTCGGCCTTGCGGGCCTCCCAGACCTTCATGTAGATGGGTTTCGAGCGGGTCGGCGGGCGGTTGACGATCTGCAGCGACGAGGTGTCGAGCCCCGTTGCGAGCGCGATGACCTCGCGGACGGGCTCCATGAGCTCGGCCTGCTCGGCGAGGATGACCGTGTTGAGCGCCACCTCGTATTCGTGCAGGATGCGCTCGGCGCTGAATCCCGCGGCGTAGTCGAGCCCGCTCAGCGAGCGGAACCACGAGTGCGCCACGACGATGTCGCCCACGGCCTGCTCGTGCAGCGCCTGCCAGTCGCCCTCGTTCTGCGACGTGATGGGGATGAAGCGCGAGTTGTCGTCGTCGCCCTCGCCGTCGCGGATCATGAACATCACCTGCCCGGGGTTCCCGGCGAACTTCTGCTCGGCGAGCCGCACGATGCGTTCGGCCTCGGCGTCGCTGTCGACCGCCGCGTCGAGCATCATCACGCCCGAGAGCTGGAACGAGTTGTCCAGGCGCGAGATGTTCCAGCGGTCGGTCTTGTAGGCGATGGCCGAGACGTTGAACCCCGCGATGTAGGGCGGCACGCCGTAATGGGTGAACGTGGGTTCGTAGTCCTTGTAGTGGATCAGCGCGCGCAGCGTGCCGTCCTCCTGCTCCTCGAAACGGGGGTAGAGGGGCAGCTGCCGCGCCTGCTGCGGGCGGAAGGCCCGCCAGTCGTGGTGCAGGAGCACGTGCTCCGAGTCGCGGGCCACGCGGCAGCGGGAGGCGTCCTGGTGGTAGAGCGAGAGGAACGTGTGGTGCGGGTCGGTCACCACCTCGAGGAAGGCGTTGCCGAAGAGTGCCTTGTCGAAGGCCACCTTGTTGAGCACCTGCCGGAGGCTCTCGCCGTCGCCGTTGGCGCGGCGGACGAACTCCGCCAGGCGCGGCAGGCGGGCCTCGTCGCAGACGAAGCCCTTGCCCGAGATGTAGTCGGCCTTGTCGTTGATGATGCGGCGGTGCGTGGTCGAGCGGCGGGCCATCAGGGCCAGCGCCTCGGGAAAGAGGTTGTCGTCGCCCCAGCGCCAGAAGCGGTCGCTCTCGACGCGCCCGGCACCGAGCACCACGTAGGGGTCGGACGTGCGGTTGCCCACGGCGACGGCGGTTTTGGTTTTCTGTTGTCTGTCCATGGTTTGTGTCTTGAGGTTGTCTGCGGAGCCGCCCGCGGGCGGCGGACCGGTGATTCCGGCCCGGCCGCCGCGGCCCGTGCGCCGTGCGGGCGGCGTCCCGTTGCGGGGTGTTGCGGAGCGCGCTCCGCCCGGCCGCGCTATGCGCCGTAGGAGTAGGCGACGAGCCCTTCGTCGAGGATGTCGCACCCGGCCATGAAGACG